>JAVBRU010000107.1:0-11345 GCA_031547595.1 Eubacteriales bacterium
CGCCGGGCGCGCGTGGCGCGTGCACAGCAGGAGGCGAGTTTTGTCAAAGCTGCGCCTGCGCAAAGCCGCAGCACAGAATCTCCGCGTATTCTGGAGCTTGAGGCCGAGAACATCAAGCTGAAAAACGACCTGATGGAATCTCAGGAGGCTGTGGACATTCTGAAAAACGTGCTGTCCAAGTACACACGCGGCAACTGACAAGCAAAGAACCCCCGGGCTGCAAAAAAATGCGGCCCGGGTGTTTTACATTTCGCACAAAAATGATATAATGAGCACGACCGACAAGCCTTCCCACCCGTCGTATCGAGGTAGCGCATGAACGGACACGAGATCAGAATACTGGTGGCGGACGCGGACAGTGCCGTCCGCGAGATCATTGCCATGTCCGCCAGGGAGCAGGGCTTCTTTGTGGACGAGGCAAAGGACGGCGTGGACGCCATCAAGCGCTTGCGCCGCTGCCGCTATGCGCTGCTGGTGCTAGAACTGGAGCTACCCGTCATCGACGGCCTGATGGTGTGTGAACAATACTGTGCGCAGTCCCTGGTGCTGATGATCAGCCGCAAAAAGGCCGAAACCGACCGGCTGGACGCGTTTGCGAGCGGCGCAAATGATTTCCTTTTAAAGCCCTTCTACCCGCGGGAGCTGATTGCGCGTATCAAAAACCTGCTCAAGCTGACGGGCGTCACCACAGGTGCGGGTCGAGAAATCAAAACCGGCGATATCGAAATCAATCTGGATGCCAGAGTGGTGCGTGTGGACGGTGTCGGCCTGCAATTGTCCCCCCGCGAATACAGCCTGCTGGTGTTTTTATGCAGCAGCCCCGGCAAGGTGTTCTCGCGCGAAGCCCTGCTAGACATGGTGTGGGGCATACATTTTGTGGGCACCGACCGGACGGTGGACACCCATGTGAAATGCCTTCGCGATAAAGTGAAATCCAAAGCCTGCACCATCGAGACGGTGTGGGGCGCGGGGTATAGGCTGGTTGTGCACAGCAGGGAATAGGAGAGAGTAGCCTGTGGAAATAACTTTATTTTGCCTTACGGTGCTACTGGATTTTTATGTACTGGATTTGCCGGTGAGAAAAATCAACAAGGAAGTATTCGAACGATCCATGCCGACAAAAGGGCATCGGATATTTATGCGTATCACCCAAATTGGTATCATGTTTTTTGTGGTGATAGCGCACATATTATTAACCTTAAAAATCATCGGGATCATCCCGTGGTGGTAATCCTTGCTTCGCTATCTGCACATAAACTTCTGCGGCGTGGTGCCCGTCACCTGCTTGAAGCGCTGGATGAAATGGCTCTGGCTGCAAAAACCCAGCAAGTAGGCGACCTCCTCGCTGCTGCGGTTTTGTAGCAACAGCCGTTTGGCCTCCTCAATACGCTGGGCGAGGATGAAGCCGGTCAGGGTTTGGCCGGTTTCTTTTTTGAACAATATGGCAAGATATTTTGAAGAATACGCCGTATGTGGGGCAATGTCCACCGCAGAAATCGGATCATGCAGATGCTTGGAAACATAATCAATGGCGATGCGCACTGCCTTAGAATAGGTGGTTCGCTGCTTGTATTTGGTGGTCATTTCCGCAAAACGGATTTGGATGCCAATGGCCTCGTCCATGATGGCCTCCGGGCAGTCCATACAATCGATGCGCTGGATGAAGCTGTCGCTGAGGGCATAGGCAATGTTTTGCGGCACCCCCGCCGTCATGGCAATGCGGCAAGCAATGGCCACGCTGGTGACCGCGATATACTGGCACTGCCGCAGTTCGTTTTTCGACAGCAGCCCGGTGCGGTAGGCGTTGGCGTCCATGGATTGGTTGGCATTCAGGAGAATGGCGCGAAGCGTATCCGGCTCCCCAGCGGCAATGGCGGAGTATATCATCCGCTCGATTTCAAAGGGCAAATGCTGCTCCTGCAGTTCCCGCATCCGGAATAGGATGTCCTCATCCTTGCCTTCGGCATCCAGGATGTGCAGAAAATTTAGAAACTGGGCCGCTTCTTTCCCCATCCAATATCCACTCCTCAACGAGTTCAACTTATAATAAAACGATGATATATTTATTAAAAACATTATATCACAATATATCGTTTTTGTCTATTATATTACCATAGACAACATGCAGACGGCAATTATATAGCAATCCTGAGGGGGAAAAATGAATGGCTCAAAGATGGCGAAGGATAGGATGTATTGGTGGATTTCTCTTCATGATGGCGGCGTTCACATTTCTGGATTTACCGGCGTCCAAGGCGCTTTTCAACACGAAAAGCGGGTTTGGCCGCCTGTTTGAGGCGTTTGGCGAAGTGCCCTGCATGCTGGTGGCCTCCTTTTGCAGCGCGGCGCTGTGGGCAACCCGCAATAAGAAGAGCGCATTGCCGAACGTGATTGGCTTTGTGGGCTTTGGCGCACTGGCGGTACTGTTTGGCCTGGGCGCGGCGATGCTGCCCACCCAATATATCGAAGGCTTGCCCAAAGAGATCGCCGCCGTCGGTATTGCACTGGCGGCGGGGTTTATGCTGCTGTCGCTCAAAATCAAAAAGTCGCAGGACGCAGCCCTCCGCAAAGCAGCGCTGGTGGGCTTATTGACGGTAGTGATCGCACTGTTTGGCGTCAACCTGCTCAAAATGCTGTGGGGCAGGCCGCGCATGCGCATGATGACCGATCCGGACGCGGAGTTTGCATTCTGGTTTATGCTGAAGCCGTTTGCACCGGACAACGAGCATATGAGCTTCCCCTCCGGCCATGCCGCAAACGCCGCCTGTATCCTGTGGATCACGCTATTGCCCACTTTCTGCCCGCGCCTTCGCTCAACAGGCTGGAAGGCCGCGCTGTGGGCCTTTGCGGGGCTGTGGACGCTGCTTGTGATGGTCAGCCGCGTGATCATGGGCGCGCATTTTCTAACGGATGTGACATTTGGCGTGGGGATTACGCTGACGAGTTTCACGCTGCTTCGCGGCGCGCTGATAAAGCAAGCGCAGCCCACACCCATCGCCGTTTAAAAATCATGTGTTTATATAAACACTGAAATATATATTGGAGGAATCATATGGAGATCAAGCATGATACGGTGATGACGGAGAAAATCGGATTCCGGGAGAAGTTCTTCTATGGCGGCGGCGATCTGGCCAGCAACCTGATTCTGGTGCTCACATCCACCTACGTGACGTTCTTTTACACCGACGCGCTGGGGCTGAACCCCACCATCATCGGCCTGATCATGATGGCCTCCCGGCTGCTGGACGGGGTGAGCGATATTGGATGGGCTATGTGATGGACAAAACCAAGTCCAGGCATGGCAAGGCACGGCCCTGGATGCTGTGGCTTGCGGTGCCCATTGCGGTTTCTGCGATACTGGTTTTCACGGTACCAAACTTTGGCGATGTGGGGCAGTATATTTATATTGCCATCACCTACAACCTGGTGACGACTGTGCTGTACACTGCCATCAACATCCCCTATGGCGCGCTGACAGCACGCATGTCCCGCGATCAGAATCAGCGCATGATTATCAACGTGTTCCGCATGTTCCTGGCGCAGGTAGGCTCGCTGGCCATCAATGCGCTGACGCTGCCCATCGTGAAGGCCGTGGGCGGGGCGGCGGGCACGGCCAATCAACAGGCGTGGATCATTGTATCCTGCATTTATGGCGTTTTGGCGGCTGTCCTGTTCCTGCTGTGCTTCAAATTTACCAAAGAGCGCGTGGATGTGCCCATTGAGAAGATTTCTTTCAAAGAAAGCTTCAAACTGTGCATCAAAAACGAACAATGGCTGTTACTGGTGCTTGCATGGGTGGTAATGGTGCTGGGCCTGGCGATGAGCATGTCGGTAGGCACCTACTATGCCAAGTATTGGCTGGGCGACGAAGCGTACATTGGCTATCTGGCTGCCATTGGCACGCTGGTGGCGCTGATTGTGATGCCGCTGATGACCGGCGTGATCAAGAAAGTGGGCAAGCGCAATGTGGCGCTGGCAGGCGCTGTGATCAGCCTGGTGGGCGCAGTGATGGTGCTTATCAACCCGCTGTCCTTCCAGTGGCTGTTGATTTGTGCCGTGGTGAAGGGCATTGGCAGTGCCACGGGCATGGGCACCATGTTTGCCATGATTGCCGATACCATCGAGTATGGCCAGTGGAAAACCGGCACCCGCGTGGAGGGCATGCTGTATTCCACCACCACCTTTGGCGCAAAAATTGGCGCGGGCATTGCCGGTGCCATTGCGATGGGCATCCTGGGAGCGGCCGGCTATAACGGCGATCTGGCTGTGCAGCCCGATGCCGCAATGTCTGTGATCTACAACCTGTATCTGTATGCGGCGCTGCCCTTCCTGGCCATGCTGCCCATCATCTATGCATGCTATAAGCTGGATAAAACCTATCCCCAGGTGATGAAAGACCTGAAGGAAGGCAAAACCATGAAAGGTTAAAGGAGGAACGATTCTCATGGCAAAGATATTTAGAATGGACGATGTGCCCCCCGTCCAGACCAAATCGGGCAAGCTGCAAGGCTATTTCTTTGACGGCGTATACATTTTCAAGGGCATTCCCTATGCTGAGGCGAAGCGCTTCCGCATGGCGGAGCCCGTGCCCGCATGGGAGGGCGTGAAGGACGCCACCTCCTATGGCCCTGTGTGTCCGCTGGTCAACCCCGACAAGCCCACCGGCGAACTGATGGTGCCGCACCGTTATTGGCCGCAGGACGAAAACTGCCTGAACCTGAACGTGTGGAGCACTGCCCTTGATAAGGACGCGAAAAAGCCGGTAGTGGTATGGCTGCATGGCGGTGGATACACCATGGGCTCCGCCATTGAGCAGGAGGCCTATGACGGTGTCAACATGTGCAAGCATGGCGATGTGGTGGTGGTGACGGTCAATCACCGGCTGAACCTGCTGGGCCTGCTGGATTTGTCGTCCTACGGCGAGGAGTACAAAAACTCGGGCATACTGTGCCTGACAGACCTGATTTCCGCGCTTGAATGGGTGCGTGACAACATTGCGGCCTTTGGCGGCGACCCTGGAAATGTGACCATCTGGGGGCAGTCTGGCGGCGGCATGAAGGTGACAGGGCTGATGCAGATGCCTGCGGCAGACGGTTTGTACCACAAGGCGTTTGTGATGAGCGGCGTGTCAGACGGCAAGCTGATGCCCGTACCCAAGGGCGATTGCAAGCGACTGGCCAATGCCATGGCCAAGGAGCTGAGCGGCAGCGGCCGCTTCTCCCTCAAAAAAGGCGATGTGAAGGTGCTGGAAACAGCGTCGTACCACGACCTGGCCAAGGCGTACAACAAGGTGTTCATGCCCATTGCCATCACCGGCGGCAACATTGCCATGGTGCCGGGGCCCAATGCTGCGTACCTTGGCGAGCCGCTGATGACGGGCGGCTTCACAGAGCATGCCAAGACCATCCCGATGCTGATCGGCTCCGTAATGGCAGAATTCGCCTTCCAGCCCGTGACGTACAATAAGGCATCTCTGACGGCCGAAGACACCCTGGCGCTGGTGGCCAAGGACTATAAAAAGCACGCGCAGCAGGCCATTGACCTGTTCAAAAAAGCCTTCCCCGGCAAGCATCCCGTGGATCTCCTGTCGCTGGACAGGATATTCCGCGCGCCGTCCAAGGCGCTGGCGAAGCTGCACGCCAAGGGCGGCAAAGCACCCGCGTATCTGTATGAGTTCACACTGAACTTCAACATCCAGCAGAACAAGCCTGCCTGGCACTGCTCAGATATTCCATTCTTCTTCCGCAATACAGAGCGCGTGGAAAGCGCCAACATCCCCGGCGTGTCGGATGAGCTGGAACGGCGGATGTTTGACGCGATGATCCGCTTTGCGCGCACCGGCAGCCCGGCGGGCGGCGATTTGCCCGATTGGAAGCCCGTGACACCCGATGTGGAACCCACCATGATATTCGACCAAGAATGCCGCGCAGTGGACAACTTTGACGATGAGCTGATGGCGCTGATGGAAGAAGTGCTGCCCAAATTCAATATCATGAGCCTGATGAAGGCCAATGTACAACATTGAGGAGGTAGATTCATGATCAACTTGAAAGCAAAACCTTTTTATCTGGATGACGCGGACATCGAGTGGGTGCAAAACACAATCGCAGGCATGAGTGTGCAGGAGAAGATCGGCCAGCTCTTTTGCGTGCTGGGCATGTCGGCAGACGAAGGCTACATCTACGCGCTGACCAAGCAGCTGGGCGTTGGCGGCGTGATGTACCGCCCCGATATGGGCAGAAATGTGCAGGCTGCTCACCGCATGCTGCAAAGCAATTCCAAAATTCCGCTGCTGCTGGCCGCCAACCTGGAGGCGGGCGGCAACGGCAGCGCGGCAGACGGCACCAGCTTTGGCAAGCCCCTGCAGGTGGGTGCTACCGATAACGCCGAAATGGGCTACCGCCTGGGCAAGGTGGCCTGCGCCGAGGGCGCGATGGTGGGCTGTAACTGGGCGTTCGCCCCCATTGTGGACATTGATATGAACTTTAGAAACCCTATCACCAACCTGCGCACCTTTGGCAACAATGCCGACCTCGTGATCAAAATGGCCTCCGGATATCTGCGCGCGGCGGACGAAGAAAACATGGCCGTCAGCATCAAGCATTTCCCCGGCGACGGCGTGGACGAGCGCGACCAGCATCTGCACATGACGGTGAACAGCCTGTCGGTGGAAGACTGGGAGGCTTCCTATGGCCGCGTGTACCGCACGCTGATCGATCAGGGCGCCAAAACCGTGATGGTGGGGCATATCTGCCAGCCCGCCTACACGCGCCTTATCAATCCTGCCATCAAAGACGAAGAAATCATGCCCGCCACCCTGTCGCCGGAGCTGATGCAGGGACTCTTGCGTGAGAGAATGCAGTTCAACGGCCTGATTGTCACGGATGCTTCGCAGATGATCGGCTTCACCGCCGCCATGCCCCGCAAGGATGCCGTGCCGCGCACCATCGCTTCGGGCATTGATATGTTCCTGTTCACCAAAAACCTGGAGGAAGACTATCAGTTCATGATGGAAGGGTACCTGAGCGGTGTCATCACAGACGAACGCTTGACCGAAGCGCTCACCCGCATCCTGGCCACCAAGGCCTCCCTGAAGCTGCACATCAAGCAACAGGAGGGCACGCTGGTGCCGGACGAATCCGTGCTGCAGCACCTTCGCAACGAGCATTTCGTCGCCTGGGCGCGAGAATGCGCGGATGAGGCGATCACGCTGGTGAAGGATAAGCAGGGCCTCCTGCCGCTGAGTGCGCAAAAAACCAGGCGCGTCCTTCTCAACGTGCTGGAGGAGGATGACGATATCAACAGCGCTTTGAGAACCAAACTGAAAGCCCTGCTCGAAAAAGAAGGCTTTGAAGTGACGGTGCGCGACCGCGCCATGGCCCAGCTCTCCGCTGCTAACTTCCAGGAGAATGCGGAAGCGCTGCTAAAGGTCATGGGTGAAGTGATGGGCAAGGTGAGCGATTTCAAGAGCCAGTATGATCTGGTTTTGTATGTGGCAAACTTCGAAACCGCCAGCAACAACACCGTTGTGCGCATTGGCTGGCACAGCCTGATGGGCATTGGCAACGACAACCCCTGGTTTGTGCAGGAGATCCCAACGCTTTTCGTCAGCCTGGCCAACCCCTACCATCTGCTGGACGTACCCATGATCAAAACCTTTGTGAACGCCTACACCAACAATGAGTATGTACTCGACAGCCTGATGGAAAAACTGATGGGACGCAGCCCCTTCAAGGGCGTCAACCCTGTGGATCCCTTCTGCGGACGCTGGGATACCACGCTGTAGCGCGCATCAATAATCCCCCCGCCGGCATTGCCGGGGGGGGATTGCTTTTGCTCCTCATACCTTCCCAACGGGATAGCAGACTTCCGTCACATACTCATCGGGGTCTTGCGTTTCGTGGGGGCTCACATGGTAGATAAAAAACGAAGCGCCCTGGAAAGTGTAGCCGTTGTCGCGCACCCAATTCGCGACTGCCTCGTTGACCTCGTTGATACCGTCATAGGCACCCTTGTAGGTAGAGGATGCGACGAGCACGGGCGGCTCTGTCTTGAATGTGACGTTGGCGGTATCCGCGTACTTGCCTTTGACGGATTTTTGCACTTCCACATCCACATCGTTCTCTTTGTACTCGGTATCGTGGAAAATGGCATTTGTGTAGCAGGGATCACCATCCTGCATTTTCAAAGGCGCAGTTTCCTCCATCAGGATATCCCAGAGCAGTCCTTCCTGGTCATAGCCCGGAATTTGCTTGCGCACACTGGCAACGTAGCGCTCTGGCAGTTCCTTTAATATTACGTTGTAATTCATGGACACACCATCCTTTCCCAGCCGCTGAAGGGCTGTTTCAAGCAGCCTCAGCCGATAGGCTGTTTCTGCGGATTGCTCACGCAGCTCAGCTTGCTTGAGGCGCAGATGCTGGGTCAGTACGCGGGGGTCGTCGTAGCGCTTCATGATTTCGCCAATGGCAGCAAGGCCAAACCCCATGTCCTTCAGCTCGGTAATGCGGCCAGCAACAGGAAGCTGGTCTTCACTGTAATACCGGTAGGATGTGAACTGATCCGTCATGGCAGGCACCAACAGCCCCAGCGCATTATAATAGCGCAACATCCGAATACTGACCCGTGACAGCTTTGAAAAGTCTCCGATTTTCAGCATGGCCATCCCTCACCTGTGTGGTACTCTTGAGCTCATCCTCATTGTAAAACATACCACAGTGAGAGAGTCAAGGGGATTTTTCACTTTTTTATTATGCTTTTTGCGCGACGGCAATTCTGTTGCCGTCAGGATCGGCAAACCAAAATGAGTACGCGCCCCAGGGCTTCCTTTCGGGCGGGGAAATGATGTGGATGCCGGGTATCTGCCGCAGCAGCCGCTCGTATAGCACATCGATATCCGGGTCAAAGCATTGCAGCCATATATTCTTTTCGCTTGCCATTGTCACATTGCCCGGGTTCCAGATGCTGATATCCCCAAAGCTGTAATGGCTGCCTTCCACAAAGGGTTCCGCTTGAAAGACAATGCCATAAAACTCCGCCAGTCGAGGGGCATTATCGGTTGTGATGCATAACCCGCCAAGCCGCATGTTTTTCTCTCCTTACGCTTCATTGTGCACCGTTTTATCACCAGTATATCATGTCCGCCGTGTAACACAAGCTTTCTTGATAAAAAACAGGATACATGGTATGATATCCTTATCATGAAAAAGGCGGTATAAGTAATGCACCAACACGATGAACCCTGCGGCTGCGGGCACTCTCATCCCCATCACGAGCACGGCGAGCACTGCGGCTGCGGCCACGCCCATCTGCCGATGCCCACCCATGCGGATTTATCCCCTTTGCAGGTGAGTGTCCTGATGGAGCTGCGAAATCGCAAATATTTGCCTGTCGCATGCTTTGCCTTCACCAAAGCCGATGATGAGGATCGCTACGCGGCGGCGCTGGCACCTGTTTATTTAAGTTCAGCAGAGGATTCTATGGAGCAGGTGAAGGCACTGGGCCAAGATCTTTCCGCCCTGGAAGCCATGGATTTGATCGCGCTGGAGTATGATATGCCGCTTGGCAATTACGCCTATGACGAGTATAAAACCTCCACGCTGTACGCCTATTTTGTAGAAACGGTGGCCGAGGCCGCCCAAAACCCGAACGCTGCCTTCGACACGCCGCTGCTGGAACTAGGCAGCATGGGCCTGACAGACGCGGGCGAGAAGCTGGTGGACGAGCTGCTCGGGCAAACTTGATTACGCAGTAAATTTTTACTGTTTTGCTTGCCCGCTTCAAACAGAGCCGCCTTTTCTTTTTCAAAAGAAAAGGCGGCTCATTCTTTACCGAAAAGACGCCCCCCCCCTGGGTAGAATGTTTAATGAGCATATCATATAGCATACATGATTCAATCAACTTAGAGAGCCGTCCGAGGGCACTGCGTTCAGTACCCAATAACAGACGCCACGGACTTCGCCTTCAATGCCGTTGTGATCGTCTCTACCTCTCCATTCAAAATATATCCAATGGAAAATTCATAGCCTCGATCCGTCATACTAACCAGCGAGTCCCATGAGGAACAGAGCACGCCCAGTACCCCCATCACAGTAGATGCGGACAGGTGAATCCACAACGTCATTTCCCCTTGTCCCTGGCTGTTGATGCCCTCAAAGGCAACATAGTTATTATCCAGATCAATCAGTAACATGACGGCTTTGTCTACGTCATGGCTTTGAACCACATCGGGCGTACCGTAGGAATCCGTAAAAATTTTGACAAGCGAGGTATAGCAAGTTTCCGCGGAGGCAGGGCAGGCCATTGCTGCCGTAAGTAATATAATAATAGAAAGTGTTGCCAGCAATTTGCGCATAATGATATACTCCCCCTCTTTTTCTGACGTGTTATGGATTATACCTGTATTTGGATTTTTACACATTGATTGTAACACACATGCACGAACAAGTCAAGTGCGAAAAGAGCGAAGGAACGCATTGCGCCCCTTCGCCCTTGGCCATGAAATATTATTGCTTCGTGCAATACACCCGGATCGCGTCGCGCATCAGCAGCGCGGTGCCCTCGCCAAATTTGTCAATGTTCTTGGTAAAGCGCTCATCGTCGATGTACATTTCGCCAAGGCCGGCCAGGATTTCGTCCGTGCAGGTGTAGAAGTACCCGATATGGTCTTGCCAGCGCCGCACCAACGCCTGCGCATCAGGGGCGGCAGGGCTTTCGCCGCGTAGCGCAGCAAAGGCAGCAAAGATTTCGTCGCCCTCCTGGGCAATGCGCAGCTTTTCCGCATCGGACAGGGTATCATAGCGCTGCTGCGATTGCCTATAGGCATCACTGCCGCCCCAGCGCTGTTGCGCCTCGGCAGCATACTGCTCTTTGGCATTTTGAATATCCTGCAAGGTTGTTTTGTGGTTTTTCATAGGGTTCCCTCCTAATGTATCGTCCACCATCTGCAACAGCTCGTCCAGGTGTTGGCGCTTGAGAAGCAGCAATGCCCGGTGTTTTTGCAGCGCATCGGCGGCGTCATGCCGGGGATGATCGAGCATTTTTGCGATGTCCGACAGCGGAAACTCCAGCTCCCGGTAGAACAGGATCTGCTGCAGGCGCTTTAGCGCGTCCGCGTCATACAGGCGGTAGCCCGCCTCGGAGACGCTGCTTGGGCGAAGCAGCCCGATCTCGTCATAATAATGCAGTGTGCGCACACTGATCCCAAAGACGGCGGCCATTTCGCTGACAGTCATGCTCTCACCTCCCTTCAAAAACAGAATACACCATCACGCGGCGTGAGGGTCAAGAGGTTTTTGAAAAAAACTTATAGCGTCATTTGATACGTGAGCGCTGTGCCGGTTTTG
>JAVBRU010000126.1:0-6214 GCA_031547595.1 Eubacteriales bacterium
GTGAAGATATTCCATAGATTCGTGAATATCCTCGATACCTATAAAAAGCGCCTAAAGTTATACGATTGGAAGGAGCTGGTTTTGGGAGTATAATACCGTGTGTCCGCACAGTGCTTTGGGCTACAGGCCGCCCGCAAAAACGGATATCACTCCTACATAAAAGCATCTCGCTTTGGTGGGATGCTTTTTTATATAGATTAAAAACCATGTCCGAAAATAGCCAGACATTTAGAAAAGACATGTTATAATGAAATCAGTATTTAGCAAGGAGGCGAGAATATTGGTGGAGAACACTGCTGGCCTGTATGCCGCATTTAAGGCAAAAGATGCTCGTTTTGACGGACGCTTCTTTGTCGGCATATCTTCCACAGGGATATATTGCCGCCCGGTGTGCAGGGCGCGGCAGCCTAAACCCGAAAACTGCACTTTTTACCATACGGCAGCGGAAGCGGAGCAGGCGGGCTATCGCCCCTGTCTTTTATGCAGGCCGGAACTTGCCCCCGGCACGTCCAAAACGGATGCAACCGCCAACTTGGTCTATCGGGCCGCAAGGATGCTGGAGGAAAACTGCGGCAGCGGCTTAAGATTGGACGAGCTCGCCGGGCGGCTTGGTTGTACCGACCGGCATTTACGGCGCGTGTTCCAAGCGGAATACAATGTGTCGCCGGCAGCATATCTGCAAACCTGCCGGCTACTTCTTGCCAAAAACCTGTTGACCGACACAAACCTGTCTATACTCGATGTGGCGATGGCTTCTGGGTTCGGCAGCCTGCGCCGCTTCAATGATCTGTTCAAAAAACACTACAATCTTGCGCCCACTGCTTTGAGAAAAAGGATGTCACAAGAAAAACGGTGCAGCAGCGATGTGACTTTGGCGCTGGGCTATCGTCCGCCGTATCCGTGGGAAGAAATGCTCCGCTTTCTCGCCGTACGAGCCATCTCTGGGGTTGAATTGGTAAAGAACGGTGAATACCTGCGCACTGTGCATATGGCGACTTCTGAAAACATGCATCTGCACGGCTGGGTGTGCGTAGGACACAGGCGGGAAAAGAACGCGCTGACCGTCACAGTCAGCGAAACCCTGCTGCCGGTATTGCCACAGGTATTGGCGCGGGTACGGCATTTGTTTGATCTTTACTGCGACCCTGATGCGGTGTATGAAACGCTGCAAGCAATGAACGAAATCCGTCCGAGCCTCTGTGTGTTGGGTACGCGCTTGCCGGGATGCTTTGCCCCCTTTGAAATGTCGGTTAGGGCGGTGCTGGGGCAGCAGATCACCGTCAAGGCGGCAAGCACATTGGCGGCGAGGATTGCAGAAACCTACGGCACGCCCATTCAAACGGGGGTTGATGGTTTAACCCATGTGTTTCCCTCTCCCGAAGATTTTCTTGCTTTGGACGGCCCCATTGAAAATCATCTTGGGCCGCTCGGCGTCATCGCGGCGCGGGCGAAAACAATCTATGAGCTGGCGCGGGCACTCCATGCGGGCGAGATTGAGTTTGGACTTTCGGCGCAACCGGGAGAACAAATCAAAAAGCTGATGACGATTCGCGGGATTGGAAGCTGGACGGCGCAATATATCGCCATGCGGGCAATGGAATGGCCGGACGCTTTTCTGGAAACGGATGTAGGCGTAAAAAAAGCTCTGCCGGACTACACATCGAAAGAGCTATTGCAACTCGCAGAAGCATGGCAGCCGTGGCGCAGTTACGCGACAATGAACCTTTGGAACGCACTGTAAGGAGGGGCACGAAATGTATTATTCGACCATATATCAATCACCCATCGGAGCCATCACGCTCGCTTGTGATGGCAATGGGGAAAATCTTGTCGGCCTATGGACGGAGGGGCAAAAGTACCACGGGGATACCATCCCCGAAGCGATGGTGGAGAAGAACAACATGCCACTGTTTGACCAAGCGAAGAAATGGTTGGACAGATATTTTGCCGGGGAGAAGCCCGCAATTTCAGAGTTGCCGCTTGCCCCCATCGGCGGCGAGTTTCGGCAGGGGGTGTGGAATATCCTGCGCGAAATCCCCTATGGCGAGGTGATGACCTACGGCGGCATTGCAAAAAAGATGGCTGAAAAGATGGGCAAGAAAACAATGTCCAGTCAAGCGGTGGGCGGGGCCGTTGGGCACAACCCGATCTCTATCATCGTTCCCTGCCACCGGGTGGTTGGTTCCAATGGCAGCTTGACAGGCTTTTCCGGCGGCGTCGCGATGAAAATGAAGCTGCTTGAACTTGAGGGTGTGGATATGTCTGATATGTTCGTGCCGAAGAAAGGCACAGCGCTCTAAAAACAACTGCAAAAGGAGTGGCGATTACTATGGAAGTATTCTCAACCTATTATGATAAAGCGCCCGAATTAAACAAGGACACCTATACCTTTGTGCGCGTTTCATGTATGGCGTCACCTGAATGGTTTTCGGAACAAGCAGGCGAATATGTGGAATTGTCCGGCACTTTCGGGCCGACCCCGGCCATGCTTGCCGTTGGCGAGGAAGAAGCGGCAAAAGCGGAATTACAAACAGGCAGTTTGTCATGGCTACGTTGAGGAAATCCCATTTTCAGATGCACATTTCGATATCGTCCTGACACGGCTTGCGTTCACCATTTCACTGAAATAGTGCGGCCTTTTTCTGAAATGAGCCGCATTCTGAAACATGGCGGGAAGCTCGTTGTGATTGATATGGAGGCGGCCGCCGAGAGGCTTCGTGAAGTTGAGGACAGAATTGAAAACATGCGCAACCCTTCCCATGTCAAAAACCGCAACAAGTAGGAGTTTTCACACCTGTTTGAACAGCTTGGATATTCTATTATGAAACAGGAATCCACCGCTATTGAGGTATCATTAACGGCATGGCTGGAGTTGACCAATACCCCTGAACATACTGGGAAAGATATAACTGACTTGATGGAAGATGATATGCGCGGAGGGAAACCTACCGGGTTTGCTCCATATCAGAAAGACGGCGAAATCTATTTTGACCAACGCGGGCTGCGGGTGATTGGCACAAAGCAGCCCCCCAACATATAGGAAGCAGGTAATAGTATGGTTTTAGTAATATTTGAGGTGACGATCAAAAAAGACTGTATGGACGGTTATCTTGCGCTGGCCGCGAATCTGAAAGATGAGCTTATGAAAAGCGAGGGCTTTATACGATCAGAGCGTTTTTCCAGCCTTGTCAATGAGGGAAAGCTGCTTAGTCTGTCGGTTTGGGAAAGCGAGGAGGCGGTCAGTAAATGGCGCAATCAGGCAAAGCATCGCATGAGCCAAAAGCAGGGGCGCGATTCCATGTTTGAAAGCTATCATATTACTGTTGCTTCAAAAATCTGCAGTTACAGCAAAGATGACCGTTCAGAAGCACCGAATGATTCCAATCAATTTTTTCATCAGCCGGGTTAGCATACTTGAAGCATTACACTAAATGCGCTGATGAGCAGACAATAGCCCGCTATTTTTATGCGTTTTCGTCCGTAAGTAGTAGCCCCGACAGGGGCGCAGCAGACGCGTCAGCGGCTTAACAAAACTGGCGGCGAGGCCGCAGGCTTTGAGCAGGGGTTTGGAGATGGTTTAGCCACCAACAAGAGGTCTGGTGATTGGATTTTCGTCAGAAAATGCAGTCACCAGACCCTGCTTGCCAGAATCGAAATCGGCGATATGGGTGGGGTGTCAACGCAGACGATCCTAAGGCTACAGGCAATGGCAGTGAAATTCCAAAAGCTTCTTTGCTCCAAGTGCTGATTGGAGAGCAACGTTGCAAGTAGGATATAGGCAGATGTGATTAATTATATCCAGTAGACATTTGAGTTAGATAATGCCCATAACCATGTGCTCAGCTGAGTTTTGGAGTGGTCACATAGTTTTAGTATACTGCACTTCACTATTCCAAATCTTGAACACTCATTTTTTCTAAGGCGCGTTGCCTGTGACGTTTACCCCTGCAAGCGGCATAAATAGCAAGCAAGATAGCCGTTGGAATATTGTGAAGAATGAAGATGTATACCGCCGAACCAATAATTGAGGACATGCTTGCTATTTGTTCGGTGGTTTGCGCGACAATTTCCCCATTTACAGTAGTTGTCATTGTTCCCATGTGAGCGGAGAACAACAGAACGCCTAATAGAGCCATAATGGAAACCCCAAATGAAACGAATGGTAGGATAAGCCCAGCCCATTTGTTTTCTTTCTTTGACAGAAATATTTGTAGACATATCCCGCCTGCTCCTAAAATGAGAACAAGCAGAATAGCTACTATGGCCAATCTCATTATGCTTTCACCCCTACCTTTTTATATTCAGAGATCAAAATTTTCGCTGTATCGAAGTCAATCTTATCATTAACGACAAGTCGCTTGATGAGTGCCACATACGGTTCATTGGCTGTGTCCTCGCTGATTTGGATTTTTTGTATCAGCTTATCAAGCCGCAAGCGCACGGTCGGATAAGTAACGCTGTATTGTCGTGCCATTTCTTTCAACGAGCCGGAAGCCTGTAAGAACTTTTTGATGAACGCGACATCCTCATCTTCAAGATTCACCATCCAATCAGGAACAATTTCTAACGCCACACAATCAACTCCTTTAATAATAAGCAGCATAACACTTAATATTGTTAAAGTCAATGGGCGTTTATACGTTTAATAAAATTAAGGCGAATTGCTATTCTGCAATTCGCCTTACCCCGTATTATATAAATTTCTTACCACGGATCCATTGTAACACATCCTCGAAGGAAATCAAAGTAATCTGCCTAAATAAAAGTTAATATTCATTTCACCCCCCTTGACAGAACATAGCGGAGCTGATGAGTGTGTTCAGAGAAGCCGCTGACATCAAAACCGCAGACACATTGGATTTGCCGCGCCCGAAAGCTAATTTTCACACTGCTGTGGCGAAGCCGTCCGAGATTCAGAAAGATATGGTCAAAGACCTGTCGGAACGCGCCAAAGAGGTATCGGTGCAAAAGAAAAGCCATCCATTCTGGAGTCGCTCAAGGTCTACGGCGAAAAGAGCCGCCAGCTATTCGGTAGCGGCAGGAATGAAGTTGATAAATCAGCGGAAATCAGCATGTTGCAAGGAGGGCTGTTCATGCCAAAAGGCAACCGAAATGTAGACATCAGGCTCCGTCTTTCAGAATCGGATCGCGACCTCATCACCGAAAAGATGGCGGCGGCCGGCATCCGCAACCGGGAAGCGTACATCCGAAAGATGATTTTAGACGGCTATGTCGTCCGGCTTGACTTGGCTGATGTGCGAAAGATGGTTCAGATGTTCTCAAGTGCGACCAACAATCTCAACCAGATCGCCAAGCGTGCGATGAGACACGTAGCGTCTATGAAAGCGATATTCGAGACATGCGCGAGCATTACAATAAGCTTTGGGTGCAGGCGGAGGCGATATTGCGGGAGCTGGCAAAGATTTAGCGTATAAGGCGCAACTGTCGGAGCGCGGTTGCGCCTTGTTTTTTGGTATTTCGGCTATGCGTTCGCGAAACTATATTGAAAATCGGGGTGTATAATGGTAAAATACCATAACATGAGAGGTGATTCAGATGACCATCAGTTATAAAAGGCTTTGGAAGCTCTTGATTGACCGGGATATGAAAAAGAAAGAGCTGCGAGAACTGACCGGCCTATCGGTTGCTTCGATGGCCAAGCTCGCCAAGAACCAGAATGTCAATACCAATGTGCTGCTCCGCATTTGCGAGGCGCTGCACTGTGATTTGCAGGATATAGCCGAGGTCGTGGAGGACGCGAATAAGATTGACTTTGAAGTGAAGGTTATGCCGCCGCAATCCAAGGGTGAGAACAATGTTTAGAAAAGCCGCACCGCAGGATGCAGGGCTGCTCAAGGAACTTGCCAAACGTGTCATTCGGCACAATTACACCTCTTTTTTAGGCGGAGAAGCGGTAGATGCCTTCATCAACAGCGGGATGTCTGACAAAGAGATTGATGACGGCCTCGACCGCTGTACCGTGATATTCTTAGAAAGCATTATCATCGGCTTTGCGATTACAAACGGTGATTTGTTGCACCTGATTATGGTCGATGTACCATATCAGCATCAAGGCTATGGCGTCCGGCTGCTGATCCATATTGAGAATGGGCTGTTTATACACCATGACACGCTCTGTTTGCAGAGCTTCAAAGAAAATTCCGATACGGTGCGGTTCTATCTCAAAAACGGCTGGACAATTGTCGGTGAAGAG
>JAVBRU010000003.1:0-5074 GCA_031547595.1 Eubacteriales bacterium
GGTTTCGCCAAGCAAAGACGCGATCTCTTGCACGATGCGCATTTGCTTATCCACCACCTTATCGGCAATTTCCACCGTCTGGCGGCTGATGACCTCTTTCTTCTCGCGCTGCTGCGCTTCCTCGGTGATATCGCGCATAAAACAAATCAGCACATGATAGTCCCGATCGTAGAGGATGCTCTGCTCCACATAACGGTTGTATTCGGCAAGGTACACCCGGTTATCCCGCACGCAGCGCCCGTTCTGGCATACGTCCACAAAGACCTTGGGATCGAGAATGCGGATCACAGGCTCGCCCAGCACATCCGCTGCAGCGCGCAAGTTCATGATCTTGCAGGCGGCGCGGTTGATCTGCTGCACTTCCAATTCTTCATTGAGCACGATCAGGCCGTTGGGCGAATTTTTGACAATCGTATCCGAAAAATTCTCCGCCCGGTCTTTCAGGAACGGCAAGCACATGGACACATCGGCCTTGCCCTGATAGATGGCAATGGCCTTTTCCCGGCAGGTGCTATACCCGCAGGAGCCGCAGTTCAGCTCGTCCTCCGGCTTGGTCTTTCCCATTTCCTTGAGCAGTGCCGCGATCTCGCTGTCGTTTGGCATGGGCAGCTTGCGTCCGATGTATTCGATGTTTTTATACAGCGCCTCCGGCCCCGGCATCGGTACGTCAAAATCTTTTATGCCCGCATAGCGCGTGATGGTCTGGTAGTCCCGAAGCGGCGCGCGGTGGTATTTCTCCATCACGGGGCCGCCGATGCAGCTGCCGGAACACGCAGACATTTCGATCACGCATTTGTGCAGGTTGCCGCGCTCGATGTCCTTGAGGGCAGCAATGCAGTTTTCCACGCCGTCTATGGCCATGTAGGTATAGCCCGGCAGGTCCTGCGCCATGGTTTTGAGCACGCCGCCGGTGGTGGGGAACAGCCGCGCCTTGCTTTCGTTGCTGCTGTCCATTTGCTTTTTGAGCTCAACCTGCTCGGCACCCAGCCAGCGCGTCAGCTCCTCAAAGGTCAATACGGCATCCACAATGCCCTCGTAATGCTCAGCCTCGTCCTTCTTGGCCACGCAGGGGCCGATGAAGACAGTCTTGGCCTTGGGGATGCGGCTTTTGATATCCCGGCAGTGCGCCTGCATGGGCGATACCACGGGGGCGAGGAACTCCAGCTCGCTTTGGAAATGCTTTTGAATCAGCAGATTAACCGAGTGGCAGCAGGAGGTGATCAGGATATCGCGCGGCTCTTCCCTGAGGATGCGCTCGTACTCCGTTTTCACCATCGTAGCGCCCAGCGCTGTTTCTTCCACATCCATAAAGCCCAGTTGCTTCATCGCTTCGCGCATGGCATCGATGCCCACGCCATCATAATTGGCCACAAAGGAGGGGGCCAGGCTGGCCACCACCGGCGCGCCACTTTGGATCAGCACCTTCACCTTTTCGGTTTCGTCCACGATTTCCTTGGCGTTCTGCGGGCAGACCACAAAGCATTGCCCGCACAGGATGCACTCGTTGCCCACAATATGCGCCTGATTGCCCGAAAAGCGGATGGATTTGACCGGGCAGTGCCGAATGCACTTATAGCAGTTTTTGCAGTTGGATTTTTTCAGCTTCAGGCAATCAGCCATCCCCTGTCAACCCCTTTCACTTTGAAGCACATGCTCCGCAAAAAATTCCTTAAAATTCTCCCGGGTGATCCCGGTATAAATATCGTCGTCCACCTGCACAGTCACGCCCTCGCGGTTGCATTTGCCCACACAAAAGCTGCCTGCCAGCGTCACCTCATCGCTGAGGTGATGCTCGGCAACGGCTTTTTCCAATAGCTCTACAATATCGCGGGACCCCTTGATGTGGCAGGACGAGCCGATGCACACCATCACTATCATCGTTTATACCTTGGCCAGTATTTCTTTTTCAAAGAAGGCTTTCACATCGTCCGGCGTCACAGAGTGCACGGTGCCATCGATGTCCACACACACGCCCTCCTGGCATTTGCCCACGCAGAAGGTGCCGTTCAGCTCCACCCGGTCGCCGAGGTTTTTCTCGGCAATCAGATATTGCAGCTGCTCCACCACCGGGCGGGAGCCCTTTAGATGACAGGACGAACCAATACAAACAGTTACTTTCATATTACTGCACCTCACTCATAGTCTACTACGTTGACCCAGCTGAGCAGGAACTCCCGCTCTTTCTGGTTGCCCTTCACCGATTGCGACGCCGCAACGATAGGCAGCCACTTTTGCACATACTGCTTGGCAGTGTCGCTTTTTTTACAGAAGAGGTTCAGGTATTTATCGGCACTGCCGATGTCCCCCGCCAGCCAGAACAGGAGGTAGGTACGCGCCGCATCGGCGGACGCATTGCCCTGTGTGGCGTGCGACCAGTCCAGGATATAGGGTGTGCCATCGGGGGTAATGATGATGTTGCTGGGGTTAAAATCACCATGGCACAGCTTGTTGTGCTTGGGCATGGCCTCCAGGCGCATGTGCAGCTCATAACGGGTGGTGGCGTCAAAATCGGCCTGGCTGATCTTGCGGTTCATTTTGTCCTTCAATTTGTTCAGCAGCGGCGCACGCATGCTGTGCATTTTCAGTTGCAAATCCACCAACAGCGCCAGGTATTCGTCGGTCTTGTCCTTGTTTTCTTCCATCAGCTGCGCCAGCGTTTTGCCCTCAACGAAATCCGACACGATGGCCCATTTTCCGTCCATCACGGTGACCTCGCGCACCTTGGGGATGTTGAGGCCGGTTTCTTCCACGCGCGCCTGGTTGAGCGCCTCGCCCAGCACATCGGCTTTGGAATAGTCCTTTTCAAATACCTTGATGGCGCTGTCGCCATCGCGGTAGATGGTCTTGGCATTGCGAACGGCGATAATTCTGTCCAGATTCATCTTGATGTCCTCCTTAATTGCCATAGTAAGCATTCAAATACATCTGCTTGATTTCGCTCATCAGCGGATAGCGGGGGTTAGCGCCGGTGCACTGGTCGTCAAACGCCTGCTCCACCATGTCATCCAGTCGTGCGAGGAAGTCATTCTCGTCAATGCCATATTCTTTGATACTGGCCTTGATGCCCACAGCAGCTTTCAGGTCGTTGACGGCCTTGATGAGGCTTTCCAGCTTTTCTTCGTTGTTCTTGCCCTTGAGGCCCAGCGTGTCGGCAATTTCGGCATAGCGCGCCAGGGTGTGCGGATGGTCGTACTGGGAGAAGGTGCCCATCTTGACCGGCACTTCGCTGGCGTTGAAGCGCAGCACTTGCTCGATCATCAGCGCGTTGGCCACGCCGTGGGGCAGGTGGTGGAAGGAACCGAGCTTGTGCGCCATGGAGTGGCACACGCCCAGGAACGCGTTGGCAAATGCCATACCGGCCATGGTGGCGGCATTGGCCATCTTTTCGCGCGCTACCACGTCATTCTGGCCGTCATTGTAGGCGCGGGGCAGGTATTCAAAGATGATCTTCAGGGAGCGCAGCGCCAGGCTGTCGGTATAATCGGTGGCGAGCATGGCGGCATAGGCCTCCAGCGCATGGGTCACAGCGTCAATACCGGAAGCAGCGGTCAGGCCGCGGGGCGCGGACATGTGCAGGTCGGTATCGATGATCGCCATATTGGGCATCAGTTCATAGTCCGCCAGCGGATACTTGACGCCGGTCTGCTCGTCTGTGATGACGGCAAAGGGCGTGACCTCAGAGCCTGTGCCCGCAGAGGTGGGGATGGCGATGAAATATGCCTTTTCGCCCATCTTGGGGAAGGGATAAACGCGCTTGCGGATGTCGATAAAGCGCATGGCCATGTCCATAAAATCGGCTTCCGGATGCTCGTAGAGCACCCACATGATCTTGCCCGCGTCCATGGCAGAACCGCCGCCAAGGGCGATGATGCAATCGGGCTGGAAGGCGCGCATCTGCTCCGCGCCGGCTTTCGCGCAGGCGAGGGTCGGGTCCGGCTCAACGTTAAAGAAGGTGGTGTGCTGGATGCCCATTTCGTCCAGCTTGGCGGTAATCGGTTGGGTGTAGCCATTCTGGTAGAGGAAAGTGTCGGTGACGATAAAGGCTTTCTTTTTGCCCATCACATTTTTCAGCTCGTCAAGCGCCACGGGCAGGCAGCCCTTCTTCATATAAATCTTCTGGGGCGTCCTGAACCACAGCATATTCTCTCTCCTCTCCGCCACCGTTTTGATGTTGAGCAGGTGCTTGACACCCACGTTTTCGGATACGCTGTTGCCGCCCCAGCTGCCGCAGCCCAGCGTGAGCGAGGGTGCGAGCTTGAAGTTGTACAGATCACCGATGCCGCCGTGGGAGGAGGGGGTGTTGACCAGTATGCGGCAGGTTTTCATCCGCGCAGAGAACGCGGCCAGCTTGTCTTTTTCGGTGCGCTCGTTGATATAGATGGAGGAGGTGTGGCCATAGCCGCCGTCCGCCACCAGCTGATCGGCCTTATCAAGGGCTTCTTCAAAGGTTTTGGCCTTGTACATCGCCAGCACAGGGGACAGCTTTTCGTGCGCAAATTCTTCAGAAAGCTCCACGCTCTCCACTTCGCCCATCAGGATTTTGGTGTTTTCGGCCACGTCCACGCCCGCCAGCTTGGCGATGGTGTAAGCGCTTTGGCCGACAATTTTGGCGTTGAGCGCGCCGTTGATGATGATGGTCTTGCGCACTTTTTCAGTTTCTTCTTTGCTCAGGAAGTAGCAGCCACGGGCGGCAAACTCCTTCTTCGCGGCGGCATACACCTTTTCCATCACGATCACAGACTGCTCGGACGCGCAGATCATGCCGTTATCAAAGGTCTTGGAATGGATGATGGAGTTGACAGCCAGCAGGATATCGGCGGTGTCGTCAATGATAGCGGGGGTGTTGCCCGCGCCCACGCCAATGGCGGGCTTGCCGCTGGAGTACGCGGCCTTCACCATGCCGGGGCCGCCGGTAGCCAGGATGATGTCCGCTTCCTTCATCACCAGGTTGGTCAAATCGAGCTTGGGCACGTCGATCCAATCGATGATGCCTTCCGGCGCGCCAGCGGCAACGGCTGCTTCCAGCACCAGCTTGGCAGCGGCGAGGGTGCAGTTCTTGGCGCGCGGATGGGGG
>JAVBRU010000071.1:0-25251 GCA_031547595.1 Eubacteriales bacterium
ATTACGCCACGTTGCAGGTACCCAATGGGGCAACAAGAAGTATATGAATATGAATCACCTGGCCATTTCGCTGGATATCTCTCAAGCACTTTGACTTCAGCCTACCAGAGTCCTTTTTGCGAAAGATTCTTGACAGTACCGTTATCAACAAGATTTATTTAATATCTTCCGAAAAAAATATCAATCAATTATTGCTCTTTTCTCTACGCTCTTCAATTCTGCATTCACGGCACCATGATTGCACAATTGTGCGCCCATCACCCATATTGCGGTATCCGAACTCATTTTCCACCTCTTCATAGCTATTTGCTTCTTTTCCGCAATTTGGGCACTGAGTATGCTGTATCTCATATGATTCTCTTGCCATATCGTTTTATCCTCCATATAATTTATTTATATCTGAACCAAATCTAACATCCAGTTTATCCAGCCACTAACTGTTGACGCTCTCCTGAGGTAAGTGCTGTCCGATCCCACTTTATAAAGGTTGGATTGCTTCATGATTTGAACTATTGTGTTTCGGTCGGATATGCTACCGCTCTGACACAATGAAAAAACCTCATAAAACACCTTGTGTTCAAGAATACATTTACATAGAGCAAGCTGTCGTTGTTTATAGTTAAGCCCCATAATCATCCTGCCTAAAGCGCTAAGAATATATATTGGTTTTCTGCCATCTGGATGATTGTAGTGTTTTTCCACAAGACCAAGATAACGTGCAGCATCTGTATAATAATTCGTTTGCCGAATATCAAAGGCATATTCTTCTGTAACATCATCTCTACTTAAAGGCTGAGATTCCAAAAGCTCACAAATATTAATCACGCGCTCAAAAGCATCTGCTTGTGGAAACGGCATTATTGGTTCTGATACGAAAGTTGAAATTTGTTTTGCAACTTCCATGATATCAGACATTTCAATACTTGTATCATCAATTGAATAATTTTTGTGTTTAACCAAGACGAGAGAATTATATACTGATGGATTTTGAAATTCATATTCATAAAGGCTGTATATTCCGTTCGAATATACTAAAAAAATCGGTTTAACCTGCTTAGATACCCGTGACTGCCAAACCCGAAACGGATAATATAATTGTCGTACAAGAAAATCCGATGACAAGTCGCGTTTTGCTTCTAACAATGCTAATGATTCAATTCCTTCCAAAGCGGCATCAATCTCTATTTGAGAATTGTTGACTTGGACAGAAGAAATCGTACCAGATTTTGAATTGCGTATTCCAAATTCGAATCGTCCTGAACCCATACGCCCTGAAACAGTAGAGTGCAGTGTTTCCTCTCCTAAAAAGTCTGCAAGCATACCCGAAGCTAATGCGCAGTTTATTGCAATAGCTTCACTTGGCACATTAGTTGGATCAAGACTTTGGATATGCGCAGGCAAGGTTGCCCTTGTTATTGTTTCATCAAGAGTTTCAAATGGTTGATATGCTTCAAAATTTGATATTATGTAATCGCCTCGTGAAATGGGCAAAATCGCTAAATTATTGTCAGCAAATATATGAGGCAAGTTAATATTATGATCAAATTTTGCCATCAGTCGAGGTTCTCGATACTCTTTTATTTGTGATGCAGAGATAACGAATTGCCCATGTGTATTTATTTGTCCTAAAATATCATGCTTTAAAAACAGTTCTTCCCATGCTATATCGTTCTGCGTTTTTGGTCTATTGTCCATAATTTCTCACCACCACTTCATCTACCTGCCCTCTTCCGGCAGCATCTGAATTTATCGCTCTCTTAGCTTGAACGATAGTAATATTGTATTGTGCATATTGTTCTCTTATAAAATCCGTAGATGAATTAGACAGCATAAACTTAATTCCTCTGTTGGTTAATTCATCACAACATTCTCTAAGTTGGATTTGATCTTCACGAGAAAAGCCACCACGAGAATATCCAGTGAAATTAGCTGTATCAGAAACCGGATCATATGGAGGATCTAAATACACAAAGGCGCCTCTTGGCACTTCAGCTAATACTTCGACATAATTTTGGCTTGAAAATGTGATTTCAGCTTTTTGAAAATAATTGTTGACGGCTCTTAAAGTTGGAGCATTAACTATATTGGGGTTTTTGTAATTTCCAAATGGCGAATTGAACTCCCCAGCATTATTAACTCGAAACAAGCCGTTGTAACAAGTTTTATTTAGATAGATAATCCGCGCTGCTTTTTGAACATTCGTCAATGTGTTATAAAAATCCCTGTTACGATCCCAATCTCTCACCTCGTAAAAGTGTTCGGATTCGTTAATATGTGTTTCCAATTCGGTAATAAGTTCTTCAACACTATCTCGGATAACCTCATACATCAGTATTAAATCTCCGTTTATATCATTGACAATAGCTTGATTCGGTTGCCGCCAAAACAGCATAGCTCCGCCACCTAAAAACGGCTCGCAATAGGTTGTAAAACGTTCCGGCAGAAGAGGAGTCAAGGTTGGTAATAATTGTCTTTTTCCGCCGACCCATTTTACCACTGGCATAACCAGTTTATTCTTTCTCACTTAGCTTCCTCCTCTTCACGATTATTGTTATTGACATCTTTTTTCCATCGCCCGTTATCGAAAATTACGGGTGCCTCCATTTCATGTTCAGTCGCTTTCAAAGCATTCTTCGTTATAGGTTTTCCTTGTCGAATTTGTGCAGCTTGTAATACTGGAAATTGTCGCCCATAAATGGTTCGTGGGGCTCCATTCTTACCTCCGGCTAAAACTTCCCACCAATTACGCCTTGTATGCTTTCCGTTTTCTTTCCATTCTGCTTGGATTTCATCTATCATTTCGGCTATTTGGGGATAGCCATTTTCTATCAGCCACGCTCGCGTAGCTTTTCTTGAACTATCCATGTAAATGCCTCCATTCATCTATGATTTCGCACTCGTTCTAATTCGTCAGGAACACTAAACTTATCGGATAAAAAGTCAATCCATGCCTGTGTATAAACATAATCTTTATGCGCTTCATCAAACTGACAATACTTTGTGTTGCAGCCATCGGCTTGCTTGCCTTGATTTCTTACATTGTAAAATTTCCATGCCTGTGTGTGTAAAGAAACACTAATATTTGTACCAAGCTGTTTTGATAATTCATCGCACACCATTTGAGGCTTATGCTTGCCTTGATTTGCAACAGGAACACGTTTTTCCTTAATTAGAGCAATATCTTTTTTAATGGTTTCAAACTCATTTGGATTATCCGGATCGTATTTAACGAACTCAACAGCGCAATCTGAGGATGATTTGTGATTGCCTAATTGTGGAATCAGGAATACGCGAAAGCTGTATTGACTATCGGAATAAATGCCGTCGTCTAATGAACTACGATATGTTTCAACATATTGTTTTAGCTCATTGTAATGAATAGATTGAATCTTTTTCATGACTTCGGCTTGAGCGCTTTGGCGAACTGATGATACTTGTAATGGGAAAGAAAGTGAATTATTCAAAGCATAGTACGAGCCGAATTTCTCTGTTATTAAACTTTCAAAATTAAGTAGCATTGCTTGGCATTCTCCAAAAACATCAAAATCAAAAGCTGGAACATATCGATGTTCAATTTTATTTCGTAAAGAAATAAATAATTTAAGATTTCTTTTTACTGCATCTGAAAGCATATTCCCACACTTATCAATACAGCTATCCAATTCCCAGGCTTTTTTATCACCATCAATTATCTTATCACTACCATCTTTTTCTTTATAGAAATAATCTGTTCCAGTCATTTCATAAATAGCATGAAACAAAGCAGTCCACGCTATTATCATCATAACAATATAACCTTGAGAACGAAAAGCTGCTATCGGCCTATTATAAATATCAATAGACAAAATTGCTGAATCCCTTGCCTTATTAACCAGTTCTTCTACCTGTTCTGTGAGTTCGGGCTTGAAAGGCTCAATACTTTGCTTATAGTTTTGCGACATCATACGCACAAATGCATCCTCTGTATACGCACTCACATCTGCAAAAAAATGCTTATCGGCACTGCTAATAAGAATATCAGACCATTTCTTTGTCCTGTATGTTTTTACGGTACTGTTGCTCCAACCGGTTGCTTCTGCAATGTCTTCATTTAAAAAGGATTTCCCCTCATTCTGCATTTTCAGAAAGAATTGGTATGAAGCGCGAAATTTATCAAGCTTATTATCGTTCATACTTTTTCCTCATCAACGATTTCAACAATATCACCAATGTCACATTTTAAAACATTGCAAATTTTTAACATAGATTCCATCGAAATGGGTTCTTCTTTACCAAGTTTAGCAATGGTTGCGCCACTGACTTTAGCCGCGTCTTTTAACTGTGTCTTATTCATTTTTTTATCAATCAGCAATTTCCAAAGTCTGTTATAACTAATCGGCAACTTTACACCCCATTTGCTAAAATAGTACAATACCCTATATATTTATCATTATAGCAAACTATCTTCAAATATACAACCCACATATTCATGTTTCTAAAAATAATCTGCATAAATACAGAGAGGAATGACAAATGCCATTCCTCTCTGAAAATCATCTACCTCGCGTCATAATCTCTTGAACGCATAGGGCGGTTCTTTGTTTGCTCTTCTGATTTTGCGGCGGCAAGGATATTATCCGTTTGTTCCGCGCCAATAGCTTTTCGGATACGCCTGTAATCCTTAACAGTTTCAATAAGTTCTGTATTTTCCTGCTTCATCGTATCAATTCTATTATGCAGTCTATCGTTGGCATCCTCAGCCCGGATTAGTCTGTTATTCAAATCGTTTACAGTAGCTTTTAGGCGCAAATATTGAGCCACAATACTGCTGATAGCCTTTTTAAGTTTTCTTATAAATGGCTCAACAATCTTTGATTTGTAGGCATTTGCTGTTGTAAACATTCCCGGTTCCGGCAACTGCCATTCCGGTTCATTGTCATATCTACCCACATTCAAATTTATCAAATTTTCACGTTCTTGCAGTTTTTCCAAACGGTGTTGAATTTTATCCGCTTTTTCGGATTTTTCTTGAGTGACGATTTGTAAGTCCTCAATTTTTTCCTCCAATTGCGATACTTCCTGCGTTCGCTGTTCTTTTTTATAATCCAACACGGTCAAATGCTCTTTATGATTGCCTTTATGCTCCCATTCAATGCAGTGGCGTTCCATGATGGTGGCAAGCTGTTCTTTTTCAGATTGTACCCATTGATTCCACTCTGTTTCACTTCGGCTGCCGCCTTTGAATCCCTGTGCCGCAAGAGCCTGTTTTAGCGACACTCTTGTATCTAACCCGCGCTTACTGCCCGTTGTAAACGGCACAAAATCAATGTGCAAATGCGGTGTTGCTTCATCCATGTGAAGATGCGCCGAAAACACCCGCATATTTGGATTTCGGGATTGAAACGACTGCATATATTCATCAAGTATCTTTGCGGACAGTTCACCGTTTTCGGTTTTGGCGTTCATATCGTCACAATTACCGATTTGTAAAATAATTTCGTGGAACAGTTTTTCCTGCTTGCCGGAACGTATTTTATCATAATAATTATCAATACAGCGGTCATTACGGGTTTGCTTTTCATTATAACGATTCACAGCATCGTCAAACAATTCGCTATATACTTTTTTAATCGGTGTGTTACAATAAACCGTATTGAGATGTGAACGCTCCGGGTCTGTATTAGCGGCGTGAAATATTCGGCTGTTGTGATTGACAGAACCTTTTCCTACCATAACGCTGATTGTTCGTTGCATAAAATTCCTCCTTCCTTTGTTTTCGGCTGGTATCCGGCGTTAGCCGGGGTTGCGTTACTTTTGTCAAATGTAACGCAAAAGAACTTTTGACACTTCGCATCAAAAGCGCCTTGCGCTCTCCGAGGGGGAAACGCCATCTTGCGATGGCGTGGGGCTTTGCCCCAAATGTCTGCGGACAACTCCCCAGCAGGGCTGCCCTTTGAAAAGGTCACCCTGCACCCCGCCTAAACTTTATCACTCGCCGTTAGGCAGGAGCAAAAGCGGTGCTTTTACTCTGTCGGCAAGTGTTATCCGTGGCAAAAAGTCAAGGGGTACGGGTTGTATTTCCTTACGGGAAATCTCCACCCGCAGGTATGCCCCCTTGACTTTTTACCCGCTCCCCGTGACGGTCGTGTCGATGGTGACGGTGATTTAGATACCACCACCGCTACCATAAAGACCGACACGACCGTCACCATCGTCACGCTTTCGGTATATCAAGAGTGAGTTTAATGCTTCTCCCCATATGATTTCGGTTACTTTCATAGCGGATTGAATATTCATTTTGTAATCGTCCGGCGTTCACATTCAACCGCATTGTAAGTGTGTTTGGTTTCATATCCAAACCGAGCCTGCTAACAAGCTCCGTCGGGCTTCCAATCCATTCCGGAGAATTTTCCGTAACGATTGTCGACACCGCTTCAAGCGTGGGGTCAGGTGGTTCTTTCCAAAGTTCTGTTTCAGCTTTTTCGAGCCGCCATGTCAGCCGTTCCATATCCCTTGTCAGATAAAGACGTTGTTCTTGTTGGTCGCGTCCGGATATTTCCATTGTGGCATCGTTGCTTGTCCGTTTTTCTTTTTGTAGCATCCATATACCATCCGCTGCGCCGAGCAAACCGTTTGTGCCGGAAATCATATCAAACTTATCGTCAGACTGCTGTTTGCGGGTATGGTGTACGAGTAATAAACAAATGCCGTAACTATCCGTAAAACGCTTTAACTTCGTAATAACATCATAATCGCTTGCATAGCTGAATTTGTCCCCGCCGACCTCACGGACTTTTTGTAAGGTGTCAATTATAATGAGCTTTGTATCAGGGTTGTCACGCACAAATCCCTTCAGCTGTTCATCAAGACCGTTTCCGACTTGCTTTGCTGAAATAGAAAATTTCAAGTTTTCTGTACTATCCGTTTCATACATTCTAAATAGCCGCTTTTGCAACCGCCTGTAATCATCTTCAAGCGCAAGGTACAGCACCGTTCCCGAGCAGACAGGGTAATCCCACAGGGGAAGTCCTTTGCTGATGTGATAGGCAAGCTGCGCCACGAAAAAACTCTTGCCTATTTTCGGCGCACCGACAAACAGATACGTTCCGGGATAAAGCAGACCGTCAATAAGCGGCGGTCTGCTGTCGTATATGGTTTCGTATAATTCGCTCATGGATACCGTCCGAAGAAAGGACGGGTCTATTTCTCGAATCATTTCCCTTTGCATTTCATCAAAATAATCATTGCATTTTTCGGGATTGTTGGATATAATATTGTTATCAGCAAATGACTGTTCCTCGTCTGCGCCAACAGACGAAACCGGGACAGTCGTTTTTTCATTTACACTCATACGCTATTCTCCTTTAATCCGTTCATTGTTACGGTAATCAATCGAATCATATCCATCAAATCATCATCAATCTGTGTGCCGGATTCAATGCGTTGCAATTCTTCAAGCACCGTTTCAAGCTGATTTCTCAAAGCTTTGTAGACACGGGGATTGCCCTGAACAATCACATCACGGCATTGAACCCGCTGAATAATATAATTCTGTTTGGTTAAGCCCGATAATTTTACTCGCGTATTCAAATCTTCGTTTTCTTCCGGCGATATTCTAAATGCGATTGTGTGGCTGCGCCACCGCCCTTTATGGTCTAATGTTTTCTCTGACATACTTAAAATCCTCCTCGTTCAACATGCAATCTATCTGCCATTTCTGCTTGTTTTGATGGAAACAAATGTGCATAGCGATAGGTTATATCAATGCTTTCATGACCTACACGGTCGGCGATAGCAACCGCCGAAAACCCCATTTCTATTAGAAGCGAAACATGGGAGTGCCTTAAATCATGGATTCGGATACGTTTAACATCTTGCTCCTTTGCCCCTCTTGTCATTTCATGGTGCAAATAGCTTTTTGAAATCGGAAACAAACGGTCTGTGGGCGAATGGCTATAAAACAATTTGATATATTCCTGTATTTCATCGCTTAAAAAATCCGGAATTTGAATAATGCGCTTGCTTTTTGGTGTTTTCGGGTCGGTAATCACATCCTTGCCGCTCAGCCGCTGATACGACTTTGTGATAGAAAGTGTGTTTTTCTTGAAATCAAAATCTTTTGTGGTTAGAGCTAATAGTTCTCCCAACCGCACCCCGCACCAGTAAAGCACCTCAAAGGCATAAAATGATAGCGGTTTATCCATCATAGAATCAGCAAATTTCAAATATTCGTCCTTTGTCCAAAACAACATTTCCGTGGCTTCCTTTTTACCAACGCTTCCGGCTTTGGCGGCGGGATTGCTTTTCAGTTCGTAAAATCGTACTGCATGATTTAATATTGCGCTGATTTGATTGTGCAGGGTCTTGAGATACGTTGCTGAAAAGGCTTTCCCATTTTTATCACGATGGGCAATCATTTCATTCTGCCACTTGATAATGTCCTTTGCGGCGATATCACACATTTTCTTGTCCTTAAAATAAGGCAAGAGTTTCGATTCGATAATGCTTATCTTTGTCTGCCATGTGTGTTCACGGATACGGTTTTTCATATCTTCCATATAGATTTTGACAAACGATTCAAAGGTCATATCTAAATCCGCTCTCGTCTGCCTTTGAAATTCCTGCTCCCAATCAAGCGCATCCTGTTTCTTTTTAAACCCGCGCTTGCACTTTTGTTTGCGTTCCCCCTTCCAGTCGGTATAACGAAACATGGTGTACCATGTCCCGTTGCTTTCGTTTCTGAATATTGCCATAACTTAGTCCATCCTTTCGTTTGATTTTTTTGACTGATAAAACTTTTCATAAAAGAATCTGCGGTCAATTCTGCCGGAAATAGTTATACATCCGGCTTTTTTGAGTTCCTCATTCAATTTGCGAATGAGCTTATATGCGTAAGGCGCGGATACATCAAGCGCGGATGCAACTTCATCCACACGCATAAACATTTTTTCTGCCATTGTCGTACCTCTCTTTCTATTGCTCTGTTGAGCATAATGTTTTTTAGTGTCGGAATACTTTCTGACCGCCTTCCGATTTGCCCGGGCGGACGTGCCATTACCGTGACACGCGACGGTTATTCAGTTGCCAAACTTAAACTATTTAGTTTAAGTTATCTCCATTATACTAAACTATTTCCGTTAAGTCAAGTGGTTTTTTAAAAAAAATATTAAACATTTTTATTTAAGTTTATCTTGACTATCCTAAACATATATGTTATACTGGTTGCATCATAGTTTTTCGAGGGAGTGTGTTTAACATGGCAATCGGTGAAAGAATCAGATATATACGCAATCTGCGTGGCATGACGCAGAAATATTTAGGTATGGCAATTGGTTTTGACGAAAAAACTGCTGATGTTCGTATGGCGCAGTATGAAGCTGGTGCAAGAACACCAAAGGAAAAGATGATTGCCGACATTGCGAATGTGCTTGAGGTCTGCCCGCAGGCATTGACCGTTCCTGATATTGACAGTTACATAGGTTTGGCGCATACGCTGTTTACCCTTGAAGATTTGTACGGGTTGAAAATCAGTGAAACAGACGGGGAAGTATGTCTGCGACTGGATACCAAACACAAAGAATATGAGAAAATGATTCCAATACTTGCGGCATGGCGGCAGGAAACCGCAAAACTTGAATCCGGGGAGATTACCGAAGAAGAGTACGACAAGTGGCGGTATAAATATCCTGAGTTTGATACTACACAAAGATGGGCGAAAGTCCCATCCCAAGAATTAAGCGATTACCTTGTAGACCAACTGAATAAAGATAAATAACAAAAAACGGTCTTGCTGATTTTCGTTCAGCAAGACCGTTTTATATGGATTGGATGATTGAACACCTGCAAGCCACTTGAGGGTTGCAATAAATGTTCAAAACACTCCTGTTATCAAATTGTTATCAAAGGGCAAAAAGAAACATCAAAAAGTCAGTGGTTATGCGGGTTTGCGGCTCTCAGCCGCTTACTCCCACTCAATGGACGCCGGAGGCTTGGTGGTCACATCCAGCAGCACGCGGTTCACGTGCTTCACCTCGTTAACGATGCGGCGGCTGATCTTGGCCAGAATGTCATACGGGATGCGCGCCCAGTCCGCCGTCATAAAGTCATCAGTGACAACGGCGCGGATGGCAATGGCATAATCGTAGGTACGCTCATCGCCCATCACGCCCACAGACCGGTTGCCGGTGAGTACAGTGAAATACTGGCTGATATCGCGGTCAAGGCCGGCCAGCGCGATTTCCTCGCGCAGGATGGCATCGCTCTTTCTCACAAGCTCCACCTTATCCACCGTCAAATCGCCAATTACGCGGATGGCTAGGCCGGGGCCAGGGAACGGCTGGCGCCACACCAGCGCTTCCGGCAGGCCCAGCGCGATGCCCAGACGCCGTACTTCGTCTTTAAACAGCATACGAAGCGGCTCGATCAGAGAGGTAAAGCCCAGCTCCTTGGGCAAGCCGCCCACATTGTGGTGACTTTTAATCACCTGGCTGCCCTGGGTAGCGCCGCTCTCAATCACGTCGGGATAAATGGTGCCCTGGGCGAAATGATCCATCTTGCCCAGCTTTTCTGCTTCTTCTTTGAAAACTTCGATAAACATATGGCCGATGATCTTGCGCTTCTGCTCCGGGTCGTCCACGCCCTTGAGCGCGTTCATAAAGCGGTCTCTGGCATCCACGGCGATCAAGCGCGCCTGGAAGTTATCTGCAAAGGCACTTCGCACCTGCTCCACTTCGTCCTTGCGCATAAAGCCATGATCCACAAAAACGCAGGTCACCTTGTCGCCAATGGCCTTGGAGATCAGTGCCGCAGTCACCGCGCTGTCCACGCCGCCGGAGAGCGCCAGCAACACGCTGCCCTCGCCCACCGCTTCCTTGATGGCGGCAATCTGCTGCTTCGCGTAGCTGTCCATCGCCCAATCGCCGCTGCAATGGCAGATGTCGGTCAGATAGCTCTCAATAATGTCCATGCCATGCGCGGAATGCGTCACTTCCGGATGGAACTGCACGCCATACAATTGCTTTTCGCTGCTCATCATGGCTGCGATGGCGCAGGTTTCTGTATTCGCAATGCTTGTGAAGCCTGCGGGCAGTGCTACCACCTGGTAGGTATGGCTCATCCACATGTCGTTGGTTTCGTCGGTATGTTTCAGCAGCGCGTTATCCTGACAAGTGCGGACAGTGACCATGCCATACTCGCGTTTTTGTGCAGGCGCAACTTGGCCACCCAGCACATAACCCATCAGCTGCATGCCATAGCAAATGCCCAGCACCGGCACACCCAGTTCAAAAATGCCCACATCGCAGCTGGGCGCATCGGCATCCAGCACGCTGGCAGGGCCGCCGCTAAGGATGATGCCGCGCGGGGAAAGCGCCTTGATGCTGTCAAGGCTCGCGTTATAGGGCATCACTTGAGAATAGACATTGGCCTGACGCACGCGGCGTGCGATCAGCTGGGTGTACTGCCCGCCAAAGTCCAAGATGACGATTGCTTCATGCTGCATGGTAAATCGTCCTTTCATAGTGTGAATGTTCGATCTATTATGGCACAAAATGTTCGGCTTCGCAACTGTTTTCTACAAAAAAGACGGGGGGCAGCCCGTCTTTTGGTGATTACCACTGGATGTCCCAATTGGGTTCGTGCGCATACAGCCATTCCAGCATGCCGCGGTTGATGACACCCAGCTCAGCAAACTGCTTTTTAGAGCAAAAGTACGCAACGCAGATCATCTGGATAGAGTACACCACATACCGCGCGGCACGCTTTTCAACGTCCGTCAGGGGGCAGACGCTGTCGTAGCCCTTCACAATATCGGAGAACAGCTGCGGCCAATATTGCATCAGCTGCGGTGCGCGGCCAAAGCATTCGCTAAGCACTGCCGTGGACGCATAGCAGGGATCAAACAGCCGTACATTCACCTCGGACAGGTCAAAATCTAAAATGCCTGTCAGTTGACCGTTTTGCGCCAGAATGTTGCCCGGGTTGGGGTCGCGGTGGATGATCTGGCGGGGCAATTGGCCATACATGTCGCCCATTTTCGAAAAATACTCTTGATAGAATGCCTCCGGCAGCTGCATTTGCTTCCTGGTTTCGGGGATCGACCAGTTTTTCGCATCTTGCAGAATACTGGTGTCATTCAGCTCCATATCCAGCGCCTTCAGCGCCACATGCAGCCGCCCGATCACCGCGCCCAGCTCCCTTGCGCTCAGTGCCGCCGTGCCCTGTAGCAGGGCATCGCTGCGTAGCGGCTCGCCTTGCAAGTGATCGGTCAGCCAATAGTTCCCCTCGCCCACCGCCAGATATTCTTCCCCCTGCAGAGTGGGAACTACGGCAGGCACCAGCCCTTGCGAAGCCAACGCTTGATGCAGCCGCAGCTGCTTGTGCAGCACTGCATCGTTGGAAGTCACTTTTAGCACATACTCTTCGCCCACATACAGCGTGTTTTCGGATTGTATGCCGGAGTTGGCATACATCACGGTTGCCGTGCGCTGGCCTTCCAACCCCCAGGCACGCAATACCTCCTGAACCATTTGCTTGCTGAACAATCTCTTTTCCTCCTGAAACAGTAGCGCATCCCATGGCTTTTTGACCACATGGCGTTTCAAATATGCCGATGGTGCGCAGCCAAACTCTCTTTGAAAGGCTTTGTAGAACCCCGCGTGAGTATCAAACCCGTAGCGCAGTGCAGCGTCAATCATGGTTTCGCCCTGGCTGACCGCATACATCGCATGCAACAGCCGTCTTTGCGTGATATACGCCTTCAGCGGCATACCAAGGCGCGCCTGAAACAGCCGTCCAAAGTGAAACAACGAATATCCCGCCCTGTCCGCCAGCTCCTGCGGCATCAGCTCGCACTGCAAGTTTTCCTCGATATACTGCGCGATTTTTATCATGGCATCCTCCCCCACGGTTTTCCCCTCCTTTCAACCAGAGTATACAGCAAAATCCCGGAAAAACCTTTCCGGGATTGCGCAATATAAAAAACCCGCACATAGAGCACGGGCCAAAATCGATTTTATATGTCCATCCCCGGAAGGGCAAATACCGTGCGCACAAAGTTGGCATTCAGGTGCTTCATCAGGCCCACTTGGGAAGCGTTGCGGCGGAAGATGTGGGTGTAGAGCGTTGTGACCCCCTGATCACGCAGGATGCCGCCGGCGGCGCTCATCAGCTGCTTGGCCATGCCCTGGCGGCGCATATCGCTACGGGTGTAGATCATCACCAGCGTGGCGCTGTCGCCCGTGCCGGCCACAATCAGCTCGCACACCGGGTTGCCCTGGCGGTAGAAGCCAACGGCTATAAAATGCTGCTGCTGCATCCACAGCGTCAGATAATCCATGGTGACAGGCTGGATGCGGTAGGCATTGATGCGTTGGAGGAACATCGCCTGCGAAGCCTGATCCTGCAAGGGCACGGAGGCAAACTGCATGCCCATCGGCGCGCGCGGCACACCCTCGGGCGGCGCAAAGGTGAACAAATCCTCGCCGTCATCATTGGCAAAGCCGCATTTGGCATAGAAGCTGAGCATGTTGAGATCGGTCGGATCAAGCTGCGCATACACGCGCGCGGGCAGATTGGGCGTCATCACGCGCAGCTGCTGCGCACGCGCCAAAAGCGCCCCAAACAGCATGGCCCGCGCCGCAGGCTGGGCGTCGATCTGCATATAGATATGCACGGGGCGCTCGGGGTACATTTCGAACTGGTTGAACATATAAACGTGACCAGAACCCATCTGGATTTGCTGGTCGTTGGATACGAAAAGCACGTCTTCCGGCGCAATGCCCTGGTACGGGGCAACGGGGTGATTCAGTCGCATAGCTCTCCTCTTTGGTGTGTATATTTATTGCCACTCGATGCCGGTATAGTTGTTGCTGGGGGTCAGATCGTACACCACGCGCTGCACGCAGGGCAGTTCTTGCAACATACGCTCCACCACGCTCTCCATCACATCATAGGGCAGGCGGGCGGCATAGGCCATACTGGCCTCGCTGGCGTGCACCGCGCGAAGCGATATCACCACCTGATCCTCTTGCCCCGGCATGGGCGTCAGCACCGCAAAATACTGCCACAGGCGCTTGCTGATGGGTGATTTTGCAATCTCCTGACGGAAAATCGCGTCTGCCGCGCGCAGGGTTTTCAGCCGCTCCACCGTGGCCTCGCCCATGATGCGAAGCGCCAAGCCGCTGCCCGGGAAGGGCTGGCGCGATATCACCTCGGCCGGCAATCCCAAATATTCCCCGACATGGCGGATTTCATCCTTAAACAGATCGCGCACAGGCTCCAACACCGGCACAGTCAAGGGCATAAACGGCCTTCTGCGCGAAGCATTTGCGCCCATCTTGTCGTTGGCGCTGGTGCCTCGGATCAGCACATTCACACCGCTCAGCTTTTGCATTTCATCGCGCAATATAGCTTGCAGCAGGGTAGCAATGCGGCTGCGCTTTTCCTCGGCGTCTGTCACGCCGGTCAGCACCTCCAAGAACGCTGCCTGGGCATCCACGCAAGTGATATTCATGCCGATCTTGTCGCGGTAGAAGGCGATAAACTCGTCACTCTCGCTGTCCCGCAGCAAGCCGGTATCCACAAAAATGCATTTAAGGCGTGCGCCAAGGGCCTTATAGGCTAACACAGCCGTCACGCCGCTATCGAGGCCGCCCGTCATGGCGCAGGCCGCCATGCCATCGCCCACCATGCGGCGGATCTCGTCCACCGCGCGGGACACAAAGGCATCGTCGTCCCACCAGGTGCTGCAGCCGCATATGCTGAGGGCAAAGTTGCACAAAAGCTTTGTGCCCTCCGGATCGTTCTGCTCCATGGCAAGCTGCACGCCATACAGCGGCAGCGTGTTGTGGCAATAGCCGATGCACACTTCCTGCGCTGTCATGATCGCAGAAGCATCCCCCGGCAACTCAAACGCGCGCGCACAGGGGATCAGCCGTTCAAAGCTGGTCAGGTCAGCCATCAACTCGCAGTCAACGCCCTCAAGCTTCGCCATGGAAGCGCGAAGCGTTACATCGCCAGGCTCGCCGCCCAGCATTTGAAGCAGCATCGCAGCCGCATCGCCCAGCGCCAATACGGGGATGCCGGCACTGAGCAGCTGCCCGTCCAGGCCCGTAGGGATATTGCCCGTTACGCCGCCTGCCAGCAACACGCCCAAGGGGGCCTGCTCCAGAATTTCGTCCAGCTTCGTACAGCCTTGGACAATTTTGCAGCAAATGCGTTCCGCGCGCAATTTACGCGCCGCGGCGCGGCTGGCCGTGTCACTAAAATTGAGCACCAATACCATATCCCGCATCCGCGACAGCCCCCTTACATGTTATTACCGCTATGATACCCTATTTGTATTCATTCGGTCAATAAAAATTTCCTCAGGGGTTATCAATCATCCTCCACAGACCACAAATCCGCATGCGTGCGGTAGTATTCCAGGATATAGGCATCCAAAGCTAGCTGAGTTTCCTGATTGGCAACGCCATTCTGTGTCAATTTCTGCGCTTTTTGAAAATCGGTGATCACGCCCTTGGTGATGTACGCATATTTGCCGGTGATGTACTGCGAGTCGAGCAGGCCAGCTTTGACCAGCTTCTCTTGCAGTGCCTTCACTTTCTCGCCAGAGCTGCCCACTTTGAGCGTAAAATCTGCCACGTCATACACCGTGCCATAACCCAGCAGCGCCCAGTAATCCAAGGGGTAGGTGTTTCGCGCCACGCTGTCGGGGTTGTTGCCCTCAATCACATGCACAGTCACCTTGCCCGCAGCATCCACCGTGCAAAACTCTACCATCGCCACATGGGTGGTATCTCCCGTATTGGATACCGAGAAAAACACCCAATCGCCGGGCTGCGGAATATAGCTGTTACGCGCCATCGGTTCACTCTCGCCCTTGTACCACTGGGTGCCTACGTTGGGGATGATGCCCTTGCGCGCCACATAGCGGCCATGCTCGATAAACCAATCGCGCCCAATATTGGACGAGAAATACTTGGGGTAAACCACAGTGAGCAGCTTGCTGCCATACTTGATATCCACCTGATTGACGCACCAGCACACAAACTCCGCGCACCATTCGGCGGCAGGATCGCCCGCCCAGACGCCATACTTGGTGTTGCCGTTGCGTTCTTCTTTGTAGCCCAGTTCTCCCCTGGCCATGTCGAGCAGCTGCTCCACATACTCCGGCACCGGATAGGCGGGCTCGATGAGTGTCTGCCCTTCGGGGATGGGCAGCTCGGTCGCGCATGCAGCCGCAACACAACCACAACAAATCACAATTGCCAGTATCCACAACAAACGACGCATACGCTACCTCCGGTTAGAAATCATCATCAGCATGCAGAACGGCCGTCGGCTTGCGGCGGCCATTCTGCGGCTGATTATTGGTTAAACATTCTGAGACGTATCATCTGTGCTGCCATCCGCATTGCGGTGACGGTCTGCCCGGCGCGCACGCTGAGCTGTCCCTTCCGGGGTGGTGATAGCGGACGGCTTTGCGGCCTGCGCCCCTGCAACAGGGGCAACCGTGGACGCATCCTGCCGTACCGGCGGATAAATACTGGTCTGATCCGCACCGGTTTGTGCCGTTTGACGGTTCACCGGGCGGTAGGGATTGGTGGTTTGCTGGACCTTCGCCGCAGCTTGCTGGCCGCTGACCGGAGGCACCTGCTGTGTGGCTGTGGTGACAGGACGCACAGGTATCTGGCTGGCACCCGTCATACCGGTAGGCGGGTACGTGGTGTTACCCGTCAAAGGCGTATTGACTGTATCAGGCCGTTTGTAGGGATCGCCAACCGTTCCCTGGCTGGTGGCAGGCCGCGTTGTCCCGGTTGGTGTTTGCGTGGGACGCGGCACTGCGCCTTGCGGCGGCATGAAGGGCGCTGTTGTGCCGCTTTGCGGCTGATAGGCGCGGGTTTGTTGGTTGGTGGGGTTGTTCTGCGCGGCGCGCATCTGTGGCTGCTGCTGCTGCGCCTGACGCGCCTGGCGCGCTTGCTGCGCACGCACAGCCTGCTGGCGGCGCATGTTGCGCTGGTGAATGGTGTAGGCATAGTACGCGCCGCCGCCGCCAATCAGGCCGACACCCGCCAGAATCCATCCGATGGAGGAGCTGGAGGTTTTGGTGTTTTCGGGCGGGGGTGTGGTATCGCCAATGCCGCCAATAGGCGCAACGCTCTCCGACGAATACGGGGCAAGTGTGGGCGTGGGGGTAGGAGTAGCCAGTTTTTCCGGGTCCGGCGTGGCAGTGTAGGGATTGAAAGGTTCATAGGAGGCGGAAAGCGCCGGGTTCTGCCACGTGCCCTGGTTGTAATCCTCTAAAGACTGAATCTGATCGCTGGTGCCGGTGTTGGTTGTTGTGTTCGCGTTCAGGTATTCAGCGCTGGTGAGGAATTTGGACAATTCACCAATGGTCAGCACGTTGAGATATGTATCCTTCACGTAGCCTTCGGTGCCGCCCTGGGTGATCTTATACCAGGTACCATCGCTGGCCTCCACCTTACCAAGCACCATCGCAAAATCGTAGCGGTTCATCACCTTTAAGCGGCTGCTGCTGGTGCTGGTGGAAGAGCGAAGGTTCACCTTGTCAGCATTGATATAGCCAAAGCTGGACAAGCTGTTTTCGGTGTTGGGCATCACGGTAGGCGATGCTACCGGGGCAGGCGTGGGGGTTTTGAGGGATTCCTCATAGCCCTTGATCTCCAGCTCGTTCAGCATACGCAGCTGATCAGCGCGGACATAGCCCCAGTAGTTGCTAACGTACACGATGTCCCAGGTCTCCCCTTGTGCGTATTCCTGGCCGTACACCATCACAACCGTATCCTTCATCAGCATATGGTCAATGGTCGCTATGGTATCCGGGAAAGCGCGCAGCGGCACATAATCACCCAGCGTGATGGCATAGCCGGTACGCTGCTGGGGAACAGCCGTGGGGGTAGGTGTAGGCGTAGGCGTTTGCTGCTGTTGCAGCACCTTCAGGTAATACTCTGCCTCTTCAACTGTAATTCTGTTGAGTGCGCTGTCAGGCACATAGCCCGTGGGATTATTGCTGGAAGTGATAAAGGCGTTCACGTTATCCCAGCATACATCGCCCACATAAGTCTGCGCGTTCACCCACACCAACGTGACGGCATTGAGGGTATACAGCACGCTATCCTGGGTTTCGCTGACGCCGCTGCGAAGCGCTGTCTGCGTCTTGGTCAGCGCATAGCCCTTGTACGTCTCGGGCGTTGGGGTTGGGGTGATGGTAGGCGTTGCGGTGGGCGGCGTTTCCGTAATCTCCGGGGAAGCGCTGGGCTCGTCGGTCGGGGTACGGGTGGGCACGGCAGACTGGGTGGGCATCGGCGTTTTTAACGAATCCTGATAGGTTTCGCTTTCCGCTCCGCTCATCAGCGTCACATACTCGGCACTTACGTATCCGTCGGTGCCATTATTGCGGATGAAGTACCAGCGCACGTTGTTCACCGTCTTGGCGCTGTACACCCACACCTTCTTGTCCTTGGCAAGCTGGTCAATGCGGTTGCTGTTATCGCTGGCGTCTGGGTTTTTGCGGAAGTTGACGCTGCCCTTGTTAATTACGCCCCACAGGTCGATAATCACATCATCGGGCACGGGCGTGGGCACGAGGGTGGCTTCCGGTATAGGGGTGGGGGTATAGCCCAGGTAATCGTTGATCTCAGCATCATTCATCAGGGTAACCACCGTGTCGCGCAGGAAGCCCTGCACGCCGTTAATCTCCGCCTGATACCACATTTCGTTTGCGCTGTTTTTCAACGAGCCGGTGATATGCGCAATATCTTTTTCGCCCACCACGCTGATTCTGTTTTCGCTGATCGTGGAGGATGGAGAAGAACGGAAGTTGATGCTGTCGCTCTTGGGGCGGCCATAAGTGTCCATGGGGGTAATCGTATACGGGAAAGGCGTCGGAATAGGCGTTTCCGTGGCCACAACAGGCGTGGGCGTGGGATCAGCCTTATACACAAACACCACTTCGGGCGGGTTCAGCGTGCCATCAGCGGTAAGCGTGACAGTCTTTACGCCGTCGCCCTCCAGGGAATAACCAGCCTGCAGATTCATGGGCTGGGCTTCCACAATGTTGTTGCCCTCCACGCATTCCCACTCGCTATCGGCGGCAATGGAGACACCCTCTTCGTTGACAAAGCGCACCTTGATATATGTGGCAGCCTTGGCACGGAAGGAGAACACCACCTGCGCCGGCGTGGCAACGCCGTTGCTATCTACGGTGACGGATTTCACTTCGGCATCGTTCAATTGATATTCGCTGGATACTGCATTGAGGTTGACGCGGATCTCGTTCTTCTCGCCCTCAATGCAGGTAGCAGTTTCGCTGTACAGGGGCTTATCGTTGCCCGGCACCATGTAAACCACATTCACAATGGCGATCTTCGGGGTCGGCGGCACAACGGCAGGCTCTTCAAACTGATAGCGGAAGATGATTTCAGTCTTGTCCGCGCCGTTTACAGTAACCTCCACATACTGCGGGGTGCTGTCCAGGATTTTATAGTTCTCCTTCAGGTTTTGCGGGTTCGGGATAATCTGCGTGGTGCCGGCGTGACAGGTTTTTTCTTCATCATCGGCCACAGATATGCCCTGCTCGTCCAAATAGCGAATGGTGACAGGGACGGACGGAATGTCGACCACGGGCTCCACGTAGTTATACATGAATACTACTTCGGCAGGATTCGCGCCGTTATCATCCACCGTCACAGTCTGGGTGGATGCGCCAGCCAGCTCGTAGTTCGGCTCCAGATTCTGGGGATTGGCTGTAACCGGGGTGGTGCCGGGCTGGCAAGTGACCCACGCATCATCGGCAATCTGCCTGCCATCGGATATCGACAGATAGCGCACGCGCACATCCACCGCCTGCGCAGCGGGCTTGACGTATTCGTAATAGAAAATCACTTCGCGCGGATTTGCGCCATTGGCATCCACATATACATCCACGCTGCCGCTGCTGAACAGGCGGTAATCAGGCTGAAGATTCTGGGGATTGGCCGTGATGGTGGTGTTGCCTTCTTTGCAGTTCGTTGTATACTCGAGGGCAACGGGCAGGCCGCTGTCTTTGTCCAGATAGCGCACAGGCACATCCACAGATTGCACAGTGGGCTTGACATATTCATAGTAGAAGATTACTTCGGTGGGGTTCGCACCGTATTCGTCTACGGTCACATCCACGCTGTCGGTACTGTACAGGATATAATTAGGCTTCAGGTTTTGCGGATTGTTGCGGATGGGGCTGGTACCTTCATAGCACGTCACCGTGCGCTGATCGGCCACGGCTTCGCCATTGTCTTTGTCCAGATAGCGCACAGTCACATCCACGGGCTGCACGGCGGGCTTGGAATACTCGTAGTAGAAAATCACTTCACTGGGGTTGGCACCATTAGCGTCGACATACACATCCACGCTGCCATTACTGAACAGCTTATAATCCGGCTTCAGATTATACGGCGTGGCAGGGACGGTGGTATTGCCTTCGTTGCAGGTCACCGTGTGCTCGTCCGCAACGGACAAACCGCTATCTTTATCCAGATAGCGCACCGTCACGTTCGCGGGCTGCACGGCAGGCTTTACGTACTCATAATAAAAGATTACTTCACTGGGGTTCGCGCCGTTGGCATCCACATACACATCCACGCTGCCGCTGCTGAACAGCTTATAATCCGGCTGCAGATTATACGGCGTGGCAGGAACGGTGGTATTGCCTTCGTTGCAGGTCACGGTGTGCGCGTCGGCCACGGATTCGTTGTTGTCCTTGTCCAGGTAGCGCACAGTCACATTCGCAGGCTGCACCTGGGGCTGGATGTATTCATAATAGAAGATCACTTCACTGGGGTTCGCACCGTTGGCATCCACATACACATCCACGCTGCCGCTGCTGAACAGCTTATAATCCGGCTGCAAATTCTGCGGCGTAGCAGGAACGGAAGTATAGCCTTCATTGCAAGTCACCTTGTGTTCCTGCGCCACGGGCAGGCCGTTATCTTTGTTCAGATAACGTACCGTCACTTCCACGGGCTGCACCTGGGGCTTGTTCTGGCGGTAGGTAAACACAACCACGTCCGGGCGTGCGCCGTTTGCATCCACATGCACGTTCACAGGGTTTGTGCTGATCAGCTCATACTCAGAGGACAACCCATAGGGGTCGGCATAGACCGGGGTGTCCCCTTCCAGGCAGGTAAACGAGTCATTCTTCAGGGTATTGCCACTCTCGTCTATATACTGCACGGGAACATCTACGGGGCTCACCTGCTGCTTGGGCTCCGGCGGGATGGCATAGGTGGATACATACAGATACACCTGCATGCCGGGCTGCCCCTCCGCCGTCATGCCCATGATCTCCATGGGCACGGAAAAGGTCAGGTTATCGCCCGCGTCAATCACGTTGATAACGATGTTATCATATGCCGTGAAATTATAGCGGCCCATTGGGTCCGCCACCTGCAGGCGCAGGTTATTGAACGGTGCTGTGTTTGGCACCTGCACCCAATACTTATTTTCGTACCCCGGATAAGGCAGCGGTACAGCCGTGGCCGTCTGGGGCACCCCCTGCGCGTCCTCCCATGATACGGTGATCGTCAACGGCTGCTCCACCGGCATTGCAAATGCAGCGCCGTAGGGGATCAGCATCAAGCACGCAAGCATAAGCGCGCCCAGGCGACGAAGTCCTTTAAGTTCCCTGAATTTCATAAAACGATTCCTCCCTTTTCGAGATCCATCGGAATACACTATGGAGTATTTCAATTGTATTACGAAACTGCAACTATGTCAATGTTTCGTTACATGTTATCATTTTCTTGCAGGATTTCCGGTTTCAGATGGCGAATAGCTTTGCGATATATTCTCGCAGGAGGCTTATTACCCATGCTGGATCACGACCTGAAAGAAACATTCCTGTCCGGCGAGACAGTATTCCATGGAAAAATTATCAACGTGGAGCACTGGCAGGTCAGCTTGCCAAACGGCAAGCAAGCGCTGCGCGAGGTAGTCAAGCACCCGGGCGCTGCTGCCATTGTGCCGGTGGACGACAAGGGGTATGTGACGCTGGTACGCCAGCACCGCGTGTCTATCGACCGCTTCACCTGGGAAATACCGGCCGGTAAGCTGGATAACGGGGCGGAGGACCCCTTCCTCGCAGCGCAGCGCGAGCTGGAAGAAGAAACCGGCCTGCACGCCAAGGAATGGCGCTTGCTCACCCGCATCGATACCACGCCAGGATTTTGTACCGAGCGTATTGCGTTATATCTGGCGACGGGGCTGACCCAGCACCAGGCGCACACCGATGAGGATGAGTTTTTGCACCTGACCCGCATGCCGCTTGACGAGGCCGTGCAAAAGTGCATGACGGGCGAGTTTACAGACTCCAAGACCATCATTGGCTTACTGATGGCCAGCCGCCTGTTGCAGCCACAGGATAGCAGCCTTGGCTACGACCCTGCCACCATACAACGACCAAACACAGCGATTCCATCCCGCCAGGCAGAATAACTGCCGCCCATTTTTGAAAGGATTTGGCTGAACATGAAACAGAAACATTCAGCGTATCGTTGGATCATGGGTGTGTTGCTGTTCATGCTGCTGGTCGGCATTTTTATGCTGATCGGGGGCGCGATATTGCAGGGCAGCACCGCGTACCTGAGCTCTCCCCTTTCCGCATGAGATTATTGATCAGTAAAGAGGCACCATGCACTTTTTTCAAGCCGCTTTCTCCCATCTGCCCGTGCTGGAAACGCCGCGGCTGATCCTTCGTCCCATGCGCATGCAGGACGATAAGGATCTGTACGCCTACGCCAGTGATCCCGAGGTTAGCAAGTATGTGCTATGGGATGCGCATAAAAGCCTTATGCAGTCCCGCCAGTTTTTACGCGCTGCCCTGCGCCAATACCGCAAGGGCATGCCCGCCTCCTTTGCCATCGTGCTCAAATCCAGCGGGCGCATGATCGGCACCATCGGCTATATGTGGATCAATACCGATCACCGCAGCGCCGAGGTGGGCTACAGCCTGGCGCGGGAGCACTGGAATCAGGGCCTGATGACCGAAGCACTGCGCTGTGTGCTGCAGCACGGCTTTGACACCCTGCACCTCAACCGCATCGAGGCGCAGCATGATGTGGACAACCCCGCATCCGGCCATGTGATGCAAAAAGTGGGCATGCGCTATGAGGGCACCCTCCGCCAGCGCCTAACCAACAAAGGCCGCCCCATCGATGTGGCACTGTATGCGATTCTAAGAGACGACGATATTTGATATGCAGGAGGTTAAAACATGTTTACGTACAAGACAAAGGGCACCTGCTCCACGCAGATTGAGCTGGAAATTGAAGACGGTATTATTACCGCCTGCCAGTTCACCAAGGGCTGCCGCGGCAACACCAACGGTATTGCTAAAATGGTGATAGGGCGCAGCGCCGACGAAATCAAAACGCTGCTGCGCGGCGTGCCCTGCCAGGGCGATACATCGTGCCCTGATCAGTTGTCCCTCGCCATCGAAGCTTATCAAAAGCAACTGCAAAACGCATAAATTTACGAAAGGGATAAAAAAGCAATGAGCAACAGCAAAAAAAAGACGGACAAGCGCACCATGTGGGTGCGCATCGTGTGCATCACGCTGGCATTCCTGATGATCTCCTCCTCGCTGCTGGCCATTTTCGGCGTGTTTGAGTGAGCTGATGCCGCATATAAAAATCGCTTCTGCACAACTTGCAAAAGCGATTTTTATTTTGCTTTACCCGAATTTCTTCTCCAGTTCTTCATACTTCTCATGCGTGATGAGCGCATCATGCTGGATGCCCTCCAGCTGCACCACATACGTCCAGCGCCCATAAGGGGTGATGTTTCGGATGCGGTTGAGGTTGATAATATAGCTCTTGTGGCAGCGGAAAAAGAGTTCCGGATCGAGGCGCGCCTCGGTCTCGCTGAGGGTCTCCGGCATCACAAAGCGCCCGTCTTTTTCGGTGTAGATCACAGTGGCGCGGTCCTCGCGCTGCACCAGCAGGATATCGCGCATGTTCACAAAGGTGACGCCCTCGCGGTGGCGCAGCATCAGCCGCCCGCCGGTATTCTGGGGCTTGGCAGGGCGCGGCGCAGGCAGGCTCTCCGTTGTTGTAGCACGGCTGAGGCGCTCGCGTATCCGCTCCAAGGTGCCGGTCATGCGCTCCATTTTGAAGGGTTTCACCAGATAGTCGAAGGCATACACCTCGAAAGCCTCGCTCCTATAGGATTCGTGCGCGGTGGCGAATATCAATATGCTGGTGGGCGATTGATCCTGCATCAGGCGCGCGCACTCTATCCCCGTCATTTGCGGCATATCCACATCCAGAAACACCACCTGCGGGCGCAGGCTTTCAAACAGTTCCATCGCCTGCGCGCCGTCCACCGCCTCGCCGCATACGGTGTATCCCTCTGTTGCCTCCACCTTCTTGCGAAGGATCAGGCGCATGCCCATATCGTCATCCGCAATCAATACGCGGATGGCCTGCTGCTCACTCATAACCGTCCTCTCATTCTGCGCTGGCAGGGGCGGGTGAGAATCTCACTCATGATAATGCCCTGCACCAGCGGATGTACCGCTTGGGCTTCACCGTCCTGTGCTTCCTCTTCCGGCTCTTCATAAGCCCTGCCGAACAGGTACTCATGACAGTCGTCAAAGCCTTCGTCACTCAAGCGGTACGCGGGCGTTTCCAGCTTTGCAAAGCTTGTCACCATCAGCGGTTCACGGTGGAGCGATTCCACCTTCAAGGGCTCGGGGGTGAGCGTTGTTGACGCAGGAGCTTTTGACCGTATAGTGCCCGCAGTGAATGGTGGGATATCCTGCGGCCTTTTTTCGCGCTGGGGCGGCTGCTTTTTATTGAAATTGCCTATTACGCCCAAGACGGCAATGATGATTGCAATAATCGGGAAAATCCCTTCCATGCTTCATCCGCCCTCCTTTCTCAAGGGTCAAACGTGCTTACTTTTTGCCCATGGGCTTGTCGCCCTCGGTGGGCGCTGAAATACCGGGTTTCGCGATGCTGCTGCGCATTTCGGTATCGGCAATCACATTTTGCATCTGATAATAATCCATCACGCCCAACTTTCCGGATCGCAGTGCTTCTGCCATGGCGAGGGGCACTTGTGCCTCGGCCTCCACCACTTTCGCGCGCATCTCCTGCACAGCGGCTTTCATGTCCTGCTCATGCGCCACAGCCATAGCACGGCGTTCTTCCGCCTTGGCCTGGGCGATGCGGCGGTCTGCCTCAGCCTGGTCCATCTGCAGCTGTGCGCCGATGT
>JAVBRU010000102.1:0-6830 GCA_031547595.1 Eubacteriales bacterium
GGAATACGAGTCCATGGATATTTCGCCCCTCACCGATGAGGCACTCATCCGCCGCCGCTTTCAGGCGCTGAAAGATCACGGTTTCAATTTTTACCGCTATCACACCCACGTGCCCACCGAGAAAGAGCTGCGCATCGCCGATGAAATGGGCTTTCTGGTGGATGCCGAGGTGGGGCTGGTGAGCAACTTCCACAAAACCCTGCCCGTGGAGCATGGCTTTGACATGCTGGAGCGCTATGTGCGGCATACCCGCAACCACCCGTCCCTGCTGATCTATTGCCTGGGCAATGAGGGCAGCCAGCTGATGGTGGAAAGCCAGACCGAGCGCAACAAGGCGCGCATGGGCTATGACCTCATCAAACGTAGCACCCAAAACCAGTTCGCCCTCACCTGCTTTGGCAACCAGGGCGAGCTACCGGAGCTGAAAAACGACATCGAAACGCCCCATTTGTGGAGCGATAATTTCCTGGCCGCTTATGACGGACTGAGCCGGGTGCCCTGGGAGCTGCTTGCCGGCACCACCCTTGGCCGCCCGTGCGTGGTGCACGAGTACGGCAAGTTTGGCGTGTGGCCAGATATGCGGGATGAACAGGCCAACAATGCCCGAGGCGGCATTTTGCGGGATTTTGCCACCCAGGCACGCCAGGCGCTGGCCGAGCAGGAATTGATGGACATGGAAGCTGCATTCATCAAAAACTCGCGTTTACACAGCGGCGACATCACCCGTATCATTCTGGAGGAAGCACGCCGCCAGCCCTTTATCAGCGGATACACGCTGTGGAGCTTTTTCCGGGGCGGCCCGCGCAACACCGGCCTTTGCGACGACACCGGCACGCGCTATGACGGCGATCCTGCTGTGTTTCGAAACGGCTGCAACGCGCCGGTGGCGCTGCTGATGGACAGGGGCTTTCAGGGGCGGGCGCTGGCCTGCTATGCCCCGCAAAAAATCGGCATCACGCTGTCTAACTTCGGCAGGGATGCCGTGCAGGGCGGCCTTTGCGCGGCGCTTTATTGCGAGGGCAAGCTGATTGCCAAAACATGTACCGATGCTTGCGCCATGCCCGGCGAAACCAAAGAAGCCCTGCAATTTGCCTTCATTGTGCCGGGAGAGTTCAGCGGCAAAAAGCTGCTGCTGGAGGCGACGCTGGGAGAAGTTAAAAACGCCTGGGATTTCTGGGCCTTTGATTGCACGCCGGGCAATGAGCAACCCCTTTTGCACCTGCAAGACCCGGAAACGGAAGCGCAGATCATGGCGCTTTGCCCCCAAGCAATCCGGTTGCAGGATGCCGATTCCATCCGCATTGGCTGCCGCAGCTGGACGCATCCCCGCCTTTGCGAAACGGTGCTGGCGCTTCAACGCATGGTGATAGCAGATACCGTGGACGCTGTGGTGAAGGATATTCTGGCATCCGGCGGGCAAGTGCTGCTGCTGGATACAGGGCGGCTGCCGGAGGATTGGTACAACCCCGCTGTGCTGCCCACGCTGGGGGAACGCGACACCGGGCGCTATTTCTCCTCCTTCCGCGCGGGCTGGCACACCGGCAACCTGTTGACGGTGATCGAAAACGACGCATTGCTTGGCCATTATCCGCAGGATGGCCTTTGCGGCCTGCACTTTTATGCCATGCTGCAATCGGCACGCGGCCTTCATGCCGAAAAGGCCGCACAAGACACCGGCTGCACATTGAACAGCGTGATCTACGGCGTGGCCAAGGTGCCCTGCAAGGCAGCGGCGCAGATTGTGGTGCAAGACCCCAACGCCATCAAGGAGCAACGAAGCACAAAAGCGCGCACCTTTGATATGATGCGGCAGGACTATCTGCTGGCGGGCGAACACCTGACTGTTTGCTCCATGAAGCTGCTGCGCGATCCTGCGGGCAAAGCGTTGCTGCGGCAAATGCTGTGTTAAAAAGGAGAAAACGTCCATGAAGCTGTACAATGGTATTGAGATTTCGGAGCATTTCCCGTCGCAGGATATACCGGAAAACTCTCGCATTCCTCTGCCCGTGCCGTATTTGGAAACGCCGCCGGAGTTGATTGATATTTCCATTGGCCGTCAGCTGTTCGTGGATGATTTTCTAATTGAAAGTACGGATTTGCAGCGGACAGAGCATCGCCCACAGTCCTATGCGGGCAATCCGATTTTTACACCGGAAATGCCTTGGGAGACTGGCGAGCCGAAACGGACATATGAAGAGCACCGTCCCCCTTCTGTCAGTCCCAGCATGGGTGGAGTGTGGTACGATGGGCAGGAGAAGAAATATAAGCTGTGGTATATGGCCAGCTTCTTTGGCAGCGTGGCCTATGCCGAAAGCAGCGATGGCGTACACTTCAACCGGCCGGACACGGGGATTTACGAAAACAGCAATATCGTGATGCCCAGGGGCGGCAGCTTTTTTGATACCAATTGCGTGGTACTGAACCGTTATGGCCAAGAAAACTACGAAGATGATTTTGTGATGAGCTTGTATGTGCGCCCGGTCAAATGCGAGCGGATTGGGGTCAACGTATACACCTCCGCAGATGGTGTGCACTGGACGTACAGGGCGCACACGGCAGGCTGCGACGATACTACGACGGTGTTTTACAATCCGTTTCGAAGAAAATGGGTGTATAGCATCAAAAAAAACGATCGATATTTTGGCCGCCGCCGGGAATACAGCGAATGTGATGATCTGACTGCCGGGCGGGCGATGGAAAACCGCGTATTTTTCCAGCGCACAGATGAGCTGGATATGGAGCATCCGCACTGGCGGCTAAAGCCTGAACTATATGTGTTTCACGCCGTGGCCTATGAGTCCATGATGCTGGGGGCATATACCATTTTCAAGGGGCCTCAAAACGAGGTTTCTATGCAGCGGGGTTTGCCCAAGCACACCGAAATGCATATCGGGTACAGCCGGGACGGGTTTCATTTTTCCAGGCAACAAAACCGCACCGCCTTTATCGCGCCGCACCCGGGCGAGGGAAGGTGGGATGAGGGCTACGTCCATTTTAACAGCGCCATTTGCACAGTGGCAGAGGAGCTGCTGACATTCTATTATTCCGCATTTCGGGGCGATGCTGCCAAGCAGAATGCTGATGCACCCGAATTGAATGGTATGTACGCCAACGGAAGCCTGGGGATGGCTACCTTGCGGCGGGATGGCTTTGCTTCGATGCAGGGAACAGGTACATTGCAAACAAGAAAGCTGGTATTCGACGGGGAATTTGTGTTTGTCAACGCGGCGGCCCAGCATTTGCAGGTGGAAGTACAGGACGAGAACGGCCAACCCATTTCGGGCTACGAACGGGAAAACTGCGTGCCCTTTACGGGCGACAGTTGCAGGCAGCGCATTTCTTGGCGCGAAAATGCTTCACTTAAGGCATTAAAGGGGCGCATCATCCGGCTGGTATTCTATCAGCAGAAGGGGCAGTTGTTTGCTTTTTGGATCAGCGGCACGGAAGACGGCGAAAGCAAGGGCTATCTGGCGGGGGGCATGCCGGGCAGGGAAACCTTGCAGGATAAGGGGGCTGTATAGTATGCGGGCATCCGAGCACCGGCTGTGGTACACGCAGCCTGCGAAAAACTGGAACGAAGCGCTGCCGCTGGGCAATGGACGTATCGGTGTGATGGCGCACGGCGGCGCAGCGCAGGAAAAACTGTCGCTCAATGAAGATACGCTGTGGAGCGGCTACCCTCGCGCATCGGCCCTGCAATGCGACGATGTGTACAAACAGGCGCAAAGGCTTGCGTTGGCGGGGGATTTTTTCAGCTCGCAGGAGCTATTGGAAAAAGAATTTGGCGATTATCTGGTGCAGATGTATCTGCCCCTTGGCCATATTGACATCACCATGGCGCATAATTTACAGGTGGCTGATTATGCGCGGGAGCTGCGGCTGAATACGGCAATCCATACGGTTTCGTACCGCTGCGGGGGTGTGCGCTATGTGCGGGAATGCTTTGTCAGCGCGCCGCACCATGTGGTGGCCGTGCACCTGACGGCGGATGCGCCCGGCCAGATCAGCTTTGGGGCATCGCTGCATGGTGCGCTCAAGTGTACCAAGGATCAGGACGGAGAGGCCCTGTACATCACCGGCAATTGCCCCGTGTGCCTGCCACCCTATGGCAGCGTCACGCGCGATGAAAGCGGCCACCTCTATTTTGGCGAGGACGAAAAAAAGGGCGTGGGATACCGGGCGGGGATGCGTGCCGCCATCAAGGGCGGCAGCTCCCATACTGACGCAGGCGTTATCACAGTGGAAAACGCCGATGAAGCCACGCTGTATTTTGCCGTGCGCACCAGCTTTAACGGGCCCTTTGCCCATCCCGTAACAAATGGGAAGCTGTACCACGGTGTATGTGTGACGGATTTAGAAAAGGCATGCGCAGCGGGCTTTGAGGCCCTGAAAACCGCACATATCCAAGCGCATCAAGCGCTGTATAACCGTTGTTATATTTCTTTAGCAGAAAGTGATGCCAGCGCGCTTCCCACCGATGAGCGCCTGCGGCGGCGTCCGGAAGGCGACAACGCCCTGTATGCGCTGCTGTTTCATTACGGGCGGTATTTGCTGATCGCATCCTCCCGCAAAGGTACCCAGGCCGCCAATTTGCAGGGCATCTGGAATGAAAAAATCGTGCCGCCCTGGTCTAGCAACTACACGCTGAACATCAATACCGAAATGAACTATTGGCCGGCGCTGGCGGGCAATCTGGCGGAGTGCTATGAGCCGTTGATTGCTCTGACAACAGAGCTTTGGCAGGCTGGACAGCAAACGGCGAAGAACTACTACGGCGCCTCCGGCTTTTGCAGCCATCATGCCACAGACATCTGGCGCACCACGCACCCCAACACCAGCCGCCTGCCCCAAAGCTGCGCCTGGGGGCAGTGGAACCTGTCGAGCGGCTGGCTGTGCGCCATGCTGTACGAGTATTACCGCTATACTGGGGACACGGATTATCTGAAAAGCATTGCGCCCATTCTGGCCGATGGCGCAGATTTTTATCTGTCGCTGCTGACAGAGAAGGACGGCGAGCTGATTTTATGCCCCGCCACATCGCCGGAAAACGGCTATATCCGGGAGGGCAAGCGCTGCCCGATGGACATCAGCAGCACCATGAACATGGCCATCATCCGCGATGTGCTAAACTGCGCGGGCAAAGCGCTGAATACCGACAAATACGACGACGCGCTGAAGCGCCTTCGCGGATACCGTATCAACAGCGATGGAACCCTCAACGAATGGCATGACGAGCACGAGGATTTCGAGCCGCACCACCGCCATATATCGCACTTGTACGGGCTGTTCCCCTCCCGCCAAATCACAACGCGGGAGCTGACAGACGCGTGCAAAAAAACGCTGGAAAAGCGCGGGGATGGCGGCACGGGCTGGAGCCTGGCGTGGAAAATCAACCTGTGGGCGCGCCTTTTGGATGGTGAACGGGCGCTACAACTGCTTGATAATCAACTGGCCTTGGTGGAGAGCGATTATGAGGGCAGGGAAACGGGCGGCGGCAGCTACCCGAACCTGCTTTGTGCCCATCCGCCGTTCCAAATTGATGGCAACTTTGGCGCGTGCAGCGGCATCATGCAGATGCTGGTGCAAGAGGACGCGGCGGGTGGGACCAAGCTACTGCCTGCGCTGCCGGCTGCCTGGGCGTGCGGCGAAGTGTACGGCCTGTGCCTACCCGGTGGCAAAACCATTTCATTTTCGTGGAAGGATGGAAAAATCCTATGACAGAGCAGCTTCATTATCAGGTGGCCGTCATTGGCGGCGGCATTTCCGGTGTATGCGCGGCGCTGGCTGCGGCGCGGCACGGGGCAAAAACGGTGCTCATACAAGACAGGCCGGTGCTGGGCGGCAATGCCAGTAGCGAAATTCGCATGCACATCGCCGGGGCCAACCGCGAGGGCACGCGGGAAAACGCGCGGGAAACAGGCATCATCGAAGAAATTCTGCTGGAGAATCAGCTGAAAAACCCCCAGCATTCTTTTTCGGTGTCCGACACCATCCTGTGGGAAAAGGTGCGGTTCCAAGAGAATTTATCGTTCTTTCTGAATACGCGCGTCACAAAAATGACAGCGGAAAACGGCAAAATCATCTCCGCCACGGCGCAGCAAATGACCACTGAGCGCGATCTTTTGTTCACTGCCGACCAGTGGATTGACGCCACAGGCGATGGCATAGTCGCGCACCAGGCGGGGGCAAAAAGCATGCGCGGGCGCGAAGCGGCGGCGGAATATGGCGAGAGCCTGGCCCCTGCCGTTGCCGATGATTTCACCATGGGCAACTCCATCCTTTTCACCGCCAAGGATATGGGGCGTCCTGTGCCCTTTCAGCCTCCAGAATGGGCATACCACTATGACGACAAGGACATCCCCGGCCATGCGCACCACAATAACGGCACCGTGGTGGAGGCGACATCGGGCTATTGGTGGCTAGAGCTGGGCGGCGACGCGCGAAACAGCGTGATGGATGGCGAGGACATCCGCGATGAGCTGCTCAAAACGCTGTATGGCGTGTGGGATCATTTGAAGAACCAGGACAAGGGCTGCGACAATCTGGCGCTGGATTGGGTGGGCTTTTTGCCGGGCAAGCGCGAAAGCCGCCGGGTGTTAGGGGATTATGTGCTGCGCCAGGATGATTTGACATCCGGCAGAATTTTTCTGGACGACATCGCTTATGGCGGCTGGCACATTGATTTGCATCCCGTGGGCGGCTTTGCTGCCTTTGGCGATTTCAAAGAGACCAGCCAGGAAGTGCTGGATCTGAAGCTGATCAAAAGCATATATGGCCTCCCGTCCCGCTGCCTGCTGCCGGGGGGGCTGGATACCCTGATCATGGCCGGG
>JAVBRU010000128.1:0-7720 GCA_031547595.1 Eubacteriales bacterium
ATCGCGAGCATTCATTACGAATACGGATGTCAGAGGGTCGTCCTGCGCAAAGAGCATGTATGTGAGGATTTCTTTAAGTTGAGTACCGGTATCGCGGGTGATATTCTGCAAAAATTCTCAAACTACAACATCCGCGCCGCCGTGCTGGGCGTCAAGGAGCCTTCCGGCAGCAAATATGGCGATTTCATCGCCGAAAGCAACCGCGGCGGCACCTTCCGCGCCTATGACAGCCAGGAAGCGGCCGAAAAATGGCTGTTGGCGTAATAAATCGCCCAAAAAGTCTATAAAAATGCGGCATCAGTGCGTCAGAGGTTGCCCCGGCCGCGCTTGCGTGGTACAATCAGCATGAACCAGCAAGAAACGGGGTTGTAATCGATGAACAAAAAGAAATTGATTCTGATTGCAGATGACGAAATCGGCATTCACGAGTCGCTACGCATTTATTTGACACGGGAAGGGTACGAGGTGTACTCGGTCTTCCGTGGGGACGATGTGATGGAGGCCTTCCAGCGCATGCGCCCCGATCTTGTGATATTGGACATCATGATGCCCGGCCGCTCAGGCACCCAGGTGTGCGCGGACATCCGTGCCAACAGCATGACGCCCGTCATCATGCTGACGGCCAAGGGTGAAGAAGTAGACAAGCTGCTGGGCTTTGCCCTTGGCGCGGACGACTATATGGTGAAGCCCTTCAGCCCGCGGGAGATCGTATCCCGCATTCAGGTGATCTTCCGGCGCATGAACCAAATGCAGCAGTCGCCCGAAAGCGGCGTACTGATGATTGGCAACACCGTGATCGACCTCAAGTGCTACGAGGTGCGGGTGAAGGGCGAAAGTGTTTTGCTCTCCCCCAAGGAGGTCGAAATCCTGCATCTGATGGCCAGCCACCCCCGGCAGGTGTTCACACGGGAGCAGCTGCTGGACAACATCTGGGGCTTTGATTTTAACGGCGACCCGCGCGTGGTGGACACGGGCATCAAGCGCATCCGCAAAAAGATGCCGGAGGATACGGATATCCAGCTGCGCTCGGTCTACGGCGTGGGGTATAAGGTAGAGGTGCCGGAGAATGTCTAGGTGGTCGTCCTATATCACACGGTTTCTGGCGATGATGCTGTGCGGGGTGCTGATCATTGCGGTGCTGTTCTTCGTGCTTTCCAACTCTCTGGTGGCCGGGATGTACACAACCTCCGTACGCACAGAGCTGCAAGAGGGCATCCGAAGCGGCAAAATACTGCTGGCCCGGTATGCAAACGGCGAAATCACCCTCGATACCCTGCACGAGCAATTAAACCCCGCCCTCAACACCAGCGGGGTTTTTGTGATGCTGTTGGACGTCAATAAAAAGGTGATTTCCTACACCGACAGCGCGGTGCCTTACTTTGCGGGCGGCACGCTGGAAAAAGTGATGGCGGGCTTCACGGACGAGATCACCGTGATCTCTACCGAGAAGGACTTAAACGCCCCGGCGCTGCTGCGAATCGAAAGAAGCGACACCGGCTATGTGCTGGTGGGCAAGCCCACCGGCGCGCACACCGGCGCGAACAACAGCTACCGCGCCCAGCTTTTGATGGGCATGACGCTGATCCTGATTATCATCCTGATGGGCAGCACGGTAATGACGCGTGTTGCGGCAAAGCCTGCGCGGCGCCTGACGGAAGCCGCATCCATGCTGATTGACGGCGAACTGGTGGCACTGCCGGAGAACATGCCCGGCGAAATGCGCGAGATCGCGCGCGCGTTCAACTATGTGTCCCGCACCATTGCGCAGGCGTTTTTTGATCTGCGTTACGAAAAAGAAACGCTGGGGCTGGTGCTGGAGGGCATCAACGAAGGCATCCTCGCCATGGACGAAACGGGCGAAGTGGTGCACCAGAACACCGCCGTGCACGCGCTGCTTGGCACGCCGGATACCCCTGCCTTCCAGGCGATCAGCGCGGCGTTGATGGACGCGCTGAGAACCCGGCAGAGCAAAGAAGGCAAGTTGCCGGTAGGGGGCCGGGTGCTGCAATACGCCATCACGCTGATGCCGCAGCACGATGGCATGAACAGCGCGGCGGCGCTTGTGCGCGACGTGACAGAGCAGGAGCGGCTGGAGCGCACGCGGCACGATTATGTGGCCAACATCTCGCATGAGCTTCGCACGCCCCTGGCATCCATGCGCGGCCTGGCGGAGGGGCTGCGGGACGGGCTGGTGACAGAGCCTTCTGACCAGCAACGCTATCACAGCATCATTGTAGATGAGGTGACGCGTATGTCCCGGCTGGTGAACGATCTTCTGGAGCTGTCCGGCCTGCAATCCAACCCGACTGCCTTCGAAATGGAGAGCATCGACCCGAACGAGCTGATCTACGAGCTGCACGACCGAAACGGTAGCCTGCTGCAAAAGAAGCAACTGGCCTTCATGCTGTCTTTGCCCCAGACGGACTTGCCACACATCACCTCCAATGAGGACAGGCTGACCCAGGTGCTCACGATCTTCCTGGACAACGCCATCAAGTATACACCTCCCGGCGGCACGGTGACCCTGGGCGCAAAGCAAGAGCCAAGCGGCGTGCGGTTTTTCGTAAAAGACACGGGGGTGGGCATGGATGCCGAAACGCAGAAGCTGGCGTTTGACCGCTTCCATCAGGCGGAGCGCGGGCGCAGCGACAAGGGCAGCGGCCTGGGCTTATCCATCGCGAGGGAGATTTTGATGAAGCTTGGCGTCTCCATCGATTTGGAAAGCGAGCCGGGCAAGGGCAGCACATTTTCGTTTGTCATTGCTCAAAATTAGGTTCTTCTTTTTTATTGTGAAATGTGTTATCATATAATATAGATTCATGGCTTGGGAGGGTTTGCAATGTTCGGAAAAATGATGAACAGCTTCTACTACGGAAAGAGCGGAAAAGGTGATTTTCGCAAAGAGGATTTGCCCAAGAACCGCTGGCAGCTGTTTTGGGAAATGCTGCGTGTGCGCCTGAGCGCCATTTGCCGTTTGAACTTGATGACCGTTGTATGCTGGCTGCCGCTGATTGTGGTGGTGGCAAGCTTTCTGCTGTCCACACTCAACACGCTGACGATGATTGACACCTACCAGACCAATGGCGATATGAGCGAGTGGACGGAAGATCAGCTGGCAGTGGTGGAGGAGCTGGTCACCCAGCCCGCCATGTTGCAGGCGTTTATTTGGGAAATGCTGCGCGATATGTGCTTAAAGCTCATTCCCTGCATCCTGATCACCGGCGTTGCGCAGGTGGGCATGGCATCCATCACCCGCAATTGGGCGCGGGACGAGCATGCCTTCATCTGGTCTGATTTCAAAGACGCCGTGAAAGCCAATTGGAAGCAGGGCCTGGGCGTATCGGCCATCACATCGGTGGTGCCGCTGGTGCTGGTGGTGTGCTGGCAATTTTATGGCAACATGGCGGCAGAGCAAATGTTCTTTGTGGTGCCGCAGATGCTGACGCTGACGCTGGGGCTGATCTGGGCGCTGGGTGTCACCTTCATGTATCCGCTGATCGTGTCCTACGAAATGAAGTTTATGCAGGTCGTCAAAAACGGCCTGCTGATGGGCATCGCACGCCTGCCGCAAACCGTTGGCGTGCGCCTGGCGGTGCTTGCCCCCATGCTGCTGGTGGGGCTGATTTCGTTCTTCACCCCCTGGATGATGTATGCGCTGATGGCACTGGCGGGCTATTATCTGATCATCGGCTATGCTTTGGTGCGTTTCGTGTTTGCCAGCTTCACCAACAGCGTGTTCGACCGCTTTATCAACAGCCGCATCGAAGGCGCTGTGGTCAACCGCGGCCTTAGCACCGAGGATGACGACGAAGACGAAGACGCGGCGCAGACCACCGAGTCTTTATAAGAACCCCGCGTTTGGCGCATACTATCTCCATAAAAGGAGGGGTGCGCATGCGCATGTTATCACAGGAAGAACGAATGAAATACGAAGTAGCACAAGAGCTTGGGTTATTGCCTAAGCTTTTGCGCGTTGGTTGGGCAGGGCTGTCCACGGCCGAGAGTGGCCGGATTGGCGGCATTGTGAGTGGCCGGCTTCGGAAAGCGGGAAAGTAAAGGGATGTACACGGCATTTGCCACGGTGTATGACAAGCTGATGGGCACGGTGGATTATGACGCCTGGGCGGCGCATTACCGTGCCCTGACGGGCCTTCCGGCGGGCAGCAGGTGCGTGGAGTGCGCCTGCGGCACCGGCGGGCTCACCTTGCCATTGCAGCGCGGCGGCCTCAAGATGACAGGTGTGGATCTGTCGGAGGAAATGCTGGCCATCGCCATGCAAAAGGCGCGGGAAGCGGGGCTTCTGATCCCCTTTGTGCACATGGACATGTGCAAACTGCAGGTGGGCAAGCGTGTGGACGGCGTGTTGTGCACATGTGATGGCATCAACTACCTCAAAACCCCGCAGCAGGTGCAGGCGTTTTTGGCCGCCGCACGGCAGGCGCTGCGCCCGGGCGGCGTGCTGGCGTTTGATGTATCCACCCCGCATAAGCTGAAAAACGTGTTGGGCAACAACACCCTGACACACGTGGACGAGGGCAGCGCCTACATCTGGCAAAACGCCTGGAGCGAGAAGCAAAGCACCGTATCCATGCAATTGACAATATTCGTTGAAGAAGCGGGCGGCTATCAGCGCGTGGAGGAATGCCAGAAACAGCGCGCGTATCACCGGGACGAGCTGAAAGAGTGGCTTACGCAGGCCGGGTTTGAAAGCATCCGCTGCTTTGGTGATCAGCGTACCTCCCCCGCCAGAGAAACAGACGCGCGGTGGCACTTTGTGGCTGCCGCAAGCATAGATTGAAGGAGACCTTATGGAACATTCCGCCGTGATTCACCTGCCCGACGAGATACTCCGCCTGTCGCTGATGGGCGGCCAGGCGCGCGTGATGCTCTGCCGCACCACCGCCATAACCCAGTCTATCGAAGCCATCCATCAGCCCAGCCCCACGGCGCTGTGCGCGCTCAGCCGCCTGATGACAGGCACGGCACTGATCAGCGCCCAGATGAAGCAGGAGGACGCCAGTGTCACTGTTACTGTCGCGGGAGACGGCCCCGGCGGCCGCGCCACCGCTGTAGGGCAAAACGGTACCGTGAAGGTGACGATGGATCACCCAGAAATTGACGTGCCCCTCCGCAATGGCGCACCGGATGTGGGTGCCTTGCTTGGGCGGCAGGGCCGCTTGACTGTTATTAAAGACACGGGACTCAAAGAGCCCTACATTGGGCAGACGGAGCTTGTGACGGGCGATTTGGGCGATGATTTTGCCCAGTATTTTACCGTCAGCGAGCAGGTGCCTTCCCTGGTAGCGCTGGGCGCGCTGGTGTATGAGGGGCATTGCCTGTCCGCCGGTGGCGTGCTGGTGCAGGCAATGCCCGGCTGCACCGAGGAAGCTCTGGAGCTATTGGAAATGCGCAGCGTGTTTTTCTCCTACATCAGCCGCGAAGTGGCCGATATGTCGCTGGAAGACTTGGCGAAACTGTGGTTTGACGGCATGGATATGCAGGTGCTGGCCAAAGAGCCCATCCGCCACCAATGCGATTGCAGCCGCGAACGCATGGAAAAGGCATTGATTGCCCTGGGGCGAAGCGAGCTGACCTCCCTCATTTGCGAGGATGAACAGGCTACGCTGACCTGCCATTTCTGCCGGATGTCTCATTATTTCAGCAAGGCGGATTTGCAAAATCTATTGGAAAGGGCTACGCGATGAGCGCAAAAGAACGTTCCAATGTCGTTCCCTTTGACCGTCCTGCTGCCTATTGGCTGGGGCGGGCACGGCACACCAAGGGGCAGGATCAATTGGTGCTGCTGAGGAAAGCCGCGGAAAAGGAAGACTCCCTGCGGGCGAACTTCGAGCTCGCACGCGCATATGCCGATTTGCAGTGTCTGGGCGCTGTGGAGCGGTATGTATTGCGTACGCTGGCGCGCGACCCACTGATGGGCGAGGCGTATTTTGTGCTGGCACGCGCTGCGCTGGCGCATGATCAGGAAGATCTGGCGGTGCAAGCGCTGGTACTGTATTTGCGCATCGCCCCCGGCGGCACCCACGCCGACAGGGCGCAGGATATTCTGTGGAACCACCCCTGGCACGATGATACGCGCAAGCGCGGTGCGCGCGCCAATATATTACACGGGCGCGCGCTGGGTGCCTTCCGGCAGGGCGACACAATGCGGGCTGTAGAGCTTGCGAACCATGCCCTGCGCTGCGGCGGCGCGCCGCGCGGCCTCACCTCCGTGCTGCTTGCACAGATTTATCTCAGCCTCAAGCAGCCCGAGGAAGCGCTTCAATGCCTGCAAAACATGGCGGACCCCACACACGCGGTATACCTCACCATGGGCCAGTGCTACGGACGCATGCACAAGCCAGAGCTTTGCGAGGTGTATGTTACGCTGGGCGAAGTGCTGTGCTTCACGCTGGATCAATGCCGGATGCTGTGCCTGGTGGCCTGCGAAGCAGGGCTGGCAGAGCTGGCCGCCAGCCGGTTGGAGCTGCTGATGCAAGATGTGCCCTTCTCGATAGAATGGCTGCAGCTAATGGCCTTTTGCAAGGCGCACATGGGCGACAAGGCCGCCGCGCAAGCACTGGTGAAGCGCGTGCGGGAGATCGACCCGGACGATGTGTGGGCAGGGTGGTGCACCGAGCACCCGGCAGACAAACCGCCGCTGCAGATGGTACAGCCGCTGGATGGGCTGCTGACGCAGCTGTTACAGTGCATTCCGCCCCGGCTGACCCCCACGCCGCTCAATCGGTTATTGCATTTGCTGACGATCTCTTTGCACCCGTATGTGGACAGCAAGCTGATCTACAGCGAAGTGCCGCCCCTGTGGCGCGCACTGACAGCGAGCAGCAAGCGGCACTGCGATGAGGGGCGGGACGCCGTGTGGCAAACGGCGTTTTCCATGTTCATGTTGGAATGCGCAGGCTATGTTGAAAAGTCTGTGGAGCTTTATCTAAAATCGCCCCACCGCGGCCGGGTGAAGCGCTGCCTGACGCGCCTATACAACATCAAACTTCGCCAATTCGAAAGGGAACCCTATGAAGTGCATTGATTTTGACAAAGAGTTCAGCCGCTATGTGACGCTGTGGGTGCAGCAGCATGGCAAGGCATACAAAAATTATGACGCCATGGAGGCCGCCATGCCGGAAGTGTATGGCACATTCCTGGACACGCCCGCCACGTGGCTTGGCGGCGCAAAGCCCGGCGAATACTTCTTGCAGTACACTGCCGCCAAGCAGCTGGTGGACTGGATGGACGATTATTTTAAGCAGCGCGTGCCCGTGCCGGATATGCTGCTCAACCGCATTGCGGAGCTGGGCCTCGACGCCGAGGGGCCGCTGATGAGCCTGCTGACCAAAGAAAAAACACCCATCGAAGCGCGCATGAGCGCCATTACGCTGCTCAACGAAATTGGCAGCATCGCGCCCCTGCCCCTCTATGTGGCCTGGCAACAGAACAGGGACGACCAGGACGAGCTGGCCGATCATGCGCTCGACAGCCTGCAGGCCATGGGCGAAGCGGCGGTGTTTGCCATGCGCGGCGCGCTGAAAGATGCCAACGCGCCGGGCCAGGAAGCGCTGCTCACGCTGCTGGCGGATTACCCGATGGATGCCGAGGTGGTAGATATCGCGCTCAAGCTGGTGGACAAGTATCCCTCCCGCGCGGCGCTGCTGAGCGAAGCGCTGGGCAAGCTGGGCGATGCCCGTGCGCTGCCAATCCTGATACG
>JAVBRU010000021.1:0-12720 GCA_031547595.1 Eubacteriales bacterium
TGCATCTTCGGGGGCTAAAAGCGCCATTTCTGCGTTGTCAAACCTTGAAATAGCGATGCTATTCCAGCGGTTTGCCGCCTTGAACTGACGCTTTATCCCCGCGAAGCAGCACGGCCCGGACTTTTGAAACACACCCTATGCATTATAATGCGCGATAAAGTTTTGTGTACCCGTCAAAATCTCCTGCCCCGTCAGCCTGCCGGACAGCTCCAACACCTTGATAGGGCTGCTTTTAATATAGGGCAGATACGCGTCCAGCACATTGCCCGGCAGGGTATAGGGCGCGTAATGGTCCAGCGCATCCACGGCATCATGGATATGCATGCCGATGATGTTCTCCACAATCACTGCCGAAAGGGGAAGCTGCTGCAGGCCCATCTCCTGCATCATGATGCCGTGGCCGGTATCCAGCCAGATGCCCACCGGACCGCCGGAAAAACGCCGCACCACCGGCTCGAACTCGGCAAAAATGGGCACCTGATGGCACATGGCGCGGTTTTCGATGCCCAGCTTCACAGGCAGTTGACGGGCAGTAATGTAATCTGAAAGCTCGTTCAGGCTCCGAAGCGTGGAAGACATATACGGCGCACTGTCTCGTGCGGCCAGCATTTGCTGCCGCAAGGACACGTACGCTTCTGTGTCTGTTTGATGGGCGGCGATCAGCTGCTTGAGCGGGATGTCAAATTGCTCCGGCGGCAGGGGAACCTCGGTGGGGTGAATGACCACTGCCGATGCGCCCAGGCGGCATGCCCAGTCGATACTGCCTTTGGTGAGCTCCACGGCCTGCTTGCGCAAATCCTCATCCTGATACCCCAGCAGCATAGAATCCGTATCAAAGCGCACATCCAGCGTTTTGGGGAACACATTGTGGATGCTGGGCGCGCGGATGACGCCTTGCGCGATGGCGCGCTCAATAGCGGGCAGCCACTCCACGCGCACCTGATAATTCAGCTCCACCTGGGTGAAGCCGAGTTCCAGGATTTGGTCGATCAATTGCTCGCCACTATGGGCTTTTCGAAAGTTCCACATGGTAGAAAGGGCCAGATCGGCCTTCGAAATACGGTTCATGCTAAACCTCCGTTCGGATATCCTGGTACGCGTCGGTTGCAATGTCTTCATCAGCGAATGGGCATGAACGAAGCGTCAGATGATCCACGCCATGGGCGTAAAAAGGCACAGACTGCCGCTGTAAAATGGGCGGTTGGTGGATGCCGGGACGCAGATCATACTGGTGCTTGGGCCACTTGCTGGCAGCCTTTAGCTTCACTTGCAGATGTCTGAAGTCTATGTAGCGGATTCTGCCGGGCTCTCCATACAAGAGCACGCCGTTTTCACCCTCGCAGGTGATGTTGGAAAAGCGGATGTTCTCGATGCTGCCGCCTGTTGTGCTACTATCCCGATCCAGTGCCGTGATGGCAATCGGCTCGGCACAGCCCCACCAGCTTTCCGCAAACCGGCGCGTTTCAATGATCATGTCAGAAAAGCCGATGTTGCGCACACAGCCCTTGTCCCGGATTTGAATGGAGATACCCCGGTTGCTGCGGGTGATAATGCATCTGAAAAAGAGAATGTTTTCAAAATCGTCCACGCCCTCTGTGCCAATCTTGATGGCGGCGCTGGTGGAAATCAGCGTGCAATCGCTGACGATCACATTGCGGGTATGCGGGTATTCGGCATTGCCCAGGGTGTTTTTCATACAGATGCAGTCGTCCGCACACTCGATATGGCAGCCCAAGATGCGTACTTCGCGGCTATGATCGATATCGATGCCATCGCTGTTGGCAATGTCCAGATCGTTCAGGATGTTCATACCGCTGATCAGTGCGTTTTCACAGCCCGCCAGATGCAGCGTCCAAAAAGGCACACCGCGCAGCGTCACGTCATGGAAAGTGGTATGTTTGCAGTCCTCAAAGTAGATCAGCGTAGGCCTGGGATAGAAATCCCCCGTCACATAATAAGGGCTGACGCGGTGCACAAAGGCGTACGGCGTTGCCGTCGATGATGCCAAGCCCGGTGACGGCCATGTGCCGCTCGCCCTTGGCGTGCAGGAACACATAGGAGGGCTTTCCTACCACCGGCGTGCCCACGTGGGAGACATCTGCAGCAAGCGCGGGTTGATCGGGACGGAAATAATCTTCCAACTTCGCGCTGGCCATCAGGACACTGCCGGCCTCCAGATGCAGCTCCACAAAGGAGCGCAGTTGAAGCGAGCCGCAAAGATAGGTATGCCCGCATTCCAATAAAACACGGCCACCGCCGTTTGCAGCGCACGCATCAATGGCGCACTGCAAGGCGGCGGTGTCGTTCATTTTGCCATCCCCGATGGCACCATACGATGAAACAATAAAAGTCATGGATTATGCCTCGTCATAGTTAAATCCGCGCAGATTCAGCTCTTCCGCAAAGTGACAGGCCACGCTGCGCCCGTCCAAATCCCGAAGCACAGGCTGTTCCGTGGAACAAATCTCTTTGCAATAGCGGCAGCGTTCGTGGAAATAGCAGCCGCTGGGTGGGGAGGCGGGGTTGGGGATTTCGCCCTGCAGCGGGATGCGTTCCATTTTGACGTCCGGGTCTGCCACCGGCACAGCGGAAAGCAGCGCCTCGGTGTAGGGATGCAGGGGTTTGCCAAAGAGCGCTTCCGTGGGCGCGTATTCCACCATGCGCCCCAGATACATCACGCCCACGCGGTCGCTGATATGCTCCACCACGGACAAATCGTGGCTGATGAACAGGTAAGTGAGGTTCATTCCCCGCTGCAAATCTTTCAGCAGGTTGATGATCTGCGCCTGAATGGACACGTCCAGCGCGGACACGGCCTCGTCGCACACGATGATGCGGGGCTTTAATACCAGCGCGCGCGCAATGCCGATGCGCGGGCGCTGGCCGCCGGAGAATGCGTGGGGATAGCGCTTCAGGTAGGTGGTGTTCAGGCCCACCTGCGCCGCAATGTCTATCACCTGCTTTTCGCGCTCTTGCTTAGACATCTTGGGATAGTTGGCCTTCAACGGCTCTGAAATGATGTCGATGACTGTCATGCGTGGGTCGAGCGAGGAGTACGGATCCTGGAAGATCATCTGGATTTCCTTGCGGATTTTCCGCATTCGCTCCTTGGAAATGTTCATCAGGTCGTCTTCCTGGCCGTCCTGCGCCTTGTACAGCACATTGCCTTCGCTGGCGGAGATGGCGCGCACGATGCAGCGGCCCAGCGTGGTCTTGCCGCAGCCGCTTTCGCCCACAATACCGATTGTTTCGCCCTGATGCACGTCAAAACTTACGTCCGTCACCGCGCGCACGCAGATGTTTTTGGAGGTAAAGCGCTTGTGAATGTGGTTGACCTTCAAGATGACTTCTTGATTTTTGCTGGTCATACGCCCTCGCCTCCTTTGTTGTATCGGTGGCATGCCACGCAGTGTCCGTCGCCGCTGTCCATAAGCCCCGGATCAGTCACATTGCACACGCCTTCGATGCGCTGCTTGCAGCGCTCGTAGAATCCGCAGCCGGGCTTGAGGTTGAGTGCCAGCGGCACGGTACCTTCGATAGAAAACAGCCGCTCTTGCTTGCGGGTGCCAATCTTATGCACAGAGCCCATCAGCCCCATGGTATAGGGGTGCAGTGGATTTTTATAGATTTGGTAGGCGGGGCCGCTCTCTACAATGCGCCCGAGGTACATCACCGATACCATGTCGCACATCTTGGCAACTGTGCCAAGGTCGTGCGTGATAAACAGGATGGCCATGTTCATTTCTTTTTGCAGGCTTTGCATCAGCTCCAGAATCTGCGCCTGGATGGTGACGTCCAGCGCGGTGGTCGGCTCGTCCGCAATCAGCAGGCGGGGCTTGCACACCAGCGCCATGGCGATCAGTGCGCGCTGCAGCATGCCGCCGGAAAACTCATGCGGGTATTGGTCATAGCGCTTTTCAGCATTGGCAATGCCCACCTTGCGCATCATTTCCAGCGAGATTTCCTTGGATGCCTTTTTATCCTTGGTGATGTGCAGCCGCGTGCACTCGTTGATCTGGTTGCCAATGGTATACATGGGGGAGAAGGCGACCATCGGCTCCTGGAAGATCATGCTGATCTGTTTGCCGCGGATACTGCGGATCTCCTTGCCCTGCGGGTCGAGCGCGTTGACGTCAATCTCCTGGTCTTGTTCGTCCAGAAACAGGATTTTACCGGTCTGTTGTACCTTTTTGCCGTTAATGGCCAGTATGGCCTTGCTGGTCAGGCTCTTTCCGCAGCCGCTTTCACCCACCAGCCCCATTGTCTGCCCGGCATTGATTTTGAGGCTGATATCCCGCACAGGGGTCAATGTGCCCTCATCCAAGGGGATGTTCACGCACAAATTCTGAATGTTCAGTATGGTTTCACTCATTTTATGCGTACCTCCTTTACTTGTAAGGGTCGGCCGCGTCGCGAAGGCCGTCCCCGAGGAAGTTGAATGCCAGCACCGTGATCACCACAAAGATCAGCGGAATCAGGCGCCAGGGATAGTTGGCGATGTTTTGAATCTGCTGCGCATCCTTGAGCAGCACGCCCCAGCTGGTGGCAGGGGATTGTATGCCAAGGCCAAGGAAGCTCATCGACGTTTCGCCAATGATCATGCTGGGGATGCCAAGCGTGAGGCTGACAATCAGATAGCTCATAAACCCAGGTACCAGATGCTTGAATATGATCTTGATATCGCTGACGCCGGCGAGCCGCGCCGCCATCACGTAGTCTTCATTCTTGAGCGACATAAACTTACCGCGCACCACGCGCGCCAGCCCTGTCCAGCCAATGAACGAGAGGATGACGGTGATCATCAGGTACATTTGCACCGGGGGGATGCCGGCCGGAATGGCCGCAGACAGCGCCATCCACAGCGGCAGCGAGGGCAGGGAATTCAGCACTTCGATGATGCGCTGGATCAGGTTATCCACCCAGCCGCCAAAGTAGCCGGAGACGGAGCCGAGCAATATGCCCAGGATAAAGCTGATGGCCGTGCCCGCAAACGGGATGGTGAGGGAGACCTGACTGCCCAGGATGATTCGGCTGAGCAGATCACGCCCCATGGAGTCTGTGCCAAACAGGAACAGCTTGCCGCCCGGCTCTACGCCAAATAGGTGCAGGTCGCTCTTGATAAAGCCCAGAAAGCTGTATTCGCAGCCTTTGGTGAAAAATTGAATCCGGTATATCTTGGAGGTATCCTCCGCAAAGATTTTTTTGTAGGTCACAGGGTCGCGCGTCTGGTTGACACCATACACGAAGGGGCCGATGAATTCTCCATCCTCTGTGAAAAAGTGAATGGTGGAGGGCGGGGCGTCCTTGCTCTGCGCGTCGTAGGCAGTGAGGTTGGACGGGGCAATGAAGTTGCCGAAAAACGCCACAAAATACAGGAAGCCGAGGATAACCAGGCTGAAACGCGCCAGCTTATGCTTGCCGAGCTTGCGGAACATCAGCTGCCACTGCGAAGCCAGATAGTACGATTCTTCGCGCTTGAGCGCTTTACGCTGCTTGCGCGTCAATTTTTTTTCTGCGGGCTGCGCCGTCATGCATCTCCCCTCCTTCCCGTAAAGCGAATTCTCGGGTCAAGCCAGGCCAAAGCGATGTCGGACAGCAGTGTGCCCACCACGATCAACACACCCATCACCAATAGGATGGTGCCTGCCAGATACATATCTTGCGATTTGAGCGCGCTGTAGAGCTTCGGGCCGATGATATCCAGATTCATCACAATGGCAGAAATTGTGGAGCCGGAAAAAATGCTGGCCAGGCTGCCGGACAACCCGCTGATAGTGGGGTTAATAGCGGCGCGCAGGCAATATTTATAGATGATGGTACGCTCGCTGACACCCTTTGCGCGGGCGCACAACACGTACTGCTTGCCCTGTTCGTCCAGCATCTGGGCGCGCATGGAACGCAGCGTGCCGCATAGGCCGGAGGTGCCAATCACGATGATGGGGATAAACATGCGCTGCAAGAACTCCCCAAGGTTGTACCAGTGGATACCGTTTTGCAGCATTTCTTTGCTGAACAGGCCGATCCAGGCCGTGCCCGTCCAGATAAATGAGAAATACATAATCAGGATTGCGAAAAGGAAGTTGGGAATGGCCATACCGATAAACCCGATGAATGTGAGCACGTAGTCGCCCACGGAATACTGCTTGACAGCGGTGTAAATGCCAAGCGGAATCCCTACCAGGTATTGGAACAGCATGGTGGACAAAGACACCACCAGCGTCATGGGCAGCAGGCTAGAAATAATTGGCCATACACGTTTGCCCAGGTCGAACGAATAGCCAAAGTCAAACTTGGTCAGGATGTTCCAGATCCATTTAAAGTATTGCACATACCAGGGTTGGTCCAGGCCAAATTCTTCTTTCAGATTGGCCAGCACCGAAGCATCCACCAGCATGCCTTCAGCCTTGAGGCCCGCCACATAGCTGGTCAGATAATCGCCGGGAGGCAGCTGGATGATAAAGAATATCACCAGGGACATGATGAAGATAATGGGGATAAACATCAGCAGGCGCTTCCCAATATAGGCGGCCATCGGATGCTCGCTGCGAACGCGTTTGCCAGAGGGGGCGCCTTGCGATTGAGGGGTTGAAAGGGTGCGTTCCGCCATAGAAATGGTACCTCCCTCCAAACAGAGTGATGATTGTGATAAAAGCCGGGGCTATCGCAGAGCTTGCGATAGCCCCGAGGCTGCTAAGGGATATAAACGATTACTCTTCGATCCACCAGGTGGCGGGGTGAGAGTGGCCCAGCTCGCGGAACTCGTCGCAATAGATCAGATAATCCGCAAAGTTGTGCATTTTGCTGTTCACAGCAATCAGTGTGGGCAGGGGCGAGGCAAAGCCGATTTCCCAGATGTTCTCTTCATGCAGCTTCAGCATCGCCAGGCAAATTTCCTCGCGCGCAGCGGCATCAGAGGTGGCTTTCAGCTGGTCGTACAGGCGCAGCAGCTCCTGAACGGGCTCGGTGGGCGTCACGGCGCCTTCGGAGCCTTCACCGTTCAGATACCACAGGCCAAACGCGGTTGCCCACGGCGGATAGTCACGGGTGGGCACGATGTAGTCGGGACGCAGCGCGATGCTCAGCGTGTCAAACACTTCCCAGTTCAGGGTGATTTCGTGGGTGTTGGCACGGCGCATTTCTTCGAGGATGGAGCGGTCGTAGATACGGGAAGTGGTCTTCAGCCCAATGGCTTCAAAGTAGTTGACCAGCAGCTCCGCAAAGGAAGCATACTTTTCTTCGTTGTACTGCAGGTTCAGCACCACTTGCTTGCCGTTTTCGAAATAGTAGTAGCCGTCTTTCTTCACAAGGCCGCAGGCTGCAAGCAGCGCTTCGGCAGCGGCGGCGTCATATTCTGTCCACTTGCCAGCCCACTCTTCGCTATAGCCTTGCTGGCCCAGCTGGGGAGCAGACTGGGAGGGGGTGGAGAAGCCGTCGTCGATCAGGGCGCAGATGGTTTCGCGGTCCACAGCGATGGACAGGGCATGGCGGAAGTCCACATTCTGGAACAGGGCGCGCAGGTCTTCATCCTGGATGGCCTGGTTGAGCTGCATGCTCTGGCCGTTCCACTTGGTGTTGCCCCATTCAACCAGCTTGTAGCCGCCAACGTTCTGGTTTTCCAGCAGCTCAACAATGTTGGTGAAGCTGACACCGTTCACGTCCACCGTGCCGTCCAGCGTCCAAAGGAGGGTCTGGGTGTCTTCGGAGTAGCGCATGAAATCCAGCTTTTCTGCGTAGGGCAGCTGCTGGCCGGCTTCGTCGACCTTCCAGTAGTAGTCGTTGCGCACCCAGGTGCACAGTGTGTCGTTAAAATCATTGCCAATCACCCAGGGACGCAGGGTGGGGCGGCCCAGCACCAAGTGATAGTAGTAGGTCAGGTCTTTGTTGTAGCTCTTCAGATCGGCATAACCCATTTCGGTGGCCTTTGCCAGGGCGGCTTCTTCGCCAATGAAGGGCGCGAGATAGTTGATCAGCCAATGCTTGGGCGCAAAGAACCACTTGCCATTGATGGCCAGTTCTTGCAGGAAGGTGGGCTTGGAGTGCTCGAATGTGATTTTGAAGCTGTACTCGTCAATCACGGTCATCTTCGCGGGTTCGGGGTCTTTTTCGCCCGTTTCGGGGTTGCTGGAATACATGGCACCCCAGACGGCATTGGTGGTCAGGCCAGTGAGCAGCAGGTCTTCATAGAAGAAGCGGCAGTCTTCGGAGGTGAAGGCCACGCCGTCAGACCATTTCATGCCTTCGCGCAGGTAAATGGTGTATTCGGTGGCGTCTTCGTTGACATCATAGCCCTTGGCCACGTTGGGCTCCACGGATGCGTCGTTCTTGAAGCGGAAGAGTGCTTCCTCGGTGATCTTGCCGGGATACCATTTGCTGGCGCCCTGAGCAAAGGTGATGGAGTCAAAATAGGTGCCAACATCGATGCCGGTTTCCACCATGATGTCGGAAGCGGCGGGGAGGCGATCCGCAACTGCGGGGATTTCGCCTGCTGCGACCTTGGCCGCAGAAGAGGGCGCTTCGGTGTAGGAAACGGTTTCGGCAGCCGCGAAGGACATGCAGCCCAGCAGCAGAACCAGGGCCATTGCCAACGCCAACAGTCTATTGGGGTGTTTCATTTCAGGTTCCTCCTTGATTTTTTATCTCTCCCTGCCAAGGCAGGTATGATTCACAGGTGAGAGGCGCGGATGCTGATCACGCGGTCAACGGGGGTGTAATCGGTAAAATACACGGTGTAGTGGCGCGGGCTGAAGGGGTACGCACCGTCCATGCGGTTCTGCACGTTGTGTTTGCCAAAGGCAGGGCCCACTACGATGGTTTCGCCGGATGCGCTGGCGGCTTCCACAAGGCCGTTCAGCACTGTGATGCTTTGTCCTGGCGCGGCGCTTTGCATAAAGTGCTCTGTGCGGATGGATCCACCAGGCAGGAAGCAGAGCTCTACCCGCAGCGGCAGCTGGTCAATGCCCTCTGTCATGAGGCGCAGATCGATGCCGTCCTCTTGATCGATGATCTCCAATTTGGTGTCAAGCGGCAGGCCCTCGATGCGCGGCCGGGTGTTCTTGTTGTCCATCGCCCACCAATCGCTGGTGGCGGGCTTCTCCGGGAAGGGAAGATAGTACCATCCAGCGGCGTGGGAGGTCATCATGTAGCCGCTTTCGGTCTTGGTCAGCGTATCGGCAATGAAGTTGCGGCGGTCGCACAGGTTGCCGTAAATGGCAAGATACACAGAGAACGCACCGTGCTGGAAGTACAGGCAGTTGGGCTTGCCCTCAAGCAGCGTATAGGAGTAGTTGCCGCGCCGCACCCTTGCGATTTTGCTGTCTTTGAATTGACGGTTGTAGTGGTCAAATGGGCGGGAAAACGCCGTATCTGCGCCAAAGCCGTCCATGTCCGGGAACAGCAGCAGCCATTCGATGCCGCCGGGATATACGCCGCGTTTACGGCAGTTTTGATAAATCCATTCTGCCATGGCGCCAAACTCTGCACGTTTGAGGAAGTAGCCCACCAGCAGGTATAATATATAGTACGTATCCGTGTATACTTTTAATCCAAGATCCTGGCGGGTGGAATTATTGGTAAACACCGAGTCGTCCGGGTCGATATAGCAGTACATCATTTCCAGGTTCTTAGCAGCGGCTTCCAGGTAGGAGGTGTCCTTTGTGGCCAGGAACAGGCGAATCATCTGGTCGTCATTCACTTGGTTGTAGTTGCCGGCACTGCGCTCCGCAAACTCGCCGTCCTCATTGATATCCAGGCCTTCGCGCAGGTACTCGTTTGCGCGGGAGGTAAGCTCCGGCCGCCCAGTGATGCGTGCGCAGCTTAACAGACAAGCGGCAATTGCCCAGCGGTGGTTGGGGGTGTGGAAGCCGCCTGTCATGATACCGGTGGCGGCACTGTCAATCAGCTTGTACAGCGGTTCGCGGATAAAGTCAGCCCCGTCCGCTTTGCATTTTTCCAGCAGCCACCAGGCGTTTAGCACCGCGTTGATCATAAATGCGGTATCGGGCGGGGAGGCAAAGTTGCAATAGCTCAAATCATAGCAGCCATCGGGACGTTGGTGGCGCTGCATATATACAAACGCCGCGCGGATGGCATCTTTTAGACGATCGTTCAGATACCAGCGGCTGTCTTCCGTCACAAAAGCCATCACAAGGTTGCTCAAATAGAACCCACAGGCGCGTGGCTCCACATGGAAGCCTTCTACCCAGAAACCGCCAAAGCGGTCGTCTTGCTCATTAAGAATTTGCCGCGCCAGCAGGGACTCCACCCGGATATCCTCGGCGTTCAGCAAATCAGTGCGGTGCAGCATGAGGTTCCTCCTGTTGCGTTGATGGGGTTGCCATGTAAAATGCGGCCAGAATGACGCCGATTAAGACTTGTGTTCATTATAGCAAATGATGGGCGAAAGCGCAAGAGGAAATTGCAGATATTTTGAGTAAAATAACCAACAATTAATCAAATGGTTCTCAAAATGTCATGAGTTAATCATTTCTGTGAGCATCAGGAAGGCCAAGCCCTGCCCATAAGCGGTGGGGCAGAGCGGAATCGTGCGGTAGAAGTCCAGGTCGTGCCCCATTGGCGTGCCATAGGAGACGCCCTGCACAGTGCCGTCAGCCGCCACCTGTCCAAGCACACCCGCAGCTGCCTTTTGCGCCTGCGCGGCATAGCTTTCGTCCAGCAGCCCCAGCCGGACGCCCTTCAACAACCCATAGGCGATGGCCGCACTGGCGGAGGTCTCAAGGTAACTGTCCGGATGGTCAATCAGTGTGTGCCACAAGCCGGTATCAGCATCCTGATGGGCAACCAGCGCCGCGCATTGCTCTTTCCAGGTGTTCAGCACCAGCCGCTTCACAGGGCCGTCCTCGATCCACTCTGCAAAATCCACCGCACCGGCAGTGAACCAGCTGTTGCCGCGCGCCCAGAATGCACCGCCAAAGTGGTGCCTGCCAAGGAAGCAATAGCCGTGATACCACAGGCCGTTTTGCTGCGCGTGGAGGTATTTGATGTGCAGTAAAAACTGATACTCTGCTTCCTTGCAGTATTCGGGCTTGCATAGCGCCTTGCCTGCGCGGTAGAGGAACAGCACCGTCATAAACAGCGTGTCGTCCCAAAGCTGCTCTCTGTTTTCGTCATGGGTGGTGATGTGCTGAAAGCCGCCTTCCTGCGTGCGGGGCAGTCCACGCATCACCCAGTCTGCCCAGTCTGCAATCAGCGGGCGATACGCTTCGTCAGCAGTTTCTTCATACAATAACGTCATGCACAGCATCGGCGCGGTGGTGTTGATGTTGCGTGTTGGCAGGCCTTTTTGAAGGTGCTGCGCATACCATGCCTTGATCTGCTGAAGCACGGCGGGGTCTTTGCCCGCTTGATACACCTTGAACATGGCGTATACCGCCACGCCCTGCGGCCATTCCCATGTGTTCAGGGTCAAATGATCGTTCTCTCCACCGCCGGTTTTTGTGGCTGTCAGTTTGCCAAGCACCCGCTGGGCGATCTCCAGATATTGCATAAAAATTTCCTCCATGATCGGTGTATTTTTCTTCTGTTGAGGTCAGTATATCAAAATGGATGGTCAAATTCAATCGGTTTCGGAAAGTTTATCAAAAAATCACTCAATAATTGCTCAAAAGTTGCTTTGCAATTTACGCTTTATGTTGTAGAATAGAAGTATGCAACAGGAAGGGGCGAAAGATGATGAAGGTTGTCCGGATGTTGGACATTGAAAAATATATCAGTCAAAAGGGCACGGTGACGATGGACGAGCTGTGCGAGCAGTTCGACGTATCCATGAACACCGTGCGCCGGGACGTGGCGGCGCTGATCAAGCGCGGCACGGTGGAAAAAGTATATGGCGGCGTTTGCGCCAGAAAAAACGAGCAAACACTGACGCCCTATGAGCAGCGCCGCGTAGATAACGAAGCTGCCAAGATTGCGGTAGGGCGGCGCGCGGCAGAACTGGTGCGCGACGGCGATATTATTTTTGTGGACTCCGGCACCACCACTTTGCAGATGATCGATTTCCTGGCTGATAAGCGGGATCTGACGCTGATCACAAACAACCTGGAGGTCATCCTGCGCGCCCTGCCCTACGAGCGGATCACCATCATTTCCTTGCCCGGCCAGCTGCGCCGCAAGACCAACTCTTTCACCGGCGATGATGCCGTGCGCTCCCTCAAGCGTTACAACATTCGCATAGCCTTTATGGCGGCAACGGGTGTATCCCAGCATGGCGTCACCAACTCTTCGCCTTTGGAGTATGAGATCAAAAAGGCTGCAGTGGAAAACTGCGAATGCGCAGTGCTGATGATGTGCTCGGCCAAGTTTGGCGTGACGGGGCTGATGACATATGCTACGCTGAACGATTTTGACATGCTGGTTACCGAAGCACCGCCACCCGGCGATTATGCGGATGTGTTAAAGCGCGGCAACACGCAAGTGCTGCTGCCAGAGGAATAGAATATGTTTGATATGGGCCGTCAGCTGAAAAGCCGCATCGAGGCCTGGCGGCAGGAACTGAAAAATCATTTGTATGCGCCTGTTGCGGTGCTCGATTTTGAGGGCTTTGTCACCTTGGATCGCATAACGCCGCAAGAGGCGCTTTTGCAACCCATGCAGCCCATGCCGATGGGCACCAAGTGGGGCATGTGCTTTGAGTACGGCTGGTTTGCGTGCGAAATCGCACTGCCGGCGGAAGCCGTAGGGCAACGCGTGGTGCTGCTCAGCGGC
>JAVBRU010000118.1:0-23324 GCA_031547595.1 Eubacteriales bacterium
CTCGTATTCCTCACCCGCCCCGGCCAGAAAAAGCGGCAACCCATTCATCAGTATGCGCCCGCCCTTTGTTTCCAGCGTGCGAAAGCCGGTCTTGAGGATGGTTTCATCTCCATTGCAAAGCAAAAAAACGGTGACGCACTGCGGGTCATCCACATACCAGCGGGGCAAAACCGCCGTATCGATGGGCAGCAAAAAATCTTCGCTTTGCCCCGGTGCAAGGGTTATCACCGCGCTGGCCTGTTGCCCGAAAACCTGTGCTGTAAGAGCACCTTCAAAAGAAGCATCTGCGTGATTGGTGGCCTTGCCCTCCACCCCTGCAGGCGAAAGATACACCTCCGTCAGCCTCACAGCGCCGCCGATGAGGACATATACATCGCCATATATCCCCGACCAATTGAGCCCGCAAAACCGCGATCCGGCATACATCAGGCTGTAATCTTCGGTGACGGCAATGGTGATGCGGTTCTCTCCCTCTTTTGCAAAGGCCGTGATATCGGTCTGCCAAGGGCATAGGGTGAAAATATGCCGCGCCACATACTGCCCGTTCACATACAGATGGCAAGCCGGGGCCGCGCCCTCCATCATCAGATAAATACGCTGGCCCGCAAAGGGCGGCAACTGCAGTTCCCGCTCGGCAAACCAGGTGCCCTGAAAGCTGTTTCGCAGCCCGTTTTCGGGCGGATAGCTGTCTGCCAGCGTATCCAGCTGCTGGATGCAGCCGGGCACGCGGACGGCGTGTTCCGCAAGGATTCCGTTTTGCGCCCAGCCCTCGGCCAACCCCACATTTTCCGGGTCCAGTTTCGCCCGCCACAGGCCATTCAGGGGAATCTGCATCATCGCCCTAGTCCTTCCTTTCGCAATCGATCACCACATGCATGGTGCCCTCCGGCGGGTCATTGCGCAGCGCAAACGCAGCCGCAATCTCCTCCAGCGGGAAGGTGTGGGTGATCATTTCGCTGGTGTTCACCAGGCCGTCCAGCACCATCTGCACGCCTTCCTGGAAAAAACGGCGCATGTCGATATCGCGGCGGGGCTCGGTGAGGTAAAATTCCAGGCGCTTGCGGTGCGCCTTGAAAAAATCAAGGGGTTTGCGGCACACGCCAATGCAGCCATACATCACAATGCGCGCGCACAGCGCCGCGCATTCCATGGCATCCACCACGCCGTCCCCCTCCAGCAGGCAGGGAATGACCACATCAAACCCATCAGGAAAATCGGCCCCGGCGTAGTCCATGGTGGCGGCCTCGGCATGGGGCAGTAGGTACGTGTGAGATGCGCCATACTTCTTTGCCAGCGCCAGCTTGGCAGGGCTCAAATCGGTGACGGCCAAGTTTTTGGGGCTGAACTGGCGCACCACCTGCGTCATAATCAGGCCGCTGACGCCCTGGCCCATGATCAGCACATTCTTGGTCTGGTCGATCCGTCCAAGCTCCGCAGCATGGATGATGCCGGGCAGCACCTCAATGGGGCTGATCTCCAGCATGGGGAAATCAGGGGGCAGTACCTTCACATGGAAGGGCTTGCACACGATATATTCGGCATATGCGCCCCACACATAGCGGCAGGTGACCAGATCGCCCACCTTTAGGCCCACCACTTTGCTGCCCACCTTGTCGATCACGCCGCTCACCTCGTGCCCCAGCCGCGCGGGGGTGGAGATGAATTCCGGCGCGCGGGTGCCGCGGTATGCCTCCAAATCGCTGCCACAGATGCCCACCCATTTGATTTTCACCCGCACCTCGTCCTCAGTGGGCTGCGGGATAAGCGCGTTTTGGACAGTCATATGATACGGCGCTTCCAACACGGCCACGCGCTGAGTGTTTTCGCCGCTGTGTTCCACCAGTTGCAGGTCTGCCATGGTCATCTTGGTCGCCATATCGATTCCTCCTAATAAATCAACTGAATGTTGAGTGTCTTTTCCGTCTCAAGCAATGCCCAGGGCACAGTGTTGCCTTCTATTCTTTGGCCATCCACATACAAGCCCTTATTTTCGCCCTTTTCCACGGTGATGTGGCAAGCCGCGCCCCGGCATTGCCGCGTGGCAGCGAAGCCCGGCCAGTCAGCTGGCAGCTGCGGATCGATACACAGGCCGTCATACTCCGGGCGGATGCCCAGGATATACTGCGTAGCCACCAAGTACATCCACGACGCCGTGCCCGTCAGCCAGGAGTTGACGCACGCCCCGGCACGGGGATGCGGCGGCGCGAGCATGGTTTGGGAATAGACATAAGGCTCGGTAAGGCACAGATCGGCAATGTCGTTGCGGCGATTGGGCAGGCTGCTTTCGTAGCATTTGAATGCTTCCTCCCCGCGCCCCAGCATGGCATAGGCCATCACAGCCCAGGTGTTGGAGTGGAAGAAGATGCCGCCGTTTTCGCGCGCGCCCGCGGGGAAGAGAAAATAGCTCTTCTTTTCGGGCACAAAGCCGCTGCTGGCGGGGAAATGGGTGATGAGCCCCCGCTCGGTATACAGGTATTTCATCACGTTGTCCATGGCGGTATTGCATTGATCCTCCGGTACCGCGCGGCTGATCACACTCCAGCACTGGGGGATGAGGTGAATTTTGTTGAACTCGTCCTCGTGGGTACAATATTTCTCGCCCTCGCCGGTAAAAGCGCGGATGAACCATTCCCCATCCCAAATGACGGGCAGCTTTTTTTGACAATCCTCAAAAATCGCCTGCATGGCGGGGATTTTTTCGGGCAACCCGGCGGCTTTGTACAGTTCCATCAGCTCATACGCGCCCTGCGCCAGTTGGAAAAACACAAACACACTCTCGGCATGGGCGGTGCCGCCCCGGGTCATGTGCGCCACGCTGTCGTCCCAGTCCCCCCGCAGCATATCGGGTATGCCGTGGCGGCCAAGGTGCGTATGGGTGAACTGCAATGCCTGTTCCAAATGCCCCAGCACCGTGGCACTGCCGCTGTCCACATAGGGCACGTCCTCTTTGAGGAAGCCCAAATCGCCCGTTTCCTTCACATAATTGCACACCGAGAATACCGACCACAAATGGTCGTCACTGCGGCCTTCGCCCTGGCTTTGCCGGGTGAAGGGATAATATACATTCCGGGCGCTGCCATCGCTCTTTTGGATGGACAATAGTAGCTTCATGCGCTCCTTTGCCAATTGCGGCACGGCGTGCATCACGCCCAGCACATCCTGCATGCTGTCGCGAAAGCCAAAGCCCCGGGTAATGCCCGGTTCGTACACCGATACGAAGCGTGACCAATCAAAGGTGGTCTTGGTCTGGTACGCGTGCCAGATGTTCAGCATATCGTTCATATCCTGATGCGGGGTATCCACCACAAGATGATTGCTGTAATCATCCCAGCTTTTTCGAATGTCTTCCACGCAGTTTTGCAGCGAGAAGGCGCGGCTGATCTGCCCATCGATATCCGCCTGATCGCTCGTCGCGCCCAGCGTATAACAAAAGCGCAGCGTTTGCCCCGGCAACAGCGTGATGGTGGATTGCAGTGCGCCCACGCAGTTATCAGAATCCATATTGCTGTTGCCGCACACGCCGTTTTCCACGGCAAGGGGGTTGCTCTCGCTGCGGTACGGGCCAATAAATGCGGCCTGGCTGCAATCCCAGCCGTCCACCGGCAGGCTGGCGGCAATATAATCGTATTGCGGCACGCCGGTCAACTGCTGTGCCATGGTGTCCACCACAATTTTATTGCCCCCGCCCCGGGCCACAAACGCCATGCGCGGCCAGTGGTTGGTCACATCATAAAAGGCGTGGTTCCAGCTGAACTCCACATATGAGAAAAGCCGCAGCGTCTTTTGAATATCCGACAAGTTGGTGATTTCCACCTGCCACAGTTCAAAGTTTTCCGCGAGGGGCACAAGGTACGTGATAGCCGTTTTTATGTCATCATACGTGCCGGTGATGGTGGTGTAGCCACGCCCGTGGCGGCATTCGTAGGTCTGCAATTCCTTCATCACAGGCTGCCACAGGGGCGACCAGTAGGTGCCGCTCTCCTGGTTTCGGATATACAAATACCGCCCCGGCCGGTCCTTTGGCAGCGCGTCAAAATGATAGCGCGTCACCCGGCGGTAAGAAGGGTCCTTATCAAAGGTGAGACCGCCGCCGGTATTGGATACAATGCCGCCAAAGCCGCCGTTGCCAATATAGTTCATCCATGCCGTGGGCGTATCCGGGCGCGTGATCACGTATTCCTTGCGCGCGTTATCAAAATATCCGTATCTCATATTTATGCAATCTCCATGCAGCGGTACACCAGCCTGCGGATGATGTTGTGGGGGTGGGTTTCATAGGCGAAGGGCATCAGCCCGATCACCTGCTGGGCATAGAAAATGGCGATTTGATTGTCCGGATCGGCCAATAGATTGGTGCCCGCAGCGCCGCCCCAGCCAAACTCGCCTGCAGGCGAGGGCGTTTTGGCGCGCTTGCCGTTCATCAGCGTGCGCACGCCAAGGCCATACCCATAGCCCGCATTGGCATAGTTATCCGCCCAATAATCTGCCAGCAGCGCGCCGCCCAGATGATTGGTGCGCATCAGCTCTACCGTTTCCGGGCGCAGAATGCGGCTGCCATTCGCACCCTGGCCAAGGTTCGCCATCGCATCCACAAACAACGCGTAATCGTCCACTGTGGACAGTAATCCCGCGCCGCCGCTCTCGTATTCCGGCGAAAACACATATTCGTTGTGATGATCGCGCAGCTTTTCGCGCATGGTGCTCGCGTCATAGGTGTAAAACGCGGTCAGCCGCTTTTCCACATCGGGGGTAAAAGCAAAGGTGGTATCCCGCATGCCAAGGGGCGCAAAGATGTTCTTTTGCATGTATTCGCCCAAACGCATGCCGCTGATGGCCTCCACCACCGCGCCCAGCACATCGTGGCTGAGGCTGTATTGATAGCGCTCGCCTGGGTGGAAGCACAAGGGCTCCAGCGCCAGCGCATCCATCACTTGGCGGGTGGTGGCGCTGCCGCCCTGGGCTTTTAACAGCTCACGGATGGGCTTCGCCTGCAGGTCGTAGCTCAGGCCGCTGCTCATGGTCAGCAAATCCACAATGCGGATGGACCGCGCAGCGGGGATGAGTGTGCCATCCGCCTCGCGCACCAGCATGGATTTGTAGGCGGGCAGGTAGGCACCCACCTCGTCCGTCAGTGCCAGTTTCCCCTGCTCCATCAATTGCAGCACTGCCGTGCAAGTAGCCACTTTGGTGGAAGAATACAGCCAATAGTAATCGCGGTTTGATACCGGGATGGTCTGTGCGCCGTCAGAATACCCCGCCATGGAGCGGAAAACCGGCCGGTGCTTGTGGTATACCACGCAATCGGCAGCGGGAATGCACACGCTGGGCAGCGATTGGATGTAGTTGTGCAGCAGGGTGAAATCCATGTTATTCATCTCCTATTTCTATGCCCGAAAACGGAATGACGGGCAAATGCGTGTACAAATCATAGGGCATCAAGCCGCTTTCGTTGTATCCGTCGCAGCTGACCACGGCATGCTTGCCGATTGCGCCGTCGAACGTGAGCAAAATGCTGTCGCCCGCGCACTGATAATCCACAGACGTCCTTCTGCCCTCCTCATCCGTGAGGGAAAACATCAGCGCTTCGTTGCGGTTCAAATCACAGCAAAGCGCGTCATACACAGGCGAGAAAGTGAGGCTCGCTGTGCTTTCGCCTGCCTTTGCGGCTTTCACAATATCCGGCGCATCGGCTGCAACTGGAACGCCATACACATGCTTCAGCGCCAGCGCCGCCACGCGTCCGCCAAGTGCGATATTGGAAACAGCGGCGTTGTGGATGCCGTCGCACACCGGCAGATCAATGGCCGGGGCCATGTATACGTTGCCGATTTCGTGCATTGCCCTGCGCTGGGCTTCGCGGATGTCCGCCCAATTCACCCCTTGCTCCAGCAAATCTTTGCCTTTCACGCAGGTCGCTTTGTTGAGCTGCACCGTCAAAATGGGAATGCCGGGATAGAACACGCTTTCAAAATCTGCGCATACCCGCCGGAACCGCTCCAAATACGTGCGGCGAAGCGCCCCGTCATACAGATCATTGCACCCGTGAACCCACAAAATGCCCTTGACCTTACCGCCCGCCGCCTGCACGATATCCAGCATGTTATCAAAGAATGCACCGTCCTGCGCCCGATCCCAACACGAGAGCGGAATGCCGCCCTTGGTGGCGGGGATGAGCCCGATGGGGTATCCGAGGCGCTGCTGAAGCGCCTTGGCAAAACTCAGCCAGGGACTGTGCCCCGTCTGCGCTTTCTCTTGCGATAAGGGGAACAGCGTGGCCGTGCTGTCGTGCAGGGGGTGGGTGGCCATATCCCATTGCCCGCAGAGGCGAAACATGCGAACAGCGGGGCTTGGCACATCCTCGGCGGCATCCTTGCCCACGCCCACGGCATTGCTTTGCCCGGCAATCACATACACATCGCCTACGCCCATGTGGAAAATACGGTCGCCCCGCTTTTCGCACAGGCCGTTGTAGCGGTAATACGCTTCGATGCGGTAGGGGCCGCCAACGGGGAGGCGGATCACCGCTTCCCATTGATCAGATTGTGGCTTCACCATCACAGGCGCAGTAACCCGAAGGCCGTTATTTTCGTCGATACAGCGTACCACCACCCGGCCGTCAGCATGGGCCAGCACATCCGCTTCCAGGTGCAGCCTGCCGCCAAGTGGTACCTCCGCCCAGCCGTTTTGCTGTTGCAGCACCTGCCAGTTCTGCGGGCCTTTTTCAATGATTACGCCGTACATTCTGCGCCTCGTAGGTTTCCCAACAACTCCGGATCAGCGCGATATCCTCGGTATCAAACGCCACATCGCCGGCTGTCGTCAAATAATACAGGTCGGGGATGCCGAGCGTGATTTGCGCCTTGATCCAGCGGTGAAAATCGCGCTTGCTGCCCGTGCCGCCCGCGTCCATATCAAGTGGCACGCCCGGCAGTGCGGCGGCGCAAAGCCTGGCGCGGTGGGTGAAGATTTCCGGGGCACTTCGCATAGTGCCCCAGTAGTCATGCATGCGCGCCTGGTCGGTCACTTCGTCAAAATACGGGTGTGCGCAGGAGCAGTTGACCAGCGCATCGGACTTTTGCGCCTTGGCCAGATCATGCATCAGGGTGAACAGGCGCTTGAGCAGCTCCACACCGTACACGCCCTTTTCGTGGGCGGACACATACTTGCCAAGGGGCATGCAATTGGCAAAGTCGATTTTGAAACCATCGCAGTTATAGCAGCCCTCGTCATCTGAGAGCAAGGTATGCACAATGCCCTGCATGCGGGCCTGATAGGCGGTGCTGGTAGGGTCGGCCGCGCAGGCGGTGCACAGGTATTCGATGCATTCGTCGGCGTCCAGCCCCTCGGGATACCAGGAGCGAAACCACAGTACCACCTTGCGCCCCTTCTGATGCTGCGCATCGGCAAAGGCGCGAAGATCGGGCCAGCGTGCCGGGTCGGGCAGCGGCACGCCCCATTTCGTCTGCCATTTATCATCAATGATCACCACACCGGGCTGGAGGCCGTATTCGTCCAGCTTCTCCATCATACCCTCATAGGCGTCCTGCGTGGCATAATCCCCCTGATTGCCGCCGCCGGTTTTTTGCAGCGCGGCCTGCTCGCCCCAGCCGCAAAAGATGGGCTTTTTCCACCAATCGGGCAGGTTTTCGCGGTCTGCTTTTTTGCACCAACCGCTGTCATAATGCCAGGCGGCATAGGCGGCAATCACAGCATAGGCGTCCTGCCCGGCGGTGAAGAGCAGACTTTGACTTTCCCAAACGCCGCTCACAGTGGTCTGCCCATAGAGGGGCACTTCAAAGCCGCAGGCATCCTGGTTTTGATTGCGGTACAAAAATTGGTGAAAGTTGTACTGCCCCGCACGCGCGGCCAGGCCCACGCCCACCCATCCATCGCACCCGGCCATATAGAAGGGATAGCAATAGCACGGCGGCGCAAAATAGCCCAGCTCGATGGTGCTTTCCTCGGTAATCATGCGCAGGTTGCGGGTGTAATCGGCATGGTTGGCCACAGGCAGCAGGTACCCCGCCGCCTCGTACTTCGCGCCGCACCGGAAGAAGCGCAGGCTATCCACCCTACCCTCGCCCTCCACGCGGATAAAATAGCGCGCGGTCTGCCCTTGCACCTCCAGCACATACTCTTTTTTGCGCCACAGGTTGGAGCAAGTGCGCCACACATATTGCATACCGGTTTCGGTTTTTGTTTCTTCAAAGCCCAGAAAATCCTCGTCCCTGTCCTTCTGGCCGTTTGCGTCCACAGCGCTTCTCACAGGACAGAAAAACCAGGTCTCGCCAAATGCCGCCACATCAAAACTGCCGCTTGCTCTTGCCAAGATGTTCATACGCCCAATCCCTCCAAATATTCATCAATCGCCGCAATCGCGGTGCGCGCCGCCTTAAGTTGATTGCTGTATTCCACCAACAGAAAAGCATGGTCGGTATCCGGTATCAGGCACAGGGTGGAGGGGACGCCTGCGGCTTTCAGCGCCTCGTGATACGCTATAGAGTGGCGCCGCGCCACCACGGAATCCTCTGCCCCGTGTATGAGCAGTGCCGGGCAGGTTCCTTTGCCCACATGGCACAAGGGCGACAGCGCCTTCGCATCCGTGCCCTCCGGCGCTGCTTTGTGCCATTTATCGCTGTACACCTCGGTGATGGCGTTGACAAGAATGGCGGCGCGCAGCGTGAGTGGGTTTTTGCGGGTTTGGAACGCCGCCACAGCCGCTGCCAAATAGCCCCCGGCCGATTCGCCCAGCAGCACACAGTTGCCTGTGTCAAGCCCATACTGCACAGCATGATCCGCCAGATAGTCCATCGCATCCATACAATCGACGTATAGATCGGGCAGTTGACGCCCAGGCACCTGGCCATAATCCTCTTTGGGCATCAGGCGGTAATCCACGCTGACCCCCACAAAGCCACGATCGGCATAATACCGCGCCAGATAGCCCAGAAAATCCCCCGCCCAGGCGGGTTGATCGTCAAATATCTTCCTTCCCGCCCAGCCGCCGCCGTGGATGACGATGAATGCGGGATGCTTCTTATCTGCCTTAAAACCGGGCGGATAATACAAACTGAGACGCAAATCCTCGCCCGCTACGTGTTTGTAGACTACCGTTTCGTCGCCGCTGTGTCGGGCGAAGCAGCTTGCCAAATCCATCATTGATAATCCCTCTCTACCCCATGGGAAAGGTAATGGTCATTTTTGTGCCCTCGCCGGGGGCGCTCTGAATATCGATGCGGGAGTTATTTTGATACAGCAACCACAGCCGCCGCGCCACATTTTGCACGCCAATATGGCGCGTGCCGTTCTTATCGGCATTGGCCACCGTGTCGCGCAACTGCAGCAGCGTCGCCTCATCCATGCCCTCGCCGTTGTCCGTCACCGTGATGCGCACAGATTCCACAGCTTCCTTATCATACACATGGCGCACCCTCTGGCCGGTGATTTCGATCAAGCCGCGCTTTGGCGGGCGGATGCGCGCCACGCCATGGAACACGCAGTTTTCAATCAGCGGCTGCAAAAGCAGGCGGGGGATGCGCGCATCCAGCACATCGTCGTCAATTTGCATATGGGTATCAAAAATGCCGCTGTACCGCTCCCAGAGCAGATGCAGATAGTGCGATGTATACTCCCGCTCTTCCGATAGCGGCACCAGATCAATGGATTCCAGTGAATAGCGCAGCAGCGTTGCCAGATCATCCAGCATATGGACGGCGGCATAGTCCTGCCCCATATCATCGGCCACCTTCATGCCAATCAGGTTGAGTGTGTTATACAAAAAATGCGGGCTAATTTGCAATTGCAGGGTTTGGATTTGCGTTTTGTTCAGCAAATCCAGCCGGGTGTCCAGCTCATCCCGCAGGCGCTTGTTGGTCTGGATATTGCTGACGATGCGCTCGCTGATGTATCGAAGCTCATCATCGGTCTGCTCGTTTGGCTCCTGCCATTTATCGGGCGAATCCAAGAGCGACAAGATGCTTCGCACCGGTTTATGCGCCCGCAGGCTGAACAGTATGGCCAGCACGCACCCGGCTACCGCCACAAAGGCAGCACCGATCACGATCAGCCAGCTGGTCTTGGACAGCCGCTCCGCATACTCGCCAGTCTCGGACACCGACACGCAGTACAGCCCCGCCACTTCCGATTTCACCTGCGAATACACATACGATTGCTGCCCCGCCTTTTCAAGGCGCGACATGCTGCCTGCGCTGGCGTCAAAGTACAAAAGCTGGGGCACCGTGCTCAGTTCCTCATACAATGCGGATTTCACCCGGCGAAGCAAGATATGGCCGTTTTCGTCAATACAATAAGCGGCGCGGTCTGTCAAATCCTCGCTGACTACCGCCTTATACAGCGCCTGCAGGTTGATATTGACGGCCACCACGCATTCAATGCCGGAGAGCGTGCGGTGCAGTAGCACCGTCACCACAAAGGGATAATTGTTTTCCACGCAGCGGGTGAGGTACAAAAAGCCTTCGGTCTGGTTATTCAACTCACCCATCCATGCATTATCGCTGAATTGCAGGGCATTGATGGCCTGGCCGCTCATATTGGATGAAATGACTTTGTTTGCCACCGGTGAATACAGGTACACCGAATGGATGTAGTCGATGCCCTTGGCGTAGGCCTCCAATAGCTGCTGCACGCGCACATAATGGTTATCATAGGCGGCGCTGGGCGTGGCAGAGTTAAAAAAAGTCTGCACCATGGGTTCGGTGGCGAGATATGCCGCCATGCCGCGCGCCTGTTTGAAGATTTCATCGGTGCGGTTTTGCAAATCCGCGGCGGCATTGAAATTGCGCTGGATGTATTCGTCCTCGATCATGCGGGTGGCGTAGGTGTTGATGATCAGTGCAATGGCGCAAATAACGGCCAGGCAAAAGCCCACCAGCATCATGGCGTTGCGCAGGATGGCCTTGTTTTTCCACGCGTCCTTGATCATCACAGCTCCGCCCTCCCCCGAGGCATGCTGCGCCGGAATTCCGTGGGCGACATGCCGGTGTGCTGCTGAAACACTTTATTGAAATGGTTGCGGTCGCGGTAGCCCACGCGCTCGGCAATCTCCTGCACCTGCAGGCCCTCGCCCAGCAGCGCGATGGATTTCTCCATGCGGGCATTTCGCATAAACTCGTAAAAACTGACGCCGCAATGCTTCTTAAAATAGCGACTGAAATACGCAGGTGCCAGGAAGAACATCGCCGCCATGCTGTCGCGACTCAAATCTTCCTGAAGGTGCGCCAGAATATACTCTTTCATTTGGCCAATGGCGGAATCGGTTTCAGGGTCCGCCTCAAACATCGGCTGGGTAAACAGCGGGCAGGCCGCCATGCCGATAAAATCCGCATGCGCGTACGCGATGCACACATCCGCCGTCAACGCCAGATAGTGATAGATGCGGGACGCCAGCAAACGCAGCGTTTGTACCGTCAGCGCATCGCAGCCCACCATCAGAAAATAAAACTTGTCTTCATTCGCCGCCAGAAAGCGGGCGTAGTATTCGGGCAGCTCTTTTCGAAGCACCCTTTTAATGTGCTCCTGCCCGCGGTTGCCCCCGGCCTGGGGCATGGAAATTTCTAAAATACCGCTCCATACGCCTGTCAGCGCAAAGGGCGCACCCATTGCCGCGAAGCGCTTTTTGAATACCGCTTCATCACAAAGCCTGCCGCTGATGAGATCGAGGAAGAAAATATCGGCTTCCTCGCGCAAAATATCATGGTCCAGCAATATTTCCGCACGGGTTTGCTCTATGCGCGCGGCAATGGCATTCAGCCCGTCATCCAGCTCTTTGAGGCGGATGGGCTTGCACAGGTAATCCGCTACGCCCAGCGCAATGGCCTTTTTGGCATACTCAAACTCGCTATACGCGCTGACCAGCACCACCGCGCAGCCCGGCGTTGCTTCGGCCACGCACTGCGCCAAATCCAGCCCGCTCACAACAGGCATGCGGATATCGGTGATCAGAATGTCGGTGGGGTGGCTCAGCAAATAATCCCGCGCCATCACGCTATCGCTGAACACGCCGGCCACATGGAACTCCGGCATCTTTTGCACATGCCGCGCCACCAGGTTTGCCGCCGCGATTTCATCATCCACAACAACGACTTCATACATACGATCACCCTCTGCTTTCAACAGCCAATGTATCCTTCGCAACTGCTTTTGTCAACTGGTATAAATATTTGAAAGGAGGCGGCTCTTTCGGGCCGCCTCCAAGCCGCTTATTTTACATAATCAGCGATTTGCGCGTTGATATGATCTAGCACCTTCTGGATGCCCGCGGCGTCCAGCTTGGCGATCAGCTCGTTGTAGTACTGCTGCCAGCCGTCGGTCTTGCCAAGGCCGTTGCGCAGCGTGCTGTCAAACTCGTTGATCATGGCAGTGACCTGTGCCATCTGGTCGGCCACGGCGGTGTTGTCAAACAGCAGACCGGCGATCATGGAGTGCGCCACATCTTCGGACACGCCGATGCTGGTGCACAGCTCGCGATAGTTGGCCGCGAAGCCCTGGTTGACATACTGGTTCATGGTGTTGCCCACCATCCAGCCGGGGGTCATGTAAGAGGTGGAGGAGCTGCCCTGCATGCCGTCGTATTCCAGGGTCTTGATGGTGCCGTCGTCGTTTGTGGTGTACTGGCGGTCTTCGATACCGTATACCAGCAGGTTGTAGAATTCGGCGCCCTTTTCGGTGTTCAGCAGCTCAATGATCATCATGGCTTCTTCGGGATTCTTGCAGGTGGCGGTGATCCAGCTGCCACCGGCGCCCCAGGAAGCGGTGGTGTAATAGTTGGTCTTCACAGGGATGGCTACCAGATCCACGCCGCCGTTGGCATACTGATGAATGGTGGTCAGTTCATCCGGGGTATACCACATGCCGCCGCCAAACCAGGATACAAAGGCTTCGTCATTGAGGGCGTTTTTGTTCATATAATCGGCCTGGGTGTAGGTGGCGCAGTCGGGATGCACGATGCCGTCTTCATACCATTCGGCCATGATTTCCAGCGCTTCTACAAACCAATCTTCCGTCCAGGTGCACACGGCCTCGGCAGTGCCTTCCTTGACGATGATCCAGTGGCTCATCAGGCCTTCCCAGTTGATGAATTCGTGGGGGTAGATCATGTTCTGCGCCCACTTGGTGTCAAGGCCGGTGCCTTCGCGCACGGCCAGCACCAGGTTTTTCACGGTGTCAAGCTTTTCGCGCACAGTGCTCTCCGGGTTGAGCCACACATCGCGAATGGCTTCCGCGCCGCCCTCGTAATACTGGATGTATTCGGCGGGCACCACCAGATAACGGATGCTGGCGGGGTTTTGGAAGTTCGGCACAAAATATTGGGTTCCGTTGTATTGGCCCAGCTGCAGCAGCCATTCGGGCACTTCGGTCAGGATGTCGGTGCCAACCAGCAGATCATCCAGCGCGATCACATATTCGTCGGCCACATAGTTGCCAAGGGACAGGCTATAGGAGTTGCAGATGTCAATCTGCTCGCCGGAGGCCTGCGCCAGGGTGATGGTGGTGGCCAGGTTGTTGCCCGCGCCGCCGCAGGGAACAAGCTCGATGGTGATGTGCTCATAACCTTCATGGGTGTGCAGCCATTCGTTCATGGCCTCGTTCACCAGCGCGGTATCGGTTTGCATGCCGTTGCCGGCGTAGGCGTACACAAGCTTCACAGGTGCTTTCGCCGCGAGGGAGACGGGCAGCAGGGCCAGCACGAATGTGCAGGCAAGCAGCAGGGCCAAGAGTTTCTTCATTGTCTGTTCCTCCTGTATTTTTTTATAATCTACAGCCGCCATCCGCGGTTGTAATTATCCTTTTACGGCGCCAAGTGTCAAGCCCTTGGCAAAGTATTTCTGGAAGAAGGGGAAGATAAAGATCATCGGGCCCATGGCCACAACCGCCATCGCGAAGCGGTAGCTCTCTGTGGGGATATCGATATCGCCCGCATTGACCATCCCGGCGTCCACCAGCTGCCGAGCGTATTCCGCTTCCTTCAATAGCTTTTGCAAAAGGAATTGCAGCGAATACAGGTTCATGTTTTTGATGTACAGCTGGCAGGTGAACCAGTCGTTCCATTTGGAAATAAAGGTGAGGAAACCGATTGCGGCCAGCGCCGGTGCGCAAAGCGGCAGAATAATCGTGAAGCAAATGCGCCATTCCCCCGCGCCGTCAATGGTGGCAGCCTCCACCAGGCCATCGGGGATGCCCTGGAAGTTGGTGCGCAGCACAATCACATTCCATACGTTGACCAGTGCGGGCAAAACATAAATCCAGATGGTGTTGCCAATGTGCAGATAGGATGTGTTGAGGATGTAGCTTGGCACCATGCCGCCGCTGAACAATGTGGTGAAGAACAGGACAAAGGTGATGGGCTTTCGAAGCACAAAATCCCGCCGGGACAGCGCATACGCAATGGTGGATTGGAACAGCAGCGCGCCCGCCGTCACAGCCACAGTGAAAAAGATGGTGACGCCATAGGCGTTGACGATTTGATCGGGCTTTTGGAATATGGCGCGGTAGGCCGCCAGAGAAGGATTCTTGGGGAACAGGCTGAAGCCCACGGTGTTCAGCGTGGCGTTGTCCGTCAGCGATATGGTGACTACCAGCAGCAGCGGCAGCAAATAGCACAGGCAGATCAGTATGAAGGCGATGTTGAGGATGCCTTGCCCCAGGGGATGCACATTCAGTCTGCTTTTCTTTTTCGCGGTCAGTGTGGTCATGCTGCATCCTCCTTAAAACATACTGTTTTCGGGGCTCACCTTGCGCACAATACCGTTGGTGACTACCACCAGCACCAGCCCGACGACCGATTGGAACAGGTTGACGGCGGTGGAGCGGGCCAGGTTGCCGCTGGCCAGGGCGCGGTATACATAGGTGTTGATGATATCGGTGGTGGGATAGAGGATGCCCTGGTCTTTGGGCACGGAGTAAAACAGCCCCATATCGCCAGAGAACAGGCCGCCAATGCCCAAAATGGTGGTGATGCACATGATGGGCACCAGATGCGGCAGGCATACATAGCGGATTTCGTGCCACTTGTTGGCACCGTCCAGCTTGGCAGCCTCAAACAGCGATTCATCAATGGCCACCAGCGCCGCATAATAGAACAGGCAGCCGCCGCCTAGGAACATCCACGCATGCGTGAGGGTCAATATCACAGGCCAAGAGGTGGTTTGCATGTACCACTGCACCTTGTCCCCACCAAAGGCGCGGATCAGCTGGTTCATCACGCCATACGAGGGAGAAAGCAATGTGTACACAATATAAGAAACGATGATGATCGACAAAAACTTCGGCAGCATCATGATGGTATGATATAGCTTCACCATGGCTTTGCTGCGCAGGCTGTACAGCATCAGTGCCACGATCACGCCCAGCACCAGGTCAAGGATCAAAAAGTCGATGCTGTAGAGCACGGTATTGCGGATGGTGCGCCCAGCGTCCTGAGAAGTGAAGAAAAACTCAAAGTTATTGAGGCCGTTCCATGCGCTGCCAAAGATGCCTTTGAAGGGTTTGTAATCCTTGAATGCGATCACGATGCCTGGCATGGGCAGATAGCTGAAAATCAAAACATGAAGGAGCGCCGGCAGCGCCAGCGTGAACAGCGCCAGGTTTTTGCGGAACACGCGCCGGTTGCGTATGGAACGCATATGCCGCGGCGACATACTTCCTTTCAGGCTATGGATGTTCTGGCTCACTGTTGATCTCCTCCGTCTTCCCTTGTGTCATTGGGTACATTATCCGCCAAATCTCCCCGGCATTCAATCGGGGAAAGCGTGACATTTGCAGGGGAACGGTGACCAGTTGGCTGGTTTTCGGCCAAATAGTGCATCTTTCTCTTTTCCTTTGCCTTAGGGTGTGGTATGCTGTGCAAAAATAACGGCAGGAGATATGCAACCATGAAGCTACTCACCTTCAGTTTTGACGACAACGAAATCCACGATAAGCGCCTGACCGCGCTACTTCGGCAGTACGGCATCAAGGCCACGTTTTTCCTGATTAGCAACCAATGGGGCATGCGCGTGCCCTTTCACCGCTATGGCGAGGATTTGGTGGTAGAGCGTATGGCTGCCGCCGATGTGCAGGGCACCTACCGCGGCATGGAGGTGGCCAGTCACACCCGCATTCACCGCATCACGGACGAAAACGCGCTGGACGAAATGACGGCCTCTATGGCCGAGCTGTCCGCCCTGTGCGGCTATTCCATGGAGGGCATGGCCTACCCCGGCGGCTTTTACACCCCTGCGCAAAAGGACGCCATCAAAAAAGCGGGCCTGCTCTACGCCCGCGGCGCATCGCCCACCCACTCTTTCGCGTTTCCAGAGGATTGGTATGCCTGGCAGCCCACCTGCCGTTATATCGATGCCCTGCCCCTTGTGCCTGCCTTCCTTAACGGGAAGGAAGATATGCTTTTCCATATCTATGGCCACTCTTACGAGCTGACCCAGCCCGACGCTTCCAACAACTGGCAGGGCTTTGAAAGCCTGCTGCAGCAGCTGGCGGGCCGCAACGATGTGCTCTATTGCACAAATGCAGAGGCCAGACGATACATTATGGAACGCTGATCACAGGCCCCTGGCAAGTGCAAGTCTGGCAAACCCATACCTACACCAGCAATACTGGCAGTGGATTTTTCTCACGAAATCATCCCCAATGACTATTTCATTATGAGCCAACTACAGGGCGATACTTGGAAGAATCTTCACAAGAAAATCCCCAAAGACGCTCTCCCCTCCCTGATGCACCAACTGGGAAGATGCTTTGCGGTCGTACATACAGTGCAGGGCGGCTGGTTTGGATATATAAAGGAAAACACACGGTTTCAATACAAAAGCTGGGCAGACGCATTCCAAGGGATGATCGCAGATATATTGGCAGATGGAAAAAATCATGGTAAAAACCTGCCCTATGAGACCATTGAAGCAGTCGTCATCAAGCACAGAGCGCTTCTTCTTGAAATCGAAAAACCGAGTTTGGTCGATTTTGATATGTGGGCAGGCAATGTGTTTATCAACGAGCAAAACGATTGGCATATCACCGGCATCCTGGATTTTGAGCGTGCCTTTTATGGTGACCCCATGGCAGACTTTGTAGCCGCCATGATGCTGTTTGATGATGTAGAACAGGAAAAGCAGCTCCAAGCAGGATACAGCGAGGTGTCTGGCAGACCTTTTGTAATTACGCCGAACGACCATGTCCGAATGAAGCTGTACAGCCTGTATTTATGCATCATCATGATTGTTGAAACCTATCGGTTTAACAAGCTTTATGCCATAGGCGTTGAGCAATACATATCCGGCAAAATGAAGAAACTCTTGGCCGAGTTGCAATAGCAATACGCACAAGCGGGCCACTTGACTGAAACGAAACTATTTAATCCGTTTGAAACTTCTTTCTGATTGTCCACGATTTGAGGGTAATCGTTGAATTGTATCAAGAATACGAGGGCCAGACACAAAGGAACGCAATTCTTGATACAAGGGTTGCGCTCTTTCTTTTTGTATTTTTATGCGTCCTATGATGAGAAAATGTTTGGAAATAAGGGATTTGTGGTTGTGCTCTTTGAGTGAATATGCAGATGGATGTATGGAGCGTGTAAGGCAGAACGCTTTCTTGGCACTTTTATAAGACGATTTTGGAAGCAAATCCACCTTGATAGCGTTTTGGTTTCAAAAAGTTTCAAATTGATAACCTGTCCACGATATGTCCACGTTTATCTACACGATTAGTCCACGATATGTCCACGATTAACTGGAAATTGAGCGCACGCCTTCAATGGACTACTCAAAGCGATGAAATATTACGAAGAATAGTAATTATGCTGAAAAACCAACTGACTCAATATGCACTTAAAACAGCAGTTGAGAAAGTAATCGGGTTTATGAAATGAACACCCCCGTTTGGATTTGCTCTAAATTGATTCTGGATTTTTTCTGAAGATTGCTCATAAGTATGCTCCACTCGTGTTGGTGGATTCGGTAATGATTTGAGTTCCGTATTCAAAGCAGCCTTATCCAGGTCATTATTTGCGTGAATTGCGTGCATTTTACGCTGAAATCTGCACTCCCTTTTTATTGCAATAGCTTGTATAATTATTTCAGAGGCAAGAAATCTTGCTTGTAACGATGATCGAATTATTGCAGGAAAGGAGGATGCGTGGATGGATACGAGCTTACAGGGCATTTTGGAAGCGGCATTACAGCAAGGCATCTGGGCGGCACTGTACATTTACTTGTTTTTCAAGATGCTGAAGCAAAATGAACAGCGCGAAACACAATACCAGGTAATGATTGAAAAACTTAGCGGCGAGATCGCAGAAGGCATTGAGAATATCGAAATGCGGCTGGATGATATCGAAAGTTCTTTACCCAAAGCTGATAAACCGCTACAGTAAAGCACTTGCTCCGTCAGGCTGCTCCAGGATACAGGCAGCGCATGCTATGGAGGGAGGACATCCGTGTACAGCGATGAAGATGTAAAGATGTTCTTTTCCAGGCGCGGCGAGATTGAAATGGAACTGGGGATTTGCCGGGCGCGGTATCACAATCGCGAGGATTCCATGCCGCCAAGCACACGTGAGCGCATTGATCAACTGGAGCGGGATTTGATGACAATTGACAGCATGTTCTGCGTATTGTCTTCAAACGAAAGGTTTGTCGTTCAGATGCATGTCATTGAACAACTTGACTGGTCTCAAGTCATGGGCGAGTTTGTTAAGAGATGGGGCACCGATTCCGAGAAAACAATACGCTCATTGCAAGTGTATCAGACAAAGGCGCTTAAGAAAGTGGCAAATATCATGAACCAGAGAATCGATTGGAAATGCATCAGTATAAAATGAAGCTGTTTCAGCTGGAAATGATGATAAGCTAACAAAAACAACTGAAAAGGCAGAGGCTTCTGACAGCTCTCTGCCTTTTTTTGAGTGCTCCAGATATACACAAAAGCAGTGCCCGAAATCTTCATAATACGTTGTCAAAATTTTGCTGATTCTTTCGTATATTACGTTAATCCTGTGCTTATATCTTCACTTCAATCAAAGCACATTTTATTCTACACTATAAATGCAAAGGGAAAAGCTGGCCAGCATACCAGATGCTAAATCAAGAAAAGGAGAGACTACAATGGCAACATTCAACGGCAAAGTAACTGGTGGCAGGCTTAACTTGAGAGCCAATGCCAGTACAGATTCGAACAGTCTTGCACTGATTCCCAATGATACCCAGATTGTGGTTTCCCAATACAGCATGAACAACAACTGGTATTGCACCACATATGGGGGTGACAACGGCTTTGTGATGGCGCAGTATGTAACAATCCTCAGCAGTGTACCAACACGTTCATGCAATGTAACCGGTGGCGGATTGAATCTGCGTGTATCCCCCAGCACTGCTTCAATTAGCCCCATTCAGATTCCCAACAATACAGCCTTAACCGTTCAAACGCACAATAGTACATGGTCGACTACCACGTATGGTGGATATAGCGGTTTCGTCATGTCTCAGTTTTTAACTGGCGGCAGCACGGCCAGCATGCTTTATGGCCGGGTAACTGTGAGCAGTGATAAACTGAACGTATGCGAATCTCCCGGTGGAGATGTCCTCGGTTTATTCCCCAACAACCGCATTATCATCTGTGAGGACATTGGCAGCAACTCCTGGTACCGTACTCGCTATCAGGGTGATGATGCGTATGTCAGCAAAAGCTACATTACACTAATTTCTTCTCCAGCAATCCACAACACCTATATTGAACGGTGTAACTACATCTACCCACCGGAGGTCGGCAGGACCGACGCCTCTGACTTTGATGACGCTAGTGGTCAGTGGTGTCAATACTTTGTAAATTGGTTGCTGCGCAGTTCCTACATGCCCAGTTCTCGCGTTCCAACGACCGGGGGTACCGGCTGGGGGATTACATTCTGGGTGAATAATGCGCAGTTCTACTTCAAAAGTGCTACGCATAAGGCCAGAATTAACAACGAAACCACATATAACTACGACCTGAACGTTGGCGATACGCTTACGACAGAAGAGCAGAACTATGAGCCCAGCGCAGGCGATATCATTTACCTGCGCTGGAGCCATGAGACTAATCCTAGCGTAAACGTAAACCACACGGGCTATGTGTATGATGTTGATGGCAATACGGTCTACACAGTGGAAGGAAATGCAGGCAATAACGGCGCGGTTATGATGCGTACCTATTCTCTTACTGACCCGCAAATTGTCGGATACGGCAAACCGGACTACTCCTAACCCTGGAGTAGCAGATTATTGGCTGAAAGCTGTAATGGCTAAATAAAGTAATTTACTAAAACAAAAGAAGAGGTGGGGCATCGTATGGTGCCTCACCTTTACATTGGGTTGATGCAGGAAAAAGGCTACTCAAGATATTCTCCTACCATGAATCCTGTTTTTCCATCTACAATGACATGCGCCCACGCATCATTAAACCCCATCAGCGTCACTTCTGTGCCATTGGCATAAACGCCAAGAGACCTAGAATTTGTCGATTGCTTTTCACGCAAATGCAGATTGCTTATTGAATGCGGATTGTTGACAGTCAAAACTGGCATAGCGGACGCGGGAGATATGGGTGCACTGATGGAAAGAAAATCCGTTTTCATGTATCCGAAAAACTCGCCGATGCTTACACGCGTGTATTCGCCATTGCTCGGGCCTTCAATGACAACGACTACCCCATTATAGTATTTGCCCAAGGATTTCGCGTCAGGGTTGGGTTCTGCACGCAGATGAAGCCAATCATCCGGGTTGGTATTGTTTACGATTCCGGTATAATCAATTACACTGATTGTCCATTCTCCAATTTTATGTGTTCCCGTAGGGCCTTCCCATGCGCCAGCGGAAACATGTGAAATCTTGGACGAAAATCTGTTTGCCAGCATAAAACCGATCTGTTCCTCTACTTGAACGTGATACCAGTCTTCAACCAGACCCAATACTTGCACCTCTGTTCCATTCGGATATAGTGCCAATGAAATAGCGCTCAGAGAAGGAAACTCGCGGAGATTGAGGCCTGTGCCAGCGGCATTTTGAATTGTCAGCCTTGGCATTGCTGATGGGACACTTTCAAACACCGCGTCCAATGAAATATAGCGGCTTTCCATATACCCTTCAAGGTTTCCGATACGAACGTTGATCCAGCTTTTATCGACATCCGACAGTAGTGTGACAATCACGCCATTGTAGTATTTCCCAAGAGACTTTGCAGTTTCGGATGGCCGCTCACGAAGATCTATGCAATCGTCGTGGTTGGGATTGCTGATAGCGGCGGTTTCTGTAGCGCATATATTTGCGTCTGCCACTGCGCCTGGAATCGTAGAACTGGAAGCACATGTTGCTAATAGTAGCAGAACAGTAAACCAAATCAATTTCCATCCTGGGTTCATAAAAAGATGCCGTTTGCCCATAAGTCGTATCCTCCTCTCAGTATTCTACGCTCTTACGCAATCCAACCGACAAGTTTTTTCTATGAATAAAACGTTACGAGTGAAATCATTTGTTCCTACTTTTTTGCCATGCTGAAGGAAGAATGGGCCTATGTAAGGTGCGTCTTCTTTACTATATGTTTTTTCAGGTAACTACAGGCATAAAGTAGAGTCCGCGCAACAATCAGTATCGCACATCATCTGTGCCCTTTCGTTTTTGCTTGTTTTTTCGCAAAATGCGTATGGATATGGTGGAAGGTTTCACTCCCTTAATCGTAAATCATTCGTTATACTATAATCAGCAGATGGAAAGGCTGGCCAGCGTACCAGAAGCAGTGAAAAACAAAAGGAGTGAAAATCATGGCATCTTTCAATGGCAATGTTGTGGGTGGTTCGCTCAATCTGCGCTCTACGGCAAGCAGCGGCGGTACCCGATTGACCTCTATTCCCGATGGCGCGTCCTTGGTGGTTTCTACGGTCAGCGGAAACACCGAGTGGTTCTCTACTTCCTACGGTGGGTACAGCGGCTTTGTTATGGCCCGCTACGTCGGTATTGCCAGTGATGGCGGTACTTGCACGGTGACCACGGCCTCCGGCAGCTTGAACGTCCGTGTTACCCCTACCTCTGGTGCGTCGGTAGTCTACACTGCGGCCCAGTATTCCACGCTTCGATTGCTGGATTATACCAGCCAGACTGGCTGGTATCGTGTGAGCAGTGCAAGCGGGACGGGGTGGTCCCAGTCCCAGTTCCTTACTATCACATCGTACCCCGGCGGTTCTTCCGGCGGCGAGGATCCTATCCCTGCGCCCTATACACTGCTTACTGCAACAATGCAAATGGGCAGCACAGGATCGCAGGTAGAAGCTTTACAGGATCGGCTTAACCAACTCCGCTACTATTGTGGTCCAGCTGATGGCACCTTTGGCAAGGATACTGAATGGGCTGTTGAATACTTTCAAAGCAAGCACGGCTTGACGGTCGATGGCATTGTGGGTGCTAATACCCGTACAAAGCTGAATGCTTCTGGCAGCAACAGCGGTACTCAGTGGGGTGTGCCCCAGGACATTCGCAACTGGACAACAGGCTATACCCCACAGCAATGGTTTATGAACGGCTCTGCTCAGATTTGGCGCAATGAGCCTTTCGACGCCAACCAGACCTCTACAGTTGAGACTATCGGCGATTCCGGCAATGCCCCAACCTCATTTGCGATGATTGCTTCTACCTTCAGAGGCACGGCAATCACTCCTCCAATTGTTTGCAAGTTCGTGATGGATGAAGGTTATCGCGATCACAGCGGCAACACAGGCGTTACAAGTGGTTTCTTTTCTAATGCAGCTGCTGAATACGATCTGAGTTATCAAAGCACGGTCTCAACCATCAGCCAAATTCAGAACCAACTTAGCTATGGGCGTCTGGCGTTGATTCGCGTGGTGGGCGATGCTGCTCATGGTTACTGCTCTGCAAACGGTGCCACCTACCTGGTTATCTACAAGATCGCCAACAATGTGGTGTATGTGTTAAACCCCAACTATAACACCCAGAGCCAGGGCAACCTTAGCACATCGGCTTGGACCAATGGAAATTGGATGCGCGAGGCACACATCTATGGTCCGTGATCCATCTTGCTGAGCCATTCATACAGCAAACGGCCCCTCCTGTACGGGAGGGGTCAGACCATCAACAAAACGGGTGTTTTCTCCTTGGAGAAGGCACCCGTTACGAATACACGCAAGAGAAAAGCGGCGAGGCGCTTGATATTTTGAAGGGCGGCGGTCAGGAAACACTGCTCGCGCATATTATTAATGCCGAGCATACGAGCGAAGCGAAGACCATGGTTTTCTTTCGCTTCCGCAAAGCTGCGTTCAATGGTTTCCTTGC
>JAVBRU010000121.1:0-34235 GCA_031547595.1 Eubacteriales bacterium
GGACGAAATGGCGTTTTGTGCGCCGATGGGCACCCGCAGTCTCAGCGCGCAGCATCCAGGCTTTGTGCGCGAGGGTGGCGATTACTGGCGCGGCGGCGTGTGGTGCATCACAGAATACATGCTGATGCTGGGGCTCAAGAAAGCGGGACTTGACGAGCTGGCGCACCAAATCAGCCGCCGCCATGTGGAGGCTGTAGCGCAGGTGTTTGCGGACACCGGAACCTTCTGGGAGAGCTATGATCCGATGATTGTCGCGCCGGGGCGTCTGAACGGCCAGCTGGTGCGCAATGAGTTTGTGGGCTTTTCCGGCGTTGCACCCATTGCAATGGCCATTGAGGGCGTGCTGGGCATCACGGCGGAAGCGGGCGAGGTGCGCTGGAATATTCGCCTTACCGAGCCGCACGGCATTGAAAACTTACAGGTGATGGGGCAATTGATCAGCCTGCGTTATCAGGATAACGTAGTCACGGTGCACTGCAAGGCTCCGCTTTCTCTGGTGGTTGGTGCAAAGCGTTATGCACTGGATGCGGGAGAACATCAGATTCAATTATAAGCGCCTATTCCAAATCCGCCACCGGCAAAACCGGTGGTTTTTCTATAATTATTGTATGGCTTTAGATTTGCCCAAATTGCTCTTGCGTTATTTTCTTTGCCATGTCATAATGGGGCCAGGCAAAGGAGCACGGAGGAGCAAACCTTGAAGTTCTACATTTCATCCCGTCTCAGCAATAGGGCTCAAGTAAGGCGCATGGCAAGCCTTCTACAAGATAACGGCTGGATACATACCTGCGACTGGACAGATTTTGATGTATCATCAGAGGACAACCCGGATGGTTTGCGGGCGATCGGCGAGAGAGAATATGCGGGTGTTCGAACCGCGGATGTAGTAATTGTACTGACGCCGCAAGGGCGGGGGACACACATAGAGCTGGGAATGGCCATCGCTTTAGGGAAAAGAGTGTACATTCACCATAGCGACGATTCCTGTTTCAAGTGCGATGATACTACCTGCGCGTTCTATTGGTTGCCTCAGGTAACGCGGCTGACTGGAGAAATGGACGCTGCTATCGCAGTGATTTTGCAAGAAAACACAAGTCTTGGCAATTAAGCGATACCTTTGTTAAAGTATAGTCTTATTTTGTTACAGTTTCATTTGCAAAACATGTAAAACCATGATATAATTCTTACGTATTTAGTGTTTCATGGAGGTGGGTGCGAACAATGAAACGTAATATTCCAGCATTGGTACTGGCTTTTATACTTTTTCTTGGAATGACAATGGAACGGATGCCCGGATATGCCAGGGGCGATGCCGACGAGCGCAACCCCTCTATTGACGTTGTGATCGTTCTGGACCAGAGCCGCTCCATGCGGGGCAATGTAAACAGCACCCAGAACGACCCCAAAGATTATCGCCTGGACGCCGCGCAAATGCTGATTAGTATGTGCGATATGAATAGCTCCCGCGTGGCACTGGTGCCTTTCTCCGGGGATATCGAAAACTATGGCGATGATGATTTTGTTGCGATCAATGATGTTGCAACACGGCGCGATAAAATGAGCAAGATCGACGCCCTGAGGGGCAATACACTGCGGCCCGATACCGATCTTGGCAACGCTTTGGGCAAAGCGGTCAAGATGATTTTGGAGCGGAAAGACAAAAGAAACAGCCCCATGATCATCATCCTGAGCGATGGCGAGAACAGCATTCAGCCCATTACGGGCACAGATAAGTATAACGATAGAAACGTCTATCAGTGGAATGCTGCCACCAAAGCCTTCGAAATCACCAACATCAAGAATTATACGAGCGCCAATGCGGATGCGCTGCGCAACAAAGCAGTCGAAGTGGCCGCCAGCAACGGCATTCCGATCTACACCATTCCGCTGCTTTCGGCAAGCTCTGCAGACAAGCAGTCTGAGCAGAAAATGCTTGAGGACATGCTGCGCGCCATTGCGGATACCACAGGCGGCAGCTGCACCCCCATCAACGCCAGCAACGCGGATCAGCTGCCGCGCATTTTTGGCGAGGTCTTGGCCTCAAAGCTTGGCAGCACGCTGATAGAGAATCTTACCCCCACGCTTGTGGAAGGCTCCACCGTGCGCTATGAAGTGAAGCTTCCCATCCTCAATCAATCTGTATTGGAAGCCAATATTTATATCCCGACAACCGGCATCCAGGTGAACAGCATCAGCCTATATGATGCATCCGGCAAAAACGTGACCCAGGGCGGGCCGGACGTGTGCTATTTTCCCAGCAGCAACTTTGTGCTGTATAAAATCTGCTCGCCCAGAACCATGGGCGATTGGCGGCTGGTGTTCGACCTGAAAGATGCCAAGGCAAGCGCGCGGGACATTTCTTTCAGCCTGATGTATAACTACAATATCACCCTCAAATCCATGGTGGGCAAAGACGGGTATAACATGGTTTCGGGTGCGAACGGCATCACCTTGTCCAAAACAGAAACATTGTATGTGACCAGCAGCTTCTATAATACTTCTGACGACCCACTCGTTGACGGCAGCCCCTCTACCGACCAATACCTGTATCAGGTGCAAGACGGGCCGGAGTGGAAAACGATCAAGGGCACGTATACCCTTTTGGATGCGTACGGCAACAGGGTGGGTTCTCCTAAAAACATGGTTTCGGATGGGATCAAGCAGTTTAGCGCCCAGATCGATCTTACCTCGCTTTCGATAGACGGGGACGGCTATAACACGCTAAAAGCCGGGAATTATGAGCTGCTGATCGTGACCGAGGGCGCGGGCCTGCATCGGGAAAACCGCATTCCGGTTACCATCACCAATGTCGCGCCTGTGCTGAACGCCAACTCTTTGGGCACGGTGGTTACGGTCAATGATCCGGACAAGCCCGAAACCAATGCCGTCCAGACCATTGAGGTGCTGCTTAGCGGCATGATCGTGGACCCGGACAATGGCAAGCTGCGCTTTGAGCTGCTGCCCGTAGGGGATGCGGCCTCGATCATTAACATGAGCATTGTGCAACGCAGCGATGGCGCAACCGTAGCCAGGGGAGAGACCCTCTGGGATGGTGTTCAAAATGCTTTCAAATACGGGGATGCCCAGTATAAGCTGATCGCCACAGACATCGATGGTGCATCCCTGACCACGGATTTTGTGGTTAATGTGCGTTCCAAGCGGCATGAGCTTGTGGCGGATTTTAACTGCATCACAACAACTGCCGGCATTGATGGCAATGGCATTGCGCAAAAGAACGATGCCGTTACGTTCCGCATGGAACTCAAGCGAAAAGACAATGGCGCAGCGGATACCACCGGGGCCATCAGCGCGTACACCGGCACGGTGTTTATCTATAACGCGGCCAACACCAGTGGCTATATCGATAAACTGAACATGGCACTGGACACCAGCGGAACTTACCTGACAGCCACCTATACCACCGGCAACAAAAGCGCCGATTTGGTGGCAAAGTGCGAGTTTGTGCTGCAAAACACGGTGGCAGGCACTGCGGAGTTCCCGTTCTTCATCGAAAACCACGATCCGCAAGTGGTAGCGTCTGTGCGAAACAAAATCCCAACCACCATCACGTATGATCCATTGCCGGGTTTCCTGTCCTTTTTAGACGCGCCAACAGATGTAAAGCAATTGGTGATAGACTCCGCCGCGCTGTTTATGGACACCGACAATGAGGCCGGGCTGGAACTGAGCAACCCCAAATTCACAAGCGGCGACCGCGCAGTGAATTCCGCCTCTATCCTCAGCTTCACCCAAGATGGAACAAAAATTACGCTGCAGCCCCTCAGCAGCGGAAAAGTCACCTTATCGCTTACCGCCACCGACGGGGATGGGCGAACGGCAGAAGCCGTTGTGAACATCACCGTTGTGAGCCTGATGGAAAAATGGCAGGCCCTTGGCCTGACGGCGCTGATTGCGCTTCTTGCGCTGATCCTTGTGATCCTTCTGATACGCCAGGCGCTCAAGCCCGTATTCAAGAATGGCATGGTGCTGGAAATCCGGGTAGGTTCGTCGCTTTATGCCGCCCAGACGAGCGAGTTGTTGCCCACCAAAAAGCCGCAATTGCTGTCAAACTTTGTGGATAGTGCGCTTTCGCAGCAAAATGACATTCCCTTTGAGGTGCTAAGCAAAATCAAGCTGTTCCCCATGCGCAGCGTTTCGGGCGATATCAAGGCTGTGCAGGCCAAGCCGATGGCGGGCTATGAAATCCGCATCAACGATGTGCCCATCAGCAAAAAACGCCAGGTATGGCATGCCGATCACTCCATGGTGCTGCGTGCGCTGCATTCCTCCAGTGTGCTGACAGTCACCCTCACCACCACTGCGGACACCTTTACATCGGTGGGTTCTTCTGGCTTTACAGATTCCTTCAACGCCGATTTTATGGGCACAAGCGGGTTTTCTGGCGATTTCCAATCGCAGCCGCAAACTAAAGCCTCCCTAAAAAACAATAAACACGACTCACCGGACATCTTTGGCAGCGATAACACATCCTTTTGACGCATCAAAATAATTATTAGATAAAAGAAATGAGGGGGAAACCATGGACAACCAGTTGGATATCTCTATTGAGCGGGTCAAAAAACTCAATCATCCCTTGCTTGTCATTGGTCTGGGTGGTTCTGGCGCGGATATGGTTCGCACCATCAAGGACACCTTTGCTGAGCGGTATATCCTGCCCAGGGATAACCACAACAACCCCATTCCCGTGCCGGAAAAAACGGCCTATTTGGTTTTTGATACCGATGTGAAAAGCCAAAGCGGCTTCGACAGCCACGAGTATGTCAACATTTCGTATCCGGGCCTTGACAGCGTGCTGATTCCCGAGCAGCGCGACCATCATTTGACGGATTATGAACGCCGCTGGATCAATAAAAACCTGAATGCCGCGTCTGCCGGAATCGGCGCGGGTACTTATCGCCAAGCCGCACGCCTGATGCTCAGCCGCAACATTCAAAAGGTGCTCCCCGCTATCAGCAATACGCTGCAAAGCCTGGCCAGCATGGATGCCGGCAAGGCGCAGAGCGGGGGACGGATTAATGTTGTGATCTGCACCGGCCTTTGCGGCGGTACGGGCTCGGGCACGTTCCTGGATGTCGCGCAGATTGTGCGCCAAAGCCTAAAAGAAAATCCTGCGCTCAATGCGCTCAAATTTAAGATCACCGGTTATCTGGTGATGCCCGACCTGTCGATCAACGCCGTCAAGGATACCCCGGCGCTGGTGGATGTGCTGGAACACAACGGCTATGCGGCGCTCAAGGAGCTGGATTTCTGGATGCGGGTGGGCGAGCATCAAACGCCTTACACCATGCAGTACGACCAGCAGACCAGCATCTCCTGGACGATGCCTCCCTTTGACGCGTGCATTATGCTCAGCGGCACCACGGTGGATGGCAATCCCTACACCAAAGCCTATGAGGTCATGCAAAAAACCGTGGCGGAAAACCTTCTGCATTATCTGGCAGATGAAGCACCGCCGACCAATGGCAATGTGCCCTATACCTACATCAGCTATGAGGATAACCTTAAAGCTGTTGTCACTAGCATGAATAAGCGCCTCCCGCTGTTCTATGGCTACCGCGCCATTGGTGCGTATACCAAGCGCATCCCCAAAAAGAAAGTGCTGTATTATGAGGGCAGCAAGGTGTTTGGCACCTTTATTCCGCAGCGGGACGATAACGGGCATCTGGTGCCCCATGCGGCGCTGCTCACAGACGGGCAAAGCGGTGCACGGGCGGCGGCCATTGTGGGCGACCTGCCCAGCATGTATGGCAACTTCCAAACCAGGGTGCCGCTGCCGCCCTATTGCAATGCGGACCCGCGCAACAAGGCACAGCTGGAGCAGCTTCGCGCCATGACCAACCCACTGCCGCACGAGCGCGCGGAGTTTGGCACGGTGTCCTGGCTGGGCTCTGCGATCAAGCCCGCCTGCATTAAGGAGGCCGAGGGATATCTGGACAGCGCCTGGGCGCGTTTTGAGAAGCTGGCCAAAGATGTGATCACCGATCCGCAGCTTGGCCCCTTCAGCCTGCTAGCCTACCTGACGGATGTGGCCGATGGATTGATGTTCAAGATGAGCGAGCTGGAGAATAGCTGGAACAGCATGGCGAACAGCTTTGCCACCAACGTCAGCGCCAAGCTCAGCCTGTGCAAATCCGCATGGTCTGATTTTTGCCGCCCGCCGCTACTAGGCGCGCAAAAAGCGATTGACTTGTATCTGCAAGGCCTGCGCGATTTTTATGACACCCTGCGCAAGGTGAATTTTGTGAGCGAGTATGCCCGCGCATTGACGCTGCTCAATAAGCGCATGGAGGATTACGTCCGGGATTCCCTGCGCCCGCTGTGCGACGATCTGGTTGCGCTGGAGGGCGAGTTTACAAGAGTAACGGCCAACAACGGCGGCGATCAGATCGAGAGCGATATTTTCCAGCTCAGCCGTATTCAAGGCACCATCGATGCCGAGTTTGCGCTCAACAACGCGGACAATAAAATTTCCAAAGAGTTCCTGGGTGACCTTTGCAATGCTTCCCTCGCAACCATTGGCAATGTGGACAGGCATTCTTCGGGCGTCAGCTTCACCTACAAGGCCAAGCGCTCCGCCCTGGTGCTGGATTTGCTGCGGCAGAGCCTGGCGCTTTGCTTTGGCGGCATCAATAATCAATCGCTGGATGCCATCATGCTGCAGACGGCCGGGCCAGATCTGGCGGCACAGCAGCAATATATGGATGAGCTGGGCATGTCGGTGCTGGATAGCGCCAAGCCGATGTTTGCGCAAAAGCCCGCATTTGCGGCGGAGACGGTGGCAAAATACAGCTACCTGTCTGTTCCCTCCGATGCGCCCAAGCATCTGGAGCGGTTTGAGCAATCCATGAAGGCTAATAACGTCCAGCCCAAGGCGAGCAGCATCCGTGATCATCTGTACTGCGTCACATCGTATGACGGGCTGCCCCTGTACCGCTACAACCAGATCGATGCCCTGGAAGCGACGTACTGGAGCCATATCAGCAACACCGAAAGCAGCATGGGCATGCACCTGGTGTGGGATGGCGATATTGACAGCGATTATACCACCAACTGGACGAAGCTGCCCTCGCCCTGCCCCTATTATTTCTTCTCCAACACGGGTGCGCACCACGCCATGGAAAGCTACCGCAAGGTGCATGCGCTGGTGGAGCGCGCCATACGCTGTGGCATGCTGGTGGTGGATTCCAGCGGCCCCAAGCCTTCCTATCAATTGAATTTCCACTTCATCGACGCAAAGCATGTCACCTACAAGGCAGCAGAGACGATCATTGCTGAGGCCAGCGCCATCCGCAATGTGAAGGACCCTGTCACCGGCGGGCCCCTGCAGCCCCAGGTGGTGTATGACAGGCTGAAAGACTATCTGGCCACTGCGGCCAAGCGTTCGATTATTTGCAACCAGTCGCCCGCCTGCCTTGCGCCCACGTTGGGCCTTGCAGACCAGCCCTGCGATCCCTGGGATTCTGCGATTCAGGCCAACCCCGCGATTCGCCAGCAGGCGCTTCAAAATCATCTGCTGCTTTGCAAGGAAATGGCTTCGGCGATGATTTCCATGTATCCGATGTACATCAGCGCACTGGAGCGCCAGCTGCCGGGCGTGGAATACATCAAGGGCGAGCTGGACGCCATCGAGGGCGAATCGAAGATCTGGCTGCCCCGCCTTGCCTTTGCCGATACGTATGCGAAACTGTGGATTTATGGGCTGATTTTCCCGACCACCACCGGCATGGCCTACAGGAACGCCGCCGGAGAGCGCGTTTCCCTGCTGCAGGAGAGCCTGCTGAAGGCGGATATCAGGGCCGAGGGCGATTTGATCAAGTTTGCCTCTCATTTGGGCGATTTGGACGAGCAAAACCCGTTGCGCTATGAGCTGCAGGTATTGCTGCAGGAGAACATCGAGGCCGTTGAGAAACGGGAGGCTGCGGGCGTGCTCACAGTGGAGCAAATCCAGGTGCTACGCGATAAGGCGCACATGCTGGTGGAGCAGTGTACGGGAAGCAAGAACCAAGTGTCTGCTGCCAAGCGCTCGCCAAACGCCGATCACCAGCGCATCAACTCCATGCTGGAGCTTTTGAACGCCATCTCCAACACCGCCGGCAACATCAGCGCCAGCCTGCAAATGGTTCAGATGAGCCTTCGCTAGGCGATACGTCCAAGGCATTTTCACAAGGAGGACCCGTCCGTGCCCACACTTCACCCAAGCTGTATGAATGTAGTCGTCTTCTATGGCAATGAATCCTGCAAGCGGTTTGAGGCCTTGCTTCATTACTGGGATTCTATTTTGGATATGCCGGATTGGAGTCGCTACCTCTTTATTCTCATTGGCACGGCCCCGGTCAGCCGGGATATGCGCCCGGCGCTTGGCACAGTGTTACAGCATAACTGCTTTGCAATCACGCCGGACGAACTCAACCACAGGGCCAATATCAACGGGGTGGAGCGGGCGATCCGCGATGGCCTGGGGGCAGACAGCCGCGTCCTTTTGCACTGCGTCTGCACCAACCTTGGGGAAACAGAGGCCCCGCCACATGGCCTGTGGCAGCTCGTGCGCGATCTATCCTCGGCCTTTATACTGGGCACAGTGCATACGCTGATGTACCTGATGCTGGACAACGCCAGCGAAATGCGCGCAGGGCAGCGGGTTTTTGCGCAGGCGCTTTCGCAGGAGAGCATCCCGCAGCTGTACACCTATCTATTGGGCAATGTGGACGAGGCGCAATCCAGCATTTCTATGGACACCGTGTGGCGCGCTGTTTACGGCGAAATATTGGCCAACAGCGCAAAGTACCGCTCTTTTTTCCAGCGCGGCTGCTATTCCATCGGCTATTCCACTTTGAATGCCAACGACAAAGAGCTTTACAATATCCGAAAAACGCAGCTTGTTAAATGGCTGCTGCCGGAGGTATGCGTGCCCATCAGCGCCGCAGATGCCTGGAAAATCCTCAGCCAGACAGCCGCCGTCTGGAAGGACGAGCGGAATTTTGTTGGGCAATGGATGCTCAGCATTGTCAAGCGGGAGACCCCTTTGCCAGATGATTCGGCAAGGAAAAACAACCGCATCCTGTCCGGCGTGTACCAAAGGGATGCGGAAGATATTCCGGGGATCATCCGGCGCTTTTACGAGCTCAACGGCGGCAAGCATTCCCACCATGCGAGCACCCTGCAGGCGTATTGCCGCGCCCACAAGGACAGGGTGCTGGAGCATCTCTGCGCCACGGCAAATGCCTCGTCTTTTCCGATTGCTTTTCTGGACACCTTGCAAAGCCATCTGGAAAGCATTCAATCGATGAAGTACGCCGCTTCGGAGCCGATTTTCCAAAGGCGCGGCTTGCTGGAGAGCAAGACCGCTTACTGCGACCAATGCTGCAAGGCGTATGAAGATTATTATGCGGGCCTGGCGGAGCTGAATCTTTGTAAGGCATACGCGGCGGAGCTGCTGATTGTGCTGGAAACAGTGCGCGCGTTTATCCAAAGCGCGTCCGCTGTTTCTTCTGCCATCAGCCCCATGGGCTTGAAGCCTGCGGACGAGCAGCAGCTGAAAGACAAATACCCCAGATACTATGGCGAGTGCAACAACCTGATACTGTTCAGCAGCGCAGGTATGATTCAGCTGGGAACGCCCCGCCCGTATTATCATCCAAGCGGCGCCCCCAATATAGACGAATGGGCGGCTGTTTTGGAAGAGGGCGTGGCAAAAATGAAGCAGTTGCTGCCCACCGGCTTTCGCGGCACGTTTTGCGATGCGGTCAGCATGGAATACGATACTGCGGAGGGGCTACAGAATTTTTTGGGCAAGTATCTTGGCGGCAGCCGGCGCATGCTGTTCAACATCCACGATGCAGCGCACGCCACGCAGCCGCTATATTATGCGGACAGCGCTTTTGCGGGTAACCCATGGTTTGCCAGGCTCTCCGCCCAAAGCGTTGTTATTTCAAAGAACGACAACGTGGAGCGGATTGATTTCTATCCGCTTACACAAAGCCTGGAGCATTTATTGCAGGATCAGGACAGCGTGTATTTTAGCGTCAGCCCCCAGAATGATTACAGGGGATACAGTAGCTTTAGGCCTCTGTTCAGTGCCAACGATATAGAAGAAACAGCTCCGCATCTGCTTGTGGCCGAGCTGCCCCCGGCACATATGGACATGCCCGCCCCCGTATTTCCCACCCACAACATCGAAATTGTGTGGAACAACCAGGGAAAATACGTGCTGGTGTGGGATTGGCCGCTGGACGCCCAGCATGCCACGGTGATGCTCTTTGACGAGAATGACCGCAAGCAAATCCTGGCCCCCACGGTGGAGGATTATTACACCGCGCTTGGCAACTGCCCGCAGGGGATTGACATTACATCGTATCTGGCCCCGGGCAGGGTGCGGGTGGAGATCTACTACAACCGGGCGCTGTATGCAAAAAAAGACTTGGTGGGCCGTCAGACGGAAGTGTTCTATCATATCCGTCCCAAAGAAAAGGGCACCTGCGAGCTGGCGGTGAAGGGCGCGCCGCTGCACGTGCGTCAGGCCGTTCTGTACACCGTATCGCCCCATGGTGCGGCTATCATTTATCCTTTGTATGTGCCCGAAAATGCCTCTGTCCACACCTTCAGCGGGCTGTCGGCCCTGGCGCTGGATAGCAGCGAGCTGCGTGCCGCACCCGACATGATCTATCCCTCTTTCCGGGCAACCAGGATGCCCAGGCTATCATAAAAGAATGCTTTATCAGCGAAAGGCGAGGCATGGATATGGACTACATTTGCCCATTTTGCGGAAAAGAAATTGCGGCGGACGAGGTGCTTTTTGTACACGATTTCGATTCGCTGTATTATCAAGACGACGACCGCTATAATTTCCTGAGGGGCTGCAGTGCGCTGTATCCTTTTGAAGCGGACAACACCTTTAAGGGGAAATATTTCTTCGCCACAGAGGAAAACACTGTGCGCAGGGACGCCAATGATTTCCCCAAAGTGCTGAGTGTGTATCCCAGCGAGGGCTTGACGCCGGAAGAACTGAAATACCCGTATAGAAACACCGCCAATCAGGCGATGGATGTGGAAGATTTCTTTGCGACAGGCCAGCAGCCCGCGCCCAGGTACTATGAAGAGCGGGTCTCCCTGGCCACCCGCGCCTGCCCGCGCTGCCACTGCGAGCTCCCGTCGGAGTTTGGCCTCCTGCCGGTGATCAACCTCTGCCTGATGGGCGGGCGTGCTTCGGGCAAAACGGCCTACCTGATCGCGCTGATACAGCAGCTCAACCGGCAGCTCTCCTTCAATCAGCTGGGCTCTGTTTCGTTGCTGAAGGAAAGCGAAACCTATATGTCGCCGCAGATTGAGTATTATGTGACCCATGACGGTGTTACCCGGCCTACACCCACCGAGGACAAGCTGTTCCCTCTTGTTTTTCATTTCAGTCGTAAAATCTTTCACAACGGGCCCATGCAGCAGAATGCTGCCGCACAGGAATGCTATATCGCGATCTATGATATGGCGGGCGAGGGTCTGGGCAACCCCACGTACCTTCTCAACCATAAGGGATTGAGCAAATCAAACATCATCATGCTGATGCTCGACCCCAACATGCTCAACAACGGCGGATTCTGGAATGCCATCAACACCAACTATGGCAGCCAGATGAGCTACACGCATCAGGAGGACCTCAACGCCTCCAAACAACATGATTTTTATGCCGATCCGATTTCGTCCTTCCTGTCCCACGTCGTCAGCGTCACGACGGCGCTGCATTTTGATATACAGCACGTGATTGGCGTCGTCACCAAGGTGGACCTGCCGCTTCGGGTGGATCAAAAGCTGTTTGAAAGCGATCAGGTGCTGCTCAAATCCAACACCAACGATACCCATATGGGCCGGGTGAATGTGGGTGCGCTGGCGCAGATCGAGCGGGAGCTTTTGCAATACTTTAACTATAAACTTGGCGGCACGAAGGATAAGCCGGTTTCCATTAAGCGGATGATCGAAAACGCCTTTGGCACGGCTATGGATTCCAGCCTGCTGGCTGTCAGCACCTATACCCGGCGGCCGGATGATGCCAGCCACAACATCGTGTTTGAAAACCTCTACTACGAAACCGCATCCAAGCACCGCATTATCGAGCCTTTCCTCAAGCTTCTCACCCTCACCAACATGGTGCCCACCAGCGAAATGTCGCTGCCGCCGCAAAAGCAAAGGCCCAAGAACGGATGGTTTGGCAGACGGTAAGCAAGAAGCAAAGGAGCGTAACGCCTGATGAAAGCATATCACCACATTATTGGCGATTCGCCAAGCCAGGGCTTCAATCTGAGCATCGATTCGCCGGGGTTTCCCAAGGAAACCTGGGCAACGGGGCTCAAGAGCATCCGCGCCTCCGTTACTGCGCCTTTTTCCAATGCTCCCGTGGATAGTAAAGTGGTGGAATTGCACCGCACGTATGAGCTGCAATCGCTTCGCTTCGGCCTGATTTCGGTGATCAACTCCGCTGTGGGTTTTATGAAAATGCATGGCTCGCGCCCGCATGGCTTTACCCACGTTGTCGCCCTTGCGCCGGAGCGAGAGGGGGAGATCGCTACAGACAGCAGCAGCTATTCCCAATGGCTCAGCTACGATGCCTTCCTCTCCATGCGCGATTTTTGGGGCATCACGGCGCAGACCAGCGCCATGGAAGCCAGGCCATTCACGCCGCCCCCCGCGATACGGTGGGCTTGGCCGGATGCCTTGCCAAGCGGCATGCAGGAGGCTTTGCTTTTCCGCTATTGGCGCACTGCCACGCTGCGCGCCTTTGGCGTCAAGCAAAATGCCACAGAGGCCGAGAAGGTGATCAACCCGCTGGAGGTGTGCCTGGGCGCGGAAACGGCCTACACGCAGATCATCCAGTCCGCCAAGGCCTTCTTTGGCGCGGTCATTGCCAGCCAGCTTCCTTTGCCCGTCCATAATATTTTGAGCATCAGCGCGCCGGTGTCCGGCCTTGCGCCGCTCACGCCTTTTCATCCCACAGCGATGGTGTTTCTGTATCCCGAGGCCAACATACCGGTCTCGGAGCGGCTGTTTGACCTGCGTACCGGGGCATTTGTGCCGCTTTCTGAAAAAGAGCTTCGCTTTGCGCAGATGGTGATGCAGGGGAAGCAACCGGCGTTTTTGGCGGAGCTTTATCAGCGCTATGCGCGCCTCACGGGCTGCCCGTCGCAAGCGCACTGTACTTTCATGGCTGATTTTGACATCGCTTGGCTGCTGTATCGATTGGAAACCGAAAAACTAACGCCGCAGGAGTTGTTTACGGTTTGGCGCGAGCTATCTGGCCATTTATCGCTTCGCCATGGCCTTTCTGCTTCCCTTCGGGATGATGCGCTGGTGAGCATCGAAAACCATATTGTGGCGCTCCTGGGCGAAGGCACCGCGTCAGATTTCAGCCTGAAGCTCTCTACAGAGGACGTGCGGTTTGTGCTCAAAAAAGCGCTTTTTGCACCGCAGGCACTGGCCAATCAGGAATGCGTTATTCTGGAACGCCATCAGCGCGCGCGTCAGCAGCCGTTTATCGCAACAGTGCTCAACGAAATACAGTTTTCCGATCCTGCCCAGCTGCAGCGGGGCAGCGACCTGTACCGTACCATTTTAGAAAATGCTTATGTGACGCCCTTGCTTGCGCAGCCGGAGCGCGATTTGCTGTCTTCCGCAGGCTATCTGAAGCTTTGCGAGCAGTACCCGCCCTTGAAAGCTGCGACGGCCCAGTTTGTGAGCAAGGTGCTGGAAACACATCCTGAAAGCAGCTTGTTTATGACCCCACTTTCTACGCACTTTGGGGATGGCTTTACGGCGCTTCGCCGGTCGCTGCTCGCACTTACGCAGTCCGGGAGCGTAACACTGCCGGACGAGGGAACCTGCAGGGATATAGGCCGCGCCTTGAAGTTTCTGAACGATGAAAACCGGGCGTTGCTGGTGCGCTATCATGTGGACTGTTTTATGCAGCACCTGAAAGAGCTGAAGCTGGTAGAGCCTGTGTTCAAGGCCATCGGTTTCGACCTGACAGAGCCGCTTTGCGGGATATTTGAGGCCTGCACAGCCAATCAGCCAACCTTGGATGAGCCGCTGAACGCCGAGCAGATACAGCAGATCACCATCGCTTTGCTGCCCCAGGTCCCCGGCAAAGACCGAGTGCAAAAATCGCTGCTGGATTATATCGCGGCGGTTTTGCAGCGTTCGTTTGATAGCCAGCAGGATCGTTTTTTGTGGCTATGTCAGATTGACGCCCAGGGGATCTTGCTGTCGCGGGAAACGCGCCAGAACATTGCAACGAAATACTATTGCGAATATTACAGTGAGTTTTTGTTGACACCTCCCTCGGCCGCGTACCAAAACCTCTTTCAATGGCTGTCTGCCAACAATGCGCCTTTTATTGCAAAACATGCCGACGCGATCCTCAGGCTGTATGACAATCTGGGGGAGGAGGGGCTTCAGCAGCTGCGCCCCTTGCTGCCCTTCTTCACCGATACCAGCGCAGCGCCCTATGTGAATAGCGTTTTGCTCAAAAAGTGCCAGAAAGATTTGATGGCTGCTTGGACGGAAAAAGCGGATTTCTGGGAAGGCCTTGAAGCCCAGCGCCCGCAATGGAACAAAGGACGCTTCACTGCGGCGCAGCTGTTTGTGTCTGAGGTGAATGAGGCAGCCGCGCAGGTGCTGGCCAAGCAAGCGACGGCGCTTCGCTCGCCTAGGGGCTATTCCTCCGCCTGCCAGCAGCGCGACCGGCAGCCGGATGATGCTTTCCGGGCATTTTGGGATAGGACGATCAGCGATGCGTTTGTGCGGCAGTTTGACGTGCTGGTGGCAGAGCAGTGCAAATCTTTCGAGGACATAACGCTGTTGAAGCAACTGATCACGCAGATGAGGGCCTCGAATCAGCTTCAAGGCAGCGCCGCCTGCAGAGGCATCGATGCCGTGACGGACGTCAAGCAGTTTATCGAATCAGAATTACAGCAGCTGAGCGATCCACAGCTCATAGAGCAGGCGCAAAAAAAGATTGCGCTGTTGCTTGCTGTGGGCGATATGCGCATGCCTTGGTATAAAAAGCTTCGCAATATCTTGAAGGAATACTTTTTTGTGGCCAATCGTGCCGAGCTCAAGCGGCTCAGCCTGCGCAAAAAAGCCGCGGTTGGGCTCCTGTGCACAGCCACTGCCCCGGGGCAGTTTATGGGCAAAGAGTTTCTGATGCTATTTGACGCGTGGGATGAAAAGACCCTTCAAAAGCCGTTTGCGGAGGAAAATCTGCCGCTGTTCGCCACGGTTTCCGCCTTGTTTGGTTTGCTGCAACAATACCATCTCAAATACCCGGAGGTGCTTTGCGATGCGCTGCAAGGTGAGACCTTTGACGAATATACCAGGGCTGTGCGTAAAAACCGCAAACAGCTCGCGTTGTATTGCCCTTGGCTGACATCCGGCTGGAAGAAGCATCCCACGAGCTTCGAACCCACCAAGGCACTGGTACGCTGGCTATCATAAGAATGCTGTGGATTGTGAGGGGAAGTTTATGATAACACGCAGAGAGCCCAACCTTTTCGCGGCAGGCTGCGCAATTGCATTCCTGCTTTGCTATCTGTTCCTGCCCTTTTATAGCGTTTTGGGCGTCCCGCTCAATGGCTGGGCATTGCTGCAGGGCATCAACGCCGTGATGTGCATTCCTCTGGTTTTTGCGCTGCTGATGATTGCTGCCCCGCTGCTGTTTGACGTAAAGATCAGCCTTGGCATTGGCGCGGCATCGCTTACGACACTGCTGATTCTGCTATTATGCGGGCGCGAGATTATCCTTGGTGGCAATGCACTCTCGTCGTCCCTGGCGTACATCGGGAATGATGTTTTCGGGTTCAACATCGCCAGCGTGCTGCCCGTATCTGCCGGGGCGGGCTGCATCCTCAGCATGGTGCTGTGCATCGGCTATGTGGTGATAGAGGTGCTGATAAGCTCTCAAAGACGAACCGTGCCCAGCAGCGATCCCAATCCATTTCCATTTTAACCTGTTAAGGGGGCTTCCTCAATGCTGAAAAGAAGAATTGGCCTGGTGGTGGCCGTCCTTTGCCTGCTACTGTCCTGCGCGTGCCTTTCTGAGAGCATGCCTATTGGCGCGGCCCCCGCTGCGCCCCGCGAAAACGTCCTCGCAGATACCCCGAAGACGTTTGTTTTTGCGTTTAATCTTAGCAAGGAGGATAACGATGGCAAAGAGCTGGCGCTGGCGCTGATTCAGCCCTTGCTGGCGCAGTATCAGGGCACTGAGACAAACGTCATCCTCTATCAAATCAAAGAAAACGGCATGTTTCTTGGCCAGTATTCCCTGATGAACGCGGACGATATGGACGCCTGCCTCACAAAGCTTGCCAAAATGCAGCTGGAAGGTGTGCAGCAGCCCGAAAAAGTATACCTGGAGTTTTGCAAAGAACTGAACAGGCAATACCGCAACAATGCTTTGGGCAACACGGAGCTATGGCTTTTTGAGAGCAGAAAGCCCCTGACCATTGCGTGGAACGCGCTCTTTCTTCCCTCCGATGTCCTCAGCGCGGGGGACAACCTCCAACAGCTGATGGCTGCCTGCCCGGCGCTGCGGCTGCATTATGTGTTCATTGGCGATTATGTTTCTGCAGACACAACCCCAAAAACGGAATACCGCATCGATGATTACCTGAAAAGCATGCTGGCGGATCAGGCCGACCGCGTTGTCACCCATGTGTTGCCCAAAGATCATGCGTATAATACAACCACCGGGGCAAACAGTCTGATGGGGATTGTGCGCACATATTACAGGGCCGCGATAGAAGTGCCCGCCATTCCACCGGCAGACAGCGGGAACGCGCGGGAACTCGATTTTACCTACCAGCATTCTGCACAGGCGGGGCTCAACGATGTGCTGTTTTTTCTGGACTGCCCCAAAAATGAAGTGGCGAACATCCGCATTTCGTTTGTTTCGGCTGAAGCAGCCCCGCAGCAACAACCCACCTATGCCATGTATTCTTCGGGGCGCTACACCTGGCTTGTTCTCCGCGACGTGCCTGCCGGGGCTTACCAAATCATTGTATCACTCAAATCTGCCTTGACGAGTGCAGCGCCCATCAAGCTGTATCCTTTCCTGATTGCAAAGCACAGCACTGTATCCATCACCTGCGGACAGATTGTGGGCGGAACAGGCACGACAGACCGTGATTCGCTGCAGTTTGTGATCACAACAGATGCCACGGATATTCCCGTGGAGCTGTGGCAGGTATCGATGCAGATGAATGGCAAGCCTTTTACCATAGAGGTGCAGCCACTTCAGGAGGAGGAAGGCCAATACCAATGGCAGGCCACTGTTGCCAAGGAGCAGCTTGTGGCAGGCAGTACGGTTTCCTTTTCTGCCGTACTGTCTTTGGAAGCTCCCCATGCTTTGGTGTTGCAAAGCAATGCCATCCAAGCTTCCTTTGGCAACCGTCCGCCGAAGGCCGCAGAGGAAGTGCCAATCCTTGCGGCTTACCTGGACGCACCCGTGCTGGAAAATGGCGAGGTGTTTCAGCTTCCGGCCTGTGAGTATGATTTGTCCCGCCTTTTCACAGATGCGGACGGCGATGCCTTGACATATTATTTTGCTGCTGATGCGCAGGGAAACGCTTCGATTGAGAGCAATATTTTCACCTATCTGCCGGACGCGGAGAATGCTTCCACCGCCACATTTACTGTGCTTGCGAAGGACCCATATGGCGGGGAAAGCGAACCGCTTACGTTCACAGTGCGCCAGCAGTCGGTGGCGGAGCTTATCAGCCTGATGCGCTACGGGCTGGCCACGGGCGGTGAAAGCAATATTCTAGAAAAGGACGAAGAATATTGCGGGCCGCTTGGGGAAGAATTGACGCTTTTGTTTGAGCTGTTGCCCGTAGACGCATTTCCGGGCTTTGATCAGTTGCTGCTGGGCGCACTGAAACTGGCGCCCTTGGAAGAGTATTTTCAGATTGAGTGCACTGTCACGGATGGAGCATCTGCTGCTGAACCGTTGGCAGTGACCGTTCAAGGGCAAAGCATCTGTGTGCGGCTGCCTGCGCTTGAGGATACCGCCACGTATACGCTCACCTGTACAGCAAATTATCTGGGCCTGCCCTTGCCGAACTTGATGGAGCCGATAGAAATATCCGCCCAGAACACTGCACCCTCGCTTCGGCGTTCCGATATCCCGATGGTGCTGACTGCCATCATGCAGGGGACGCCCTCGGAATATCAGCCGATAACCTTGGCCGAGGTCATGGGGCTGGCCCCGGATACGCCCATCCTTTTGAACGACTATTTCACGGATGCCGAGACCCCGGAAAAGCTGACGTATTTCTTTCAGTTGAAGGGCAGTGCAGCGTATTCTGTGATGTACCGGGGGCAGGAGTTGACAAAGGCTGAGGGTGGGGGATACCGCCTGACGGCCAGCCCGGAGGATAGTACCTGCCCGATCCAGATTGTGATCACCCGTCCGGGCACGCTGGAGCTGCAGGCCTACGCCTCGGATGGCTACCTCAGCAGCACGCAAGCGGCATTGATCAGCATCAAGGTGCAATCTGCGTTTACTCAGCAGGTTCTTCCGATCGGGCTGATTGGCCTGGGGGTATTGCTGATGGCGGCTGCCTTGCTGCTGGTTCTTTATTGTATAAAGCCCGCTTACCACGACACATCTCTTGCTATTCTTAGCACAGAGTATGGAGTACCCGAGCCTGATCTGTCCGGTGTGAAAGGCCTTTCCCTTGGGATTTACCATAAAAAGACCGTATCTTTGCTGACACTCGTGATTGCCCTGGGGCAGCCGCCGGTGCAAAGCATCCCCGTTTCTTGTCTGGCCGATATCAAGGTTTCCCCCTCGAAAAAAGGATGGGTCAGAATCACGTGCGGCGATCAAGCACAGCAGCACCAGCTGCGGTTCGGGAAGCACGGCGCTATTACCGCCAAGAAGGCCTTTGACATTCCACGGCATACCACCGTTGTGCCGCTCACTTGCGCTGCCAACCCCAACGAATGCATCTATCTCATCTTTTCTGGCGAGCAAAGGGCCTTTCATTCGCTGTAAGGCCGAGAGGAGGAAACGCATGTCTTCCAACAATTCCGATTGGAATATTCCAACGAAAGATCAGCAGTCTAACAACGATTGGGGATTTCCTGCGGCAAAACCCAGCAATAACGATGAATGGGGAGTTTTCACCAACCAGCCCGCCACGCCTGCCCCCAAGGGCGGAAGATGGCAGGTGGTTCAGACCATCATTTTGCTGGTGCTGGTTGCGGTGGCGGCTTTCTTGGCCAGCTTTTTCACCAAAGAAATGTCCCTTCGCCCCGCGCCGCTGATGGGCATGATGTTTGCCGCGCCGGCAACGGCTCTGATGTTTGGCGCGCTCGCGCTGGAGAGCCTCACAAATGCCATGACGCCGCGCTTTAGCAGAAAAGCGCAGGTCATGGTTGCGCTGGCCACTTCCGTTACTTGCTTTGTGATGGGCTGCGCAGGGGGATTTATCACCAAACCCACCGTCAAAAGCGCCAATGTGGATCAGTATGTCTTGCTCCTGGATCGAAGCGGCTCTATCACAACGACTGACCCTCATCTGGAAAGCGCTGCAGCCCTTACTGCGATGGTGGACGATTTGCCTGATGGCATGCAGGTAGGTCTGGTTGTTTTTTCGCATAGAATCCTGCAAAGCGTTTCCCTTGCCCCCCTGTCTCCCATCACAAGGGAGCAAATCGCAAACGCGGTTCAACAGTTGCCGGAGGGCGGCACGGATTTCACACTGCCCATCACCCTGGCGCTGGATCAATTGGAAGCCTCGGGCTTATCAACGAAAAAGCCCACACTGATTGTGATGTTAACGGATGGAGAGTATAAAATTCAGGACGTAAACGCATTGGCCGCACGCTGCTTGGCATTGAATGCACGGGTTTCCGGCGTCAAGCTGGGCACGGGACAAGATGCTACGCTGACTGCGCTCATTGAGCAGACCGGTGGAATCAACGTGGAAGTTGCCCAAGCCACCGATTTGCTGCAAGGGCTGATTGAGGTGAGCCGCGTTCAGGAATATGACGTGCTGAAAGAAGACAGCACGCTGGCCCGCACGGTGTCTGGCACGCTTTTCATTTTGCAGGGCATCTTGCTAGGCATTGCGCTCACGGTGATGCTTAGCCAAAACAGGCAAAAGCGCCTTCAGCTGGTGTTGTCGCCTGTGATGGGCGTCCTTGCCTTCTTGCTTTTGCGGCAGTTTCCGCTATTTGCCGGGGCGTCTGCATGGATGAACGAGTGGTTGTCCTTTTCGCTGTATGGTATTGTGTTCATGAAAAAGAACCGATAACTTCTGGGGGATAGCTTCGATGAATGACTGGAACAACTGGGGGCAGCAGCCGGACGATGCTTGGGGCCAGCAGAGTGCCCACCAAACGAACCGGCCTTTTCAGCTGCTCAAAACAGCGTTTGGCAAAGGGTTGTTTGGGGTTTTTCTTGTGGCCGCCCTTTTGATGCTGCTGGTTGCAGTTTTCTGGCATTCGACCATTCCCTTGGTAAAGGACGTGGGCTTTGAGGTTTCGCCAGTGCTTACGGCCACGCCTGCTGCACAAGCCTTGGCTGCGGATGCCTCTCCTTTGCCGTCAGTCAACCCGTCACTTGTTCCGTCATCTGCCTTCTTTGCCATGTATCCTATCACTACTCGTTATTATTATCATCAGTTGACGGATCGCCAAAAGGCGCTTTTTTCTATCCTGTATGACGAGCTTTGTGGTTCTTCACTCCCTTCGTATTCCGCGCAGCAATTTGATGCTACGGACTATGAAAGGGCATATTTTGTGATTCATAACGATTGCCCGGAACTGTTTTTATGCGCTTCCGGGGCAGACGCGCTGCAAGCCGAAGCGAATTACCAGGCAATCCTTGCGAAGCTGAATGAAATCCCGAAGTCACCGGACTTTTTTGCGGATGATTATGCCAAAGAACTGTCCATCTATCAATTTATCATTGCAAACACAGAGTACCGCATGGATCAGGAGTATTCCGTCTGTGCGTGCGGCCCGCTATTGTATGGCTATGCCCAGTGCAGCGGCTATTCAAAGGCGCTTTCCCTGATGCTGCGCTTTTATGGTATTCCCAGCGTGGAGGTTTACGGCCTCGCATATGACCAAAACGGTGTGCTCGACCCACTGGGGCATGCATGGAACATCGTATCCATCAACGGGCAGTGGTATCAATGCGATGCGACTTGGGATGACACGAGTGCGCCGGATGGAATCGGGCAGAGCGAAGCCGTCTTTTTGCCCTTCCTGAATGTTACAGACGGGCAGATGTCTGTATCCAGGTTTATGGACGAAGCGCTTCAACGGGATTGGAAAATTCCGGCCTGCACCAGCACTGCGGATAATTTTTATGTCCGGCAAGGCAGCCGGGTGCCGTCAGGCGGTGATTGCTACGCCCTGCTGGAAGTGAAGCTTTCTGAGGCATACCAAACAGGCAGCTCCATCATCTGCCTTGATTTTGAGAACGCGGCGGATTTTCGGCTAATCCTTTTGAGCCTTTCGGATATAATGTACGCCTGGCAAGCCTCAAACGGGTCGTATGTCTCCGGCTATCGATGGGCTTTTGCCAATCACGCCAATCTGCTCATGCTGCATGATATTCGATTTGCCAAATAGGATCTCCATTGAGGGAAGCGGATCTTTTGCCGTCTCGCGTCGGCTCTTCGGCTCGTCTCGCGCCTCGGTGCGCTAAAGCGCACTCTCCATGCCTAGCTCTACTATGCCGCGCTTCCTCGCCTTAGCGAGGCAGTAATATCTCTCGCAAATCTATGCGCTATGTTTTCGGAATTTGCCCTAATAAACCCGAAAATGCCCCCTGACGCGGTTTGCGGCAGAGGGCCTTTTTGTTTGGCGGCTAAACGGCATAAGAATTTATTGGAGCTGGATTATTGAAAAATTTCAACTGTTACAACCCTACAGAGCCAGAGGAACTTGCGCGGGATTCGGCCTCGCCATTCACCACTGCCCAAAACCCTGCGATGGCGCGGTATGTTTTGCCGGGCTCGCCTGTGTAGGACACGGTGTAGGAATGATAATCGTTATTATAAGTATATTCGTAATAAGCGCCCTGCACAGTGATCCACGAGTTGTTCCGATGTTCTTGAATATAAATATAGGAAAAGCCCAGTTCACTTGCGGTAGAGGATGTACTCATTACCGCCTTGGCATATAGAGTATTTCCTGAGGGATTCAATCTCACATTGGCGTCTGATATCTTCTGACTCGCCATCAGTTGCATATCCAGCCTGGCAGATGCCAGCAAAGGGAGCATGAGCATTATCAAAGCGCAGAGAAGCGCCACTGTCTTTTTCATTGTGTTATCCTCCTTCAATCGTGTCCAATACAACAACCTTCAATTCTTCCCGGGTCATGCTATTGGTGTAGATGCTTATAATGCATGGTTCGTCAATCCAATAGACGCAGGCAAAGCTGAGGTTATCAAAGAATACATAGGATACATCATCCACCTCGATGATGTCCGGTTCCCGCTCGTCCTTTTCATAGCCCCGGTTGCCCACGCTCCGCTGATCTGGGCCCAGTGGATTTAGGTAATTGACATCAATGATGTAGCGTTTGTCCGGATCATCGATCTTTTCATAACGCACATGTAGAATTGTTTCGAACTGATCGATATCAATGTTCAGGCTTGCTATTTGGTAGCCTTCCGGCGGCGCTGGAATTGGCGGGTGCGATTCCAGCAGCTGCAGCTGCTCGTCAAAGGCATCGCCGGTGCCAATGCCCTTTTGGGTGTACTTGGCAGGCCGGGGCACATCCCCTTGCGGATGCAGCACCATATGAACATTCAGTTTATTGTTGTCCCAGCTTTGCTGCCAGGCGAATGGGTTGATGCCCATCGCTAAGGCAACGCACCCCCCCACAATACAGACCAGCAACAGAACCACCGCAAACATAAACGCCAAGCGCGGCATGCTGCGGCGCACCCGGGGCGTTGGTGTCTCCTTGCTTGCTTCTTCCGTTTGGTCATAGCAGGCTAGCATTTTCTGAAGGATAAGCTCTGGCGTGGCATCGGGCTTGCTGCCTTCCGGCTGCAAAGTTTGCAGGCAAGCATCCACCAGGGCAATGTTGACATTTGCTGCTGGTTTGGCCAGTTGCTCGTCCAAAACACGCTGTGCGTTTGCCGGATCTGCAACGGCCTGTATCAGCTTCAGGTCGTTATTTTTGTGCAGCCTTGTCTTCAGACCTGCCATAGTATCCTCCTCTCGTTATTAAATGTCTTTCACTTGTGTGTTTGTAACAGGCATATGAAAAAAATAAAAGTAATTCTAAAATTCTTTTGAATCTTGGCATTGATACGGCTCACCCGCATCCTTAAAGCGACCTCTGATATGCCCAGGCGGCGCGCCAGTGCGTTACGCTCAGTCGGGCGGAGGAAATAATCGCTGATTATGCCGAGGCTTTCGGAGCCAATGTATTGTTCGACCTTCTCCAGCATAGCTTCGGCTTCGCTGATGGCGGCGTTTCTGAGCAGCTCGTCTTCCAGCAATGCTGTTTCAATTGTTTTGGCGCCCACCTCATCATCAAAGAGCGCGGCGGAACGTGCTTGGACTTTGCTAAGGCCGCGGTCGCAGGCCTTCATTACATGCCCTACGGCCACCACCAGAAAGCCCTCAATATTGGGATGAAAACGCAGCACTTTGCATTTGCGCGCCAACAATAGCATCACCTCCTGCACGGTGTCTTCCACCTCTGCCAGCAGCAGGACATTGCCCTTTGCATGCTGCCGCGCCACTGCAACCATGCGCGGGTAGTTGGCGCGGTAAACGTCCTCCATCCATTCACGGTTATCTTGCACAGCATAGACATCCCTTCCTCATTATGATTCGATTTTACAATATACTGCAATAAATTACAATACGGTTCCAGGGAATAATGCACTAAAAAATAAAAATAATTTCCACAGCGCTGTTACAAACAGGGTGGATAGAGACATTTTATCATTGAAGGGGATAGAGAGCCGTTGCCATGGAGCATAAACGGCGGCAAAAATCCCTAAAACAAGATAGGATCCTCTTGTTTGTATGTCATCCACAATGACAGCTGGCAAGGGTAAAGAGGGGGAATACGAATGATTGCTTAATGCGGGCCACAACACTGCACAGATAACCCAAATAAAAAACGGAGGAAAAAGAAAATGAAAAAGCGGTTCACAAGCCTGATTCTTGTCGTTGCCATGCTGTTGCTTGCAGCTATCCCCAGCGCGTTTACTGAGAGTACTGTACAGACTTTTCAGGGCACTATCTATATGGAGTATGAAACGGGGGGACAGGGATCGTTTAGAACGTCTCTTGCAACATCGACCATCCGGTTCAACCTGCTAAGATCGCCCGTCACGGACCTGTTTTATGGAGCGGAGTTTCCCAATACTTCCGATCCGACTTTAGCAAAAATCGAGCCTCATTGCATATCAGCAACAAAGAACAGTGCTCCATATAAAGGGTTTACTATAACGATGGGTGGACAAAAAATTCAAATTACAGTCAACGGCGGTAGTATGACGCTTGTATACAGGTCTAAATATTATGTTAGCGCCACTGGTCAGCAATCCTGTACAGCACAAGAGACTGTCAATTTAACGTTTTCCGCGTATCCCTCCTATGACTGGCGATAAACCAGCGTGACATGGTTTGGTGGGCAGGCAATGAAACAGTTGCTTCTGCCTGAAGATAAGATATAAAACGGAGGTAAATAGAAATGAAAAAGAGGGTCACAAGCCTTATTCTCGTCGTTACCATATTGCTGCTTACTATCATCCCCGGTGCGTTTGCCGAGAGCCCTGTCCAGACTTTCTCAGCACCAGTAACTATGGAGTATGAATCAGGAGGGAGCGGTTGGTTTACTTCTAATATAGCAACAGCAACTTTCAAGGTTACCTTGCGTACATCGAATACTACTCCGAAAATGTTTATCGGAGCGGAATTTCCAACATCCTCCGGGGACTTTCCTAAAATGGCGATAATCGGCACCTATGCAGTGGCAGCGACTGTAAGCAACAAACCCACTTACGCAAATGCCACAATAACGCCAGACGGACAGACAATTTCTATAGTAATCAGTGGCGGTAATTGCTCGCTTACCTACAAAGCGTATTATTCAGTTAGCGCTTATGGCGTACAGACTTGTACAAAACAGGAGACTATCACCAGGACATTTTACACCGCAGTTTCCTATAAATGTAATTAAAGAAAAATGACATCACTTGGCAGGCAGGGACAGAAGAAACTTGTTCCTGCCTGCCATAAAGAATGGATCGTGCAGAGAAAACAAAATGAACTAACACCCATGTGTGGCATGAATGGCCATAAAGAAGTTTATTTTTGTTTTTTCACAAAATGTGTCACAAAACAATGTCGTATAAAGTTAATATATATGAATCACCATCAAATATGGATGAAACAGGAGGAGAACAGGATGAAGAACCGACTATTAGCCACCTGTATGGCCCTCATCATGCTGCTTTCTGCATTCGGTTGCGCGAGCGCAGAGAATGTTGAAACACCCATGAGCACATTCCTGGCGCACACCCAGGTGGTATCCACCGAAGCAGTGGAGCTGCATATTGGCGTTTTTCAAGACAAACTTGCGTACAATTACAAGCTGGAGATGGCCTTCCTGCGCCAATATCCAAATGCGAGAATTATCTATCATCAATTGTCGAGTGAGCAGTTGGCGGCCTATCTGATGAATCAGGAGTCCACGCTGGATTTGCTGATTTTGACACATCAAATGATGCGCGATTATTCTGCGAAGGGCTTGCTATGCGATTTCTATCAAACCGATTTACTGTCTCAGTGGCCGGAGGAATGGATTGATATCCGGCAACAGGCAGAGATTGCAGGCGCGCTGTACGGATTTCCTCAGCGGCTGGAAGTTTCCTACTGGCAGTGGTATTCTACATTGGCAAAAGCAGCGGATGTTGATCAGCCCTCTCAGGTGTGGACGTGGGAGGATTTTGTGGACATGTGCCAGAACCTACCCTACGACTTGAACGGTGATGGAGCTAACGATTTTTATCTTACGTGGGGTTGGGGGCATAGAAACCTCAAGCTGCCTTACATGCAAAACCTGATGGAGCAGTATTTTCATCAAGTGATTGCACCCGGCGGGCAATTTGAAACACCGGAATTTGAGCAAGTGATGAAAATGTTTATGGATATCTATACCTCGGGCGCACTGGAGCCGTTTGGTGCGAGCAGACTTCTGCTGAATGGCGACCATGCCGTCTTGATGACTGAGTTAGTCGGATCTACAGGATATCTGCTTTCCCTAGACCAGCACCTTTTGATGCTTGCGCCGGTACTGGATGTAGAAAACCCCCAATACATGGGCAGCTACTATTCCTTCTGTATGCCCCGTACCGCGCCCAATCAAGAGCTGGCGATTGCTTTTTTGCAAAGCGCACTGGAGCCGGAGCTGCAGGATGTGTTTGATCAGGAAGTCCAATCCTTTACAAAAGCACGGCCAAACTATTGCATTGCAAATGACATGGATGTCTCTTTTACACAAAATGAGAAATATGGAATGCATTATGTTGTGGATAACATCGGCAATTACCGCGTATACCCTGTGGATCTTTTGTATCCTCTCAATTCATCTTGGGGGAAACATATCCCGGAATATTACGACCTGTTCATATTCAAGCGCGAACGGTTCATGCCTGATGATACACGTTGGACACCGATTGCCATATTGTGGTATGATTTATTGACGCAATATGTTGATGGACAAATGACATGGCAAGCCATGGCGCAAGCGCTGGATGCGCGCTGGGCGATGATGCAAGGGGAGTAGGGCAAATTGCAAGACGCAAGGGGTAAAGGCCCAGCGAGGCTTCGGTGCTGGTTGCTGGGCATAGCGCTTGCTGCGCTGGCCGCGTGGCTGCTTGTATTCATATACACGCCGCACGCGGCCAGCAGAATCATTCTGGCACAATTGCAGGAGGGTGCGACTTTCACTGCGCAGGAAATTGCGCAGCTGCGCGATGGGCCAGCATACGAGCAGGTGCGTTTATATGCCCGTGACGAAGCCAGCTTTGCCACCACGGGCAACAAAGCAGCCTCGGGGCACGTGTATCATGTGCCGCCGGCTTACTTTGAGGCGGCGAAACCGGCTATGCTGGCCGGGCGCACGCTGTGGACGCAGGATGCCGGATGTCCATATGTAATGCTGAGCGATACGATGGCGATTGCTTTGTTTGGCTACGTCAGCGTAGCGGGCGAAGCTATGCTGATCAATGGGCAGCAATATACAATCATCGGCGTGTATGCGGGCACGTCCGGATTGCCAGCCAAACTGGCGTACTACAATGAAAACACAGCGTATGTGCTGCAAGAGCAGGACGACATACGCGCCACGCATATAGAAGTGATTCTGCACAGCGCCGGGCAAAGCTCGCTGGGCATTGCGTGGCTCCGCCAGAGCGTGGTGCGCAGCCAGCTGACGGCTGTTTTCAACCTGGCCCAGGCCTGGGCGGGGATCAAGACACTTGCCCGTGGGTTTGTGGCCTTGTATGGGCTGGCGGCATGGCTGTGGCTGTGCAAGCGGGGTCAAGCGGTGTATCAAAAGAATCGTGATGCCATTCAGTCTGCCTGGCGTGATGACTATGCAGGACGGGCCTTACGGCGCAGCGCCGGCCCGCTGTTGCGCGTTGCCACGTTCTTAGGATCGATGGGGGCAACGCTTCTGGGTTTGCTTGTGTTCTTTGGGTATGGATTGAATTTCCCGTCCGCGTATATTCCGGCAAAGCTGCTGCCGGAGCCCATCATGGAAGCATTTTTGAAGTACGTATATGATGTGAACACACGCGTGAGCATTGCCCATCCGCTGGTTGCGCAGGCCCATTGGCAACGGATGCTGGTGTTGGTTGCAGGGGGGCTGGGCGGCGTGATGATCATGTGCCTTCGCAAACAATGGAGGAAAAGGCGATGCTGAAAAGAAACGCAGCCCGCAACCCTTATAGGCAGGCACAAAATGCGATCTATCCCCGCAAAGATATCGCGTTGATGTTGCCCGCGCTGCTGGGCTTTTTGGGCCTTTATGTGCTGCCTTTGGGTGTTTCAGTATACCATGCGCTGATAAAATCGCCGTTTGACAGCACGTTTGTAGGGCTGGACAACTTCCGGGCAGTTGCGCAAAACACATATTATCAGCTGGCCCTCAAAAACTCATTGATCCTCACGGCGTTTTTGCCTGTCTTTACTGTGTTGCCTGCGCTTGCCCTGGCGCTGGCCATGCAGCAATATCCGTGGCTGCGCTCCATGCAAGGCGTATTTCTGTTTTCCGCTTTTATGCCCAGCGCGGCGGTGGCTTCGATTTGGCAACTCTTTTTTGCAAAAGGGCGCGGTTTTGTGATCGCGCTGAGCTATAGCAATGGCATGCTCAACACGGGCCTCAATGGCGAATGGCTCAGCCTGTTCACATTGGCGCTGTGGAAGAACATTGGCATTCCGCTGGTGTTGATCCTGGGGGCATTGCTGGCGACAGACAAAGAGTTGGAGCAAGCCGCAGCATTGGACGGGGCAGGTGTTTTCCGGCGGTTTGTCCGCATCGTGTTCCCCCAGATTAAGCCTGCGGTGCTGTTTGCCGTGATATATGTGATGATGTGCAGCCAGCGCCTCTACCGCGAAGCCTATGTGCTCTATGGCGCATATCCCGGCAACTCCGTATACCTGGTGCAGCACTACATGAACAATCACTTTGCTAAATTAAACTACCAGAATTTATCCTCGGGCGCGATGATGCTGGTGCTTGTGATTGCAGTGATGATCGTGCCATTGTTTCGGTTGATGCGCCATTACAACGAGGAAAGATCATGAAGAAGAAAAGTGGGCGTTGGATTTGGGGAGCGGTCATTGCTGCGTGCGCAGGCATAACGTTGTTGCCTGTGGTGCTTATTGCCGTGCATTCCCTGATGCGGCCCGGCGATGTTGTTTCGTTGTTTAGCAGCGTTTGCCCACCCATTCACCTGATCCCGGAAGTGGTCAGTATTAAGCAATATTACGCTGTGCTGGTAGAGCATCAGAGCTATTTGGAGATGTTTTTTAACAGCCTCTTTTTAACTTTAGCGATTGCTGCAGCGCATACGTGCGTTTCATTTCTCGCTGGATATGTATTGGCCAAGGTTCATTTTCCGGGGCGCGGGGCAATCTATTTTCTGTATGTCTTTTTCATGGTGATGCCCTTACAGGTGACGCTGTTGCCGGTTTATATGGCCAGCAAGGCAATTGGCATATACAACAGCTGGTGGAGCTTGTTTTTGCCGGGCGTTTTTGCGCCCCTCGGCGTGTTTTTGATGCGCCAGTTTGTTTTGAGCGTGCCTGACGAGCTGTGCGCCTGTGTGCGTTTGGACACGAAAAGCACGCGCGCCATGCTGATGCATGTGGTCGCTCCCTGCGCAAGAGCGGGGCTGATTACCCTGTTTATCGTCACTTTTGCGGAGAGCTGGAATATGGTTGAGCAGCCATTGCTGCTCTTGTCAGACCCTGCGAAATATCCACTGTCCGTTGTGCTCAACGCCAAGGCAAACATGCCGCATACCATGCTTTTTGCAGGTGCAGTGGTCTTTATGTTGCCTACGGGGCTTTTGTATGTATTGCTTAAAGAGTATATTTTAGACGGATTGGGGGAGATGGTCAAATGAGTCCCAGATTACGTAAAATAGCGGTGGCCGCGGTGATCTCTTTGTTGGCGTTTGCTTTTTTGAGCAAGTCCATTGTATATTGGACGACACCCAAGGTGATGGTGGCCGATATCAAGAGCGGCACGATTCAGTATCGAAACGCAATCACGCAATGCGAAATCGTCTCAAATGATACACAAAAGGTGCAGACTTCGATTCTGCTGCCCGAAGGACTGCCGGTGACCTGGGTGATCAAAGGGGAAATCAGGCAGGTGACGATGGGCGAGGTTTTGCTGCGCCTTGAGGAAAGCACACTGGACCAGCGTTTGGCATCGGCAGAGAATGCTTATTATGCTTCCTATGTTGAACTGAACAGATATCAAAAAGACTACGCGCGCGCTGTGGAGAGCATTACAAAGGAATATAGCGATGCGCAAACCGCCCTGGCAAAGGCGGTGGACGTGAGTGAAACCCGCAGAAAGACCCTTCAGGCCGCCCGTGATACAGCCTATGAGAATTATCAGGTGATTGTCAATATGGGTATTTATGAGATGACAACGGTAGAAAACAAACAGTCGGCCTATGAACGGGCAAGCGAGCAAATGAATGTGCTGCGTGCGCTTCGGGATGACGGCTATGCCATCCTCGCGCCTTGCGATGGTATGCTGGTCAACTGGCCGTCTCAGGCGCTGGGAAGCCTGCCGGTTTATGACACGCTATTTGAGCTCATACCCAGCGATGCGGCGTGGGATGTGCAGATACGCGTACAAGGCGCGGTTTATTTCGAAAACGATTACCCATGGATTACACTCACAAACCCGCAAAACGCACTTGACCGCATAAAGCTTTCTGCCTTAAGCTACAAAAGCAATACGGCAAGCTCGGTCATTGTAGTGTCCGGCACGGATTTGGGAATGGAAAAATTCAATAATATGACACAATATGAGTTGATCTACGAGTCACCTTTTTACCAGGCGCTCATTCCCAATCACGCTTTTGTATCCAGTGATACCGTTTATGTTCTGTATAGCAACTACCTGGATAACCGAAAGCAAATGCTGGTAAAATCGGTAAAAGTGGAAACTGCGCCGGGCAACGCCATGTATACGCCGGTCACAAGAGGCATTTCTATGGAGACGCAAGTTGTGACTGCATGGGATAGGGAGTTGACCGAGGGAGAATCCGTGATTGTCGAACTACGTTAGGGGGAGTTGCCATATACTTTCCGGTGGTGTTCTTCTTCGGCTTTTTGAAGCCGCCGCCAATACTCCTGCTTCTTTTTAGCTTTGATAGAAGTTATTTGCTCTGCGATGAGCATGGCGGCTATTCCTGCCGCAATGATGACGCCCCCGGCAAAGGACGCATCTAAAGAACGGCTGCCCGCTGCCACATCCAGCAGAACCCCGGTGAAAAACTGGCCGATAAAAGTCAACACACTGAGGGAGAAGGCAGAGAGCCTCGGCACGGTCAGGTTGCATAGCAGCACAGTGACGACGCCCAATACACCCCCCAGGTAAATCCATGGCGGGGGCGATACCCAAGGGTTGCCCGCCACGGGCGTCACCTCGCATACCAGCACGGCTATCAGCACTGTGACTGGAAGCCCCACCAGATGGTTGATCAGCGAGCCGCGCAGCGCACCCACTTCTTTTGCCAGCCGTGCATTTACGCTTCTGGAAAGGACCACCATCACGCCCGCGCCCAGGGAAAAAAGCACGGCATAGAGGGCCTGCGTTACGGACCGGTCCAGCATCAGGCCCATGCCGATCAATGAAAATGTTAATCCTATCAGGGAGGATTTTTGGAACGGACGTTTCTCCATGCCAAACAGCCCCAGCCCATCCATCGCCAGCGATGTGACCGTTTGCCCCAGCAGCCCCAACGACATGATGCTGGTAATGCTGATATGCCCAAAGGATAAGTTGTTGCATAGGGTGGTGACTACGCCCATCACCCCGCCCAGGTAAAACCACAGGGGGATAGCGCTGCGAGGGCGCTGTTTTTCTTTTTTCAGGGCGCATAGCAAGAGCGCAAACACCGATCCTGCAATGTGGATAATCACAGCCGCCAGGTATGTGCCATAGTGCAACGAGAGCTGACCATTGATAGAAACCATAACGGTGATGGCCAGGCCCGTCAAAAGCGCAAGAAGCTGATGCATGTTCTTCCCCTCCTTGGCTTATTGTAGCCGCTTTTCGGCACGAAATATAGGACATTTGTCACACCATTTAGCGATGATATGTGGTACAATGCTTTCAGAGGTGATGTAGCCCATGAAAACGAAACCCTTGACTAGCAAACACTTTGCAAAGCTTGCAGATTATGGCCTGCAGGGCTTGCCGCAGAACTGCTGCAGGTGCCTGTGCTTTCAAGCGGGAGAGACAATTTTTCAGGAAGGCATGCCGCTCACCTGGCTTGCGGTTATTGTGCGCGGCAAGGCCAAGATTTGCTCCACCACGCCCAGCGGCAAGCACCTGATTCTTTGCTATTATCTTTCTGACGGCATGGTGGGCGATATTGAGCTTATGACTGGGATACAGACCGCTAGCGCTTCCATGATCGCTATCACGGATTTCGAATGCATCGCCGTTTTTTATCAGGGGCATGAGGTGGCCTTAAAGTGCAACACGGTGTTCCTGAATAAGCTTGGCAATGAACTAGCCAAAAAGCTGATGCGCAGTTCTGATAGTTTTGTGGCTGCGGCGTTACATTCCGGGGAGGAACGGCTGTGTTCCTACATCCTGCAAACATCGCACAACGGCATTTTCAGCGATATTCTGACAGACGTTTCCAGCTCGGTGGGAATGAGCTACCGGCATATGCTACGCCTGTTAAAAGAGCTTTGCCGGGCGGGTGTGCTGGAAAGGCGGGAGAGCGGATATCGCATCACAGCCCCGGATGAGCTCACGCGCCGCGCGTACACAGGCCGCTGCCGGGAAGAGTTTGGTTCAAAGATGCAATAGGCAGGAGGATTTTTTGCTGCTCAGAAAGATTGGATATTGGGTTTAGGTTGACACGCTGTAAAGTTCGCTTTATAATGAACAAGACAAATGAATAGCGGGTGTATTTGCATGGAAACATGCGGCGCAGGCGCTTTTGTGGCTGCGTCATGGGAAGCGGATGAGATTTCCGCACTATCCCAGTAACCGTGAAGCGGACGAACGGACAAGCGCGAACAGCGCAGCCACTGTCTCTTTAGATGGGAAGGTGTCCAAGTAGGATGATGCCAAGTCGGGAGACCTGTTTACACCAATCGTTCTCCTGGGGATGGGATTAGCGATGAAAAAGCCCTGTTTACACAGCCTTTTTTGGTCGTTCCTTTCTCTTGCGAGGGAGGGACGTTTTTTGTTGCCTCTCGGCCCATTCATTTGATCTACACAAGGGAGGGTCAAAAAAAATGACTCGGAAACTCTTCTCTCTGGCGCTTTGCCTGGTGCTCTGCCTTGGCGGTCTGCCCGTATTGGCCGAAAGCCAAGCCTTCACCGTCACGGACATGACCGGCCGTGAAATCACATTCACAGAGCCTGTGACGCGCATTGTGGTGCTCACCGCAGCCGACTGCGAAATCCTGTGCGCCATCGGCGCTGGCGGTGCGCTGGTTGGCCGCGGCCCCTATTGCGACTATCCCGAAGCGGTGCTGGATGTTCCGGTGGTACAGTCCGGTTCCCAGACCAACTTGGAAGAAATCATTGCGCTGCAGCCTCAGGTTGTGTTGATGGCCACCATGTCCCAGACAGTAGAGCAAGTCGCCGCGCTGGAAGGTGCGGGTATCCGCGTGGTGGAATCTGCCGCCTACGATATTGAAGGCGTGTACACCGCCATCACGATGATTGGTGCCATGATGGGCAAGGATGCGGAAGCAGCTGCCCTGACCGACCAAAGGCCAGCCACCTTTGCGGGCATTGCCGACAAAGCGCAGGATGCTGGCAAGACGGTGTATTTTGAAGTGTCTCCGCTGCAGTGGGGCCTGTGGACAGCCGGAAAAGGTACTTTTATGGACGAGCTTGCCACCTTGTGCGGCCTGACCAATGCTTTTGCGGATGTGGAGGGCTGGGCACAGATTTCTGAAGAGCAGGTGCTGGAACGCAACCCTGATTTCATCGTCACCATCAGCATGTATTATGGCGAAGGCCCCACCCCCATTGAGGAAATCAAAGGCCGCGTGGGCTGGGAGAGCCTGACCGCCCTTGTGGATGATCAAATCCTGAACGCGGACAGCGACGAAATTTCCCGTCCCGGCCCGCGCCTTATAAATGCCGCGCAGATTCTGTTTGACTTTATCAACCAGATTGTGCAGGAAGCTCCCGCTGCCTGATCTGCCAAGAAAAATAATTCTTAAGAGATCGCGCTATGGCGCGATTTCAGACCATCAACAAAGCGGGTGTTTTCTTGAAGTGGAAGACGCCCGTTTTGAGTAAGCGCAAAAGGCAAGCGGCGAGGCGCTTGATATTTTGAAGGGCGGCGGTCAGGAAACACTGCTCGCGCATATTATTAATGCCGAGCATACGAGCGAAGCGAAGACCATGGTTTTCTTTCGCTTCCGCAAAGCTGCGTTCAATGGTTTCCTTGC
>JAVBRU010000093.1:0-53080 GCA_031547595.1 Eubacteriales bacterium
ATTGAGGTCATGATACGTGCCAAAAGAAAGGGAGAATCGGCAAAATTCATCCTCATGTCGAGCGTTGACAACCCTTTTTTTGAACAGCAGGTGATGGACAACGGCGCGTCCTATTACATGCTCAAGCCGTTTGACATGAATTTGCTTGCGCGGCGCATAACGGTTCTTTCGGGCATCAACACGGGGGCGGAGCGGCCGAAGAACGGCGGGTTTGATCTCGAGGTTATGGTGACCGATATCATCCATCAGATCGGCGTGCCGGCGCACATCAAAGGGTATCATTATCTGCGCGACGCCATCCTCATGAGCGTCGAGAATAAAGAGATGATCAATTCGGTCACCAAGCTGCTCTATCCGGCGGTCGCCAAAAAGTACAGCACCACCAGCTCACGTGTCGAGCGGGCCATCCGCCACGCCATCGAGGTGGCCTGGAGCCGTGGCCGGGTGGAAACGCTGAACAAAGCCTTTGGCTGCCGCGTGGCCTTCCCAGACGAAAAGCCCACCAATGGCGAGTTTATTGCCCTGATTGCCGATAAATTATCTATGGACCGCACAGCATAATATAGGGTATCAAGGGAATTCTTCTTTATTGAAAGGAGGGATTCCCTTGAATCCATTTATGATAGAGGCATCCTCTTTGGAAAGCGCATACACCGCTATGGATGCGCTGGCCGTTCCCGATTGCGCGGACGCATTTGCTGCGCCCCACAGCAAATGCCGCATCCTGACCCTGATCGCGCTGGAGAATGCCGCCCGCGCCGAGGCTGTAGCCGCGCTGAACGCCGCGCCCACGCAGGATGCGCGAAGGCTGCTGTCGCTGACGGGCAGCATAGAAGCGCAGCAGGCCATGCGTCTGTGCACACTATTGCCCTCTGATGAAAGCGCCACCGGGCTGTGCGTTCTGCGCGCGTTGGCGATGCTGGAGGTCACCTCCTCACTGGCGCAGATGTTACCCGAAAGCACTGTGCGGCAAAGCCTGCAGTTTTTGCTGCCGGAGCAGCTGGACGTATTATATCGCCTGTCCAACCTCCTGATGCTGCTGGAAGGCCGTGCTGCCGAAAAACTGCTGGGCGGCACTGCGGAGGTAATGCCGGGGCGGCCGCTGATCGCCTGTCACCGCCATCCTTTTGATGAAGTGCGCCTGCCGCTTGGCAAAGATGCCAATCCGCTGATGCGGCTCACCCCGCTCATTGTGGGTGCGCTGGCGGCCGAGCAGTATCAGGGCTATCTGCAGGCGGCGGCCGCGCAAAGCGGCGTGGCGCGTGATGTATATCTGCAGCTGGCACTGCATGCGCAGCAGCAAGAGGTGCATCTGCAAAGTCTGCTGCCGCCGGAAGATCCGCTGACGCGGCACTTGCAGCATGAATATGCCGAGTGCTATGTGTATCATTCTTTTGCACTGGATGAACAGCACCCTGGCCTGCAGGCCTATTTTGCTGCACAGCTGCGCCATGAAGCAACACATCTTCAAAAGGCGGCGCAATTTGTGGAGAACCAAACCCTGCTGGGTGAATTTCCGCCGCCGCTGTGCCTGGTGCCCAGCAAGGGCTTTTTGCGGGATATGCTGCAGCACATTGGCGTCACCGCGCTGCGCGAAAAATATGTGCCGGTGGGCATCCTGCCGCGGGGAGCAGACTTCTACCGCTGCCAGAAGCGCCTGTGCCCAAGGGCCGAGGCTGTGGCCAGCCATCAGGCCGTGGCGTGCCTCATCGGGCAGTCGGGCAGCGATTACCGCTTCGAAATTGCGCCCCATCCCATCCGCGCATTACGCGATAGGGGACAGGACAATACGGAGGTCGGGCGATAGTTATACAAAAAAAGGACTGCGCAATGCAATCCTTTTTTATGTGCAAGCACATCAGCGGCGGCCAAGTTCCTTGATCTTTGCTGCCTTGCCCTGCAGGTTGCGCAGGTAGTACAGCTTGGCGCGGCGCACTTTGCCCTTACGGATGATTTCGATATGGTCTACACGGGGAGAGTGCAGCGGGAATGTACGCTCCACACCCACGCCATAGGACATGCGGCGAACGGTGAACGTTTCGCGGCTGGAGCCGTTGCGCTTTGCGATCACAGTGCCTTCAAAGGCCTGCAGACGCTCGCGGTTGCCTTCCACAACTTTAACGAACACGCGGACGGTGTCGCCAATGCTGAAGCTCGGCAGATCGGTGCGAAGCTGTGCTTGCTCGATCGAACGGATAATTTCGCTCATGGTGGTATCCTCCTTCCCTCATAGACGTTCATGCACGCCCCTGCGCGCAGCGGACCGCCCGTTTGTCACGAGGAATAGTATACCACAGCTTGGGCGCTCTTGGCAAGTCTTTTTTCAAGTTCCTTCTGCTTCTCTTTGCGTTTACTGAGTAAACACACGACAACACAGGCAGGCGCTATTTGCTGGGCCATACCTGAATGACGGTCATATCCTCGGGGGGTACTTCCTGCGTGGGCGTCAGGAATGTTGCCAGATATTCCTCCCGGATGCGTTTTTCAAATTCGTCCAAGGTCATGCCTTGATAGTAAGCGTATACCTTTGCCCTGTTTTCATAAGGGATGGAAATGCTGGTGCCAAGCTCCAGATTGACGCGGTCTATGATCAACTGAAACGGCGCCAGCAGCACATCCAGTTCATCCTGAAGCACAAACACCAGCTTGGGATTCACCTGTACTTCGGTCATTTTTTCGTTTCCCGCCGATGGACCAGCGCCAGCGAGGGTGGCCAGATATTCTTCCTTGATTAATTTCTCGAATGCATCCAAAGACATGCCTTGATAATAGGCGTACACGCTCTTTTTGTTTTCCGGCGGAATATGGATATAGGAGCCCAGCTCCTGATTGACCGCATCAATCACTGCCTGATAAGGAGCCAGCAGGCTGTCAATATCAGCAGGATCCTGCTCCACGGGCAAGGCAAAAGCTACCGATGTGATACATACGCATAGGATAACGGCACATACTGTGGCGAGGTTTTTTGTCATTGCCTCATCCTCCCCGACATAAGACGATCATGCAATATAATTCAGTTATTCATACGAAACAAGGGTATCATCTCCCATCCGCATAGGGCGCGTTCAAAAGCCGATACTTCAACACATATATCATAATATGCTATTTTTAGTTTGTCAACAGCCTTGTTGCATAAATGCTGTTGGTATGTTATGATGCGTTTCAGGTGGTGATTCAAATGGAAATTCGACATGCAAATCAGTACGATGGTTCTCTTATTGCACCCCTGATCGCAAAGTTCAGGGTGGAGCTCAAAGGCTATAAAGGGATTGCAGCAAAAGAAAACACAGATGCCGCGAAAGAAGAATTTTTGGAATACCTAAACGCGGGCTTTCCCGTTTATATTTGCCTGGACGAAGAAACCTGCGCAGGGTATCTGGTATGCCGTGTGGATGCGCCCAACGTGTGGGTAGAGTCATTATACGTGCTGCCAACGTACAGAAAAAAAGGCATTGCTAGCGCGCTGTATGCCAAGGCCGAGCAGCTGGCATTGTCTTACGGCGAGGACACCGTATACAACTACGTCCATCCCAACAACGATGCAATGATTGGCTTTCTCAGGAAGCGCGGATATACCGTGCTCAACCTGATTGAAATCAGAAAGCCCTATGAGGGCGAGGCATTACGTACGGCCATCCAAGTGGGTGACAATATATTCGATTACTGATCGGATAAGCGTACCGGAGCATCCGCCTATATTTGAGCCTCCATTCTGGCAAGCAATGCGGATGCTTCCACCTGTTTGCTTTCTTTGAAAAGCTTCACAACCAAAGTCCTTCCAGATCGTTTGGACTGTACCCTTTTCTACACAAAACATGGTAACCCTCCGCCTCATACGATATTGCCTGCGAATATAGCTCAAACATTGCTCTTGCACAAGCAAAACTGCGCCGGAGGCATGAAGCCCCGGCGCAGTTTGCATTGTAGGTCAATCTACACAGATATATTGCGCATCCACAAAGCCGCGGTAGAGCACATCTTCCAGGGTGACCTCCACATACGCCCACTTGGTGTTCAGGTAGCCCAGCAGCAGCACGTCGGTGTTCTGCGGGATGACGGTGATAAAGCTGTTGCCATAGATCGGGTCATCCGTCAGGTGACAGTTGGCATCCACATACACTTCGGCTTCCAGGAAGGTGAGGTTGGAATCATACATGCCTTCCTTGCCATAGATCGTGCCGAGGGCATCCAACGAGATGTACCCCAGGCGGTAGCCGCCCTTGGTCATGGGATAACCGATCATCAGCCAGCCGTTTTCCACGCCGTACACGCGGGCGACGCCGCCAGCGCCGTACGCGGCTTTGCCATTGTTGGCGCGGTAGTAGTTTTCGCCGGGGCCGGTGTACACATCATACAGCTTGGAGAACTGCGCAATCGCATAGCGCTGCAGGATCAATGCCTGGGTGTTGTCGGGGGTATAGCGCTTGTTTTGCTCCTTCTTGGCAATCAGCGCGGCCAGCTGGCCCTGAAGCTCCGAAATGGTGCCTTCGCGGGCTGCCAGCGTTTGCTGGTATTCCTGCTTGGCGGTGGCATACTCGGCCTGCAGGCTGTCCATGGTGCCCTGCAGCGCGGCTAACGTGGCATCCTTGCTTTCCAGCATGGCGGCATATTCTGCCTTGGCATTGGCCAAATCGCTTTGCAAGGCGGCGATGCTGCCCTCAAGGTTCGAAATGGCAGTATTTTTGCCGTCAATCTCTGTGGCATGCCCGGCTTTCGCCGCGGCCAGATCGCTCTCCAGCGCTGCCAGATTGCCCTCCAGCGTGGCAATGGCGCCTTCCTTGGCAGACAGCGTTGCGGCATAGTCGGCCTGCGCGGCATCAAAGTCGCCCTGCAGTGCCGTCATATTGCCTTCCAGTGCGGTGATGGTCTGGTCCCGGCCGGCCAATTCCTGCGTGTAGGCAGCCTGCGCGGCATCCAGGTCGCCTTGCAGTGCCACTACGTTGCCTTGCAGGGTGCTGATTTCTGCGTCTTTCTGCAGCAGCTCTTCGCCAAAGCCTGCCTGCTCCGCCAGCAATCTGGCGATTTGCGCATCGCGATCGGCAAGATCGGTTGCACTCGTGTCCTTCGTGCCTTGCAACTCCGTTTGCAGGGCGGCAATGCTGCTTTGCAGGGCGGCGATTTCGGCATCTTTCTCGGCCAGGGTGTTGGCGTAGCCCGTTTGCAGATCGGTTAAGCTGGCCTGCACAATGGCAATCTCGCCCTCCAGGGCGGCGATTTTTTCGTCCCGCTGCTGAAGCACAGCGGCGTATTCGTTTTGGGCGGTAAGAAGCTCAGCCTGCAGGCTGGTTACCGAGCCCTCCAGCTTTGACATTTTGACCAGGCGATCCGCCTGCACCAGCAGCGATTCGCCATGCTTTACAGAGATATCGCTCTGCAGCGAGGCAATGCTGCCGGATAGCTCTGCAATTTTATCTTCCAGGCCGGAGACACGCGCATTTTTTTCTGTCAGCGCGGCGTCAAACTCCGTCTGCGCTGCCGCCAGATCGGCCTGCAGCGTGGCAATGTTGTCTTCCAAGGTGGTGATCATGCCGTCCTTGTCGGCCAACGTGCCAGCAAAGCCCGTTTGTGCCGCCGTCAAATCGCCTTGGAGTGTTTCAATATTGGCTTCCAGTTCGGCAATTTTTTGATCTCTTTCTGTTAAAACGGCTTCGTGCGCTTCCCGTGAGGTGTCCAAATTGCTCTGCAAAGTGGCAATCGCGCCTTCTTTTTCGGTCAGATCAGTCTGCAAGGCAGCTACGCTGCCCTGAAGCTCCCGGATTGTTCCGTCTTTGTCTGTCTGGGCATCATCCAGCAGCTGCTGCTTGGCGGCAAGATCGGTCTGCAGCGCGGCTACGCTGTTTTGAAGCTCGCTAATGGTGCTGTCTTTGGCAAGCACGGCGGCATCAAGCTCTTGCTGCTTGGCGGCCAGGTCGCTTTGCAGGGCGGCCACACTGCCCTGCAGCTCGTCAAGCGCGGTTTCCCGCTCTGCCACGGCGTTGTCCAGCGCCTGCTGCTTGGTATCCAAATCGGTCTTGAGTGCTTCCACATTGCCTTGCAGCGTCTTTAACTCTTCCTCGTGCTCGGCCAGGCGGGTGGAATACCCATCCTGTGTGGTCACCAGCTCCTCCTGCGCGGCATCCAAATCGCCCTGCAGGGTGGCCATGGAGCTCTCCAGCTCCGCAATGCGCACATCTTTATCCGTCAGCGCAACAATGTAGCCATCCTGCGCGTTGGTCATGGCGCTCTGCGTATCTTTGAGGGTGTTGTCCAGTGCGTCCACTTTCGCCATCAACACCGTTTTATCTTCTTGCAATGTGTTTTGCCTGCCCCATAGAATTCCAACACCTACAATCGCTGCCACCAAAACGACAGCCAATACAATAATGACGGTGCGTTTCATCCAGAGCCCTCCCCGTTTCAAGCTTTCTACCTGTAAGATACTCCGTGGATTTTCGTCCTATGTGGAAAAAAATAAACCAGATTAGTGTATTATTCTTCACATAACACGAAAATCCTTGCAATATGGAAATTAAATTTGTCGGTAAAAACTGCCAACAAAAGAAACCTTCGCTACACAGAAATGTAACAAACCTTGGGCTGCTTCAAAAGTGAAAAAAATCGCTGCGCAAAGCACAGCGATTTTTTGTAAAAGAATATTACTCTTCTTCTTCTTCTTCCTTCTGGGCGTTCTCGATGATCTTCTTGGCCACTTCGAAGGGAACCTCTTCGTAGCGCTCAAAGGTCATGGTGAAGGAGCCGCGCGCCTGGGTCATAGACCGAAGGTCGGTCGCGTATTTGAACATTTCGGCATGGGGTGCTTCCGCAACCACTTGCTGCTGGCCATCCACCTGATTCATGCCCATGATGCGGCCGCGGCGCTTGTTCATATCGCCCATGACATCACCCATGTACTCATCGGGAACCAGCACTTCCACGTGCATGATGGGCTCCAGCATCACGGGATCGGCTTCCTTGCAGCCCTTTTTATAGGCGATGCGGGCGGCAGTCTTAAACGCCATTTCGGAGGAGTCTACGGGGTGATAGCTGCCATCATACAGCTTTGCACGCAGGCCCACCATCGGGAAGCCCGCCAGCACGCCCTTCACGATGTTCTCGCGCAGGCCCTTTTCTACAGAGGGGATAAAGTTGCGCGGCACAGCGCCGCCGACCACGGCGTCCACAAACTCAAACTGCTGGTTGGTGTCGCCAATGGGAGAGAATTCGACCCAGATATCGCCAAACTGGCCGTGGCCGCCGGATTGCTTTTTGTGACGGCCCTGGCAGGAGACGGTCTTGCGGATGGTCTCGCGGTAGGGGATTTTGGGATCGGACAGGGTGGCCGCCGCGCCGAATTTGCTTTGCAGCTTGGCGCGTACGATTTCAAGGTGCAATTCGCCCTGGCCGGAGACCAGGGTTTCGGTGGTGTCCACGTTCTTTTCCACCTTGATGGAGGGGTCTTCCTCCTGCAGGCGGCTCAGGCCGGAGAACACCTTATCTTCTTCGCCCTGCTTCGCAGCATAAATGGCCTTGGAAATACTGGGAGCGGAGAAATCAATGGGCGCAAAGCGGATGGGGTTGGCGGCGTCGCACAGGGTGTCGCCGGAGGAGGTGAAGCTGAGCTTGCTCAGCGCGCCCAGGTCGCCCGCGTTGACGGTGGTGACGTTGGTCTGCTTCTTGCCGCGCATCATGAACAATCCGCTGGCTTTTTCGGCCTTATCGGCATTGGCGTTGTACAACGCGGTGCTGCTGGTGAGCGTGCCGGAGCATACGCGGAACAGGCTCAGCTTACCAACAAAGGGGTCGGCAATGGTTTTGAACACGAACGCGGAGAAGGGCTGGCTGGCATCGCACACACGCTTGTCCGCCGCGCCGGTCTTGGCGTTTTGGCCCTGCATCACAGTGCCCTTGGGGCCATGGAGATATACAGCCATGGTGTCAAGCAATTTGGCTACGCCCACGCCGCTGGTGGCGCTGCAGGCGACGACCGGCACAATGGTGCCATTAGCCATGCCCGCGTGGAAGCCGGAGAGGATTTCCTCGTGAGACAGCTCTTCGCCCTCGAGGTACTTCATCATCAGCTCGTCATCCGCGCCGGCAGCGGCTTCGGTGATTTCTGCGATGGCATCTTCGATTGCGCCGGTCATATTGGCGGGCACGGGCACTTCTTTGAGGCCTTTGCCGGTGCCTTCATAAGCCTTGTTTTCCAAAACGTTGACGATGCCCTTGAAGGACGCACCGGCGCCAATGGGCAGCACCAGCGGCACAACGGTGGTGCCAAACTTGCTGCGCAGCGCTTCGACGACCTTGAAATAGTCGGCATTTTCGGTGTCCATGCGGTTGACGATGAACATACGGCCTACGTTATTTTTGCCGGTGGCTGTCCAGGCTTTTTCTGCGCCGACCGTCAGGCCGCCCACAGCGCCCACCACGATGCCCGCGGTTTCCACCACGCGCAGCGCGCCGGCAGATTCGCCCACAAAGTCGAAATAGCCGGGGATGTCAATCACATTAATTTTGGTATTTTTCCACTCAATGGGCGCCATTGCGGCGCTGATGGAAATGTGGCGTTTGGTTTCTTCGGGGTCAAAGTCGGTAACGGTCGTGCCGTCTTCCACGCGCCCCAGACGATCCACATGGCCCGCAGCGAATAGCATTGCCTCTGTCAAAGTGGTTTTGCCTTCGCTGCCATGTCCAATGAGGGCAATATTGCGAATGTTTTCAGTCGTATAATCTGCCATTTGGAAGCCTCCCGTTAATGAAATTCTATGATCAACACAACGATTAACCACATACGCGAATTATTCTACCAGATATAGCATTAAATTTCAAGGTTTGATCAAAAGTTTTTGCATCAGCGGCAGCGAGCGCCCCTCATCCGAGCTCAGCAGCGTCACCTGCCCCTGCCGTTTGCCCAAAAACAGTAGTTCCGCACCCATTAAACGGCGTTTCAGCTGCTGCACCGTGCCCGCATTGCCGTCTATCACCCGGGTGTGCGCATCAAAGAAGGGCGCTATCACATCCTTCAAAAACACATAGTGCGTGCAGCCCAGCACCACGGCGTCCACTGCCTGCCTGTCAAAGGGCGCAAACAGCGTCTGCAGGTAGCGCAAAAGCTCAGGCGAGCCTTCGTCCCCGCGCTCCACAAACTCCATCAGCCCGGGGCAGGGCAGCGAAACAGCGCCTTCGCCGTATTGGGCGTACAGGCGCTGATATTTCTGGCTGGTGAGGGTGACGGGCGTGGCCAGCACCAGCACCTGCCCCTGCTGCCGGATCAGCGACGCGGGCTTGAGCGCGGGCTCCATGCCAATGATGGGCATATCGTAGGTGCTGCGCAGCATTTGCCCCGCAGCGCCGGTGGCGGTGTTGCAGGCGATCACCAGCGCCTTGATCTGATACGTCAGCAGCGTATCCACCACCCGGCAGGCCAGGCGGCACACTTGATCCTCGCTCTTGGTGCCATAGGGCGCGTGGGCGGTATCGCCATAATAAATAAAATCCTCGCCGGGCAGCGCACGCAGGGCCTCCCGCAGCACGCTGATGCCACCCACGCCGCTGTCAAACACGCCAATGGGCATACTGGACTTGTCCATGTGAGCCTCCCGCAAGCATATTTACCAGTTAATAATAAACCATTGGGGGGCCGGATGCAAGGTGCTATTGTAAAGTATCAAAATATTCACAAATGGCATGCGCCAGATAAGGCATGGACGCCAGCGCTTCCTCCAGTGTATTTTTGTTGTTGCCCACCTCAATCAGAATGCAGCAGGGTGCGATCTGCTGGTTGTAGCGCCCGCTTTTGAGGGATACCCCGCGGGACAGCGATGCCATCTGAGCGTTCAGGCTGTTTGAAATCTCCAGCGCGATCTTCTGGTTGCTTTGCCAATCGGGCTTTTCGTCAATGCCTGTCTGCCCGGTGCCCTGCCCGATCAGGAATAGAAAGCGCGCCAGCCCCTCATCGCCCACTGTGTTCGGGCCGTTGTTGGCGGAGTAGGAATCCCGGTGCATGTCGATATACAGGTCATACGTATCGCCCCCGGCGACAGACACCGTCAGCGCGTCCAGAGAGCGCGAATACGCGGTGCTCAGGCTGGGCGGCTCATAGGGCGTGGTATCGTGATACACATAAATGCCTGCGGCTTCCAGAAGCTTCGCCAGCTCCGCGCCCACGCCCACGATGTTGTGGGTATCGTCCTTGGTGCGCCACTTTTCCGTCTGGGAATAGGTCTGTACGGCGGTCATCTCATAGGCCTCATAGGTGTGGGTGTGGTAGAGATACACCCGGAATTGCCGCGCCTGCTTGGGCGTGACGGCGGAGATGACCTCCAGGCTGAAGGCGTCATCCGGCGCGGGGGTCTCGCTCAAATCCAGCAGCGGTTGTGAAGAAAACACCTCCACGGCACCCGGTGCGGGGGTGCTGGGCGCGGGCTGCGCGGATGGCGCTGTCCATTGCCCCACGGCCACGCCGCTGAAAAACGCCAGCACCACAATGCTGATCACCCACAATTGCGCCTCTTTGGCTTGCAAACGAAAAAAACGCATGTACTCACCTGCCTCATTAACATATATGCAGCGTCAGAGGCTATCATGCGCGAGAATGCGAATTTCTTCTTCCGACAGGCGGGAATGCACCGCCATGTTGAGGCCGTCGGCGATAATCTCGGCCACCTTGCCCACCATATCATCCACTTCGCGCGGGGTGACCACCATATCACCCACGCCTTGGTGCAGCACCTTGTCCATCAATTGCTCCATGGCCTGCTCATGCTCGTCCTCGTGGATGCCCATGTCCTCCATCAAAAGGCCGAGGGCGTCCCGCGCGATGACGGCGGCATACACCACCATCGGCACGCCAATGGCAATCACAGGCACTCCGAGGGTCTCCCGTGTCAATCCCATGCGGTGGTTGCCAACGCCGCTGCCGGGGCGGATGCCGGTATCCGTCACCTGAATGGTGGTGCAGATGCGGGTGCTCTCTCTGGCGGCCAGGGCGTCAATGGCAATGACAGCAGAAGGATGCACATGCTGCACAATGCCTTGCACTACCTCCGCTGTCTCCATGCCCGTCACACCCAGCACGCCGGGGGCCACGGCGCAAATGCCGCGCAGCCGCCCTTTTAAGGAGTCGTCCGTCATGTCCTTCATATGGCGGGTGATCAGCAGGCTTTCGAGCACCCGGCTGCCCAGGGCATCCGCCGTGATGCGCCGGTTGCCAAGCCCCACAATCAGCAGGTCGCCAAAGGGCGGCAGCATGCCCTGCAACGCATCCCGCAGCGCTAAAGCCAGCTCCCGCCGCTGTTGCGCATCGGCGTGCATCAACTGGTTGTCGCACAGCGTCACATATTTTCCGCACGCCTTGCCCAGCTGCTGCGCCGCCTCGTCCGTTTGCACCACCACGCAAAATTCCTCGATATTGCCATGCCGCGCGCTGCGCGATGTGACCCCGCGAAGCTCCCCCGCACATTCGCGGCTCTCCATCGCCAGGTCTGTACGTATCTGCATATAAAATCATCCTCCTCTTATCGGCGTTATCGTGCGCCTCGGACGCGGGGTTTATGCATAACCTGCACTGCTTTACGGCATACTGGATGCAGATACCATCTATGCATGTACGGGAGGCTTGCTGTATGCCCGAAACACCCTGGCAACCGCTCAAGCCCGGCATATTGACCGGCACCTTTGACGAAAACCTTAAGCAATTTAAGCAAGCCTCGCACAGCGACGAAAGCGAGGATGTGATCGTGCGCGAATTTACCGGCATTGACGGACAGCGCGCGGCGGTGTTTTTTGTGGACGGGATGGTGAGCGACGACAAGCTGCAGCGTTACATCATAATGCCCGTCATGAAAGCCGAAGCGCCGCCAGAGGGCACCGAAATCCAGGAGCATCTGATCCAATCCGTGCTGCCGGTATCCTCCGTCACTCCCACCACACAGCTGCCCCAGGCGGTAGACCGCATCTTTGGCGGCGATGTGGCGCTGCTGGTGGACGGCATGGACGGCGCATTGGTGATGGATGTGAAGGGCTATGTGCGCCGCGCCGTGATGCCGCCGCGCAATGAGTCTGTGGTCCTCGGGCCGCAGGAGGGGTTTACGGAATCGCTGCGCGATAATGTAGTGCTCATCCGCCGCATGATGCACAGCCCTGCACTGATCAGCGAGTCCTTCAGCGTGGGCAACCGTGTGCCCACCCGCATCTCTCTTCTTTACCTCAACGGCATTGCCCGGGCGGAAGTGCTGGAGGAAGTAAAAAAGCGCATCAGCGGCTGCAATGTGGATTATGTATCCAGCCTTGGCATGCTGGAGCAACTGATAGAGGACAAACCCTATTCCCTCATCCCACAGGTGATCAATACCGAGCGGCCGGACCGCGCCGTCAGCTTCCTGACCGAAGGCTACATCGTGCTCGTGATGGAAAACTCGCCCATTGTGATGGTGTTGCCCGCTGGTATGCTGGAGCTGTTTCATACGCCGGATGACACCTCCATGCGTTGGCAATACGGCTCGTTCCTCAGGATTCTTCGCATGCTGGGCACGGTGATCTCCATCTTTGCGCCGGGCTTGTTTGTGGCGCTGATCACCTATCACCCGCAGAGCATCCCGCTGTCGCTGCTCACCTCCGTGCTGGAAACGCAGGCCAAGGTGCCTTTATCGTTGTTTTCGTCCATGCTGATCATGCTGTTTGCCTTCAACCTGATCAACGAGGCCGGCAGCCGCGTGCCCGGCGTGATGGGCAGCAGCCTGAGCATCGTGAGCGGCCTGATCCTTGGGCAAGCTGCAGTGGAGGCTGATCTGATCAGCCCGCTGCTGATTATCATTGTGGCGCTCAGTGGCCTTGGCAGCTATGTGGTGACCAACTATGCCATCACCATCGCGGTGCGTATTGCCCAGATTGCGCTGGTGCTGCTGGGCGGGCTGTTTGGTTTTCCGGGAATTGTGATTGGCACGTTCTTTCTGCTTTCCAACTATTCCACCCTGACCAGCCTCAATGTGCCCTTTGTTGCACCGTTGACCCCGATTCGCCCGCTGAACCCCGATAAGCTGATGCGTATGCCCATCTGGCGGCAGCGCCTGCGCAGCTATATGGCCAACCCCTACCACATGAATCGCACCGAGGGCAGCATGCGCGCCTGGGACAAAAAAGATAACAATAAGTAAGAAGGAGGCCACGCCTTTGCCGCAAACCACCACCGATGTGCACAGCATGGAGTCGATGGTCGACCAGCGTTACCACCACCTGGCGCACAGCTATGGCACCCTGTGGGCGGTATCGTTGTTTGCGCAGGTTCTCTCCGGCGCGTCGCTGTTTCTGTTTGACCATGTCAGCACACCCGCTTATATGTCCATTTTGCTTGCCTGCATCCCGCTGGCGCTGCTGATGCTGATGGGCGGCATTGTGCTGAAACGCCGCGCCGAAAACCAAAACGCGCTGCAAAGCGCACTGGGCACAGTGCTTCAAAAAATCGTCAGCGGCGTGCTGGCGCTCTCGCTGCTGCTAGATGCGCAGCTTGCCATGACTTCGCTGAGCGAGGTGGTGTTCAGCAGCCTGGCCAGTTCTCTGCAAGGGGCGCTGACAATTCTGATGGGTGTCTGCATTGCTGCCACGCTATTGCGGGTGGACGAGCATGCACTCCCACGCATGGCGCAGTTTTTTTGGTGGATATTGCTGGTCGCACTGATATTTGGTATGGCCAATGTGCATGAATTTAGCAATCCCGGGCATCTGTTTCCCTTGTTTGGGCAAGGTGGCGGCAGCATTCTGAAAGGCGCGCTGTGGATCACCGGCAGCGTGGCCACCTGCACATGCACAGCGCTGATGCCCTATAGCGAAGGCACGCTGCGCGCACTGAAAACACAGGCCAAATCCTACGGCATCAAGATGCTGCTCAGCCTCGCAGGCGGGGCGGGCGTGATGCTGTTTTACGCGTACCTGTTGCCCTATTACGCCTTGGCGCGGGACCAGGCATTTTATAAGCGGCTGATGATATTGCTGCAGTTTTCGCCTTCCTCAACAGGGTGGATTTTGATCATGGCGGCGTACATGTTGCTGTTCCTTATCGCCGCCACCAACGCCCTGCACCACAGCGGCCTAATGATTACCAACATCCTGGGGCCAAAGAGGACAAGGGTAGTGTTTGTCGTGCTCACGCTGCTTACATTGTCCGCGCTGTATTTCAACGATCAGTCGGTCAGCAAATGGCTGGTGGATCTGTTGCCCTACCGCACTGCGCTGGTGCTGCTGGCCATGCTTGCGGCGTTGATAGGCAGTCTAGTTCGCAAGCAACCGCAAAAGGAGGCCGCCGCATGAAGAAAATTGCCTGTTTGATGCTGTGCTGCCTGATGCTGACGGGCTGCGCCACACGTTTATTGGAAGAACCATTGATGGTGATCTCCCTGTCTATCGATAAAAAAGACAACGGCGATATTGAGTTGGCCGTCAAAGTGCCCAGTAGCGCCAGCCCGGAGACAGGCCCGGCGCAGGGCGGCAACAACTCCAGCAGCAACCAGGAAGAAGGCCAGGGCTATATTACTACCACCGTCATTGGCAAGGACTGGAACAGCTGCCTCGTGCTGCTCAATGCGTCCATCCCCCGGCATCTGGATTTCAGCCAGGTGCGCGAGGTGGTGATGGGGCAAAAGACAGCCGAAGGTCCTGACTGCTTTGAATTATTATACGCTGCTTATAACCTGCCCAACATGCGCCTGGCCGCCGTGCCGGTGATCAGCAAGGGCAGCGCAAAGGAGTTTATCAGCAAGCAAAAGGCATATATCGGCACCCGCCTCAGCCACTATATCGACGCGCTGTTTGATAATTTCTCCGGCCAAGGATTTATCCCGAACATCAGCCTGGGCGAATGCGTGCACGAGCTCGGCTTTGGTTATAACGACCCGTTGCTGGTGTATGGAGCCATCAATAAGTTTGACGAAAAAGAAGCGCATCAGCACGACCAGCCGCTGGAGGATGAAGCCGGAACGCTGACGCGCATCAATGTGAACGAGCTGGAATATGTCGGCGCGGCGCTGACCGATGGCAGGGGCGTGTGCGGCGTGATCACCGGACACGAGATGAAGCTGATCAGCCTGCTGCAAGGCAACTATCAGCGTATGACGCTGGCTGTGGGCGAGCGCTATTGCGTGCTTTATACGCGCCTGCCTGCCAAGCTATCTGTAGATATATCCACCTCGCCCATCACGTTGACGATTCAGCTGTTTATTGTTGCAGAGTATCTGCCGGAAGACGAACTGACCTCAGAGGCCATCATGCAGGTCGTTACGCAGAACTACCTGGACTTGATGGAAAAGCTGCAGGGCTATCGCAGTGATGCCGTCGGCTTTGGCAATGTGGCAATACGTAATTTTATGACAATCGATCAGTGGAGCGCCTTCAACTGGCGCGATCAATACAGCGAGGCGCAGATTAAAATCGATACCATTATTCAAATGAAAGAGAACTGACGATTACCGCATCAGTGCGTAACACAGCGCATACCAGATTGCAAAATACCGGGGGCACACCTGCCCCGCGATATGGAAGTGCTGGCTGCGGTAATCCCACACCTTGTGATGGCGGTTGAAAACAAGGCCGATCAACAGCTCACACCCGGTGACGGCGGCCGCACCCAGCAACGCCTTTCCGGCGCGACTGCCCCGGCGGCGCGCGATGCGGCGGATCAGCACATGGCAAATGCCGCCCGCCAGCGCCATGCTGTAATGCGTGCGGCGGCGGTAGGCAAGCTCCAGCGCCGGGTACCCCAGGGCACCAATCAAAAAATCTTTCATCATAGCCATAGCATGCGCCGCCCCCGATGGATTATGTGCACCAATTGCAGCCAGCCGCATAGGTTGAATGCAGAAAGGGGGTTGAGATATGAACATTATTCTGTGGTTGATCCTGGGCGCGCTGGCGGGGTGGATTGCCGGGCTGATTATGAACAAGCAACACAACGTGTGGTGGATAAACCTGATCATCGGCATGGTAGGCGCGGTGCTGGGCGGATACATTGCATCGCTGCTGGGCATTGGCGGCATCAATGGCTTCACGTTGTACAGCCTGCTGATTGCGGTTGGCGGCGCGTGCCTGCTGCTACTCATCGTATCTGTGCTGCGCAAAGTATTTCGCTGAGCTGTTGACGTTGACTTCCTTGCGTGGTAAACTACCCTCAAAGGGGTGAATACCAATGGAAAGCTGTGCTTTGCAAGGATTTTTAACCGATACGCAGCGCGTGCGTTTTTACGAGGCTGCTGCGCAGCGCCAAAGTGTGCGGACGTTTTGCGATGTGCCCGATGTGGCGCAAAAAAGCGCGCTCAGCTATGCTGCAGCGCGCATTTGCCTGCCCGGTGTGCGCATTGAAATGGGCGACTGCGAGGATACCAAGCTCTACCGCAATATGCCGCTGGTTGGCGCTGTGATTGGCACCAGCCGCTATGCCGCGATCATTGCCGATGCCAGCGTGCCGCACGCAGTGGTGCATGCGGGCATCAGCGGCGAGGCCTTTGTATTGGAAGCAGTGTCGCTGGGGCTTGGCACCTGCTGGGTGGCCAGCTTCAAAAACGGTGGTATCAATGTGCCCTTGGATGCGAACGAAAAGGTATTGGCCGTCACGCCGCTGGGCGTCCCGGCGGATCCCGCGATGCGCGAGCGCAAGCGTAAAAAGCTGGCCGATATCTGCGCGCCCGATCCCATGGATTGGCCGCTGTGGGCGTATAATGCCGCCGAATGCGTGCGCATGGCGCCCTCGGCCATGAACATGCAGCCCTGGCGCATTTCCTTTGCGGGGCGCACGCTGCAGCTGCAGCGCACAGGCCTTGGCGGCATGCTGGATATGGGCATCGCGCTGTTGCACCTGTCGCTGGGTGTGCAGGACAAGGCGCACGATATCATCTGGGGCGAGGGGCGCGAGATTGCCACCCTGATCGCCGAGGACCGTGCATGACCTTATTTGACCAAAACGACAAGAAGCTGGCGCCGCTGGCCGACCGCATGCGCCCGCGCAATCTGGACGAGTTTTTTGGCCAGGAACATATCGTGGGCAAGGGACGGCTGCTGCGCCGCGCCATTGAGGCAGACCGCCTCACCAGCAGTATTTTTTACGGCCCGCCCGGCTGCGGCAAAACCACGCTGGCCTCCGTCATCGCGCAGATGACGCGGGCCGCTTTTGTGCGTATGAACGCCGTCACCTCTGGCGTGGCTGATGTGCGAGAGCAGCTCAAGCTTGCCGCCGACCGCCGCGCCTTCTATGGGCAGGCCACTTACCTGCTGCTGGACGAATGCCACCGCTGGAGCAAGGCGCAGAGCGACTCCATCCTGCCCGCCATGGAGGAGGGACTGATCCGCTTTATCGGCTCCACCACCGAGAACCCCATGATTGCCATGACACCCGCCATCGTCAGCCGCTGCCGCGTGTTCGCGTTTGAGCCGCTCACTGCGAAAGATATTCATGGCATCCTGCTTCGCGCCGCTGGTGATGAAGAACGCGGCCTTGGGCAAATGCACGTCTCCATTGATGAGGAGGCGCTACAGCATTTCTCGCATGTGGCCAATGGCGACGTGCGCATGGCGCTCAATGCTTTGGAGCTTGCCGCGCTCACCACGCCCACCGTCAACGGCGGCATCCATATCACGCTGCCCATTGCGGAGGAGAGCATCCAAAAGCCCGTTGTGCGTTGCGATGATACCTTGTTCTACGATATGCTGTCCGCTTTTTGCAAGAGCCTTCGCGGCTCGGACAGCGATGCCGCGCTGCTGTGGTTCTCGCGCCTCATCTATGCGGGGGCGGACCCGCGCATGCTGGCACGCCGCATCATCGCCCACGCCAGCGAGGATGTGGGCCTTGCCAATCCTATTGCTATGCTGCAGGCCGTCGCCGCCGGGCAGGCACTGGAAATGGTGGGCATGCCCGAGGCACGCCTGTCCCTTTCCCAGGCCATTATTGCCATTTGCGAAAGCCCCAAATCCAACAGCGTGGTCAATGCCATCTCTGCCGCTATGGCCGATGCCGAGCACGGCGGCTTTGACGCCGTGCCCAGCCATCTGCGCGATACCGCCTATGCCGGGGCAGAGCGCCTCGGCGCGGGGAAGGGCTACCGCTATCCACACGATTACCCCGGCCACTGGGTGGCGCAGCAGTATATGCCGGACAGCCTGAAGGACAAGGAATATTATATGCCCAGCGATCAGGGGCACGAGGCGAAGATCAAGAAGCACAAGGGGTGACGGATGGGGAAGAGCCCCCGCGTACTCCCTCATGTCAGCATTTTAGCGACTACTTTCATCAGCAGTGAGGTCAGCTCGCCGGGGGATTCGCGGTGCTGCTTGTTGATCCACACTTTGATCATGTTGAAGCCGCCATGGACGATAAAATGGTAGACATAATCAAGCGCGAGGGGATCAAACCCGCCGGCGAGGTGTTCGCGCAGAACGTTTTGAATGCTGGGCAGGCTGAGCAGTTTCTGGGGGAAGTCGCTGTCGGTGGTGTTGTTGATCAGCAGGCGGAACAAATCAAGGTTATCTTGGGCGTAGAGCAGGATTTGCATCACGCGCTGCGCGTCATCGGTGCCGCTGTCGATGCTGCACAGATAGTCGGCGATTTTTTGCAATGTATCGTCTTCCATATCCTTGAGCAGGTCGTACTGGCTGCCATAATATTTGTAGAAAGTGGTGCGGTTGATGGCGGCACTGTCGCAAATCTCGCGCACCGAGATTTTGTGGATACTCTTTTCTTGCAAAAGGCGCACCAGGCTATCGCGCAGGCATTGCCGGGTGATGCGGATGCGTTGATTCTCTCGTTCCATACGAATGCCTCCATTGTGTCAAAATGATGGAAAAGCAACGGATTTGATATAGAGTGTTGACTTTGCGGCCAATGGAATGCCAACAGTCGGTTGTAATATCCACATGCGGCCAGTATAATCCAGCTATTCGCATTTGTCAACACAGGCGAACTATACAGTTGGAGGCTTTTTATGGAGCGTTTTTCTTGGTTTCTGGTGAATAAACGAAAAGCAATTTTTGCGTTTTTTATGGTGCTGGCGGTGGCCAGCGCGGTGCTGATGACGCAGGTGAACATCAATACGGATATGACCAAATATCTGCCGGACGGCTCCGCCGCCAAGACGGGCGTGGGCATTTTGACAGAGGAGTTCCCAGCCGGGAGCACCTTCAACTTGATGTTTAAAAACCTGCCGGAAGCCGAAAAGGCGGATATCGCGGCGGCGCTTGCGGGGCTGCCGAACGTGCAGCAGGTGCAGTACGAGGCGGGCAGCGTGCATTATAACCAAGCAGAGCATACGCTGTATGTGGTGGCGCTGTCTGTTGCGGGCGGCACGGACGAGGTCAAAGCCGTGACGGACGCCATCAAGACGCGCTATGCCGGGTATGATTATGTGATCAGCGGCGATGCGCTGGGCAACACGGCCATGGAAATCCTGCCCAAGATCGCGGGCATCGCGTTTGCAATTTTGCTGGTGATTCTGTTCATCATGTGCGAATCCTGGGTAGAGCCGCTGCTGTTCTTGTTCAATATCGCGATTGCTGTGCTGATCAACATGGGCACCAACGCGTTTTTTGACAGCGTATCGGATATCACGATGGCCATTGCCGCCATATTGCAGCTGTGCCTGTCGATCGACTATTCCATCATGCTGCTCAACCGCTACCGGCAGGAGAAGCAGCAGACGAGCAATCCGCTGGAAGCGATGCAAAAATCACTGCGAAATGCGTTTACGGCCATTTCCAGCAGCGCCGTGACCACCATCGTGGGCATGCTGGCGCTGGTGTTTATGAGCTTCACCATCGGGGCTGACCTGGGCTATGTGCTGGCCAAGGGCGTGGCACTCAGCCTGATGTGCATATTCACCGTGCTGCCCGCGCTGATTTTGATGTGTGACAAGGCCATCGAAAAGACGGCAAAGAAGACCCTGCACTTCAATATGAAGGGCATTGCGGGGTTTGGCTATGCGATGCGCAAGGCCATGCCCATTCTGTTTGTCTTGCTGTTTGCGGCCAGCTACTTCCTGCAGGGCAGCGTCAACATCACCTACACCCTCACGGAGTATTACGAGATCAACAAGACCTTCACCGTGCCCAACCCCATCGTGGTGGTATATGAAAATGCGGATGAGGAAGCCGCTGCCAGGCTGGCAGAAGCGCTTGCTGAGGACCCGGCGGTGGACAGCGTGAACGCCTATGCCACCACGCTTGGCAAAGAAATGACGTATCAGGAACTGGCCTCTGCCATGGGCATGGACGAAATGCTGGTGGCGCAGATGTACGCCCTCTACTTTGGCCAGCCGGAGGATGCCGCGCCTGTGACCATGACGTTCCAGCAGTTTGTGCAGTTCGTCAAAAATGATGTGGCAAATACCCCCGCGTTTGCTTCCATGCTGCCCGAGGATACGGCAGCGCAGCTCAGCGCGCTGGGCGATGGCGATATCCTGCAAATGCGTATGACCAGCGCGGAGTTTGCGCAGCTTGGCGGCGTGGCGCAAAACCAGGTGCAGCTGATTTTCCTGATGTATGAGGCGCAAAACGGCAAAGCGGAAGACGGCAAGATTGCGCTGGGCGATTTGGTGCAGTTCGTGCTGAAAAACTTTGTGGGCAATCCGCAGTATGCCACGATGTTCACCGATGAAGTGATCGCGCAGCTGAACGCGCTTGAGAACATGAACGACCAGGCCTTTACCAGTGGCGAGCTTGCGGCCTTTGCGGGCATTGATGAAGTGCTGATGGAGCAGCTGTTCCAGTATTACGATATCGCAAATGGCAACGTGCCGAATGGCCGCATTGCGCTCAGCGCGTTTGTGCAGTTCCTGGTCACCGATGTAGCAAGCAACGAGGCCTTTGCTCCGTTCTTCACGGCGGATACAATGGCGCAGATGCAGGATGCACAGGCGCAGATGGACGATGGCAAGGGTCAGATGATCGGCGCAAAGCACAGCCGCATGATTCTGAACACCTATCTGTCCGAGGAATCGGACGAAACTTTTGCCTTTATCAAGCAATTGGACGAACAGCTGAAGAATAACGTCAGCAGCACGTATTATATCGTGGGCAGTTCTGCCATCGCCAATGAAATGAATGACAGCTTTCCGGGCGAAATGAACCTGATCACCATCCTGACGGCGGTTGTGATCTTCCTGGTGGTGGCCATCGCGTTCCGCTCGCTGGTCATTCCCACCATCCTGGTGCTGATTATCCAGTGCGCGGTGTTTATCACCATGGGCACAGTGTACATCGCGGGCAGCAGCATGTACTACCTGCCGCTTCTCATCGTGCAGTGCCTGCTGATGGGCGCTACGGTCGATTACGGCATTCTGTTCACCTCCTACTACCGTGAGGCGCGGGAAACGCTGGACAAAAAGGAGGCCCTGGCTGCCGCGCTTTCGAACGCCAGCCATGCGATATTCACCTCTGCGTTTATCCTGATGGCGATCACAACGGTGCTGGGCATCATCATGCGCGGTTCGGAAAAAGCAATTTCCGAAATCCTGCTCACCATCGCTAAGGGCGATTTGTGCGCCACTGTGCTGATCATCTTTATCCTGCCCGCCATCACAGTGGCGTTTGACCGCTTTGTGTGCAAAAAACGCAAAGCAGAATAATACTAATTCGCATCTAAAATCGATAGTCGCAGACGTGCCTTTTCCGCCAAAGCGACACTCCGAATTCTAGAAATAGCGCTGCTATTCCTTCGAATTCTACGTTTGCCTTGACGAAAAATTCACGCTTGCTTTGTATCGATTTTAGAAGCTCATTCGTATAATATTGCCCAAACATGCATATTGTGATATTATGTTAAAAAATGCGTAAGGAGTATGAGCATGGACATTAAAAAAATCATTACCGATGCCGTGGAGAAGCTGACCAAGGACGAGAGCTTGAAAAAAGAGTTCCTGGCTAACCCCGTGAAAGCCCTTGAGAAAATCACCGGCATCGACCTGCCGGATGAGCAGATTCAGCCCATCATCGATGGCATCAAGGCGAAGCTGAACCTTGACGCCATTGGCGATAAGCTGGGCGCGATCGGCAAGCTGTTCGGGAAATAAGCAATCATCTGCCCCAAGGGTTCAGCCGAGCCTTTGGGGCGATTTTTATCGCAAAGCCTGATTATATCACATATGCAACTTCTGGTTGCGGTTATTCAAGCCTCTGCTGGTAGACTGCAACGTGTGTTTTTGATAGAATGAACCTATCGAAAGAGAGGGGGGCATGACGATGAAGCTATCAGAAAAAATTCTTTATTGCAGAAAAAAGGCCGGATTATCCCAGGAGGCGCTTGCCGATATCATTGGGGTATCCCGCCAGGCGATCAGCAAGTGGGAAACGGACGAAGCCGCACCTGAAATCAGCAAGCTATTGTTGCTGGCCAGGGAATTTCAGGTCACCACCGATTGGCTTCTGTCGGAAGATGAGGCTGAACCTGAAAAAGCGCCTGCCGAGGAAGCAAAAATATACCCGCAGGAGCCGGTGCAGCAAAGCGGTTCCTGGTTAGATTCCGTCCCCGGCGTAATCGGCAAACTTTTTCGGCGCTATGGGTGGTTATGCGGTTTGTATATCGCGGGTTCCGGTTTTGCGTTGACAATGATGGGGATTCTGATCCGCGTGATGGGTCAAGGAATTCCCGAAGAAGCCTTTGATATGGGAAATACGTGGGGAGCAAACTCGGTATGGTATGACAATGCGGGCAATATCACAGCAAACCCTTTTGGCACGCAGGCGTCTGCTTCCGCAGCCGCTAATCCTTTCGTCACCATCGGTACCTTCGTGCTGGTGCTGGGCATTGTGATTGTAATCGGCGGTGTTTGCCTGGCTGTTTATCTGAAAAAGCGGGGCAATGAGAGCAGACTGTAATTTTCGTCAATGGACCAGGCCAAGGCTGCTGCGTAATCAAGCGTGGCAGTTTTTTGCTTTACGCCGTAAAGAACTTATGCTACAATTATCCCAGCCAAAGGAGGGGAAAACCTATGAAATACGCGAAAAAGCTGGTGGGGGAGAAGGTGTATCTCTCGCCCATGCATCCCGATGATGCCGAAACCTATGTGCGCTGGCTGAATGATTTTGCCGTGACGGACGGCCTTGGCAGCTCGCCCCGGATCATGAATGCCGTGGCCGAGCAGGAGTGGATTGTCAGCAACCTCAAATCCCTTGCACCACAATTTGCTATTGTGCGGCTTTCTGATGATGTGCTGCTGGGCAATTGCGGGATCGATAGCATCTCATCCCCCAGCATGCATGCCATGGTGGGGCTGTTTATTGGCGAGAAAGCGAACCGCGGCCAGGGCTATGGCACCGAAGCGCTGCGCCTGCTGCTCAGCTACGGGTTCTATTATTTGAACCTGCACAACATCATGCTGAAGGTGTTTTCTTTCAATGAAAACGCCATCCGTGTATACGAAAAGGTGGGCTTCAGGGAGTTTGGCCGCCGCCGGGAGAGCTGCTATCTGGACGGCAAATATTATGATGATGTGCACATGGACATCCTGAAAAGCGAGTTCCCCATCAACTACATCCGCAACGTCAATCAGTGATGCCATGCACAAGATATTGATTGTAGAGGACGATCCGGCCATTGCCGGCGCTATCCAGGCTCACCTGACGGCCTGGGATTTTGACGCGCGCATCGTGCAGGATTTTCGCGCCGTGCTGGAGGATGTGGCGGTTTTCCAGCCGCAGCTTGTGATCCTGGATATCTCGCTGCCCTTCTATAACGGCTATCACTGGTGCCAGGAGATCCGAAGGCTCTCCAAGGTGCCCATTTTGTTTTTGTCCTCCGCTTCCGACAGCCTCAACATCGTGATGGCCATGCAGATGGGCGGGGATGATTTTGTGGTCAAGCCCTTTGACCTGTCCGTACTGACGGCCAAGGTACAGGCGCTTTTGCGCCGTGCGTATGAGTTTGCGGGCGATTCGCATCTGATTGTGCATCAGGGTGCCGTACTGGATGTGAACCGCGCGTCCTTGAACTTCCAGGGGCAGACGGCGGAGCTGACCAAGAATGAGCTTCGGATTTTGCAAACGCTGATGGAGCACAAGGGCGCGGTGGTGCGAAGGGACGATCTGATGGCGCGGCTGTGGGAGACGGACTGTTTTATTGACGAGAACACGCTGACCGTCAATGTGACGCGCCTTCGCAAAACCCTCGAGGGCATCGGCCTGACGGATTACATAGAAACCAAAAAAGGGATAGGGTATCGGGTGCGATAAACGATGAAAACGCTGCTTCTGTATGTGCGCAGCCGCTTTTGGATGCTGCTGGCCTTTGGCCTTGGCACTGGGGTGTTTGCGCTGGTGGTGCATTTGAACAATCTGCCCTTGGAGGCGGTGGGGTATGCCGCGCTGCTCAGCGGCTGTGTGCTGCTGGCCTTTGGCGTGGCGGATTTTATACGCTTTGCCGTGTATATGCGACGCTTGCAGCACCTCAGCGCCGATACGCCGGGCTGGACGGACGCGTTGCCGCAGACTTTCGACCCCGTGCAGGCGAGGTATCACACACTCCTGTGCGCGCAGGCGGAGGCGCAAGCCGCGCTGGTTCTTCAATACGAGCGCGCGGCGCTGGACATGACGGATTATTACACCCTGTGGACGCACCAGATTAAAACGCCCATTGCCGCGCTTCGGCTGCTATTGCCAAGCGACAGTGATGCCGCGCAGCAAGAGCTTTTCAAGATTGAGCAGTATACCGATTTGACGCTCACCTATCTTCGCCTGTTTGCCGATAACAACGATTTTGTGTTCAAGCCAACAGACATCGATACTGTGATCAAGGCAGCGGTGCGCAAGTACGCCAGGCTGTTCATCCTCAAAAAACTGCCCCTGCAATACGAAGAAACGCATGTGACGGTGGTGACGGACGAAAAGTGGCTGGGCTTTATCATCGAGCAGCTGCTCAGCAACGCCCTCAAATACACCCGCCAGGGCGGCATCGCCATCCGCTTGGAAGAGGATGCGCTGCACATTGCCGATACGGGCATTGGCATCGCGCCGGAGGATTTGCCTCGTATTTTTGAAAAAGGCTATACCGGCTATAACGGCCGGGGCGAGCAAAAGTCCACCGGTATCGGACTGTATCTGGCAAAACGCGCAGCGGATAAACTGAAGCATTCGCTTTCCGTGCAGTCCACCATGGGTGTTGGCACCACGGTATCCATCGGCCTGTACCGCCCCAATGTGACAGATGTGTAAGGTTGCGCGCCGTTTTGTAAGACAATTCGATTTTTTTTTTGATGCGCCGGCGCTTATACTAACGCTGTAATCTCTCAGAGGGGGTATTGAAGCGCATGGCTATTTTGGAAGTCAACAATCTCAAAAAAACGTACACCACCCGCTTTGGCGGCAATCAGGTGCAGGCGCTCAAAAACGTCTGTTTCACGGTGGAGGAAGGCGAATATGTGGCCATCATGGGCGAAAGCGGCTCGGGCAAGACCACGCTGCTGAACCTGCTGGCCGCGCTGGACAGGCCTACCGGCGGCGAAGTGCTGCTGGAAGGGCATGGCATCAGCGGCCTCAACGAAAAAGAAATTTCGGCCTTCCGCCGCGATCATCTGGGCTTTGTGTTCCAGGATTTTAACCTGCTGGACACGTTCAACCTGAAGGACAATATCTTTTTGCCGCTGGTGCTGGCGGGCACGGCCTATAACGAGATGGCACAGCGCCTGGCACCGCTGGCGCAAAAGCTGAGCATTGGCGATATTCTGAACAAATATCCCTATGAAGTGTCCGGCGGGCAAAAGCAGCGTGCCGCCATTGCGCGCGCGCTGATCACCCGGCCGCGCCTGGTGTTGGCCGACGAGCCGACCGGTGCGCTGGATTCCAAATCCGCAGAGGAACTGCTCAAGCTCTTTGGCAAGATCAACGAGGATGGGCAGACGCTGCTGATGGTCACCCACTCGGTACGCGCAGCCAGCCACGCCAAGCGCGTGCTGTTCCTGCGCGATGGCGAGGTGTTCCACCAGCTCTACAAGGGCGCATCGTCTGATGACGAGCTGTTCCGCAAGATTTCCGACACGCTGTCGGTATTGGCGTCAGGCGGTGAAGCCCGTGCGTAAGCATTTGTATACGCGCCTGGCTGTGGCCAATATGGTCAACAACCGGCGCACCTATGTGCCGTATTTGCTCACCTGCATAATCACGGTGGCCACGTTTTTTGTGATGCATCTGTTGGCCAGCGATCAGGGGGTACTCGCCCTGCCCGCTGGCGGGCGCACGCTACGGGTCATTCTCAATATGGGCATCTGGGTCATTATGCTGTTTGCCGCCATCTTTTTGTTCTACACCCATTCTTTTTTGATCAAGCGCCGCAACAAAGAGCTGGGCCTGTACAACATCCTGGGTATGGAAAAAAAGCATCTGGCCAAATTGATGGCGTTGGAAACGCTGTTCACCGCGGTGATAGCATTGGTGGTGGGGATGGCGCTGGGGCTGTTGATGTCGCAGCTGCTGCTACTATTGCTGCTGAAGCTGATGAATGTCTCGCTGACATTTACGCTGACCTTCTCATGGGCTTCTGTGGCATTCACCTGCGTGCTCTTTGGTGCGATCTTTTTGCTGACGCTGTTGTATGCACTGTGGCGGGTGTACCGCTTCAACCCCATAGAGCTGCTCAAAGAGGGCAGCACGGGCGAGCGGGAGCCGAAAAACAAATGGCTGGTTACCTTACTGGGGGTATTGACACTTGGCGCAGGCTATACCCTGGCGATTATAATTGATGACCCTGCTACGGCGATCATGCTATTTTTTGTCGCGGTGATATTGGTGATCATCGGCACGTATCTGCTGTTCACAGCGGGCAGTGTGACGCTGCTCAAAATATTGCGTAAAAACAAAAAGTATTACTATCAGCCCAATCACTTTATATCGGTATCGGGCATGATGTACCGTATGAAGCGAAACGCCGTCGGCCTTGCCAACATCTGCATCCTGTCTACCATGGTGTTGGTGATGATGTCTTCCACCACGGCTCTGATGGCGGGCATTGAGAAACTGCTGGATCAGAGCTATCCGCATCAGTATGAACTGAGGCTCGGGGGCGAGATCAACGAGAACTCCACGCGGGCGTTTTACGAGATCATCAGCAAGACGCTGCAGGATCAAGGGGCTCAGCCGGATAACGAAGCGCGGATACACAAAATCACGTCTCATTGCGATATATTGGCGGACAAATCGTTGCGGTTTGCACACCGGAGCGCGCAGGGCGAAGAAGCCGTGGATTTTAGCTGGGTTACCTTCCTGGATGAAGAAAGCTACAATGGTTTTTTGCATGCCGGCAGTGCCTTGGCAGCGGATGAAGTGATGGTGTTTGGGAATATGGGGCTGAACCCCGGCGATACACTGCGCCTGGACAATGCCAGCTTCCGCGTGTATGCGGTGGGCGACGGCGAAGTGGTGGCTGAAAAGGTAGATCCGCATTATTTGCTGTATACACAGCCTCGCCTGTATATTGTGGCGACCGACCTGGATGTGATTTTGGAAGCGCTGGTCGATGCCGATTACTCTCAAGAGGATTATGTTTATCAGTTTGATACCAACCTGAACCGCGCAGAGCAGGAGAAACTGCATGCATCGCTCCAGACAGCATTGTATGGCGCAGGGTTTGGGGGTGAGCATGGCATCGCAACAGGCGAAAAGGCCTCCGTTTCTATCAACTCCCGCGCCAACTACGCACCGGTTGTATACGAGCTTTTTGCCGGGTTGTTCTTTCTGGGGCTGTTCCTGGGGCTGCTGTTCCTGATGGCCACTGTGCTGATACTGTACTATAAACAGACCTCCGAGGGCTATGAAGACAAGGCGCGCTTTGCCATCATGCGCAGCGTGGGGCTCAGTAGGTCGGAAACAAAGCGCATTATCCATTCCCAAACGCTCACCCTGTTTTTCCTGCCATTGGTTGCAAGCTTCCTGCATCTCATTTTTGCCTTTCCTTTGATTCGCCTGATGATGGATGCCATGCAAATGCCGCCCTCCACGCCGTTCCTGGCCTATGCCGTGGGCACCTGCGTGCTGTTTGCGGTGTTCTATGTGATTGTATACCTGCTCACTGCGCGCACGTATACCAAGATCGTAGGCGAGAAGTAAAGACACACAAACCTCGGGCTGCTGTGATCAAACACGGCAGTCTTTTTTTGTGGCATTTTATATCATCATTCTTCCTATTAAATGTGCTTTTCAAGTTGACGTGCGGGCGTTCGTCTGCTATACTGATGACAGGAAATGATTAGTAACCATATTTAATAGGAAGGAGGGCAGTTATGCGGCAAAGAAACTCGGCAAAGGGAAAGCAATCCATCTAAAACCGCCAGGCATTTTCAAATACGCTGTGAGGTAATGTGTATGGACTTTTTACAAAAATTTCCGCAATCCATGGGGTTGATGCAAATCACCCTTCCCCAATTGATTATGCTGGGCGTCGCGCTGCTGCTGGCCTATCTGGCCATTGCAAAAAAATACGAGCCGCTGCTGCTGTTGCCGCTGGCCTTTGGCATGCTGATTGCCAACGTGCCGCTGGCCGGGCTGTCCGCCCATGATGAGGGCGGGCTGGTGTACTATTTATACAAGGGCATTGAGCTGGGCATTTATCCGCCCATGATCTTTTTGTGTATTGGCGCGATGACGGATTTTGAGCCGTTGATCGCATCTCCCAAGAGCGCTTTGATCGGCCTTGGCGGGCAGCTGGGTATTTTTGTGGCCATGGGCGGTGCGCTGCTGCTGGGCAATTTGCTGGCCGCCATCATTCCGGGCACTGCGCCCTTCACCATGCAGGAGGCCGCCGTGATCGGCATGATCGGCAGCTCCGACGGCCCCACCTCCATCTACGCGGCAGACAGGCTGGCACCTGCGCTGCTGCCTACCATCGCCATTGCGGCATATTCTTACATGGCGCTGGTGCCGCTGATTCAGCCGCCCATTATGCGCGCGCTGACCACGCCCAAGGAACGCGTGGTGGAAATGCCGCTGATGCGCAAGGTGAGCCGCAAGAAAAAGATTTTCTTCCCCTTTGCGGTCACACTCGCCACGCTGATTCTGGTGCCCTCTGCCGGCCCCCTGGTGTCCATGCTGATGCTGGGCAACCTGATCCGCGAATCCGGCGTGATGGATCGCCTGGTGCGTGCGCTGCAAAACGACCTGCTCAGCATCCTGACGCTGCTGATCGGCCTGTCCATTGGCGCAACCGCCACGGCGGAGCGCGTACTGAATCTGCAAACCATCCTGATCATCCTCTTGGGGCTGATCGCCTTTGCCTCTGGCACGGTGGGCGGCGTGCTGATTGCAAAGCTGTTGTGCAAGCTGACTGGCGGCAAGGTGAACCCCCTGATTGGCAATGCGGGCGTATCCGCCATGCCGATGGCCGCGCGCGTATCGCAAAAGCTGGGGCAGGAGTATAACCCGCATAACTACCTGCTGATGCATGCCATGGGCCCGATTGTGGCCAGCACGCTGGGCTCTGCCGTGATTGCCGGTATCTTTATCACGTTACTTGGTTGACAGAAAGGAGAGTACGCATGATTCAGGATTCTTTTATCGTATCTTCCCCCAAGAACAATGCCATCGCCATCCACGTCACCCCGGGGCATTTCACCACCAACAGCTCGCACATCAGCCACTATCTGGACATGAGCGAGCTGAAGAGCAACATGGCGGTTGCGCGCGATGTGGCGCGGCAGCTGGCCATCCCGTACCTGACCAGCACGCTTGTGGATACGGTGGTGTGCATGGAGGGCACGGAGATCATTGGCGCGTTCCTGGCTGAAGAGCTCTTGCAAGAGGGCAGCATGGTGATGAACAGCGGCGGCGAAATCCGCATCGTCACACCCATGAGCAACGTGAACGGGCAGCTGGTATTCACCAAGAGCGCGTATGCACATATCCGCGGCAAGCATATCCTTCTGCTGGTGGCCTCCGTGTCCAGCGGCAAAACGGTGGCGCGCGCCATGGAATGCCTGGAATACTACGGTGGGCAGCTGGCGGGCATCTCCGCGTTGTTTGCAGCCGGGGCGGATGTGCAGGCGCATGCGATTTATGCGCTGTTCACAGAGGAGGACATCCCGGGGTACGAATACTCCCGCCCGTCCAAATGCCGCCAGTGTGAGGCAAAGATACCGCTGGACGCCATCATCAACAGCTTTGGCTATATGGATTTGCCGCAGGAAGGATAGAGTTCCCTCCAGGCGAAAAATGTGATATACTGCGCATGAGGTGATAGTACACATGCAGCAGATGATTCAAATTTTCGAAAACGGCATCCATGTGGTGATAGAAATTTCAGACACCGGGGACGTATGGCTGAGGCATTGTTCGCCTTTGCCCTACGTCCCTGCGCTGATTGAGCCAGTGGATGATGTGAAATACCGCCTGTGCGAGGTGCAGCTGGCGGGCTATAACCAGGACGACCATCACGGCAGCAAGCACACAGGCACCCTGCCGGGGCGGCAATTGCGCTATGAGCGGCACAGCGATACCCGAAGTGCCGCCGGGCGCTTATTGACGGTAGCGATGGTGGGGGAGGGGCTTCGCGTCACCTCCTGTTTGCAGTTTTTTGATGGCATTGCCGTGATACGCAGCCATACAACGGTGCAAAATATCAGCGAACAGCCCGTGGGGCTGGAATATGTCAGCTCCTTTTGCCTGACCGGCCTTTCCAAGGAGGGCGGGGATTGGGAGGAAGACAGCCGTCTGTGGCTCTGCTATAACTCCTGGTATGGGGAGCTTCAATGGCGGGAAAATACGCTGCCGCAGCTGGGGCTTTCGCACACCAACTGGGCATCCACCCAGCGCATCCAAAAGAGCGTGACGGGCACCTGGCCAACCGGCGAGTGCATGCCCATGGGATACTACGAGAACACCCACAGCAAGGCCGGCTGGCTGTGGCAGATCGAAAGCAACTGCTCCTGGTGCTTCGAGGTAGGCGATCTGGCCAAGACGCTGTATGTGCAGCTCTCCGGCCCTTCTTTTCAGGACAATCAGTGGTTCCAGCGCCTGCAGCCGGGTGAGCAGTTCCAAACCGTGCCCGCCGCCATTGCTCCGGGCAATCAGGGCATGGAGCACGCGCTGCAGCAGATGACGCTGTACCGCCGCGCCCTCTGCCACCGCCCCACAGCCGATGCGCGGCTGCCCGTGCTGTTTAACGATGCCATCTGTGTTGACCTTGATCCCACGGCTGATAAGCTGCTGCCGTATATCGATCTGGCGGCGAAGGGGGGCTGCGAGGGCTTTTGCATTGATGCGGGCTGGTATGCCAGGCAGGATTGGTGGAGCGAGGCGGGCAACTGGCACGCGGATGAAGCGCGCTTTCCGCAGGGGCTTCGCGCGGTGACCGATGCCATTCGCGAACGGAATCTTTTGCCCGGCCTGTGGCTGGAGCCGGAGGTGATGGGGCTGAACTGTGCCTTGGCGGGCGCGTCTGATGCCATGGCCACCGCTGCCGCGCCCTTGCCCGGGGCGGCGCCGGAGAAGAAAGCGCTGAAGCAGCATCCATCAACAGAGCAGACGGCCGATGCGCCGGAGGAATGGTTTTTCACACGCCATGGGCACCGGGTGATGGATCATGGGCGCTATCAGCTGGACGCGCGGCATCCGGATGTGCGCCGCTTCATGCATGAGGCGGTGGACCGCTGCGTGCAGGAATACGGCGCGGCATATCTCAAAATCGATTATAACATCAACGCTGGCCCTGGCACCGATCAAAAAAGCGACAGCCTGGGGCATGGCCTGCTGGAACACAGCCGCGCGGTGCTTGGCTGGCTGGAGAAGGTGACGGCGCGGCACCCGCAGCTGGTGATCGAAAACTGCGCCAGTGGCGGTCAGCGCATGGACTACGCCACCATGAGCCGCTGCGCCCTGGCCTCCCTGACCGATCAGGGCGACCGGTATGAGCTGGCGGCCATTGCCGCCGCCGCGCCCAGTGCCCTGCCGCCCGAACAATGCGGCATCTGGGTGTGCCCCATGTCGGGGGATACCGATGAGGAGGTTGTGTTCAGCCTGGTCAATGCCATGCTGCTGCGCATCCATTTATCCGCACCGTTGTCGGGGCTGTCAGAGCGGCAGCTTGCGCTGCTGCAAGAAGGAATCCAGGTATATCAAGCTGTGCGTCAGCAGATTCCGCACGCGCTGCCCTTCTGGCCACTGGGCTTGCCGGGGCGGCGGCAGGATTGGCTGGCACTGGGGCTGCGTGGCAATGGGCATACCTATCTGGCTGTGTGGCATGTGGACGGCGAAGACGATACGCTGCGCATCCCCGGCACGCCCGGACACGCAGCGCGTATACTGTATCCTGTTGATTTGCCGGGCGCGGTATCTTTTACAGACGATGCATTGCAGGTGTCCATGCCCAAGCGCACCGCACGGCTCATCCAGATAAACTGAGAAGGGAGCTCCCCCGTACGGCCATGAAAAAATCCACGCGCATCATTTCTGTATTATTGATTCTGTTTGGCAGTTTTCTGTTTCTATTAAGCAAAGAAATCGAACGCTCGTACGGGAATACGGGGTTCGACCGGCTGTTGTTCACCATGTTTTCGCCCGCCAAGGGCGCTAATCTGGAACCGATGTGGGATATTGCTCTGCACTGCATTTTGCCCGCGTTGGCTGCCGCGGCGCTTACAGGACTGATCGCCCGTTTTGAGGCGGCAAAAAAGCTGCTGCTGCCTATATCGCTGGCGGCATTTGTGGCGCTGTCTGTGCTAGCGGTATTCAGCTTTGGCATTGTGGATTACTTCAAAAACCAATCCATGCAGTCCGACCTTGTGGCGCTGGAATATGTGGATCCCCGCACGGCGCAGCTCACCTTCCCCGAAAACAAAAAAAATCTGATCTATATTTATCTGGAATCGATGGAGTCCACCTATTCCGAGCCGCGCTACAGCGAGGGTACGGGCGATATCCTGATCCAGAACTTGACGAACCTGGCCAAGAAAAACACCAACTTTTCGCATACCGGCGGCGTGGGCGGTGCGGTATCGCTGACGGGCACGGGCTGGACGTCTGCGGCACTGGCGGCGCACAGCTCCGGCTTGCCGCTGCTGGTATCGATGGATACCAACCTACTGGAAGGGTTTCGGGATTTTCTGCCCGGCGCATGGACGCTGGGGGATATTTTAGACGCGCAGGGGTACCGGCAGATGTTCCTGATCGGCTCGGACGCCGATTACGGCAGCCGCGATCAATACTTTGCCCAGCATGGCGGCGCGGAAATCAAGGATTACACCACCGCTGTGGAGGACGGCATCATCGACGAGGGATACTTCGTGTGGTGGGGGTTTGAGGACGAGCGGCTGTACGCGTATGCCAAACAACAGCTGCCGCTCTTGGCAGCAGGGGACGCGCCCTTTTGCCTCACCATGCTCACTGTGGACACGCATTTTGAAGATGGATATCTTTGTCCTCTGTGCGAAGATATCTATGGCTTGCAGTTCAATAACGTGCTCTCCTGCGCGGACCGACAGATTCTTGCCTTTGTGGAATGGCTGAAAACCCAAGATTTCTATGAGGATACCGTGATTGTGATCACCGGCGACCACATCAGCATGGATAACGCGTACTTTGAAAAGGCAGGTATTATAGACGACGACCATCATTTGTACAATGTGTTCCTCAACGCCGCCGTCACGCCGAAAAATGCCAAGAACCGCATATTCAGCGCAGTGGATATGTTCCCCACCACGTTGGCCGCCATGGGCGTAAAGATCAAGGGCAACCGGCTGGGCCTTGGCGTCAACCTGTTTTCCGGCGAAAAGACGCTGCCGGAAATCTACGGCCTGGACCGTGTGAATGAGGAACTGACCCATTATTCGGCGTTTTATCACGAGAAATTACTGAATGTGGAGTAATACTAATCTCAACCTAAAATGGCTCAATCTCGCGAATCTTTTCGTCCCTCGCGTCGATTCGTCCACTTAGCGTAGCTCTACTACGCTGCGTTCCCTCATCTTAGCGAGGGGCAAAAATCTATCGCGATCTTATCGTCATTTTAGATTGAGAATAGTATAATAAACGGCAATCTTTTTCTTCCGGGCATAGCATAATGCCGCCGCCTGTGCTAAAATAGCATCTGTTTGAGCATTTTGGGAGGAAGACATGAAGCGACTTACGAACCACCCCCTGTTCCAAACCCTGTTTTCATTGAAGGGCAACGCCAAAACACTGTCCTATCTGGAGCCGCTATGGGGCATCCCGTATAACCTGATCGCGCCCTTTGCCACGTTGTACATGTACGCGCTGGGCGTCAACGATATTCAAATTGGGCTGATCCTGTCGCTGTCGATGGTGGTGCAGGTGGCCTTTGCGTTCCTGGGCGGCATCATTGCCGATAAATGGGGGCGCAAAAATACCACCATTTATGCCGATCTATTGGGCTGGGTGCTGGCCTGCGTCATCTGGGCGGTATCGCAAAACTTCTGGTACCTCCTGATTGCGGTGCTGGTCAACAGCTTTGAGCATATCAACCAGACGGCCTGGCACTGCCTGCTGATTGAGGATACCGAGGAAAAACACATCGTCAACATATACACCTGGGTCTATATTTCCGGCCTGCTGGCGGTGTTTTTTGCGCCCATATCGGGCGAGCTGATCCGCCATCATTCGGTGGTGCCCGTCATGCGCTGGCTGTATGCCATTTTTGCGGTCACCATGCTGCTCAAGTGTTATATTACCTACAAGCACACCAAGGAAACAGCGCGCGGCAAGCTGCGCATGGCCGAAACCAAGGATCAGTCTGTCTGGCAGATGGTGGCCGATTACAAGCAGCTTCTGCCGCAGATTGCCCGCGATAAAGACACGGTACGCCTGTTTGTGATGGCGGTGCTGCTCAGCGTTTCGGGCATGGTCAACAGCACGTTCCTCGGGCTGTATGTCAATCTCAGCTTGGGCATCCCGGAAAGCTATCTGGCATATTTTCCTATCCTTCGCGCGGTGATTATGCTGGTATTCTTCTTTGGCGTATCCCGCTTGGTCGATCGCTTTGGCGTCAAGCGCCCCATGCTGGTGGGGTTGGTGCTGTACGTTCTGTCGCAGGTGTTTTTGCTGATCGCGCCCAAGGGCAGCATCGTGTGCGTGCTTCTGTATGTGCTGATGGAGGGGATCGCCGCTGCGCTGGTGGGGCCGCGAAAGGAATCGCTGTATGCCCTCAAAATCAACCCGGCGGAGCGCGCGCGCATCCTGGCGCTGCTGGTCACCTTCTCATTCGTTGCCTGCACACCCTTTGGCTATGTGGCAGGGCTGCTGTCTAGCGTGGACAGGCGCTTGCCCTTTGCGCTGGGCGCGGTGCTGTATGCCGCGGCGATCCCGGTGCTTGCCACGGTGAGTGAAAAGAGTAACTTTAATTCATAAAAAACGCTGGGGGCAAGAAGCCTCCAGCGTTTTTTCATAGCACTCTGTGGTAGCCGGTGATCTGATAGCGCGGGTGCGCGCCCTCCATCAGCAGCGTGTCTGCGTCCAGCGTCAGACGGATTACCGATACGTCTTCTGTCTTGTATGCATTGGTGGTGCCGTCATCGCCAATCAGGGTGCAGGCGCAGGCCGCTTCGCCATAAGCGGTCAGTTCTATATCAAATACCGCATCATCAGCCACATGGGTGAGCGGCTGCGCCATGGCGAGCAGTGTGCCGTCCTTCACAAACAGCGCCACCTCGTCCAGGGGGATTGTTTTTTCAATCCACTGCCCGCCGGGGTATTTCTGGTTGGTATTATAGTCATACCAGGTACCCTCCGGCAGGTAGATGCGGCGGGTGTCGCCCCGGCCCGCGATGATGGGAGCGGCCAGCAGCCCTTCGCCCAGCAGAAATTCATCATCAATGCCGCGCGTTTCGATATCGTCCGTATAATCCATCACCAGCGGGCGGACGGGGGGGATGCCCTCTGTATAATAACGATAAAAGGCAGTGTATAGATGAGGAATGAGCGCCATGCGCAGATTGAGCAGCTTGCGGCACATGGCCGTCAGCTCCGGCGCGTCGGGCAACAGCTCGCCCGCCATGTTCTTCTCGTAGTCAAACTGCATCCACGGCGGCTGCGGCACCATATAACAGTTGAGCACCGCCTGGGGTGAAACTACCGTGGCGGCAATGCGGCGCAGCAGCTCTTCGCGGCTGCCCGCTTGGCGCACCTCCGGCGTCCACAGGATGCCGCTGAACGCCGCGCCCGCCATGCCGCGCACAAAGTCCTGATGGTCGTACAGATCGCTGTACAGGCCATAAGGGTAGGGCGCGGCCAGCGCATGCGATTGGCGGCACTCGCCATAGGTGCGCTGACCTGCATCGTCATACAGGCGCTGCATGGTTTTTTGATAGAGCAGGCCGTACAGGGAGTGCATCTGCTCGCCATCCATGCCGCCGGGGAACTGCGTGAAGTTCGGGAAGCCCCAGTTGCCCATCATGTCCGAGTTATCACATTCGTCCAGCTTGAAGCCCGAAATCCCCTGCGCACGGAAGCCGTCGTGATAATCTCCAAAGGTTTTGCGCGCTTCTGGCAGTGAGAAGTCCGGCGCGAGGCCGTCCCACACGTAGCAATCGGCGGCATAGGGCTGCATGGGCGTAAACAACGGGCTGTCCGGGTGGATGTAGGCATGCTCCCACACGTTGACGTGGAAGCCCTGGCTGTTCAGCTGCTGCAAAAAACCATCCGGATCGGGATAGCGCACAGGGTCCCACACGTAGGTGCAGGAGTAGAAGTGTGATTGCCAGCCCGGCTCCAGCCCAAAGGTATCGCAGGGGATGCCCTGCCTTCGCAGCGTCTCTGCCAGCCCCAGGGTATGCTTGGCATCGCCGTGCATGTATGCGCGGTACATCACGCCCAGCCCCCACATCGGCACAAAAGCACCGCCGCCAGAGAAAAGATTGTAGCGCGCCACGGCATCGCGCAGGCTGTCGCCGCTGAACACATATAGATCCACGCCCTGCGCGGTGGGAATATCCACAAACACGTTGCCGCTGCCCTCTTTGGCCCACCAGTGCCCCTTGGGCGTGCCCGCAGAAAGGAAATTCTCGGTATCCTGCCTGGAGCCGCGGGTTTTCACATGCCCCATGTGGAAGCTGGCATAGCGCGTGGTGTCTACCAGCACACCATAGCCCTTGGTGGATACATAAAAGGGCACGGGTGCATGGCTGTCGCCGTTGTCGGCTACGGGGTCGCAATTGGTGCGCAGCATTTTCTTCAGACCGGTCTGCTCAAAGGATTTGAGGGTCAACCCCAGGCCATAGAGCCGCTCATCCGGGGAGAGAGGGATTTCCACCGTGCATGCGCCGGGGCGCAGCCGGAAGCCCACATCTTCCTCCATAAACGGACAGGCATAATCGGGCAGTGCATTCAGCGCGTCAAAGCGCGAAGCGGGCTGCAGCACTTGCACAGGGGTGAAATCTTCCGGCGTGCCCAGGGTGATTTGATAGATGCCTGCGGCTAATTTCTTCATGACAGGTCCTCACTTTGTAAAAAGTCAATCAGCGCGTCTGCAATCAGGCGCTGCCCCGCGCTGTTGGGGTGCAGGCCGTCGGGGCAGTAGGCCGCTTTGTTCTCAGGATCGTCCGGTGCAATGCCCACCTGATCATAGGCATTCAGTATAAGAAGCCCATGGCGCTTGGCCGCGTGCCGGATGGCCTGTACATAGGCGCTCAGCGGCATGCCGCCAGCGCTCAGCTGCTCTCCCTTTTCGCGTTTCACGGGTGTCAGGATCACGATGCAGGCATGGGGATATTGCCGCTTGAGGCCGCTGTACAGTACTTCCAGCGCGCCGCAGAAGGTATCGGCCGTAACATCGCCTTCCTGTCCAAACGCACCGCCTACGCCGTAATCATTGGTGCCGCCAAACACACATACCAGCTGTGCGTCCCGTTCCATGGCTGCATAACGGTCTACAAACGCGCCGCTTCGCCCCGGCACGCGGGCGATGCAGGTGCCGCCGATGCCATGGTTGAAGGCATTTTGAAGCCCCAGCTTTCGCTGCACAACATACAGATAGGTGTTTTCAATCTGCTCTACGCCGGTGCCCTCCGTGATGCTGTCACCCAGGAAAACGGCGGTTTTGCCTTGCCAATCCATGGGCTATTCCTCCTTATGGCGATAGATACGCAGATTCTCAAACACTGCCGCACCATGCTCTGTAAACAGCGCCACATGCCCCGCCGCGCGGAAGGGCTCGTAGCACTGGATCAGCAGGCAGTCGTCCACATACAGCATAAACACGTTGCCCTCCATCACCAGGCGCAGATGATAGGAAACACCCGCCTGTACTGGGAAGGTGCGGCACTCCACCAGCGGGAAATCCCGCGCGCGGGTGAGCTCCGCCTGCCCGGCTTTTTGATCCAGCAGCGCCACGATGCCGCCGCCGTCAATGTCCTCGCCCAGGCGAACCATGATACCGGTGCCGCGCGCGTCCTTCAGGGTGACATCGCAGGTCACCATGCCATCGCTCACGATGCAATCCAAGGGCAGCACAGCCCAGTCCGATGGGCAATTGCCTGTGATGTGAGCATCCGCAACTTGCCAAGGCGCAATGCTGCCCCAGCAGCCGCTCGAAACATCCATCTCGTTTACAGGTGATACTTGCTCATACTGTGCGTTCAGCGGCGCATACCACATCGCGCGCAGATGCCCTGCAGCATCGGTCTCCAGCCGGTGGGGGAGGGAGATAGCCCCGTGCGGGCAGCCGTCCTTCATCTCGCCCTGGGTGTAGAACAAAATGCGCTCGCCCTTCCATTCCACCGTCTTGCCGCAGTAGCCCTGCGCGTGGATGGAGCCAAACAGCACGTCATCTCCCGGCATCAGGGCATAGGGGCCTTGCACCTTGTCGGCCACGGCATAGAGGGTGGCCTCGCGCAGCAGGGGATCGGACACACAGCCGCGGTGGCCGTAGCGGTTGCCTGTCAATAGCAGCATATACCACTTGCCGTTCAGGAAAAACACATCCGGCACTTCCACGCATCCCAAATGCTCCGGAATGAAGCAAGGGGGATACTGCTCCCAATGGATTAAATCATCGGAATGGCACAGGGGGATGACAGAGGTCTCGGCGGGGGTATCAGCGTGCCGCCGCGCGGCATAAAAGCCCCAGTAGCCGTTGCCGTCCGGGTCTGCCACCACGCACATATCACGTCCGTCCACAATGGGATGCCCGTGCCCGTAGGGCTTGACCGGCTGAAACTCGTTGGCATAATACCGCGCATCGGGCAAAAACAACGCGCCGTCGCCGTAGCGCTGCCAGTGGAGGCCATCCGTTGATGTGGCCAGCGCCACGCGGTTCACATAGCCGTTTTCCACGCTGCTGCGGGCGGTATAATAAAGATAATACACGCCGTCCTTTTCAAACACGCAGCCCGTCCATAGCTCCATATCGTCCACTGTGCCCGGCTCGCCCTTGAAAAGCGCTGGGGGCAGGGTTTGCCAATGCACAAGATCGGTGGACACGGCTTGCCCGAGAGTGCCCTGCCAGCTCTCCGGGTGGGTGCTGCCGGGGCGCAGCAGCTGCAAATGGATGCAGCGCAGCGTATCGCCCTGCGTAAAATACCAGGTATCCCACACATACATGCCATCTGGATGGTATAGCATCGTTTTTGCCTCCTCAACCTTTTACGCTGCCCAGCACAATGCCTTTGACGAAGTGCTTTTGCACAAAGGGATACACCAGCATAATGGGCACCATGGCCACGATGATCTGGGCGCATTTGCTGGTGCGCGTGGAGATTTTAGCCAGCAGATACGCGTCCTGAGAGGTGACCTTGGTGAAGTCAAAGCTGATAATGATCGAGCGCAGATACGTGGCCAGGGGGTAATTCTCGGTGTAATTCATATACAGCATGCCGTCAAACCAGGAGTTCCAGTGCCCTACCATGGTGAACAGCAAAAGGGTGGCCAGCGTGGGCTTGCTAAGGGGCACAAACAGCTGCCACATCGTACGGAAATGCCCCGCGCCGTCGATGCTGAAGCTCTCCTCCAGCTCTTTGGGGAGGCTTCGGAAGGAGTTGAGCAGCAGCAGGATGTTGTATACCGGCACCGCGCCCGGCAGCACCAGCGACCAGACGGAGCCGAGCAGCCCGGCTTGCTTGACCGTCAGATACACCGGCACCACGCCGCCGCTAAACAGCATCGTGAACACGAAAATCCATACATACCACGTGCGCGCGCCAAACTGCTGCCGTTCTTTGGACAGGGGATAGGCCGTCAGCACCGCCAACAGCATATTGAGCGTGGTGCCAAGCACCAAGCGCTTGAGCGTGACCACAAAGGATGTGAAAAACTCGCCGCGTGTGAGGATGAATTGATAGGCATCCAGGGAAAACTTGACCGGCCAGAAGGTGACATGCCCCGCCGCCACCTCCGCGCTGTCGCTAAAGGACATGGCCAACGTGTTGAGAATAGGCGCAAAGCACACCAGCGCCAGCACCACCAGCAGCATGCTGTTGACCGCCAGAAAAATCTTTCTGGAAGGGGAAGCATATTTCATTGTGTTTTTCCCCTTTCTTCAGAAAATCCGATAATCGGCAAACTTGTATGCCAGCGTGTAGGAGAGGCCAATCAGCGCCATGGATACCACGGATTTGAACAGCCCCACCGCTGTGGCCACAGAGTATTGCGCCTGGTCAAACGCCAGGCGGTACACCAAAGTATCGAGGATTTCGCCGGTATCCATCACCAGGCTGTTGAGCAGTATGAATACCTGGTCAAAGCCCGCGTTCAGGATATTGCCAAGCGCCAGGGTGGCCACCAATACGATGGTGGGCGTCATGCCGGGCAGCGTCACATGCAAGGTTTGCTGCCAGCGGTTGGCGCCGTCTATCCACGCGGCTTCGTACAGGGTGGGGTCGATCGCGGACAGCGCGGCGAGGTAAATGATTGTATTAAAGCCAAAGGACTTCCACGTTTCCGTGACGACCAGCATGAGGCGGAAGGTCTTGTTGCTGGTCAAAAAATTAACAGGCTCGGCACCCAGCAGGCGCAGCATCTGGTTGACCACGCCATCATTGGCCAATACGTCTAAAATGATGCCGCCCATCACCACCCAGGACAGGAAGTGGGGCATATATATGACTGTTTGCACCGTGCGCTTGAGCGCCTTGGAACGCACTTCGTTCAGCATCAGCGCCACCACGATGGGCACAATCAGAGAAAATACGATCTTTAAGATAGCGATGTATAGCGTGTTCCACAAAACAGGGTAAAAGTTTGGCAGCCCCATGACGAACTTGAAATTGTCCCAGCCCACCCACTTGGCGGCGAACCAGCCCTTGAATACCGTGAACTTTTGAAAAGCGATCACCGAGCCTACCATGGGGACATAGCAGAAATAAATCAGCAGCGCCAGGCCGGGGATCAAAAAAACATGCAGCGGCCATTCGCGCCGCAGGCGCCGCAGCGCTCTGGTCTTTCGCACCCGGGGAGGATGTGCCATTTGAGCCATATAGAACAGCTCCTTTCAGGGAAAAAATGTGCCGGCGGGCGGTTTTGGCCTGACCCGCCGGCGCTTACCTCGTTTTTAGTGGAGAGAAACCCATTCGTTGACTTCTTTGGTGATCTGGTCGCCACCCATGCGGTACCATTCGCTGACGCACGTGTCAAATGCGTCCAAGGGCTCTTCGCCCATGATGATCTTGGTGAACACCTCGGTGAGGTAGTTGCTGAGGATGCCGCCCTTGCTGGCCATGGTTTCGGTGACGCCGCCAAATGCTGTGCGTACCAGGCGGTCCAGCGGATACTCATCCACCAGCACGTTGAAAGCCTTTACCTGATGATACTGCATGTAGTAGTCGGTGTTGCCGTTGTCCATGTATTCCACGCAGGGCTGGTATTTGTCGGTCTCGGTCACGCAGTCCTTCAAAAGATCGGGGTTGCGGGTGATGACGGCCTCCACCAATTGGCGAAGGGCATATTCGGTGAGGCTGTCGGGGGTGGAGGTGCCAACCACCGCCAGATGGTTCTGCTGAATGGTGGTGCCGTCTTGCCATACGGCGATGAAGTCTGGCTCGTCCCGGCGGTCGCCAAAGACGATCTCGGTCTGCATGTTCAGCATTTGGATGATGGCCTCGGGGTGCTTGCATTCGCTGCTGACCACATAGTATGCGCCGGTGGAGAAGGCCACCGAAGCCTTGCTTTGGGTATCATCGCTGCTGGGCGCGGCGACAGGCGTCCACATCATATCGCGGTCTGCCGTCAGGCCCAGGCCATACTGGTAGATATTCCAGTTCTGGCCGTAAGAAATGCCATACTTGCCGCCGATGATCTCTTCGGATACCTTGCTGGCATCCTTGACGGCAAATTCCTTGTCAATCAGCCCATCCTGATACGCCTGCGCCAGGCGCGCCAGGGCGTTTTTCATCTCGGGCAGTGTGCTGCCAAAGACCACGGTGCCATCCTCCTGTGTGACCCAGGTGTTGGGGTAGGCATGATAGCCGTTGAAAAAGCCTATCAGCGAGGTGATGCCGTCAAACAGGTAGTTGCTAAAAGCGATGCCGCCCGTGTCGTTCTTGCCGTTCATGTCCGGGTCGTTTTCCTTGAACGCCTTGGCAACGGCCAGCACTTCCTCAATGGTGGTGGGCACCGCAAGCCCCAGGTTGTCCAGCCAGTCCTGGCGCACCCAGAGCAAGCTCGGCTCGTAGAAGTTGGCCGTTACATAGGGCAGGGCATACAGCTTGCCGTCAAACGTGGCGGAGCCGATGGCCAGGCCGCCATCGCCATACATCAGGGATTTGGTGAGGTCGGATGCGTATTCGTCAAACACCTGCGTCAAATCGCACAGCATTTCGGCTTCGACGAGGGTTTGCAGCTGCGAGGCGGACACCTGGAACAGATCCGGGATGTCGTTCGAGGCGATCACGATGTTCACCTTGTTGCTGTAATCGGCGGACAGCACCGTCCAGGCATGCTTGATGTTGACGCCCAGCTCGTCGCGGTAGGCGCGGTACCAGATATTGTTTTGCAAGTCGTCCCCTTCGGGATACGTCCAGGTGGACATGATGCTGCGACCAACCGTGATGGTGACGGGGGGATCAAACTTGCTGCCTGCCGTTTCGGCGGCGGCGGTGCAGCCGATGCACAGCACCAGGCACAGTGCAACAGCAATGGATAACGTGCGTTTCATGGCGATGCCTCCTTTTTGGTTGAGCGTAAACCCTGCTCTGCTATTTTTCATTATAGCGGCCCACGCGGGGCGGCGCTATGAACAGTTTTACACTATGATTTATCTTTTTTGTACTTTTCACGGTACTCCTGCGGCGTCATATCGCACATTTTTTTGAAAAACCGGTGGAATGCCTGCTCCGAGCCAAAGCCGATGGCGCGCGCCACATCGCGGTTCACCATGGTTCCCTCCTCAATCAGGCGCTGGGCGCACTGGAGGCGGGCATCGGCAATATAGGTCATCAGCCGCTCGCCCGTCATCTTTTGGTACAGGCGTGCCATGTAGTAGGGGTTCATGCCCACCAGATCGCCCAGGCGCGGCAGCGATAAATCCCCGCCCAGGTTTTGCGAAATCGTGCGCTGCAGCTGCGCCACCATATCGTCCCCTTCGATGTTGAGGCGCTCTGCCTTGATGTCAAACACCAACGCGCAAAGGCGGGCCAGATAATCAATGCTTTGCTTGCCCTCTGCTTCATACAGCGGGCGAAGGTCTATCATGCGCATCAGATCGGGCTTGAGCTGCAATTTATTGATCTGCCCGATCAGGGCGGCGGTGACAAGCGCACCCACCTCTGCCCGAAGGTCGCTTTGAAGCGGCTCGTGGCAGCTGTCTATCACTTTGATCAGCGTGGCCAATAGCTGCAAAAACTCCGGTTTGTTACCGGTTTCGAGGTATACTGCCAGCTGCCGCGCCTGATCCAGCTGCTCTCGCACCTTGCCGTCATAGAGCGCCGGGTCTGCCGCCGGCTCCTGCCGCTGCAGGAGGATTGCGCCGCTCATCAGCACGGGCTGCATGTGGAACAAAAACTCCAGCCGTGCGCGCTGCGCGGCGATGCCCTGCCAGGGTGTAGATGCGGCGGATAAAGCAAAGCTCACCTCCGCGTCCATCAAGCGCTGGCAGCGCTTTCGCATATCCTCCGCCACTTCGCCCACATAGGTGCAAAGGCGGGCCCAATCACTGCGGGTAGGCGCATCGGCGCGGGGCTGCAACAGCCATATGATGGTGGTGGCGTCATACACCACGGAGGTCACCCGCAGCGTGCTTTCGAGGTACTCGCTAATCATGGCCTGGATGGGGTAGAGCGCCGCTTCGCTCTCCCATTCATCCGCTTGGGCGGGGAGGTCAGGCCGCCCGAGCAGCAAATACACAGGCTGCTGCGCGGATAGCGGCAAGGACACTTCTTGAAACGCTTTTTCCAGCGCATCCGGCACCGCGCGGGAAGAGCGCAGCATCGATTGCAACAAATGACTCTGAAGCTGCGGCAGCGCCTGGCTCCACTGCGCCTGCGCACGGTGCAGCAGCACCTCCTGCTCCATATCCGCGTGCAACTGCGCCATGGTCTTTTGCACGGATTGCAAAATGGCCTGCTTGCCCTCGCTTTTCAGCAGATAATCGCACCCGCCGCTGCGCAGCGCCTGCTGGGCATAGTCAAACTCTACAAAGCCGGACAGAAAGATGGTCTTGCAGCGCGGCCAGCGCAGCACCACCTGCTGCTGCAGCTCCAGCCCGCTCATGCCCGGCATGTTGATGTCCGTGACCAGTATGTCGATTTTCATGCGCTCCATCAGTTTCAGCGCTTCGGATGCGCTGAAAGCGCCATAGCATTCCAGCTCCATATCCGTTTGATTTTCAAAATAGAACAGCACGCTTTCTACCACAATGTGCTCGTTATCAACCACCAGCAGCCGCACCATGGTCATCCTCTCCTTCCTTGCGCAGCGTCATGCGGATGTGGGTGCCCCGGGGCGAGAGCGCTTCCACCGTCAGGCCGCAGGGCGCACCATAATACATCCGAAGCCGCCGGTGGATGTTGATCAGTCCCGTCGTCTCCAGCGGCGCATCCAGCGGCAGCAACAGCTTTTGTCGCAACTCGTGAAGCGATGTTTCATCCATGCTCTGCCCGTCGTTTTGGATATCGATATACACAAATACATCGTCCTGCGCAAAAGATACCGACAGGTTTCCTGCCTCTTCCACGTTTTCCACGCCGTGTACGTAGGCGTTTTCGATCAGAGGCTGCAAAATCAGCCGCGGTACCAGCAGGGTGTTTATGCTGTCCGGGATATCGTCAAAGCGCACCGTCACCTGCGAAAAGCGCACCTTTTGAATTTCGCAGTAGGCGCGCGCATGGGCAGTCTCCCGCGCCAGGGTCACATACTCGCTGCCGCTGCGGGTGATAAAGTGGAAATACCGGCCGAGGTTCTCCAGCATCTGAGAGGCAGCCTCATGCTGCCCCATGTCCACCATGCCCTGCACCGCAAAGAAGCTGTTATAGAAGAAATGCGGGTTGATCTGCGATTGCAGTTGCTTCAGCTGCGCCTGCTGGGAGAGTATCTTTTGCTCGTACACCTGGTTGATCAAATCCGTGATGGTGTCCATCATGTGGTTGAAGCGGCTGTACAAGTATTGGAACTCGTCCCGCCGCTCGGTGGTCAGCCGCACGTCAAAGCGCCCTTCCTCCACACCCTCAAATGCCGTCACCATGCGGCGGATGGGCAGGTGCACCGAGTGATATTCCAGCACCGCCGCGCCCGCGATGAGAAGCGCCGCCACGATAACCAGCACATACGTCCAGCGTTCAAATGCCCGAAGCTGCAGCAGCACCACGCGCTGGGGGATGTAGCTGGTGAGGTATGCGCCCATTTGCGGCGAATACTGATAGGCAAGCAGGTACTCCTCGCCCTTCCAGCGCGCGGTGATGGTTGCGCCCTCTGCAGGCGGTTCCTGCGGCAGCAGCGCGCGCAGCGCGGCAATATCCGCTGCGTTTTCTTCGCCGGAGCACAGCGCCCACAGGCTGCTCAGCAGCGCGGTGCCGCCACCCTCCATGGTTTCGATGGTGCTAAGCATATCGCGGATGGCCTGCTGGTCAATCTCCACTGCCAATAACAAGGAAGGATAAACTTTCAGCGATCCGCCGTTTGGATAGGCGGAGCATACCAGCAGCTTGCCGTCCTGCCAGGTGATGTAGCCCTCGTGGTTGGCTGCGTCCTTCAGCCCCTCAATTTCGTCCGGCGCAATTTCATAATCGCAGTTGATGGCGTTCACGCTGCGGCCAAGCGCCGGGATATATACCTGGATGTTGGCCATATATGGGCTCATGCCCCGCAGCAGGTTCAGCTTTTTGCGCATGTCGTTGATCAGTTCGCTGCGCTTGTAATCGCTCAGTACATCCGAAAAAACGGCAATTTTAACAAAGTCTTCGTCGTTGACGCAGGCATAGGTGCTGTTTTGCAGCCGCTCGATCTCAGAGGACAGCGCGGTCTCATAAAAATACGTCTTGGATTGCAGGGATTCGGTCATGCTTTGCAAAATCATCCTTTGTTCGTCCTGGCTGCTGAGCACGCTGAGCACGCAAATGGGCCCGATGGTGACCAGCAGGATGAGCATCAGTTTTTGATACAGGTGCACTTTACGGCGCTTCATGGTATCCCTGCCTTCCTATTTAACCGCTGTGTATACTATAACCCGCAATTTGCCGCTGCGCAACCGAAAGTGTAAAACGGATAATGCATTCTACAAAAGTGTTCGTTGCGTGTGTCCATGCGGCACGTCTATAATCGAAAATGAGGAACAATATCAAAGGGGGGATCATATTTGACAAATACGACATCACAAAGGGGCATCGCGCTGTGTGTGGCGCTGCTCATTTGCCTGGCATTGCCCTTGAGCAGCGCCATGGGGAGCGACCTGGGGCTGAACGCCGCCAGCGGGCGTATTGGCACGCTGCCGGGCATGACCTACATGGAGCGCAACGGCACCCTGGCCTTTGGCTATGGCAAGATTTATATCGACCCGGCCGGGGCAACAGTGCCTGTGCTGCTAAACGGCGAAGGCCGGTCCTTGGGCGGCGGGCAGCTGACCCGCGATTTTGCAGAAGCCGCTGTGCTGAAGCAGGGCTTTTCGGACGGCGGGGAGCTTCGCACCACCCTTACACCCGAGGCAGATGGCAGCATGACTTTGCGCCAGAGCGCCACTGTGCCCTCCGGCGGCATATCGGGGGCCAGCTTCACCCTCACCGTGCCCATCGATTACGACATCATCATCCCCGCATGGAACGGCATCCGCCTCACTAAGGACAACCCAGCGCCCTACTTTGCCAAGCTGGTGTATCCCAATGTGTGGTCGGCACAGATGCTACTCATACAAACGGAAACCGGCGGCCTGCTCATCCATGCGGATGACAATGGCAGCCAGTTCAAATCCCTCAACATCACCAGTGACGATAACTACTTTTACCTCACGCTGGAATGCATCCCCCAGGCGCCCTTTACCGATTACACCGCCTTTGACGCCGTGCCCTGGCGCATGATCCCCTATGCGGGCGATTGGCTGCAAGGCGCGTTGCGCTATAAGGCTTACGCCAGCGAGACCTTTGGCCTGAACGAAATCCAAAGCGCCAAGCCTGAATGGTCGCAGGATATTCAGCTGGTATGCCTGATGGATATGGTGGATCGCCAGCTGATTGACGAACTTGCCAAGCTGTGCGACCCCACCAAGACCATGCTGCAGCTGGTCAACTGGCGGCAGTCCAACTACGACACCGACTATCCCAACTATGCCGTGCGCTCCGGCCTGAAAGAAGGCATCGCGTATGCGCATACCCTGGGCTTCAAGGTGAGCGTGCATGCCAACATGATCGGCGCACACCTGGATAACGCCGATTACTTGAACAACAACCTAGAAGATGCCACCGCGCTGGACAGCCGCACGCTGGAGCCCGTCATTGAGCGGTACAGCGCCTACGGCACCGATTACGCCTTTGCGCAGATCAACCAGGCCAGCACCGTCTGGCAGGATGTGCTGATTGCGCAGCTTACCCGCGTGGTGGAAGAAACCGGCGTTGACATCATCCACCTTGACCAATCCCTGCTTTGCTTCAACGACGGCCGCGGCCTGGTGAATGGCATGACCTCCATGCAGGGCAATGTGGAACTACAGCGCCGTCTGGCCGAAGCCTTGCCGAATGTGGTGCTTAGCGGCGAGGGCATCAACGAGTTCAACATGCGCTATACCAGCCTGCTGCAGCAGCATGTGTATGGGCTGGATAACGCGTCGAAGACCTGGAGCGAGGGCTGGTTTGACCAGATTTGCCCCATCACCTCCGTGCTGTTTGGCGATTATGTGACCTTCTATCATTACCCCGCATTACCCACCACCAACGAAGCCAGCGAGAGCTATTACCAGGCCTGGTACCGCGCGGGCAACCAGCGCGCAAACGAAATCCCCTGCCTGTACCGCATGTCCCTGGACGAGCTGAAAGCGCCCACCGAAACCATGGCCATGGTGCTGGAAGAAGCGCGCTTTCGCCAGGAAAACATGCCGGTGATCGACCTGAACCCCTGGGGCGAGGATGTGCTGTTGTCCCTCAAACTGCAGGACGGCACCATTGCGCAGTGGAAAAAAGATGATTATGGCTCTTATTTCCTGCCCGATGCCAGCAAGCCCGATGAGGTGACGGCGCGCTTTGTATCCGGCGTAGAGAAAGCGCCTGTACAGGGCAGTATCAAAGGCTGGCGGATGTATGACGAAGAGCAGCTTTTGGGGCTTCGAAGCGACGAAAGCTACCTCGTGTCCAGCGAGCCCCGCGATCTTCTGGCCTCCCACATCAGCAAGGTGGACAAAAACCTCACCACCCGCGTGTTTGAGGAAACAGACGCCTATGCCATCGTGGGCCTTGCCGAGATTGAATCCAGCAACGAGCGGGTGATCAGCCTGCTCAAATACGGTGGTGAGATGCGTGCGGGCGAACTGCTTGTGGATGGCACCGTCAACAGCACCGTCACCTTCAATTCCCTCAATAACTTTGGTTTCAAGCTGCCCTCCCAGGCGGAAATCCGCCACTATAACGACCGTATCTTCATGCATCCCTCCTGGATCAACGAGCGCGATGTGATCGGCTGCGCCTGGCTGGAGGCCGATGTGACGCTGGATGTGTATGGAAAAACGGTATTCACCGCGTCGCCGCAGATGGCCTCCGCCGTCAATGCCGCGCTGGGTGATGGCGTGGATTACAAGTTCTATTTCTGGGAAAAGGATGATCCCACGCGTGCCAATATGGTCAGCTATGAGGTCTATGTGCCCAGCGAAATCGGCACGCCGATCACCCTGGACTTGACGGCCTTTGAGGGCAAGACCATCACGCTGCGCATCGAGTGCTATCCCCACGATTACCCCGCCAACGATTCCTCCGTGCTCGTCGCGCCCTGCATTGTGCAGACCCGCGGCAACGAGGAAAAGATGGTCACCTACGAAGTGACACTTAGCAAGCCGCCTATCACCGCCCTGTCCCTCAGCGGCAAAGCGCAATTGAATCAGCTGAGCGATACCGTATACGAAGTGACCAGCGGCATCAGTGACACCGTGTTCTTCATCTACGAGAACGCGCCCATCAAGGGCTATGCCGATCTGACGGTGCTGCCCCGCGTGGATTTGTGGAAGATGGACGACGGGCAGACCAAGGCCGTGCAGGGCGGGCGCGAACCCAGCCAGGCGGTGCTGGAGATTGGCAAGGAGCTTCGCAACGGCATCCTGTCCATCCCGCCGGACAATGGCACGATCTCTATGAACTATCTGGTGGCACTGCCCACCAAGGCCATGCAGTTCTACGGCGCGTTGGCGCTGAAGGATAACGCAAAGAACAGCAATGGTGTCACCTATATCCTGCGCGTCAACGGCGAGGTGCTGTTTGAGAAAGAGATACAGCAGGGCAGCAACTTCGAGGAAGTGATGGTGGATTTGAGCGCTTATGCCGATAGCACCGTGCTTTTGTCCCTCGAGGTCAATGCCAACGGCGACAGTGTGGACGACTATGCCTTCTGGGGCGATCCGTCCCTGGAATACCGCTAAACGGTGATTTCCCCGCGCCCGGCCTGGGCGCGGGCATATCAATAAAAGGAGGAAGTTATCATGAAACTACGCAAAATCCTTCCCCTGGTGCTGTGCCTTGTGCTGCTTTGCGGCGCTGCAATGGCGCAGGATGCCGCTTTCGCGCCCGATATGGAGCGCTGGGGCGAGCAAAACAACAACGGCTGGTCGTTCCTGTATCTCACCACCGGGGGCGAGTATCTGGAAATGCCCTTCTTCACGGAGTCTGAGATCGGCTGGCAGGTGAAAAACTTTGCCTCTGATCCCTACACCATGGGCGAGATGTTTTTTATCGGCGCCAACAGCTTCTTCACCGGCGAGGGCGGCACGCGTCCGGTCTACGCCTTCACCGCGCCCGAAGCGGGGCGTGTGGAGCTGAGCTTCCTCACCCACGGCACCGGGGATATGAACCTCACCGTCTACCACAACGAAGCGCTTCTTCCCGTGCAGGGGCAGGACACCATCGTGTTTAACACCACCGGCGCGGATGCCGGATTCACGCCCCATGCCGTGCGCCTGGATGTGGAAGCCGGCGATGTGCTGTACTTGGTGGGCAGCACCACCGGCGGCAACCGCGAGGGCTGGGTGCGCAAGTATGCCGTTCAATACCTGCCTGCCGATGCTTCCTTGGAAGTGGAGATTGCCGAGTCTGGCGAAGTTGTCGTAGCCGCACAGACGGGCGGCGAAGAAGCGGACGAGAAGGGCAACGTGCTGAAGCCCGACTTTGACGCCTGGGGCGCACAGGGCAACAACGGCTGGTATTACCTCTACAAAAATCCAGCCGGGGAATACCTGCCCATGGATTACCGCGCGGAATCCGATATTGGCTGGCAGGTCAACAACTATGCCTCCGATCCCTACACCGTTGGCGAAATGTTCTTTATCAGCCAGGCCTCCTGCTTTGTGGGCGAGCTGGGCAGCCTGCCCGTCTATGCCTTCCAGGCGCCCGTGGGCGGCGAAGTGGAAGTGAGCTTCTACACCCACAGCACCACCGATATGCGCCTCAGCCTGCTGATGAACGGCACCATCGTGCCATTGAACGGCGAGGAACAGATCACCCTCAACACCGAAGGCGAGCTCGAGGGCTTTACCAAGTACACCGTGCCCCTCACCGTCAAAAAGGGCACCTGGCTGTATATTGAGGTCTCCACCGTGGGCGCGCAGCGCGAAGCCTGGATCAAGAATTACCAGGTCAGCTACCTGGCGTATAATGACGATGTGGAAGAAGCCCTGGCGGAAACCGCTTTTGTGCCCGATCATACCGGCGAGGGCTGGGGGCAGCGCGTCAATAACGGCTGGTCCTACGGGTACCTCGACAAAGCCGAAAACACCTTCAAAAACCTGGCCTTCGTCCGCGCGGACGACCGCTTTAAGGGCACCGCGGACGCGCAGTACGAGTACCTCATGATCATGCGCTACGCCGTGCATCCCTCCCTGGGCGGCTCGCCCGCCATGGTGTTCACCGCGCCGAAGGAAGGCTCGCTGGAGCTGTATGTGATGGCGCAAATCGGCGCATACGACCTCAGCCCCACCAGCACCGGCGTGGCGGTTTATCAAAATGACGTCAAGGTGTGGCCTGCCGAAGAAGATTTCTCCAAGCTGGGCCCCAAGGCACTTAACCTTTTCCTTGACCTGGATGTCGCTGAGGGCGACCGCGTGGCCATCGTCGTGGATGCACTCGAAAATAACATCAACTATGACGAAACTGCGCTGCGTGTCAACGCGCAGTACGCGGAGTAATAGGGGGTAAGAACGCGGGGGGCTACTCGCCCCCCGAACCCCCTCGGCAGGAGAATCATTCTCCTGCACCTCACTTTTGTAATCTTTAACGATGCTTGAGTGAGGGCAAAACAAAAAATGCTGGCAGCCTTGCGGCTCCAGCATTTTTTATTGCATCAATTTTTCAAGCTATGCAGCGGTGCGGGGATGCGCCCACCGCGGGCAATAAAGGCATCCGACGAAAAAGGATGCACCGGAATGATGGGCGCGCGCCCCAGCAGGCCGCCAAACTCCACGTAGTCGCCCACCTTTTTGCCCAGCGCCGGGATGATGCGAACGGCGGTGGTCTTGCTGTTGACCATGCCGATGGCGGCTTCGTCCGCAATGATGGCGGAGATCGTCTGTGCGCTGGTGTCGCCGGGCACGGCGATCATATCCAGGCCCACAGAGCATACGCAGGTCATGGCTTCGAGTTTATCCAAGGTTAGCGCGCCGCATGCGGCCGCCTCAATCATGCCGATATCCTCGCTGAGCGGGATAAATGCGCCGGACAGGCCGCCCACATGCGAGGATGCCATCACGCCGCCCTTTTTGACGGCGTCATTGAGCAGCGCCAGCGCGGCGGTGGAGCCATGCGTGCCGCAGCGCTCCAAGCCCATTTCTTCCAGGATATGCGCAACAGAGTCGCCCATGGCAGGCGTGGGCGCGAGGGAGAGGTCTACAATGCCAAAGGGCACGTTCAGGCGGGAGGACGCCTCGCGCGCCACCAGCTGCCCCACGCGCGTGATGCGAAATGCCGTGCGCTTGATGGTTTCGGCCACCACGTCAAAGCTTTCGCCGCGCACCGCTTCCAGTGCACGCTTCACAACGCCCGGGCCGCTGACGCCCACATTGATGGCGCAGTCGCCCTCGCCTACGCCGTGGAAGGCACCGGCCATGAAGGGGTTGTCCTCCACCGCGTTGGCGAATATCACCAGCTTCGCGCAGCCCAGGCCATCCTTGTTTGCCGATTGCTTTGCAAGCTCTACAATCGCCTCGCCGCACAGGCGCACGGCGTCCATATCAATGCCTGCCTTGGTGGAGGCCACGTTGACAGAGCCGCACAGCAGCTTGGTCTGGCTCAACGCCTCGGGCAGGGAGGCAATCAACGCCCTGTCGGCGCGGGTCAGGCCCTTGTGCACCAGCGCGGTATAGCCGCCGATAAAGTCCACACCGGTGGTGGCTGCCGCCTTGTCCAGCGCATAGGCCAGTTTCAGAGGGGATTTGAGCGCGCCTGCTACCAGCGAAACCGGCGTCACAGATACGCGCTTGTTCACAATCGGCACGCCAAACTCGCGCTCGATCTGGTTGCCCACCTTCACCAGGTTTTCCGCCTGGCGGGTGATGCGCTCATAGATGCGCTGCGCCAGCTTCTCCTCGTCATCGCACACACATTCC
>JAVBRU010000052.1:0-130062 GCA_031547595.1 Eubacteriales bacterium
GGGATGGTGGCGGTCTTCCGGCGGAAGCGCTTGATCTGCTCAATGTTTTTCAGAATATCCTCGTCAAACACATCCCCATTGTGGATCGCTTCGTTGAAAACGCCAATGCAGCTGTCCAGCGATTGCACGTTTTGCAAAAGGAAGCGGGTCTCCGGCTTGCTCATGATGGCCAGATTGCCCTTGATGAACGCGAAGACGCTGGCCGACACAATCGCCCACGCAATTGTTTTGGAAAGCACCGTGCCATTTGTGAGCGACAGGCCGAAAAAGGCGTTGGAAAACAAAGCGATGTTAATCAGCACGATCGCCGCGTTGAGGATCACCAGCTGCCTGATTTTGCGTTGGCTCAATGGAATCGCCTCCTTCTACATGTTAATTGACAGCAAAGAAAGTATATCGCTTTTTTGTGAAGGGTGTCAATGCAAAGCGTCTCAATCATACATTTGGATGTTCAACGTATGCACCGGGCCGCGCGCGGCAGTGATGCGCACATGCAGCGCCTCCACGGCTGCGTCTACGGGGCAGATTTTGAGGTGGCCGATGGTGGTGCCCTCAAAGATAGGCTCTTCGTTTTCATTCAGGATGCTGAAGCTTTCCACCAGCTGGCCTTGCCACAAATCCTCCGCTAAAGAGATGTAGCGCAGCTGCTGTTTATGGGGCAAAGAGATTGAAAATGTGCAGACGGTGCTGTTCGTATCTTCGGCATGGCGCACAGGCAAAGTGCCTTGTATCACGTTTTGCCCAAACGCTGCACGGATGGCATCGCCCAGTTCCTGTAATCGCCGCACATCGCGTGGGTCGATCTGCCCGCTGGGCATGGGCGGCACGTTGAGGTTCAGGCAGGCATTGCCGCCCACGGTGGTGCAATAGATACGGAACAGCTCGTCAAGGGGGCGCGGCGCTTCGTTGGGGTGATAAAACCAGCCTGGGCGAAGGGAGGTATCGGCTTCTGCGCCCATGAAGCACAGCTTTTCACTGTACAGGATGTTGGACAGTACGCCCAGGTCCTCCCGCCCGCAGTGGATGCCCGGCAGTCCGCCGGGCAGCGGTGCCGGGTTTTTGACGGTATCCTGCGCCAGCACGCCCAGCTCAAAGGGAATCACCGCCCATTCGCTTTGCCGCGCGCGTCCGGCCTCGTTGCCAATCCAGCGCGCGTCCGCGCCGTTTGGGCCCATGATGGCGGCACCCGGCTGATATTTGCGCACAATATCAATATACCCTTGAAAATCATATTCCTGGCGTTTGCCGTTAGGCCCTTCTCCGCATGCGCCATCCAGCCACACACAAAAAATATCGCCATAGCGGGTGAGTAATTCTGTCAACTGCGCCTTATAATAATCATTGTAGGCAGGGGTGCCATAGAGCTGACTGTTGCGGTCCCAGGGCGAGAGGTACACGCCAAAGCGGATGCCGCCCCGGCAACAGGCCTCGGCGGCTTCCCGCACCACATCGCCGGGATAGGGGGAGTTTCGCACGCAATGCTCGGTGGTGTTTGTGCGCCACAGGCAGAAGCCGTCATGATGTTTGGCGGTGAGGATCAGCCCTTTCATGCCTGCGGCCTTCACGGCCTCCACCCAGCCATCGCAATCCAGATGGATGGGGCAAAACAGCGCAGGGTCTTCCTGCCCGGTGCCCCACTCCATGTTGGTGTAGGTGTTCATGCCATAGTGTATAAAAGCGTAAAATGCGGTATCAAACCACGCAAGCTGTCGTGCGCTGGGGCGCACGCTGGCGGCTGTTTGCAAAAGCTGTTTCATTTGTTGCGTCCTCGTTCGTTAAAGATTACCTTCATTATAATAAACAGGATACGCTCTGTCAACGCTTGCAAATGACAATTAATATGATATAATATCCATATATTTTCTTTGGGAGGCAGTGTATGCAAAAACCTGTATTGGTGATTATGGCGGCCGGGCTGGGCAGCCGTTTTGGCGGACAAAAGCAAGTGACGCCTGTGGATGACGCGGGACATCTGATCATTGATTTTTCCATTTTTGATGCCAGAAGAGCGGGTTTTGAAACGGTGATTTTTGTCATTCAGCCCTGGATGGAAGAGAGCTTCCACGCGGCCATTGGCGGGCGCATCGCCAAATACATGGAGGTGCGCTATGCGTACCAGACGCTCGATCAGCTGCCGGAGGGCATCGCCATCCCCGAGGGCCGCACCAAGCCCTGGGGCACCGGCCATGCGGCGCTGTGCGCGGCACCCCTTCTTCATGGGCCTTTTGCCGTCATCAATGCCGATGATTTTTATGGGCAGACGGCCTTTGCCGCGATCTATGATTTTTTGAACACCAAGGCCACCGGCGCCCGCCATGCCATGGTGGGCTACCGCGTGGAGAACACCCTGACGGAGAATGGCTCTGTGGCGCGGGGCGTTTGCGCCGCGGATGCCGAGGGTATGCTGACCGATATTCACGAGCGCACGCATATCGAGCCGCGTCCCGGCGGGGCCGCCTTCACCGAAGACGGCGGACAGACTTTCACCTTCCTGCCTGCCGGCACCCCTGTATCGATGAACCTGTGGGGCTTCTCGGAGGATATGAAAACGGAGCTGCAGGCGCGTTTTGGCCCCTTCCTGATGGAGAATTTGCCAAAAAATCCGCTGAAGTGCGAGTATTTCCTGCCTTATGTGCCAAACTGCCTGATTGAAGAGGGCACGGCTACGGTGGCGGTGCTGCCTACCGACGAAAAATGGTACGGCGTCACCTATGCGCCGGATTTGGAGGGCGTGAAGGCCGCCATTGCCCGCATGAAGGCCGAGGGCCGGTATCCTGCCGCCCTGTGGGAGTAATCATCTATGCATCAGCCCCATTATCAGCAGACGGAAAATGCCCGCGCTCTTTGCGTGCTGATCCACGGGTTTTGGGGCAGCCCCGATCAATTTGACGATCTGGCCGCGCAGCTCACCCTGCGCGGCTTTGCCGTATTGGCGCTGCTGCTGCCCGGCCATGGCAGCACGGGCAGGGATTTTGCCAAGTATGGCGTCAAGGATTGGGAAAACCATGTGCAAACAGAAATCGCGCGTTATGCGCCGCTGTATGATAAGGTCTATCTGATCGGGCATTCCATGGGCGGGCTGCTGGCGCTGAGCGCGAGCCTTCATCCTGCCTGCCGCGTGGCAGGCGTATGCCTGATCTTCACGCCGCTCAAAATCCAGTTCCTCACCAGCCAGGCACTGTTTGGGCACATCAAAATGGTGCTGCTCAAATCCCATCGGGACATTCGCAGCACCTATTTTCGCGCGTACAGCATTGGCAAAACGCCGCTGTGGGTGTATCCGCTGTGGCTGAAAACCGTGTGCGCACTGTATCAACTGATGCGGCAGACGGCCGCGCAATTGAGCGAGGTGCGTGTGCCCGTCACGCTTGTGCACTCTGCCAGCGATGAAACCGTGGCGCACAAAAGCGCGGATTTATTGGAAAGCGGCCTCATACACTGCGCCGTCACCCGCTTCACATTGAAGGACTCCTGGCATTCCTACATCGCACCAAAGGAGCGCCAGATGCTGCTGGATGCGGTGCTGCATTGCGTGCAGGGCAACTGATTTTAGCTATCTTTGCTGTTGACCCTTGCAACAACCTCATCCATACGATCCTACACCAGCTGCAACGCCGGCATTGCATTCAGCGTCAAATCCGCGTACTCCCCGCGCAGCATCCGGTAATAAGCGGCGGAACCAATCATCGCGGCATTGTCACCGCATAAATGGAGTGTGGGCATATACAGCGCAATGCCTTTCTTCTGGCATACTTCCTGCATGGTGCGGCGAAGCAGCCGGTTGGCAGACACGCCGCCCGCCAGCGCCAACGTATTGACGCCTTCGGCCTGCATGGCCGCGAGCGTCTTTTGCACCAGCGTATCCACCACCGCGTAGCGGAAGGACGCTGCATAATCCGCCTGAGAGATGGGTAGGTTCTTTTGCTGCGCGTTGTGCACGGCATTGATAAAGGCCGTTTTGAGGCCGGAAAAGCTGAAATCATAGGGAGCCACTGTGTGCGGGCGGGGCAGGGGCAGCGCGTGCGGATCGCCCTCCTCGGCCAGCTTGTCCATCAGCGGGCCGCCGGGGTACGGGATATTCAGCACCCGCGCAGCCTTGTCAAAGGCCTCGCCTGCGGCATCGTCCTGAGTGCAGCCAATCAGGCGGTACACGCCGTAATCCTCCACCATCAGGATATGGCTGTGCCCGCCGCTGACAACCAGGCACACAAAGGGCGGCTTCAGATCGGGATGTGTCAAATAGTTGGCGCAGATGTGCCCCTCGATGTGGTGCACGGGGATCAGCGGCAGCCCGGCGGCATACGCCAGGCCCTTGGCGCAGCTGACGCCGGTGAGCAGCGCGCCCACCAGCCCCGGCCCATAGGTAACGGCCAGCGCGTCGATGTCCCAAAGCGTCCTGCCTGCGTCCTTCAGCGCCTGATCCACCATGCGGTCTACCGCGTCCACGTGTGCGCGGCTGGCAATCTCCGGCACCACGCCGCCATACAGCGCGTGCATGTCAATCTGCGAAAATACGGCGTTTGACAGGATGACGCGGCCGTTTTCCACCACGGCGGCGGCGGTTTCGTCGCAGCTGGTTTCGATCGACAGGATGCGCACCTGCGCTTGCGTGCGCAGCTGTTGCAGTTTTTCGCGGCTCATGGCCTCATAGCTCATACGGGTTGCTCCTTTTTATACAAAACAAATATCAGCAGACTCCATAGCACCGCCCAAAGGACGAAGTGCAGCAACAAAATTTGCGCGTACCATACAAACAAATCCGTGGGCATCATTTGCAATAACAGATCAGTATATGGGTTCAGCAACCACAGGTCGTTGGTGAACAGCAGCTCGTGCATGGCCACAAACGCGGCGTCAAAATCGTTCAAACACCACACAAGCAACGCAGCAATAGCGCCCAGCAAGCAAAGCGCCAGGCTTTTCAGCGCGCGCAGGGCATCCTTCAAACTAGTTTCGGCGCCCTTTGCGTACAACACGCACGCACCGAGCACAAACAGCTCGATCAGCGCAAGCCCTGCGATTTTCAGTGCTTGGAGGATGTTCTTTACATCAATCAGGTGCAATAGCTCCGTTTCGTTAAAGGCATCCTGCGCAACGCCAAACTTGTGCACCGTCACCTGCGCACTTGGCTGCCTGCCGCCCAGATACCCCGCCACAGCTTTGGCCAGTGCGGGATATTCCCCTGCTTCCACGCCGGAGCGCCACGGCGCCGCATAGCGCTCAAATCCCGCCGTCATCATGTTTTCATTGGTGGCCACAAACGCGATGTCCAGGCACAAAACACCCAGCACCAGGCACAAAAACAAGCAGGCCGTCACTACGGACGGCCATTTTGCGTGTGTGCTGATCATTGCATTTTGAGGTACGAGGTGGTGAAGCCGTCCAGATTGCCGTCCATCACGTCCCCAATGTTACCGCTTTCAAAGCCGGTGCGGTGATCCTTCACCATGGTGTAGGGCTGGAACACGTAGGACCGGATCTGGCTGCCCCATTCGATCTTCTTCATTTCGCCCTTGATATCGGCCATCTGCTGCTCGCGCTCGCGCTCACGCAGCTCCACCAGCTTGGATTTCAGCATGCGCATGCACATTTCGCGGTTTTGCACCTGGCTGCGCTCGTTCTGGCAGGATACCACAATGCCGCTGGGCAAGTGCGTGAAGCGCACGGCAGAGTCGGTCTTGTTGATGTGCTGGCCGCCCGCGCCGGTGGAGCGGTAGGTGTCTACGCGCACTTCTTCCATGTTGATTTCGATATCGCCGTCGTCGTCCAGCATAGGCGCAACGTCTAGTGAAGAGAAGGAGGTGTGGCGCCGCGCGTTACTGTCAAACGGGCTGATGCGCACCAGCCGGTGCACGCCTTTTTCGCCGCGCAGGTATCCATATGCGTTATCGCCGTCCACCTCAAAGGTGACGGATTTCACGCCGGCTTCGTCGCCGTCCAGATAATCCAGCACCGTCACTTTGAAGCCCCGGCGCTCGCAATAGCGGGTGTACATGCGGTATAGCATGCCCGTCCAATCCTGCGCCTCGGTGCCGCCCGCGCCAGCGTGCAGCGACAGAATGGCGTTGCTGTTGTCATACTGGCCGCGCATCAGCGTTTCCAGTGATAGTTCTTCGATCTCCCCGGCCAGCTTGGCGATTTCTGCGGTGATTTCGTCTACCATCGCGGCATCGTCTTCTTCCTTGGCCAGCTCAATCATCACATCAATGTCGTCCAGGCCTGCACCCAGGCGCTGGTATTGCTTGATTTTGTTTTCCAGCTGCGCGATGCGGCGGTTGACATGGGTGGAGCGCTCCAGGTTGTCCCAGAAACCGTCCGCACCCATTTCCTCGTGCAGCTCTGTCAGCTCCTGCCGCATCTGTTCAATATGCAGGCCATCGCCCACTTCAATCAGCTCGGCACGCATGGCGTCCAGCTTGGGGGCAAATTGCTCTAATTCCAGTATCAAGTTCATCATCCCTTCGTCGATGGGGTGCTTTTCATAATTACTTTTTTGCTTTACCACCCCGGCGCTTACGCGCCACCCCTCCCAAGAGGGGAATGTATGAAAGCATTTCTTGCCGTGCTATAAGACACAAATTTTTATACTACTCAAGTAACTCCTATATATCCTCTACCGAGGTGCAGGAGATGAAATCTCCTGCCGAGGGGTTCGGGGGCGAGGAGCCCCCGCGTTCCTCCCCCGCGTTCCCTCCCCGCTACGGTTGCCCACTGCCGCAGCAGTTCTTGTATTTTTTGCCGCTGCCGCAAGGGCAAGGGCTGTTGCGGCCCACTTTTTCCGCCACTTTGACGGGCGTCTTGGGCGCGGGGCGGTTGCTCTGCGGGGCGGGTTTGCCCATCATAATGGGCTTGGCCACAGCGCTGCGCTCCGGTGCGCGCTCGATCTTCACCTGGCACAGGCGGCGCACCGTGTCCTCGTGGATGAGGTGTACCATTTCCTCAAACATATCATAGCTTTCGAGCTTATATTCGTTCACCGGATCGCGCTGGCCATAGGCACGAAGGCCAATCCCATCGCGCAGCTGATCCATGGCATCGATATGATCCATCCAGCGCGAGTCTACCGCGCGAAGGAGAATGGCGCGTTCCAGCTCGCGCATGTCAATGCCGATGCCCTTGATCTGCTCCTCGCGCTGCGCATAGAACACGGCCGCCTGCTTTTTGAGGAACACCGTGATATCGTCTTTATTAAAGCTTTTGATGGCATCGCGGTTGGCCTGGATGGTGCCGGCAGGCACGTTCAGGCGCTCAATATACTCAGCCAGGCCATTGATATCCCAATCCTTTTGTCCATCGCCCACGCAGAAGCGCTTCACGGCATCGTCCACCAGCGCATCGCTCATGGTGACGATCACATCATGCATGTTTTCGCCCTGCAGCACCTGCTTGCGCTGGCCATAGATGATGCCGCGCTGCTGGTTCATCACATCGTCATACTGCAGCACATGCTTGCGGATTTCGAAGTTGCGGCTTTCCACGCGCATCTGCGCGTTTTCGATTTGCTTGGTCAGCATGCCTGCTTCCAGCGGCGTGTTCTCGTCCATGCCCAGGCGCTCGATCAGCGGCTGAATCCTTTCGCCGCCAAACAAACGCATCAGATCGTCTTCCAGTGCGATGAAGAACTGGCTGGAGCCAGGGTCGCCCTGACGGCCGGCGCGGCCGCGCAGCTGGTTGTCGATGCGGCGGCTCTCATGGCGCTCTGTGCCCATGATGTGCAGGCCGCCCACTGCAACCACGCGCTCGTGCTCTACATCGGTGGTCTTTTTATTTTCTTGAACGAGCTGCTGATAGCGCTTGCGCGTTTCCAGCACTTCTTCGCTCACATTTTCGTTAAAGCCGGTGGCGGCCTCGATGATCTCCTCGGGCACTTCCTCCTGGCGAAGGGTGCGGCGCGCCAGATAATCCGGGTTGCCGCCAAGCAGAATGTCGGTGCCGCGGCCCGCCATGTTGGTGGCGATGGTCACTGCGCCATAATGCCCGGCCTGCGCCACGATGGTGGCCTCGCGGGCGTGGTGCTTGGCGTTGAGCACCTCATGGGGCACGCCGCGCATCTCCAGCATATGGCTGATCATTTCGCTGACTTCAACGGACACCGTACCCACCAGCACAGGCTGCCCGGTGGCGTGGCGCTTGATGATCTCTTCTACTACCGCCTGGTACTTGCCTTTTTTGGTGCGGTAGATTACATCGTTCAAATCTTTGCGGATCATGGGCATGTTGGTGGGCACCTGCACGACGTCCAGGTTATAAATGCCCTGGAACTCGGCTTCTTCGGTCTTGGCCGTACCCGTCATGCCGCTGAGGCGCTTATACATGCGGAAGTAGTTTTGGAATGTGATGGTGGCAAGGGTCTTGCTCTCGCGCTCCACCTTCACGCGCTCCTTGGCCTCAATGGCCTGGTGCAGGCCATCCGAATAGCGGCGGCCAATCATCAGGCGGCCGGTGAACTCGTCCACGATGACCACCTGATCGTTCTGCACCACATAGTCCACATCCCGCTTCATGAGGGTGTTGGCCTTGAGGGCCTGGATGATGTAGTGGTTGAGGTCGTTGTTCTCGGGATCGGAGAGGTTGTCCACGCCAAAGGCGCTCTCGGCCTTTCGGGTGCCCTCTTCGGTGAGGGTGACGGCCTTATCTTTTTCCTCGATATGATAGTCGTCTTCATCGCGCAGGCGCGCCACAAAACGGTCGGCCTTCTCGTACATATCGGTAGATTTTTCGCCCTGCCCGGAGATGATCAAGGGCGTGCGCGCCTCGTCAATCAGGATGGAGTCCACCTCGTCCACCACCGCGAACACATGCCCACGCTGCACCATATCGCGCTCGTAGAGCACCATGTTGTCGCGCAGATAGTCAAAGCCCATTTCGTTGTTGGTGCCGTAGGTGATGTCTGCCGCATAGGCCGCGCGGCGCTGTTCGTTGCTCAGGTCGTGCACGATAATGCCAACGCTCATCCCCAGGAACCGGTACAGCTTGCCCATTTCCTCGCCCTGGAAGGACGCCAGATAGTCGTTGACCGTCACGATGTGCACGCCCTCGCCGGTCAATGCGTGCAAATATGCGGGAAGCGTGGCCGTCAGCGTCTTGCCCTCACCGGTTTTCATTTCGGCGATACGGCCCTGGTGCAGCACAATGCCGCCAATCACCTGCACGCGGAAGGGGCGCTTGCCCAGCGTGCGCTTGCTGGCCTCGCGCACCACCGCAAAGGCCTCGGGCAGCAGCGCATCCAGCGTTTCACCCTTTTGATAGCGCGCCTTGAATTCGTCTGTCTTGGCGGTCAGCTGCGCATCGGTTAGCTTTTCATAGTCGCTTTCCAGCGCGTCCACCTGATCCGCAATTTTATACAAGGGCTTCAGCAACGCTTCGTTGCCAAAACCCAGTGCCTTTTTCAAAAAATCCAGCATGTGCTACTCCTTTAATTGTGGACTTGAGTATCCATCCTGCATTATATCACGGTTTTCCTATAAAGGGCAAGCGAAAGCTTTCCAAGAAAAGCGACACAATTGCGGCAGGGCGTTAAAAGATTATTTCCGTAGGTTCTCGTTTTTAACACATAGACTTCCTTTTGCATCAAAAAGCAGAAAGTACAACGACTTTCTGCTTTTGGTGAGTTAACCGTTTTTTTGAGCCGTTTCCGCTTCCTTCGCCTGCGCAATGGACTGGCTGACCAGCGCCAGCGCCCGCTCATAACTCAGTGATTCCTCCGGCACCTGGCTGATGCCCTGCCACAGTGTCAGCGGAATATCACCTGCTTCTGTTGGAACACATTGACCGTCCAACAAGGCAATGCGTTGCGCCAGCGCCTCGGCATCCGCCCGTACAGCAGAACCGGTGACAATCGCAAACTCGTCCCCGCCCACGCGGAACAGCATCATATCCGGCGCAAGCGCCTGTTCCAGCCGGGCAAACGCCCCGGCAATCACCAGATCGCCTGCGGCATAGCCATAATCCCTGTTCACAGCGTCAAAATTACGAATGTCCGCCCCCAGCACATAGGTGCCGCCAAGCCCCTTGAGTACATCATACAGCTCGCTGATATCCACCGGTTTGCGCATCTGCATCCTGATCCCTCCTGCGTTTATTCTCAGTTCCAAGGGGGGATACAGCTGCGCAAAGCGGCGCGTGCGGCGAAACGCACTGGGCGAAATGCCCCAAAAGCGCTTGAATGCCCGCGAAAATGCCTCGTTTGACCCGTACTGGTAGTCGAGCGCGATATCGAGGATGCGCCGGTCGGTCTGAAGCAGCGCCTTGGACGCGCAGCTCAAGCGCCGCTTGGTGATATACTCGCTCACCGAGCACTGAAAGGCATAGCGGAACAGCTTTTGCAGCCCGGAGCAGGACGAATAGCACGCCTTGGCCAGGTCATCGGCGCTCATGGGCTCTTGCAGCCGCTGCTCCACCACCTGCAGCGCCGCCATCAACACCGCTGCGTTGCACATCTGCATCCATCTCCTTGAAACATCCTGATACCAGGATACAGCACCAGGCGCACCCGTGCATGATTATTTGGCTACAAGTTGTTTTTCTTGATATGCGGTATTGAGCAGCAGCGCCATGTCCTTGGCCTGCTGCATAGCAGCAGCATCTTCCGAGGCAGGGATTTCATTGGTATGATGGGACAGCACCACCCCCTGGCAGGTGGTATTGAGGCACCCAAATAGAATGTTCGCCATCGTCTCGGCAGGTTGAGAGCGTCCATCGCCGCCCCCGGCCAGCACTAGTATGCCCTGCTTGGGCGTCGTTTTTTTGCTGACACCCCGAAATTTCCGCGCGGTATACAGCACCTGAAACCGGCTGCACAGGCTCAGCAGCGCCCCCGTCAGCTGTGAAAAATAGAGGGGCGATGCGATGATCACATTGTCGTAACTGTCCAGGTCGTTCAATATAACCGACATGCGGTCGCGGATCACGCAGCCCTCTTTTGTCCAGCAAGAGCGGCAATCCATACAGGGCCGCAAATGATCACGGTAGGCATCCAGGATGTCCACCTGCCCCAGCAGATACTTCTGCATTTGCGCAATCAAGGCCATGGTATCCCCATGAGGGCGGGGTGAACCAAACAATATCAAGGTTTTCAACCGGCACCTCCTTCAAATAAAAAGGCCTTCCCGCCCTTGAGGGAGCGGGAAGGCAGGGATATTTGGATTAGTTGCTCTGCAGCGCGTCGTTGCAGATCGCTTCGGCTTCGGCCACCAGATCCGCAATGGAGGTGGTGAGGTTGGCATCGCCAGCCTGCTGCGCAAGCGCCTTCATCTGGTCACGCACAACGGAAGCACCAACAACGGTGGGCAGGAAGCCGGCATCGGGCAGGCAATCGCCCAGCACTTGCAGCGCAGGGTTGGCCGCGATCAGTGCCTTATACGCATCCAGCTCCTGGGTGGCGTAGTAGGGGGACTGGGCGATCATAGACTCGCACCAACGGACGTTGTTTTCAGGTTCCACAAAGAACTTGATGAACATGTAGGCGCCCAGCTCGCGCGCTTCGGTGGATTTGAAAGCAATCGCGCTGCGGTTCCACGCGGGATACCAGCGCACGGAGCCTTCCTGCGGCATAGCAGCCATGCCCAGTTCCCAGCCGTTGTCCTTGTCAAAGAGGTAGGGCACACCGGCACAGGAGCCAATGTACATGGCAACCAGCTGGCTGTTCATGTCGTTGGAATAATAGTCCGCAGTGGGGGCGGGGGCGAAGGCGCCGTTCTTGACGTTGTCGCCATACCAGGTGACGGCGTCAATGGTGATCTGATTGTTGATCTTGGCTTCCTTGGTGTGGATGTCGATATACTCGGAGCCGTTCTGCATCAGAAGCGCCTGCATCATATCGGTGAGGGAGTCAGCGGCAAAGCCGTAGATGCCCTTCGCCTCGTTGATGGCCTTGGCGGTTTCGGCCAGCTCCGTCCAGGTGGTGGGAACGGCGAGGCCCAGTTCGGTAAGGATGGTCTTGTTGTAGAACAGGATGGGGCCGGTGCGAACCAGCGGAATGGTGTGCATCAGGCCATCGGCAAAGCCAACGGTCTCGTCCAGCATGATCTGGTCCATGGAGGTGGCCCAGCCTTCGATGCCGATTTCGGGATCATTGATGTACTTGCCAAAGTCCACGATCATGTTGTTCGCTGCGTCGTCGCCATCTACATAGTTGGCGGCTTCGGAGGAGTAGTGGAAGATGATGTCGGGGCCTTCGCCATTGGCGACAGCCGTGCGCACCTTGGAGTCAAAGCCCGAAGAGGAGAAGGATTCGGATACCACGATGAACTGATCGGAAGTGGCGTTGAACTCTGCCACCAGGGTATCGATCATCTCCAATTGCGCCTTGGTGAAGGTGTGCCACAGGGTGACGGTGGTCTTGTCTTCCGCGTGTACAAAGCCGATCATGGACAACGCCATCATCGCAACCAGCACAAATGCCACAAGTTTCTTCATGTGTCTGTCTCTCCTTTAGTGTATGTTGTTTTGACTTGGCGCCGAATCTTTTACACGCAGCGCGAAATCCAATTCCTAACCTATTATACCGCACAACGCCTCAATTGTAAAGTGACCTCTCCCGCCCTGAAGATGTTAAATTCGCGTAACTTATGGGCAATGATTGACACGGGAGGGCACTTGTGGTATTTTGTTGGCGGCTTTATTATATTTGAGGGGGAATTATCCATGAACCTGAAAAAGTATGCGGCAGAATTTATCGGCACATTTATCCTGGTGTTTGTGGGCTGCGGCAGCGCGATGTTCCTGGGCTGTACGCCAGAGGGCGGCCATCTGGCCGTGGCGCTGGCGTTTGGTCTGGCCATTGTGGCGGCGGCCTATGCCATTGGCAATATCTCCGGCTGCCATGTCAACCCGGCCGTGTCCCTGGCCGTGTGGATTTGCAAGAAAATGGACACCAAAGATTTTGTGTGCTATGTGATTGCGCAGGTGCTGGGCGCTGTGGCTGCTGCGGCAATCCTGAGCCTGCTGGTCAACAGCTTTGGCCTGACTGACCTCACCGGCGGCCTTGGCAGCAACGGCGTGGCCAATGCCGGTGGCGCCGGCGGCGCGTTTGCCATCGAAGCCATCCTCACCTTTATCTTTGTGCTGACCATCCTGGGCGTCACCAAGGATGCGGAAAATGCCCACATGGCCGGCCTGGTGATCGGCCTGACGCTGGCGTTTGTGCACATCATCGGCATCCCGCTGACCGGCACCTCCGTCAACCCCGCGCGCAGCTTTGGCCCCGCCATCTTCCAGGGCGGCGAAGCGTTGAGTAATCTCTGGGTGTTTGTCCTGGCCCCGCTCGTTGGCGCGGCGCTGGCCGCCGTGGCGCATCAAGCGTTGAATAAGGCGTAAGGCGCGTTTTTGTCCGGGGTGTCATAAATCAAAAGACCTGCCGTAGCGCGTTGCTGCGGCAGGTTTTGTTTACTCAGTGAATCTCCGTCCGGTGCACCAGACATATCCCGTCTTCCCGGACAAAGTAGGTTTCTATGCCCTCTGTTTCCACGCCATAGATGCTGCGGGCGATGCTTCCGCCGGAGCTGTGTGTTTCCACAATCAAGCAGGCAGTGCCCCGCTCCGGGGTGATGGCATCTGGCATTTCAGCCGGTAGATATTCGTTTTGCGCGATCAAATGATAGTTTTCATCCAGCTGGCAGATCACGATTTTTTCCGGTGCCAGCATGACATTGATGGAAAGCTTCACCGACATACTGACTGTTTTGCTCACACCATTTTCTGTAATGCTGGCAGAAGAATCTATTGTTTGCGAGTAGAGGGCGCCTTCGCTGAACCACTCGTTTCCTACGATAAAGCAGGTACCGGAGGTAACATAAACACTTCCATCCGCGCTTTGATAAACCGGATTAAAGTAGAAATACCGTTCTTGCTTGGACGGGGTCACATAAATGGTGCCCTCCAGCGCAGTGCTTTGCTGATTATCGTCCACAAGGTGAATATTATTGCGCACATCCAAAACGCATTCATCCTGCATGATGGTGATATAGCCTTCCTGGCCGTCTGCATCTGGAATGGTGGGTAAGAAAAAGGCGATGCCGGGAAGGCTTTCAAACACAACCTCCCGGGTTTCCGTCCCGTCGTATGTCTTGGGCTGCAATACGGCATACAGCCGGTTCTGATATTCTGAATCGAACAAATCCAGGTATTCCGTCGTGATATAAAGGCCAATCAAATGATCCTGATCGATACGCTCCCCCTGATCCTCCTTTGCTAGCTGACAACCCGCCAGCAGCCAACACATCACCACAAGGAGCATCAGCAGCCCTAGTTTACGTTTCATCATTGCCCTCCAACTTTCCGTCGAATTTGAGGATATCGCCCACATCACACTGCAGATGCCAGCAGATTTTGTTGATGGTGCCAAAACGAACACCTTTCGCTTTGCCGCTGCGCAAAATGGAAAGATTGGCCTCCGTAAGGCCCACCAGGGCGCAAAGCTCTTTGGAGGTCATCTTTCGCTCTTTTAGGATATCTTCCAAATAAATCCTTATGGCCATGGCGCACCTCTATATGAACATATCGTTATCATCTTTTAACTGTTTATTTTCCGTCAGGAGCCGGGTAAAGAGCAGCACCGCAAGCATAAAGCCAATGGAATCGACCGGCAGCTGCGCCCCCACGTGCGTCACCAGCAAGGCTTTGGAAAACAGCAGCTGTACAAGGTTGAAGCCGATTATGGAAAGCATGGTTGCCGCCAGAGCGATGGCGCACCACCGGCACATGTGCTTTGCTGCAGCGATCGCACTTTCCGAGTAACGGTTCACTTTCATTTCGTCCAGCAAAACCAGCGCTTTGAAAACCACTACCACGCCCAGAACACGGGGCAGCGCATTCACTACTGCTTCCATTGCAAGGCAAATGTACGTTGCCGCCAGAAGATGCTCGTTGCCAGTATTGCCCGCGCGCAGTGCCTCAAAGGATTTCAGCATGTTTGAGAAGCCTGCCCCAAAGGCTGCGTATACGAACAGCGCCGCTATCAGCATCAGCATGGCCGAGGCATAGCCCAGCAGTTTTTCGGTGCCCCCTGTGTAAAACAAGCGCAGCACGCGCAACGCCAGATAGCCGCACAGCACCGAATAGACCAAAAGGCCCAGCGCCGCTTTCCCTGCTGCCGGCGGGAGCCCGCCTGTTTGCAGGCCGATCAGGCCGGGGTTTGTCATTGCGTACAAAACCACAAACAAGAGAACGCTTAAAAGGCCCAGCAGCCAGTCTTCTTTTTGCAGCTTTCGTTTTTTGCGGAAAAACATCAAAAATGCCATGGGCAGCAAGCTGATTGCCCCATACAACACCAGCGCCAGCACATTCAATGCCCCGCCCGAAAGGGAAAGTGAACGCAGCCCCAGGCCGATTTGCTCAAAGGGAAACGCCATCATGGTAGAAAACACGTTGCCAAAAGATGTCTGCAAAAAACACAGTGCCACGCACGCCGCCGCTTCCGCCGCCAGCAGCCCGATCAATAGTTTGCGTTTCATAGGCCACCTCCAGATTATCGTTATTCGATAATTCGATTGCAATTGTAACACATCAAATTATCGTTTGTCAATAATTATTAAACATTTCTTTTCAATCAAGTTCCGTGCGGCAAAGGCTTGAATCAATCGTCTATTCGTGCTATAAATAAGGACGCCATAAGCAAAGGAGCTGTAACCACACAACCTGCCCCAATTGCGTTGCGGCAGGTTGTTTTATAATGCAGGAGGGCACAGGCATGGCAGAAGAAGTGGTACAAGCCATCACATCCATGATAGCGCGCAGCGAAAAGGCGCAGGCGAAATTTTTGCCTGGTACCGCACAATATTCCTTACAAAAAAACAGAATAAAAGCGCTCCAGGTTGCCGCAGCGCTGGTCAAGGGCGAGGGCACGGAAGCGTTCTCGAAGGATGAAATGAAAAAATCGCTTGCGCCGCTCGTATCTTTGATCAGCAAAAGCGAAAAAGCACAGACGAAGCTGCAAGAGGGCAGCTGGCAGTACCGCATGCTGGAGGATAATTTGCAAGCGCTGCGAAAGGCATTGCCCCTGCTGCAGGAAGCGTTAATAGGCTATCAACCGTGATGAAAGGTCAACCAAACAGATTTTCAGTGGTGAGGGAGCAATCCTCTCTGGCGGCGCGCTCCATGGTCAGTGCCAGATAGCTGTCCTGCGCGGCCTGCGCGAAGGGATAGGCGTTTTCGCCGCCGTTCACGTATGCGGCCATGTTGGCAAGGCATGCGGCTACGCCCAGCTCGTCATCGCTCAGGCGGCTGTACGGATAAGGATTGGTATACAGCCATTGCCCCTCCGCCTGGATGCCCTTGAGGCCAAAGCCCTCCATATTCAATTCCTCCCCCATGTTCTCCCGCACCAGGCGGGTGTGGATGGGGGTATTAAATTGCTGCATATAGCGGATATCATGGTTGAACAATTCGCCCCGGTCGCCCTTGATGTGCACGCGCTGGGTGCGGATGAAGCTGCGGTGTTGATCCTGCTCAAAATCGTAGATACCTGTTTTGCCGCCAAAATCCAATACGGCGATGGTATGGCTGAGCGCGCGGATATTCTCCGCAGTGGGCGCGCCCTCCCTCGAAAACCCGGCAGCGCTGTGGATGGGCACAGTGACGGCGCGCACGGTAGCGGGCTGAAAGCCTAATCCTAGATATTTGCGCATCAGGCTGACGGCGTGATAGCCGTTGGTGAAGGAAATGGCCGCTTGCTGGATATTGCCCAGCGTGCCTTTTTGCATATAGTTCAGCCGCGCCTGGTGGATGGGCTGCAGGTAATACTGCTCTGCCACTTGGAACAGCGCACCCGGCGGCAGTGCGTCCAGCGTGCGTTGCAGCTCCTCCACCGTGTGCCCGGCGGGGGTTTCCATCAATACTGGCATGCCGCGCCCGGCAATATCCAGCGCCACCCGCGCAATCACCGCGTGCGCCACCGATACCACGGTGAACGCAGGGTGGGTGTTTGCCAGCAGCTCATCCGCGGTGTTGAAGGACGGTGCGCCAAACTGCTCAAAAAACGCACGCTGTTTTTCCGGCCTGCGCGTCACCACGCCCACCAGCGCAAATTCGTGCGGCAACGCTTTGGCCACACGCGCGAAAAACTCTGCACGCCAGCCGCTGCCAACCAGTGCAAACGGAATCGGCTTTTTCATATCACACATTATCCAATGGCTTGTTCTGCGCGCACAGCGGGCAGGTCGAAACGCCATGATTCTCCACATTTAAATTCATCAGCGGATAAAACGGCACATCAAACGCCACTTTTCCTCCCGATTTATCTACAAAACAAGTAACGCCCACCACAACACCACCCTGCGCGCGCACCAATTCCACCGTGTCGCGCACGCTGGTGCCGGTGGTCACTTCATCCTCCAGCACCAGCACGCGGGTGCCCGGCGCAAAGGCAAAGCCCCGGCGCAACACCATCACGTTGTCCCGCCGTTCCACATACACATTGCGCACGCCCAGCTGGCGGCTGACCTCATAGCCCGGGATGATGCCGCCAATGGCGGGGCTGACCACCAGCTGGATGCCATCGTCCCTAAAATGATCGGCGATCAGCTGGCAGGCTTCGGCGGTGCTTTTGGCATCTTCAAACAGATGCGCGCACTGCACATAATAGTTGGTGTGTCGTCCGCTGGCGCGCAGGAAATGCCCCGGCCGCACCACATCCAGGCGGGTGAATAATTCTGGAATATCCGCGATCATCATGCTGGTATCCTCCGTCATGCTAATGAACAATATTAATGCGTCCAAAGCAGCGAGAGATTTTCTCATCTGGCAAGGAGCCGCAGCGACGGCGTAGCAACGCTACGTCCAGCTGCGCGCGACACAGCCAGAGGGGAAAAAATCCGCTGCGACGGCGCAATAATGTTTTGAATTAGTATTAAATCGTTTCCAGCGGCGGGGCGAACTGGCTGCCCACGCGCACGCTGCTGCTGCGCGCTGCCCAGTGCGCGGCGTTGCGCAGGATGGTTTGCACATGCTCGTTCTGGTAGCTGGGCAGCGTCTCGTGCCCCGGCTGAAAATACAGGATTTTTCCGCCGCGCGTGAAGGTGCACGCCGCGCGGAATACTTCTCCGCTGGGATACCATGCCAGCGCCAGCAGCGCTTCCGGCGCGGGGATGTCAAAGCGCTCGCCATACATTTCTTCGGCACCCAATTCAAAATAATCGGGCACGCCCTGCATCACGGGATGGGAGGGTTCCAGCACAAAAATGCGTTCTTTTTCGCCGATCTCGTGCCAGCGAAGGCCGCAGGAGGTGCCCATCAGCCGCTGAAAAATCTTGGATTCGTGCGCCGAATGCAGCGCCACCAGCCCCATGCCGCCAAGCACATGCCGTTGCACGCGGTCTACCACCGCATCTGGCACATCGCCGTGCTTGCAGTGCCCCCACCAGAACAACACGTCGGTCTCTGCCAGCACTTCCTCCGTCAGGCCACATTCTGGCATATCCAGCGTGGCGCAGCGCACCTCAAGCTCGCTATCCGGTGCCAGCGCCTTGGCCAGCGTGCCATGCAGCCCGTCCGGGTGCATGGCGCGTACCTCGTCGCTCACCTGCTCGTGATAATTCTCGTTCCATATCGTTACGCGAATCGCCATCGTATTTCTTCCTTTCAGTTTTGCATCACTATTCCTATTATACCCTGAATCCCCCTTGGCGGCAAGCGAAAATGCATGCCTTGATATTCTGCGATTTTCGTGTTATAACCAACAAACAAGGGGGTGAGAACACGATGCACAAAGTGGCCATCTGCGATGACCGGGAGGCCGACCGCCAATACATTGCCGCACTGACGGCGCAGTGGGCAAAAGAGCACGCTGTTTCGCTGCAGACGGACGTTTTCCCCTCCGCAGAGGCCTTCTTGTTTCACTATGCCGAACATAAGGACTATGTCGTCCTGCTGCTCGATATCGAGATGGGCAGCATGGACGGCGTGACGCTGGCCAAGCATATCCGAAGCGAGAACGAGGGCGTGCAGATCGTGTTCATCACCGGATATTCCGATTATATTGCCGAGGGCTATGAGGTGGCGGCGCTGCACTATTTGATGAAGCCCGTACAACAGGAGAAGCTGTTTGCCGTGCTGGACCGTGCCTTTGAAAAAGCCAAACGCAACGAGCGCGTGCTCACCCTCGAATCCGGCGGCGAAATGGCACGCATCCCGCTGTATGAGGTGCGCTACCTGGAGGTGCTCAAAAACTACGTGACCGTGCATGCCAGGCGGGAATACACAGTCAAAAAGACCCTCAGCGAGTGCGAGGCACTGCTGGACGAGCGGTTTTTCCGCATCGGGCGCTCCTATATCGTCAACCTGACCGCCGTGCAGCGCGTGACCAAAACAGACGTTTATCTATCCGGCGGCGCGGCAATTCCGCTGCCGCGTGGCGCGTATGAAGCGCTCAACCGCGCGCTGATCGCGCGTATTTAGAAGGAGCAAAGCATGCTGTTTTCCAAACAAATAGACAAGCGCATTGCCGCCTACCAGCGGGAGCTGATCGAAACGCATTATGCCGAGGTGGAGAACATGTACCGGCAGATGCGTGGCTGGCGGCATGACTACCGCAACCACATCCAGGCCATGAAAGCGCATGCCGCCACGGGCGATTTGGACGCCATCAGCGCGTACCTTGACGCGCTGGACGACGACCTGAACACCGTGGATACCGTGGTTAAAACAGGAAACGCCATGGCAGATGCCATCCTCAACAGCAAAATATCCCTGGCCAAATCCAAGCAGATCGACGTACAGGCAGATGCGCATATCCCCGTGGGGCTGCGCACGTCGGAGCTGGATTTGTGCGTGATACTGGGCAACCTGTTTGACAACGCCATCGAGGCCAGCCTGTCCCTGCCGCCTGCGCAGCGCATCATCCGCGTATACATGGCCATGAAAAACACGCAGCTGTACATCTCCTTCACCAACTTCACCGCGACCCAAAAACAAGAAAAAATCAGCGGGCGCTTTGCCACCACCAAGGGCGAGGGGCACGGCTTTGGCCTGGTGCGCATTGATCATATTATTGAACGGCTGGATGGCTACATCAGCCGCAACAGCGAGGACGGAGCGTTCACCACGGAGATTTTATTGCCCCAGGTTGACATTTCGTCCCCCGGAAAAAGCAATTCATCCCCGGAATAGTTTGGTTTGGCTTTTTTATGATAGCATAGCCTTGAGGTGATGCATGTGAAAGCGGACAACAAAACCAAAGAGCGTCCGAAGTATAACCTGTGGCAAAACAGCGCCTATATGATCCGCCTGGCATGGAGAATGCGCAAAAGCGTGGTGCTTTTTGCGCTTCTGTTGGCTGTGCTGGCGATTTTCAGCAACCTGGCCAACCTGTATGTGACGCCGGTGCTGCTGCAAAAAGTGGAGGCCGCCGTGCCGCTTGCCGAGCTGCTTTTTGCCATAGCCGCCTTTACGGGCATCCTGCTTTTGCTGGCGGCACTGAAAGCATACATCGAGGCCAACACGCTGTTTGGGCGCGTGGAGGTGCGCGGCGCTCTGGTTTGCATGATCAGCAATAAGCTGGCCACCACCTCTTTGCCCAACACAGAGGATGTTGCCATCCAAAAGCAGCTGGACAAAGCCGGCGATGCTGTTAGCAGCAACGATCAGGCAACAGAAGCTGTGTGGAATACGCTGACCGATCTTGTGACAAACATCGGCGGCTTTATCATCTATCTGTTTTTGCTGTCCGCACTGGATGCCGTGATCCTGGGCGCGGTGCTGCTCACCGCTGTTACGGGATATTTTGTGAGCAAGCACATCAACAGCTGGGGCTACCGGCACCGGGAAGAGCAAGCGGTATATTCAAAGAAAATGAACTATATCTTGCGGAAATCCGAAAATATCGCACTGGCCAAGGATATCCGCATCTTTGGCATGCGGCCCTGGCTGGAAGGCGTGTACAATAGCACGCTGCGGCTGTATGAGGATTTCCTCAAACGCAGGGAAAAGGTATATCTTTGTGCGGATGTGGTGGACATCGTGCTGTCCATCGCCCGAAATGGCATTGCGTATGTGTATTTGATCTCCAAGGTGCTTTCGGGCGGCCTTGGCGCGGCGGAGTTCTTGCTGTATTTCACGGCTGTTGGCGGGTTTACGGCGTGGGTGACAGGCATATTGAACGGGTTTTCCACGCTGCACCGGCAAAGCATGGACCTGTCCACTGTGCGGGAGTACCTTGAGGGCGCGGAACCTTTCAAATTTGAAGATGGCAAGCCGCTGAAGAAAGACATGCAGGACGCATATCGGATTGAGCTGAAAAACGTCAGTTTCCGCTACACCGGCGCGGAAAAGGACACGCTGCATGGCCTCAGCCTGACCATCGGCGCGGGCGAAAAGCTGGCCATCGTGGGGCTGAACGGCGCGGGCAAGACCACGCTGGTCAAATTGGTCTGCGGCTTTTACGACCCCACCGAGGGCGAGGTGCTGCTCAACGGCCAGGACATCCGGCAATACAACCGGCGGGATTACTACGCGCTGTTTTCGGCGGTGTTTCAGCAGTTTTCGCTGCTGGAGGTGACGTTGGAGGAGAATGTCGCGCAGGCCGTTACTGGTATTGATTCTCAAAAGGTGGCGGCCTGTATTGAAAAAGCGGGGCTGACCCAAAAGGTGGAAAGCCTGCCCGCGAAATATCAAACGCACATTGGCCGTCAGGTGTTTGAGGACGGCATTGAACTGTCCGGCGGCGAAACCCAGCGGCTGATGCTGGCGCGCGCGCTGTATAAGGATGCGCCCATTCTGGTGCTGGATGAGCCCACCGCCGCGCTGGACCCGCTGGCCGAGCATGATCTGTATATGAAGTACAGCGAAATGACCGCCGGGCGCACCGCGGTGTATATATCGCACCGGCTGGCGTCCACTCGCTTTTGCGATCGGATCATTTTCCTGTCTGGCGGTGCTATCGCGGAAGAAGGCACACATGCAGAACTGCTGAAGCAGGGCGGCAAGTATGCCGAGCTGTTCCACATCCAAAGCCGTTACTATCAGGAAGGGAGGGATTTTGATGCCGGACAAATCGCCTGACAAAGCGTCACTTCGGGAAGGCTTTTTGCTCAACTATCGGGCCTTTCAGCTGATGAACAAGGCATGCCCGCAGATGTTCCTTTCGGTGTTTTGCGCTGCCGTTTCGCGCGCCGTCACGCCCTATGTGGGTATCTATTTTTCCGCGCGCATTCTGACAGAGCTGGCTGGAGAACGCCGCCCGGAGGTGCTGTGGCAGTGGGTCGGCATCACGGTGGCCGTCACCGCGCTGCTAATGCTGCTAAACGCCGTCTTATCCCGCTGGACAAACTGCAGGCGGGATGCGGGCTGGTGCAACTTTAACAAAATTTATGCCAACAAGATGCTGGATATGGATTTTTGCTCTGCCAGCGATCAGCACACGCACGATCTGCGCTCTCAAATCCATCAAAATACGCAGTGGAGCGGGTGGGGCTTTTCGCATGTGCTATGGGATTTTGACACGGCAGTCAAGGCCATTTTCAGCGTGATCAGCGCTGTAACGCTCACTGTCAGCCTGTTCACCTCGCCAGTCGCTGCGGACAGCCCGTGGGCGGCACTCAATCATCCCCTGACCGGCATTGCGATGGTGGCGCTGATGCTGGTTTTCACACTTCTTGCGCCGCTATGCTCCAACAAAGCCAACAACTATTGGGCGCGCTGCGCGGATGATGCGAAGCTCGGCAACCGGTTTTTCGGTTTCTTTGGCTTTATGGCCTACGACCGCGCCCGCGCGCTGGACATCCGCATGTACAACCAGCAAATCGCCTGCGAGTATTATATGAACAAAGAGAAGGTGTTTGTGCCCGGCTCGCGGCTGGCAAACTATGCGCTGGGGCCGATGGGCGCGCTCAGCGGCGCGGCGGCGTCCCTGGCCACGGTGTTCACGGGGCTGGTGTATGCATTTGTGTGCCTCAAGGCCTGGGCGGGCGCATTTGGCATAGGCGCGGTGGCACAATATGCGGGCGCGATCACCGCCATGTCCCAGGGCGTTTCCTCGCTGATCAGCGCAGTTGGTCAGATGAAAAACAACGCGGTGTTCCTGCGCACCACCTTCGAGTTTTTGGACATTCCCCATCCCATGTATCAGGGCAGCCTGACCACCGAAAAGCGCACAGACCGCCAATATGAGGTGGAGTTCAAGAACGTCTCTTTCAAATACCCCGCAGCGGACACCTATGCGCTGAAGGATGTATCGCTCAAATTTCGCGTGGGACAGCGCCTGGCGGTTGTCGGGATGAACGGCTCCGGCAAAACCACGTTTATCAAGCTGCTTTGCCGCCTGTACGACCCCACGGCGGGCGAAATCCTGCTCAACGGCATCAACATCCGCAAATACCGCTATGACGATTACCTGGCCATCTTTTCTGTGGTGTTTCAGGATTTTCAGCTGCTGGCCTATCCCCTTGGCGAAAACGTGGCCATTGGCCAGGCCTACGACCACGCGCTGGCTATGGAATGCCTGTACAAAGCGGGCTTCTCCGACCGCCTGGCCAAAATGCCCAAGGCCCTGGACACCTGCCTGTACAAGGAGTTTAACGATAACGGCGTGGAAATCTCCGGCGGTGAGGGGCAGAAAATCGCCATCGCCCGCGCGCTGTATAAGGATGCGCCATTCATGATTCTGGACGAACCCACCGCCGCGCTCGACCCCATTGCCGAGGCGGAAATCTACACCAAGTTCAACGAAATCGTGGGCGACAAAACGGCGATCTACATCAGCCACCGCCTGTCTTCCTGCCGCTTTTGCGACGATATTGCGGTATTTCACGAGGGGCGCTTAACTCAGCAGGGCAGCCATGAAGCGCTGGTGGCGGATACGGCGGGCAAGTATTACGAGCTGTGGAATGCGCAAGCGCAGTATTATCACGAGGGGGTCCGGGGGCGAGTAGCCCCCGCGTAGCCCGTTTCCCCCTACACCGCCCTGCGTTTTCTGTCGCTGACAAACTTGCCAAATTCGGTGCGGTTTTCGAGAACAAGGGCGCAGCCATGCGCCACGCATTCGGGCGCGGCATCGGCCACCACGCATTTCATTTTGAGGGCGCTTTCCACATATTCCGCGAGGCCGGACAGCATCGCGCCGCCGCCCGAGAGGGTGATGCCGGTTTCAAAAATATCGGCGGCAAGCTCGGCCGGGGTATGCTCCAGCACCACATGGATGCGCTCCACGAGGTTATGCAGCACTTCCTCCATGGCCTCGGTCACTTCGTCGCTGTTGATGCGAAGCACTTTCGGCATACCGGAAATCAGGTTGCGGCCTGTTACTTCCATAAAGAGCTGCTCGTCCCGCGGCATGGCGGAGCCGATGGCCACTTTGATATCCTCGGCGGTCAGCTCGCCCAGCAGCATATTATGCTTGCGGCGCACATAACGCACAATGGCGTCGTCCAATTGATCGCCCGCCACCTTCACGCTATCGCGCACCACGGTTTTGCCCATGGAAAGCACAGCGATATCGGTAATGCCGCCGCCGATGTTGCAAATCAGTTTACCGTACGCGCCGCCTATATCCAAGCCCGCGCCAATGGCCGCAGCCACGGGCCGCTCCATAATCTGCGTGCGGCGCGCTCCCATTTCAAAAAGGCTGGTCACAATGCTGTGACGCTCCACATCATTGATACCGGCAGGCATGGCGATCACGATGCGCGGGCCGCCAAACAAATGCTTGCCCACCACCTTGGCCACAAAATAACGCAGCATGGCGCTGGTCATTTCAAAATCAGCAATCATGCCCTCGCGCAGCGGACGCATGGCCAAAATATTGCTGGGGGTGCGCCCCATCATGCGGCGCGCGTCAATGCCCACGGCCAAAACGTTTCTCGTTTCCCGCTCCACGGCAATAACGGCCGGCTCTTTGAGCATCAGGCCCTTGCCCCTGCCGTAGATGACGACACTGTCTGTCCCCAAATCAATTCCGATATCCGGTATTTGCGCCATGCAATCTTTCTCCCCTTGTTTTCAGAGCTTGTCCTTGCCTACATTCGACACAAATCGAACAATTCCTCTTTTTTGCGTCAAAAGTGGGCAATGCTCTCCACTTTCCCGTGGAATATATCTATTATAACACACAACCGCGCCACTTATACAGGATTATTTTTCGTTTTCATCCTGTTGGCGCATCTGCGCGTAGCGCTGCTTGGTGGCCGCGCCGCCGCGCAGATGACGCACCGCCTTGTTGTAGATCAGCACATTTTGCACTTCCTCAAACAGCCCGGGGTGCACATGGCGCAGCCTTTCGTGCATGTCCTTGTGCACAGAGCTCTTGCTCAGCTGAAACGCCTTGGCTGCCTGGCGCACGGTTGCGCCGGTGCGGGCGATGTACTTGCCGATGTCCATGCATCTTTGCGCAATATCCTGCCGCATTTGATTGCCCTCCAAACCCAGTTTGTAGAGCGTATGCGGCGCGTTCGCGCGTCATGCCGGAAAATTTTATGCTTCCTCCACCCACACGGTGGCATTGCCCAGAACATCCACCAGCAACACCGCTGGGGTGCCGCTCAATTGCGGCAATTGCAGCACCGGCGGCAGCTGCGGTGTTTGCTTGCGCCGGGCAGCGTGCGCATGACCATAGAATATCCCCTCCTTGAGGAACCCGACCGACCATTGATCCACTGCGTCCAGCCCCTGCACGGTGCTTGGGATCACCCCTTCGGGCAAGGAGTAGTCTAGCAGCCGGATATCGTAAAAACCGATGCCGGGCACGATTTCGCAGTGCATGGCTGCGCCCTCGGCTCCGCAGGCGCGCTCCAGCGTAAAAGCGCTGCCCAGCAGGCGCTTGCGTGTAACGGCAATGGCGTGGGGGCTTTGATCCAGCCCCAGGAATGCCCGCCCGTTTTGCGCCGCCGCGCACAGCGTGGTGCCGGAGCCGCAGCACAGGTCTGCCACCAGATCGCCGGGCCGTGTGCTGGAAAACAGTATGCGCTCCAGCAGCGCCTGGGGCTTCTGGGTGTCATAGCCGGTGCGCTGCGGGTCTTTTTGCTGCAGGTGGCTCACATCCGCCCACACATCGCCGGGGTACACCGGTTCGTCGTCATAATAGGTATACACCTTGCCGCCGGAGCGGATGGTGCGGTAGGCACGCCCGTCCGCATCCACATGACGGCGCATGTGGTTTGTGCGGTTCTCCGCGCGGGAGATGGGCACGCCCTCGATGTTAAAAAACAGCTTGCGCGTCTTTTGGTAAAAGAAAATCACGTCATGCTTGCGGCTGAAGCGCTTCGTGCTGCGCCCGCCCGTCTGGTACGACCAGATGATTTCGTTCACAAAGTTCTTTTCGCCAAAGATTTCGTCGCACATCAGCCGCGCATAGGCGCTCATGCGGCTGTCCAGGTGCAAAAACAGCGATCCGCTGTCGCACAGCAGGCTGTGCGCCGCCGTCAATAGCTCCCGAAGCAGCGAAAGATAGGCAGCCTTGCCGTCAAAATGATCGCTGTACGCGGGCAGCGTGATGGTGGGCGAGCCGGTTTCCCAGCCCTTTTGGCCGATGCGCATGCGCATCACAAATTGCTCGCCAGTGTTGAAGGGCGGGTCAATATACACGCACTGCACCCGGCCGCGATAGGCTGTAAGGTCGCTCACCCGGGCATCGCCGCAAAGGACGCGCCCCGTTTCGCCGGTACCTTCGTGTACTTCTCTATAGCAGGGTTCCTGCCGCCAGCTCATGCCCGCACACTCCCCGTCAGTTGTTCGATGTACCGCTCCACCGCTTCCATCCACGCCCGGTGCTCCGGCACGGAAAGCAGAATTTCGTTGGCCTTTTGCACCGCCGCCACAAACTCCCGCGACAATCCTGCCACGCCGCTGTCCATCAGCGGGCACATGGCCCAGGCACGCCTGTCCAGCCGCGCTTTGCCGGAGGAGGTGAACATCAGGGGAAACACCCGGCAGGAGAGCGGCCTGTCGTCCCGCTCGCACAGGCCATCGCAGATGAAAAGCCGTCCATTTGGCAAAATGCTGTGATCGGGCAAAATGGAAAACCCCTCCGGCAACGCGGGGTAAAGCTGCTCCTCACCCGTTAGCAGCAGCATGCCGCCCTGGCCGTCTTCATCGGGCACACAGCACGCCGCGCCGCACAAGCCGCCGCAATCGCGCCGCAGCGGCGTCACATCCCGCAAAAGCACGCGCGCCTCTTGTACCGCCGTCAATGCATCCATGGCTTCATCCCCTTCAAACAACAATTGTAACACGAATCGCCACTATTGACAAGAATAACGGTTTATGTGCAGGGTTTTGTATCATTTGAGCATCGCCGCTTGAAAAACTGCCTTTTTCGTGGCATACTTTTCTTATGGAGGGGATGCTTATGAAGAAGACTGTATTGATTATACTGGTAGGGCTTTGCTTGCTGCTATCCATCTCTGCCGCGTTTGCCGCCGAGGATGGCATCGCCGCCATCCGTGTGTATGTGACGCTGCATGCCGATGGCTCTGCCGATATCACGGAAATCTGGGAGATCAACAACGTTTATAAGGGCACGGAATACTATAAAGCGCTGAACAACGTGGGCAAAAATACGGTGTCTAACCTCACTGTCACAGACGACCGCGGCGTACAGTATCAAACCTTACGATCCTGGAATACCGATGCTTCCTTTGCCGAGAAGGCCAATAAATGCGGCATTGCCACCACCGATGAGGGCTATGAGCTGTGCTGGGGCATCAGCGAAATGGGCGACCGCACCTATACGATAACCTACCGCCTGGCCGGGCTGGTGAAGCATTACAGCGATGCGGACGGTTTTTATCACCGTTTTATTTCGGACGGCATGACCTCCGCGCCGAAGGTGGCAGAAGTGTTCATTACATTGGAGGGTATGCCGCTTTCTGCTGATAACTGCCAGATCTGGGCGATGGGTTATCAGGGCGAGGTGCAGTTTTATGATAAGGGCATCAGCGCTTTTTCCAATACCGCACTACGAAAGAGCAATCATATCACGCTGCTTGTGCGCTTTGATCACGGCCTGTTCGCCGCGCCGTCGGGCAATGGCACCTTTTTCGCCATTCAAGACCGCGCCCTACAACCCGAAAAGTATGCCCTGCGCGCAGTGGGTGGCGTACTGGCGGGCCTTGCTGCCCTGTTTGCGATGATTGGCGCGTGGGTTCACAACAAAACCAAGTATATCAGGCTGGCCGACGGCATCAAAGAACAGCGCGTGAAGGAAAAGGACGCGCCGCTTCAGCAGCAGCCCGTGTTTGACAGCATTGCCGCCACTGATGTGTTGACCAGACTGGGCGCACCCTTTGGCGCAGCAGGCAACCCCACCAGCGCGTATATGATCCGCTGGGGCATGACCGGCGTTGCCACATTGGAGGAAGGCAGCAATACGTTGGTGCTGCACAAAGCGCCGCAGGGCGAAGCGCCGGAAGCCGCGCTGTATGAACTGTTTTCTGCCGAGGCGGAGAATGGGCGGCTCTCGCTGAAGAAGTGGCACAAATGGATGGAAACACACAGGAGCGAGTGGGCAAAGTGGCAAAAAGCGCTGGAGACTTATGGCACGCAGCAGCTGGAAAACGCGCGCCTTGTGCGCTATGATGCGGACAACAAGCCGCTGTTGACCGCCGAAGGCCTGGCCGCATACACCCACTCGCTGGGCTACAAGCGGTATATCAAATCCTCGCCGGCGGAGGATGCTTTGCCGCAGGCGCTGGTCTTTGCCGCTTATTATAGCCTCACAAAAGAGATGAAGGCTGTCCTTGACCGGCAGTCTGGCAACGTATATCATGATTATATGTATCCAACCTACGGCTACTATCTGTATGCCACGCGCAGCGGCCGCAGCTTTTCCACCCCGCCCAGCGATGGCAGCGGCGGCAGCGCGTCCTCGGGCGGTGGCGGCGGGTTTTCCGGCGGCGGCGGTGGCGGCAGCAGATAGCTGCGCTGAGGTTACGCTGAGATTACGCTGAGGGCTACTCGCCCTCAGACTCCCCGGCAGGGAGCAGTGCTCCCTGCACCCCCATTTTTGTAATATATTATGATGAGTGAGTGTGTGCGCTGTAGGGGATTCCTCTAAAAGGAAATTTCCCTTAGCCTGCATCCTCACTCATTTTCTACGCCCAATAAAGCCCTTGCCGCTGCTTGAACAGGCAACAAAGCCCTTTCGTAGGCTGCGGCAATATGCAGCGCTGCGTTACTATATTCTGCCCGCTCGGATGGATCTTCAAGAAATACGTCAAAACTGCGAATATTATATAGCTGGCACAATGTCACAAACGAATCTATGTCAGGCTGGCTATGCGCGTTCTCCCAACCATAAATCGTCTTTTCGCTATTGCCTATTTGCTTGGCAATATCCTTTACCGGTATTCCACACGCAATACGCTTTTCCCTTAATACTTGAGCAATAAATTCTTTCGACATAGTAACCCTCCTACCAGTGCAATTATCTCATAATTTAAGAATTATATCAATAAAATTCTTATCTAATAAGACTTTATAAAGAAATTCCAATTGACATACTTCAAAATGAAGGTATAATATATATTGTGTATTCATAATGAATACTTTTAAGGAGATGAAATGCACTCGTGGATGCGATTGACTATATTAATTTCCTGATTGAGAAGCGAGACATTCATATGGAAGCCTTGGCTGAAGCAGCAAAAATTAAGGCAGATATACTTTCGCGTTGTTTGACGCGAAAATGTAGACTAAAGAATGATCAGTTTATCCGCCTATGCCTGGCTTTATCCATCACCCCCGACGATTTCAAACAAAAGGATGCGTAAATATGAACATATTTTCCGATCCGATAGCGCTTATCCAAGGAATGCGGCTGGAGGAATTTCATGCGGCGGAGGACGCTTTCTACGCCGCGGCCATAGCCATTCGCCGTCGGCTGGGGAATGACCGTGCCTTGATCGATGATTATATTGCCAAAGTGCTTGTCGTGGTGCTGGAACAGGACAGCTTTGAGGCCGCCAACGAAGGATATCTGGCCTATGGCAAAATGACATGGCTGGAGGATGAAGACGAGTGTTATTTGCCTTTGAATGCTGACGAAAAACGGAAGCTGGAGAATGCAACAAAAACCCATGCCCGAAGCCTCACGCAGCGTACGAAGTATATCCCCGCGCAGTGGCAAAGGCATGACTTGAGCATCCCTGTAATGCTCGATATTTTTGCTGCCGACTTTGTGGAAAAAATGAAAAACAGAATCTTGCATGTCTGTAATTTGGCCGCGCTGCAAGCGCTATACTTTCAAATAGCAGCCATCGTGGGCGAAGTGCTGTTGGAGCAGCTCAATGCCGCCATCGTGCGCCGCTTCCTCGTGTTTTCCCCGCTGGACGCCTACTTGCATGGCTTTGCGCAGAACGACCTGTATGTTTTGCTGCGCCAGGATGAGAGGCATGGCAGGCAGGTGTTCCGGCGGATACTGGATGATATGGAAGCTTGACAATCCCTCGATAAACGTTATAATAAAAGCATCCCAAGAACGAGAGGTATGCCCAAGGAATGAGAATTCGCTAAAAACGCTTTTTAGACAAGGGTGACAGGCTGCGCAAACGCAGTGTGTTTTCCTCTGCTAAAAAGCTTTTTTCGTATTCTTTTTTTGAAAGGATACCTCTCTTTTTGTGTTGATAAATCATCAAAGGAGGACGTCAAGGTATGTTGATTCGCATCTGGCACCCCATCGGCTGATCCGGCGGTGCTAAGCTTTCGCGCTGGCCCGCCACAATAAAGGAGGCGGTTATTTTGGCGCAGATCAGTATCCATCAAATGAATTTTGCATACAAGGAATACCTGAACCCGATTTTTGCCGGCGTCAACCTGCAGCTGGACACCACCTGGCGCCTGGGGCTGATTGGCCGCAACGGCAGGGGCAAGACCACCCTTTTGCGGCTGCTGCATGGCGATCTTGCGCCCGATCAGGGGCAGATTGCATCCCCCGTACCCACCGCGCTTTTCCCCTACGACTATGTGTTGACCTACCCCAACGCACTGGATACGGTGCTGGAAAACATGGGCGGGCTTGTGTCCCTCTCGCGGGAGATGGACGCGCTGCTGATGGATAACACCGGGGAAGCGCTGGCCCGCTATGGTGACGCACTGACTGCGTACCTGGCGCTGGACGGGTACAGCGCCGAAAGCCGTGTGCGCAAGGAATTGTACCTGTTTGACATGGACGAGGCGTTACTGGACAGAGACTTTGCATCGCTCTCCGGCGGAGAGCAGACGCGGCTCTTGCTCATCGCCCTGTTCCTTCGCAAGGACGCCTTTGTGCTGATGGACGAACCGACCAATCACCTGGACATCGCCGGGCGCCAAGCGCTGATCCGCTATCTGCAAAAAAAGCAGGGCTTCATATTGGTATCGCACGACCGCGCACTGCTGGACGGCGCGGTGGATCATATCCTGTCCATCAACAAGACCGACATCACCGTGGAGAAGGGCAACTATGCCACCTTCAAGCACAATGTGGACCTGCGGGAGGCCTACGAGCTGCGCACGCGGGAGCGGCTGCAGCGCGAGATCACCCATCTGGAGGATTTGGCCAAGGACAAACGCACCTGGTCTGGCCGGGTGGAGGGCAAGCACTATGAGTTTTGCAGCCATGCACGGGGGTTTGACTCGCGCTCTGCAGCGCTGATGCGTCACGCCAAGACGGCGGAGCGCAAGGCCGAAAAAAACCTGGAAGAAAAAAAGGCGCTGCTGCGAAAGCTGGAGCGCCCCGCGCGCCTGACCCTCACCCAGGAGGAAGCCGCGGGCGCACTGGTGACGCTGAACGGCGTATCCTTTGCTTATGGCGACAGAAAGATACTGGAGCAGCTCACCCTCACCATCAATTCCGGGGATGTGATCTGGATACGCGGCGAAAACGGCAAAGGGAAAAGCACGCTGCTGAACCTGATTGCCGGGGATTTGGCCCCTGATGCGGGGGTGATCGCCAAGCGAAGCGGGCTTGTGATCTCCTATGCGCGGCAGCATTGCAAAAACACGCACGGCAATGTGGAAGAGCTGTTTGAAACCCGCGAGGAATATGGCCGCTGCGTGCAAATCGCTATGCTGTTTGACCTCACGCGTTCACACCTTGCCCGCCCGATAGAAACGCTGTCCTCCGGCGAAATGAAGAAGCTGGACATCGCGCGGGCGCTGGCCACCAACCATCAGCTGTTGCTGATGGATGAACCGCTCAATTTTATGGATTTGCTGTTTCGGGAGCAGTTTTTTGAGGCGGTGAAAACCTACGCGCCCACGCTGGTGTTTGTGGAGCATGACGAATGGTTTGGCGAGGGCGTGGCAAACAGCATTTTGACACTATAAAAACAGGGGGCTGCCGCACAAACTGCAGCAGCCTCTATCATTCAACCGCTGTTTGAGTTTGCCCCCTGGAAAATCACCCGCGCAGTTATTGAAAACAGCTTTATGCTCCTCTATAATGATTACAGAATCGATTCAGCAATTATGAAAAGGCGGTATGACCATGAAAATAGACGCAGAAAAAGTGGGCGAGCAAATCGTATCCCTCAGAAAAAGCAAGAACCTCACGCAGGCAGAGCTTGGCGAGCGGCTGAGCATCTCTTTTCAAGCTGTTTCAAAATGGGAGCGCGGTGAAACCCTGCCGGACACAGCAATATTGCTGGACCTTGCAGACGCTCTGGAAACATCGGTGGATAATCTGCTGAGCGGCGGAGTAAAGGCCTTTCATTTCAAGGGGAAGCTCTCAGTAAAAGATATGCGAGAGGGCATCCAATGCCTGGAACGGCTGGGGCATTTGCTGGGTAAGCAGAATTTGATTTACCGCCATGCCATCGATGGCATCAGTGAAAAAATGAATACGGATATTGACGCCATGCTTGCGGATGAGTATCTGAAAGAATGCCTGGTTTTAGAAGCCATGCTCCATAACATGAAAATGGGTTACTACTTTGATGTTACCGATGTAAAAAACAGCTTCAATCACGAAAAATGGTATAACCTGTTTTGTGAATACGCAAAGAAGTATGGCATGCTATAAATATCAGGGGGCTGCTGCAGACGCAAACCTGCAGCAGCCCCCTTTTTTGCTTTAGTACACTTCCCACCACCAATAGCGGAACATCCTGCAGTAATACGGGCAATACCACTCTTGGCAGCATAAAAAATAACAGGGCCGCCGCGGACGCGGCGCATGCCGCACCGTAACGATGTTGCTCAGTATGGTAAAGCGCGGATGCACAAGGGCGGCCTGGTTGGTCAAAAGGCACCAATGATCACTAGATTTGACTGACCTGAAACGTGATGACCGCCGTTTCGCCGGAGGCAATATCCGGTATGACGACGCTCAGCAGGCCCGCCGTATACGTGTATGCGGCAGCCGTGCCGTCCACTGTCACGCTGTCTGCCACCAGGTCAATCAGCGTGGTATCCAGCAGGTCGGTAACGGTGAGATCGGTGAAGCTGAGGCCGGCTTCGTTGGTGATGGTGATGGTGTAGGTGAGTACGCCATCCACCCAAGATTCCTTATCCGCCGTTTTGGTGATGGTAAGGCCGGTGACAATTTCCGTGGTGACAATATTGGAGGTCAGCGACGTTTCCAGCAGGTCGTACAGGCCGGTGACTGTCGCGGAGTTTAACAGAGGAATCTGCGGCACAGTTCTATCTCCATTTCTGCCGGATAATATTTGAAGAATATCCGGTTCACCCATAGCATATGATATTGCTTCCAATTACGTTCGCATTTACAAACCCCGCAAAAAGGAGTATACTATATCAGATTAAATGGGAAGGGAATTTTGAAAAAAGCATGGCCTTTGCACACCTCCACCTCCACACCGAGTATAGCCTGCTGGACGGCGCATGCCGAATCAAACGCCTCATTCCGCGCATCAAGGAATTGGGGATGGATGCCTGCGCGATGACGGACCATGGCGTCCTGTACGGCGCGGTGGATTTTTATACTGCGTGCAAAGATGCCGGGGTGCACCCCGTGATTGGCTGCGAGGTGTATGTGTGCCCGGACAGGCATGACAAGCAAAATCTCTCCCGCGAGTATAGCCATTTGATTTTGCTGTGCAAAAACAACACCGGCTATCAAAACCTGATGCATCTGGTGTCGATGGGCTTTGTGGACGGGTTTTATTACCGCCCGCGCATTGATTATAACCTGCTGAAAGAGCATCATGAGGGCCTGATTGCGCTGTCGGCCTGCTTGTCTGGCGATTTGCCCAAAATGCTGCTGGATGGGCGAAATCAGGATGCCGAAAAATACATCCGCAATATGGAAGCCCTCTTTGGCAAGGATCATTTTTATATCGAAATCATGGATCACGGCATCGCGGAGGAAAAGACCGTGCTGCCCCGGCTGATTGATATCAGCCAGAAAACCGGCGTGCCGCTGGTTGCCACCAACGACTGCCACTACATCGATAAAGACAACGCCGATGCCCAGGAGGTGCTGATGTGCATCCAGACGGGCAAAACCCTCACCGACGAAACGCGCATGCGCATGACCACCAAAGAGCTGTATGTGAAAAGCGAAGCCGAGATGCGTGCGCTGTTCCCGGGCCTGGACGACGCCATTGCCCGCACGCAGGAGATCGCGCATCGTTGCCAGGTGAGCTTTGATTTTAAGACCATCCATTTGCCGAAGTTCCGGGTGCCGTCGGGCGAAACGCCGGGCGGCATGCTGCGCCGCCTGTGCGAGGACGGCCTCAAAAAACGCTACCCGGAGGGCGATCAAGAGGCCAAGGAGCGCCTTAATTACGAGCTGAATGTGATCGAGGGCATGGGCTATGTTGACTACTTCCTCATCACTTGGGATTTTATCAAGATTGCCAAGGACAACGGCATCATCGTCGGCCCCGGCCGTGGAAGCGCGGCAGCCAGCATTGTGGCGTACACCCTCGATATCACGATGCTCGACCCCATCAAATACAGCCTGCTGTTTGAGCGCTTTTTGAATCCCGAACGCGTGACCATGCCCGATATCGATATCGACTTTTGCTACGAGCGCCGCCAGGAAGTGATCGACTATGTGGCGCACAAATATGGCGCAGACCACGTCAGCCAGATCATCACCTTTGGCACCATGGCGGCGCGCGGTGTGGTGCGCGATGTGGGGCGCGTGCTGGGGCAAAGCTATCAGCAGGTGGATCAGGTGGCCAAGGCCATCCCGATGAAGCTGGGCATCACGCTGGAAGAGGCCATGCAGCTCAGCCCCGACCTCAAGAGCATGTATGCCGCCGATGCCGAGGTGAAGCGCCTGATTGACACCGCGCTGACGCTGGAGGGCATGCCCCGCCACGCCAGCACGCACGCTGCCGGGGTGCTGATCACCAGTGAGCCGGTGGAGCGCTTTGTGCCCCTGCAAAAAAACGACGATGTGATCACCACCCAGTACCCGATGGGCATCATCGAAAAGCTGGGCCTGCTCAAGATGGACTTCCTCGGCCTTCGCACGCTGACGGTGATTCGCGACACTTTGGATATGCTGCGGGAACGCGGCATCCATCTAATCCCCTCCGATATTCCCATGAACGACCCCGATGTGTACGCCATGATCTGTGCCGGGGACACCGATGGCGTGTTCCAGCTGGAAGGCGGCGGCATGCGGCGGTTCCTCACCGATATGCAGCCCCAGGATTTTGAGGACATCATTGCCGCCATTTCGCTCTACCGCCCCGGCCCCATGGAGTCCATCCCAAAATACCTGCGCGGCAAGCACCATCCGGACGAGGTGCAGTATCTGACGCCGCAGCTCAAGCCCATCCTGGACGTCACCTACGGCTGCATGGTGTATCAGGAGCAGGTGATGCAGATCGTGCGCGACCTGGCCGGTTATTCCTATGGCCGCAGCGACCTGGTGCGAAGGGCGATGGCCAAGAAGAAAAAAGACGTGATGGCCAAGGAGCGCCAGTATTTTGTGTACGGCCTGGAGGCCGACAACGTGCCCGGCGCTGTGAAAAACGGCGTGCCTGCCGAGGTGGCCGAGCGTATTTTTGACGAAATGACCTCCTTCGCGTCCTACGCCTTCAACAAGGCGCACGCCGCGTGCTATGCCGTGGTCGCTTTGCAGACGGCGTGGCTGAAGGTGCATTACCCTGCCGAGTTTATGGCGGCGATGATGAACTCCGTGACCGGCGTGCCCGGCAAGGTGGCCTTTTATATCATGTATTGCCGCGCGCACGGCATCGCGCTGTTGCCGCCGCATGTGAACTTCTCCAAAGATAAATTCGCCGTGGAAGCGCAAAGCGACGGCAAGCCCGGCATCCGCTTTGGCATGGGCGGCGTGAAAAACGTGGGAGGGAACGCTGTTGCCGCCATCGTACGCGAGCGCCAGGACAAGGGCGCGTTCCAGAACATTTTTGATTTCTGCCGCCGCATGGGCGGCGAGGATGTGAACAAGCGCGCCGTGGAAAGCCTGATCCACGCGGGCTGCTTTGATGGCATGGGTGCCAAACGCAGCCAGTGCCATGAGGTGTTTGAGCGCGCGCTCGATTCCCAGGCTGCCTTACGCAAAACCAACGTGCAGGGGCAAATGTCGCTGTTTGACTTTGGCCAGCCCGCCGCGCAAATGAGCACGCCCGAGGACTACCCGCAGCTTAACGAATACCCATTGCGCGAGCTGCTGGCGCAGGAGAAGGCCATGACCGGCGTATACATCAGCGGGCATCCACTGGACGAATACGCGCACATCCTGGAAAAACTGCCTGTCAGCACCGCCACCTTGCAGGAATTTGCCGAGCGGGAGGATAATGGTTTATCCGAGGACGGGCGGCAGGTCAGCATGGGCGGCATCATCGTGGAAACCCACAGCAAGGCCACCAAAAAGGGCGCCATGATGGGGTTTTTGACGCTGGAAGACCTGACGGGCCAGGTGGAGGGGCTGATATTCCCCCGCGTGTATGAGCGTTATAGCCGCGATCTGGCGGTGGATCAGGCCGTGCTTATCACAGGCAAGCTGTCGGTGCGCGAGGATGAGGAGCCGAAGTTGGTGGTGGATATCATCGAGCCGCTGATCGCCCCTGCCGTGGTAGACACCCGCACCGACGCCCAGCGCGCCAAGGATGCCAAAGTGAAGCTGTATCTGCGCATGAGCAGGGACAAAATGAACGATGTGGGCGAACGCCTGCGCCGCATGCACGGCGACATCCCGGTATACATCAACCTGCCCGGCGAGGGCATTACGCTGCTGGCCCCGCGCGATTGGTGGTGCGACGATGCGCAGGACGCACGCGCCACCCTGATGGTGGAGCTTGATGCAAGTGATATGAAAGTGGTGGAAAGCACATGATACCCATGACATTGACCGTCCCCGCCCGCAGCGATTGGGCGCTGGTGCTGCGCATGGCGGCCAGCGGCGTTGGTGCGCTGTATGACCTGCCCATTGACGTGCTGGACGACCTTAAAACAGCAATTGACGAGGCGGCAGACCTGTTGCTGCACCAGGATTACTGCGCCGAGAGCCTGACGCTGACCTGCGAGGGCACCCCGGAGGGGCTGCATGTGTCGCTGACGGCGCAAAAATGCCAAGAAGCGCACAGCGATGCGCCGGTGGATGCCGGCATCGCGCAGCTGATTATCGGCACCCTGGTAAAGCAAGTGCACCTGGACGAAAGCGAGCATGGTATTCTGGGCGTGCATATGACATTGCCCGCGCAGCTATGATGGACGCGCAGCGCATGCATGCCCTGGCATGCGAATATGCTGCCACACGCACCGATCAGGCGCTGGAAGCCGCGCTGCAGGAGGCGATGCCTTTGTGCGCGCTGATTGCGCACCGTTTCTCCGGGCGCGGGGTGGAAAAAGAGGATTTACAGCAGGTGGCCGCCATGGCGTGCGTAGCCGCGCTCAAAAACTTCGACCCCGAACGCGGCCTCAAGTTCACCACCTATGTGACACCCACTGTCACCGGTGCTGTGCGCAACCACCTGCGTGATAAAGCGGACCTCCTTCGCACCCCGCGCGGCGTCAAAGAGCAGTCTGCCGCGCTGGACAAAGCGCAGGAGCAGCTCTTGAAGGAACTGCGCCGGGAACCCACCGCGCGCGAGCTGGCCGAAGCCCTCGGCTGGACGATTGCGCGGGTGCTGGACGTCATCGCGTCCCGAAATACCCGGCAGATCGCGTCCCTGGATAATGCGCAGAGTGACGACGGGCGCACCCTGTCTGAGCAGCTGGGCTTCATGGACGCGGGTTTTGACCGCGCCGAGACCCGGCAGGATTTGACCCAGGCGCTCGGCTTTTTATCCGATCAGGAGCGGCTTTTGCTTGCCCTCCGCTTTCAGGAAGGCATGACCCAGCGCCAGGCCGCAGAGCGCCTGAACATGACACAAATGCAAGTATTGCGTGCCGAAAAGCGCGCGCTTGGTACCCTACGAAAGGAAATGAACCCCAGCGCATGAAAGTAAAGCAACAGTTTAGCGTACAAAAGGCAGCCGATTATGCCATCATCATCAACTCGCTGCAGATTGCCGCCGTTCTGGCGCTGGCGGTGTACATTTTGATTGACGGCGTTAACGCGGCGCTGCATGGCCTGCTGGGCGATGTAATTTTGCTGACGCTGGCCGGCATTGTCACCTGGGGCGCGGTGGTGGACATCCGCGAGGCCATCGCCGCGCGGCATATGAACGAAAAGCTCGGCGGCCTCAACGAAACCGTCGACCAGATGACCGACCTCAACCATGCCCTGCGCGCCCAGCGCCATGATTTCCTCAACCATCTGCAGGTGGTGTACAGCCTGATGGAAATGCAGGAGTACGACGAAGCAGGCAAGTATATTGAGCATGTGTATGGCGATATCCAAGCTGTCAGCCGCACCCTCAAAACCCAGTGCGCGCCCGTCAACGCGCTGCTGCGTGTCAAGATGGCGGAGTGCGAGCAGGCCGGTATCCACGTCACCCTCGATATCACCGCGCAGTGGAGCGATCTGCCCATCCCCGCCTGGGAAATGTGCCGCGTGCTGTCCAATATCATCGATAACGCCATTGATGCATTGAAGGATACCGAGGATAAGCAGTTGTGCATCTCGCTGACCGAGGATTTGCACGCCTACTCCTTTGATGTCAGCAACAACGGGCCTATGGTGCCCCTCACCCAACGCAGCCGCATCTTTGAGGCGGGCTTCAGCGGCAAGGGCAAAGGGCGCGGCATGGGGCTTTATATCGCACGCGAAACGCTGCGTAACGCCGGGGGCGACCTGACGCTCTCCAGTGATGCCACCAGAACGGCATTCCATGGCGTGGTGCTGCGCATGCCGCAGGGGCATTGACACGGCGGGAGGCGAATGCTGAGGCAGCTCACCCCAGACCCCAGACCCCAGACCCCAGACCCCAGGCAGGAGACCAATCTCCTGCACCTCGGTCTGATATTAAGCATTGACAAACGTATGGAAATATGCTACCTTTCTGTTGACCTTCAAGGGGGAGTAGCTGGCAGCAGCCGCTGCAACTCGCGCGACATCCCGGCTGGCAGCAGCCCGCGCCTGTTTGAAATAGCAAGACTCTTGTTGCACTTTATTGAAGTGCAGCAAGAGTCTTTACATATTACATTACGTTATTGGGGGAACGATTCATGGACATGCTCTACAAGTACATCGTGATGATCACCTGGCAGCAAGTGGTGATGTGGGTGATCGGCGGCGCATTGATCTACCTGGCCATCAAAAAGAACATGGAACCCTCGCTGCTGTTGCCCATTGGTTTTGGCGCAATATTGGTGAATCTGCCGATGTCCGGCGCGGTGGGCAGCGAAGGCGTGCTGACTGTGCTGTACAACGCGGGCATTCAAAACGAGCTGTTCCCGCTGATACTGTTTATTGGCATTGGTGCGATGATTGACTTTGGCCCGTTGCTGAACGATCCGAAGCTGCTATTGTTTGGCGCGGCGGCGCAGTTTGGCATTTTCTTTACCCTCGGGATGGCGAGCCTGCTGGGCTTCAGCCTCAACGACGCGGCATCCATCTCCATCATCGGCGCAGCGGACGGCCCCACCTCCATCTTTGTGGCGCAGGTGCTGAACTCCAAGTATATCGCGGCCATCATGGTGGCGGCCTATTCGTACATGGCGCTGGTGCCCATGGTGCAGCCGCCGGTAATCAAGCTTTTGACCACCAAGAAAGAGCGCCTGATCCGCATGCCATATGAGCAAAAGTCTGTCAGCAAGACCACCCGTATCCTGTTCCCCATCGTGATTACGGTGGTGGCGGGGCTGGTGTCACCCCAGTCGGTGGCACTGATTGGCTTTTTGATGTTTGGCAACCTGATCCGCGAGTGCGGGGTGCTGGGCTCGCTGTCCGAAACCGCGCAGAACGCATTGGCCAACCTGATCACGATCTTCCTTGGCATCACCATCGCGTCCCAGATGCAGGCGGAGAATTTCCTCAGCGTGGACACGCTGCTGATTATGGGCCTGGGCCTGATCGCCTTCATATTTGATACGGCCGGCGGCGTGCTGTTTGCCAAGTTCCTCAACCTGTTCCTCAAAAAGAAGATCAACCCCATGATCGGCGCGGCGGGTATCTCCGCGTTCCCCATGTCCGCCCGCGTGGTGCACAAGATGGGCCTTCAAGAGGACAACCAGAACTTCCTGCTGATGCACGCCATTGGTGTCAACGTTTCCGGCCAGATCGCGTCCGTTATCGCGGGCGGCCTGATCCTGAGCATGCTGCTGAAATAAGGAGAAACAGATATGAATTTTCAAGCGTTAGTGGATGTTCTGCCGTTGATTGGCAAGGGCATGCTGGGTATCTTTTGCGTGGTGGGCGTGATCATCGCGTCCGTGTATGTGCTGCAGTATTTTGCGGGCAAGAAGTCTTCGAAGGAAGAGTAAACCACCCCTGCTTTGATTCGATAACACGAAGCAATCAAAGTGCAGCCGCAACCTGCTCTGCCTGGGTGGGTTACGGCTGCATTGGGTAGTGACGATAATGCTTTGAAGGGCGCGTAATGAGTACTACTGAGAAGGGACCCTCTATGGAATTTTATCAAGTCAAAACGCTTTATATAGAAGTTACCCATGCCTGTAATCAGCATTGCAGGCATTGCTATTTAGATGGTGGAATCCATAGGCCCATAGCCGAAATGTCTTTTGAACAAATCAAGAATTTACTTTATCAGTTCAAGATACAAGGAGGTTCCTATATAATTATTACGGGCGGAGAACCTCTTGCGCGGACAGATATATTCGACATTCTTGATTATATAGAGGAATTGGCCATCCCCTTTACGTTTGCCTCAAACGCGCTTGCCTTAAGTGATGCGCGTTTGAACAAGCTATCAACGTATGCGTGTCTGAAAACATTTTTCACAAGTATTCTTGGCAGTGACCCTGCAAAGCATCAAAGTATCACAGGCAAAGACAGCTATGACAAGGTAATCCATGCCCTTGTATATTTTGAAAAAAAGAACATTCCAGTCTATGTACAAGTGACACTTGCGAATGAATACATAAATGATATGGACGAAATTGCTGAAACATTGCTCAAATATCATGATTGTACCGTTAAATTTACCCCCATTGCATCACTGGGGGTAAAATCCGAAGAATCCAAGGCCATGAATCAGGAGTTGGTTGTACCCAAAGAGAACTTTTTGCTATTTCATCATAGGGTTACTGCACTGCAATCGAAATATCCGGATCGAATAGACAATGGAAACCTTCTGAATTATCAGCAAATTTCCGAAACCATAGATGAATACAAGAACGACTTGCTCTACTCATTAAGATATCAATTTATCGCTGTTCGGCCCAATGGGGATATCAGCTTCTCGTGCAACATGATGAATCCTTATGTTTTCGGCAAGGCATATGAGAATATTCGCATACCAATTGACCAGAAGCTTTTAGACTATATTCACTGTTTGCGCAATGCAGAAAGTGCGGCTTTACACGATGCAGAAAATGCGGTGATAGAGTTTGATGTTGTCGTAGATCAATATATTCTGGAGCAGACGTTATAAACAAATGTACTGCAAAGTGAACTCAAGTTAACTCAAAACCCATAAAAAGAACCCCGAAAGCTCTTGCTTTACAAGGTTTCGGGGTCTTTGCATGCTACTCCCGCTCGATCATCCGGCACACGCGGTTCAGCTCCGCCACAAACGTGTCCACTGTCATTTGGCCGCCGCAGTAGCGGGTGGTGATGAGGGCGATTTGTTCGTGCGCGATCCCCAGCAGCCGCGATTGCTCAAAGAACCGGATGTGCGGTGCGGTGGCCTGATAGGCAGCCACCCCTTCGGGCGAAATGCGCCATTTCACCTGCTGATAGCGCGCGATTTGAAAATCGACAGCTGCCAGCATGTCCTCAAACGCAGCGCGGTCGGCTGCGGGTGCAGTAGCGAGGGATTGGAGGATGCCGGCACGGTCTGCCTCCAGGGCTTGCAACGCTTCCAGCGCCTTGGAGGAGACGACAGGCTCTGTGGCACTGCGGTGCAGCGAATAGTACAACACAATATCCAGGTCTTTCCCGGCGGCGCATGCGATGTATTGCAGCGCCGCTTCTTTGTTGGTGGAATGTGGATTGATCAACAGTACGGACAGCCGCGCAGGCACCACGGGGGTTTCGCCTGTTTGGAAGGTGAGGGGCAAAATCAGCTGCTCGGCCTCCAGCGCTGTGGATGATAAAAGGTTGAGCGCGGAGAAGGTGGAAAACAGCCAATACGCGGGCACGGCCTCCAGCTCGCTATAAAACTCCATCGGGTCTGTGAGGCTTCGAAGGCTGCGCTGCCGCTGCACGGCGGCCAGCGTTTCCAGGGCATCCTTGAGGGCGGCGTTGTCAAAATCCAGCGCTTCGTTTGGCTGCTCGTATTGCCGGATGTAGGCCGTGATCAGGCTGTTCACCCAGTCCTCGTAGTCGAAATATTCCAGAAAGCTGTGCTGCGGGTTTTCGGCGGCAAATTCTGTTTCGAAGACCAGCATGGCATCCAGCCATTCGCCATAGGTGGCGGGGCGCGGCGTATCGCCAAAGTAGGTTTCCCATAGCGCGGGGGTGTATGTCCACAGCCCCAGCGTCAGCGCCTTGGGGTAGGCCAGCAGGCTGCCCTCCGCATCCGACAATACATCGGTCAAAAAAGGGTATAAATCTGTCGATTGAATGTTCAGCGGCGTCAGAAACCCCTTTTCCTTCAGCAGCGTAAACCCTGCATCCATCGTCACTTCATAGATGTCGTTGGTATTGTCTCCGGCGGTGAGCGCCTTGGCAATGTCCGCCGCGGTGAGCGTTTGCATATGGATGGATACGGCGGTGTCAGGATTCGTGGCAATGAAGGAGCGGTAAATATGATCCGCCTGGGGGCTGACAACGCGCAGGGTTTGCACCGCTGCAGCGCCTGTGGTTTTTTTGAGTAAGATGCCCTTTTGATGGATGGCATAGCGCCCGTCCGGCATTGCAAAGGCCTGTGTATCACAGGAGGGGGGATAGGACAGCGCCAGCGAGGCATTCTGCCGGAAGGCCGCGCCCCGGCTGGAGGCGTACAGTGCATATCCTTGGGCATAGTAAATGGTATCGCTGCCCGCGTCATAGGCCAGGCCGCCAATAGACTCTTCTGTATAGGGCTCGAAGGTGGGCATGGAGAGGAGAAGGTCGCTCACCTTGCCGGTGCCAAGCTGCAGGATGCTCAGCTTGTAGCGGTATGTGCCGTCCTTTTGCTCGCTGCGCAGCAGCAGCACACTGCCCGGTTTGTAGGGTGTCATGGCTTCGGTGCCTTGCAGCTTGGTGGTGACTGTCTTGCCTGTTTGAAGATCAATGCTCAGGATGGCAAAGTTCCAGGGCAGGCTTCCGCATTCCTCGTCATAGTCGATCAGCGCATACAGCACGCCGCTTTCTATGAAGGCCATTTTGATGCCGCGCTGTTCGCTGCGGTGAAAGAGCTGCGCCTTGTCCGCTTGGATGGGAAGCCAAGCATAGCCGTTTTCTTCGATGCGGGCCAGCCGCCCGGTGCGGCTGTCCAGCAGGATGACGCTTCCGTCCCCTGCCGCCAGCACGGCGGCATACGCGGTGTCGCCAAGGTCGATGGCGCAAAGCGTGGCAGGGGCGGCTTCGTCCGGTGCCCAGCGCTTGATCGTGCCATCGCCCATCCAGGCATAGAAGGTATTGTCCGTCAGCGCGGCGTTTCTAACCATCGTGCCGGGGTCGTCCATGTCGTAGGGGAAGCCGATCTCGTCCGTGGCGGTGGCGGGCGGGGGCGTGCCGCCCGGCGGCACCGGGGTGGGGCCAAAGTCAACCGCCATTGCGGGCAGGGCCAGGGCACAAAGGAGTAGCACAAACACAAGGGCAAGTTTTTGCCTCAAAAAACGCTTCATATTCTTTTTTCCTTTCAGTGTTTAGAAATTATTAACCGTGTCCGGGTACGTCGTGAACCATGTATAGCACAGCGCCGTCCGCCGCATCCAGGCTGATAGAATAGATATCATCCTGGAAATCCCCTGCGGGGAACACCCAGAAGAACCATTCCCGCTGGCCGCCGGGGTATGCATTGAAGTAAATGTTCTTGCCGCCGTTTTCCAGCGCATCAGCCGGGATGCCGTATTCCGCTTCCAATGCCTGCAGCGCGATGGCCCAGGCTTCTTCCTGAGAGATATCCTGCTTGTCTGGTATGGCCGCCGCATAGTTCAAGGGATCAAACCCCGCCTCGCGGTACAGCGCGTCCCGCTGCGCGGCCTGCTCAAGGGTCAGGTCGTTGTCCTTATATTCTGCGGGCAGTGTGTTGTGATAAAAGTCGTTCAGCGCGGGATCGATGGCCTGATAGGCTTGCTCCATCGCTCTGTCTTTTGCCACAGGGTCATAGGCCTCCCAGGCCACCTCCGGCGCTTCCCCCGGCCGCACGGTCACGGTGTAAACGCCGAGGGAATGGTATTCTGGCATCACGGGCTCGTAGCGCAGGGTGAGGGTATCACCCTGCCACAGGGCGTATTCTTGCAGATGCTCTATGCCTTGATAGCCCTGCACGGCGTCCCGGCCGGATTGCACCGCTTGGTACCGCTTGGAATAGGTGATGCCAACCGCCAGCGCCGTGGCCAGCAGCAGCACCAGCAGGATACTGAGCGCCAGCACAAGGCGCGGCCTGGAAATACGCTCTGGCCTTGGCTCCGGCAATTGGCGCAGCGTTTGCAGCGTTTGCTGCTCAAAATCAGGGTCGGGCGCGGGCAGCGTTTGTGTAAAATATTCTTCGTTCAATGTCACTTTGCTCATGGGATGATCACCTCCTCATCGCTCAGCACTTTTTTCAGCATTTCCCGGGCGCGGTACAGCCGGTTTTTCACGGTGGATACCGGCAGGTGCAGCGCGGCGGCAATCTCCTTTTCCGAAAGGCCGGCGATGTACATCATGGTGAATACGGTACGGAATTTCTCGGGCAGCGCGTGCACCGCGTCCAGCACGCCGTTCATGGGTTCCTCGTGCGGGGCGGCGATCTCGATTTCGTCCTTGGGGGTCACACGCATGCGGTAGCGCTGGATGTTGTGGGATTCGTTGATCACAATGCGGGTCAAGAAGGCGCGAAACCGCTCCGGGTCCACGCGGTCTTTGGCCGCCCAGGCCTTCATCAGCGCCTGCTGCACGGCGTCCTGCGCGTCTGCCTGATGGCGCAGGATGGCATAGCTCACCCGGTAGAGCCGGGAAAACTGCTCCTCTGTTTGTGCCACAAACGCGCTTTTGTCCATCATGATGCTTCTCCCCTCAGGTGTGGTGAAAGATCTTTCGCCCTATATACGCTTGGGGTGAGAGGAAAGTTTATTTTTGCAGAATTTTTTCGTAGCTGAACCATTCGCAGTCGTACAAATGTGCTGCGCCGCAGGGCGTGAACCCACAGCGCTGGTACAGCCGCTGCGCCACAGGGTTAAACTGCGCCACCAGCAGCCGCAGCACGGCATAGCCCTTTAGCGTCAGTTCTTCCATTACATAATCCATGATCAGGCGGCTGAGACCCTGCCCGTGCAAATCGCCCCGCACGCACACGCGCGCAATTTCGCACACGCTGCCGTCTACATCCGTCCAGCCGTATTGATTTTCATCATCGTCGGTGTGCAAATCATCGTCCACCCCGGAGGCGCAGGCGATGATATTTCCATCTTCATCGCACAGGCAATACAGCATGCCCGCGGCGATGTCGTGATCGATAAAATCGATGGTGGGATATTCCAGGCTCCAGATGCAATTGGGCGTGCCGATCACCGATTCGTATAGTGCTTTGATGGCCAGACGGTCTTTGGCCGTGGCCAAACGCGAAAAATGCTTCATAAATGATATCCCTCCCGTCGTTTTGTAAATTGTAACACAAAAACGGAGCAGGAAACAAGGGGAAACCTTGACGGTTTGGGTTGTGGGCATTATAATAGGGGAGATGTCGGCTGGAAGATTTCCAGCCAAAAAAGTTGCTAAATTTCTGCATTTCGATGCAAGAATTGGGAAGGGTACACCGTTATATGAGTGAGCGCAAGGTGTCTTCACCCGCCGGGTCCTCCCCGCCCATTGACGAGCGGATGTTTGAGGAGCTGTACGAGAAGTACGCAAACGACGTTTTGCGCGTCAGCTATTACTATTTGGGCGACAGGCAGCAGGCGGAGGATGTGACGCAGGACGTGTTTGTGCGGCTAATGACCGCCACGCCGGACCTCGTGCCCGGGCACGAAAAGGCATGGCTGTTGAAGGTCGCGCTCAACCGCTGCCGCGATATCTGGCGCGCGGCATGGGTGAAGCGCGTGGTGCTGGGCAGCCCGGCGATGGATTTGGTGCCGGTGTCCGGCGGCATGGACGACCATATGGAAAAAAAGGAGCTGATGGCGGCGATTCATCGGTTGCCTGCGGATTTCAGGGACGTCATTTTGCTACACTACTATCAGGGATACGGCATTGCCGAAATATCGGTCATGCTGGATGTGCCCGAGGGCACGATTTCCAGCCGCCTGTCCCGGGGAAGAAAGAAGTTGGAAGAGATTTTGAAAGGAAGTGATGCGCGGTGAAGAACGTAGAGGAGCGCCTTCTGCAGCTGCCCCAAATTGCGCAGGACGACAATTTGCAGGCCACGCAGGCGCTAAAATACAAGATCAAGCAAGCCGCGCAAGAGAAAAGGCAGCGCAAAGCGGCGCTGCGGCGCGCCATCCCTGCACTGGCCTGCGCACTGGTGCTAATGATTGGCATGGGCAGCTGGGGGCTGACGCAGCTTGGCAACCCCGGCACGGTAGACCCGATTATAGACAGCGGCACGCTGGGCGGCGGCCCCTCGCTGGAAGGCGGCCTGCTGACTGCGCTGGATCTGCCCAAGGGCAGCATCACCATCAACCAATCCAATAACCCCTCCTACCGCAGCGTGTGGGCGTCGGCCTCCGGCGCAAACTTCCCCCTGGTGGGTGTCAAAGGGCGCTATTATCGCCTGATGAGCAACCCGACCAGCATTGGCAGCGATATGCTGGGCGATGCGCTGGGCACGGTGGATACCTATACCAGCGAGCCTGCCCTGGCCGATAAGCAGGGCATCTGCAGCAACGTGGTTGCCCAGGGCGACACCGTGTATGCTGTGAAGGGCATGAACGGCGCTGTGGCCGCAGCCTATGTGAATGGCACGCTGCGCGTGTTCCAGCGCGTATCCTTTGGCGATAGCGCCCTGATGGGCGGCGAAAGCCTCAGCGATACCCTGAAGGCCAGCAATGTGGTGGCGCTGGAGCTCTCCGGCGTTGGCACCATCAATGATGCCGCCACTGCCAAAGCCCTCATCCAGACGCTGACAAGCAATGCGTCCTTCCAGCGCTCCGGCGGCAGCGAAACCGGCCAGTCTCTGCTGATTCAGCTGAGCAACGGCATCACGCTGCAAATGGCTGTGAGCGGCGAAAAGGTGATCGCGTGCGGCACCTGGGCATGCCCGGAGTTCTTCGAGGCCTTTAGCAACGCAATTCAATAATGAACACAACAAAAGCTCCGTATCCTGCCGATGCGGAGCTTTTTTGTGCGCGTTCTCCTTATTTTTTGACGAAAAGACGCAACAGGCTGCGCAGCCCCCGGGGGGCGCGCACGCAAATGACCCGTATAGAAGCCATAATCATCCCTCCTATTTTTTGAGCATCAACACGCCAATCACAATCAGCACCACGCCGATGAGCGCCAGCCAGGCCCACAGCGGAATGCACAGGATAATGAGCAGAACGCCAAGCACGATCAATGTAATTCCCAAAATGCTAAGCACCTTGCTGCCGCCGGATGGATAGCATTGCACGCGCACCGGTTGTTTGCGCCCCCACGCCAAGATGACCACCTCCCCGCGATAGGAAAGCATATGCGGGAAAGGCTGAAAAAATGATGGACGGCCGCTGCGCCCGCAGTGTTTTCCCGGTGTATACGTATTGCATGCCGAGGGACAATTGTGGTATGATAAAGCGTATTGCTTTTTTATTTTGGAAGGATGAAGAAACGAATGAACATGCGGCTTGAGATCGCCGAACAATTATCAAAAGCAATGGGCGTGGCCTTCCCCGGCGCACAGCCCCCGGCGGATGTTGCGGGGCTGTTGGCAGTGCCGCCAGATACCGCCTTGGGGGATTATGCCTTCCCCTGCTTCCGCCTGGCCAAGGATTTCCGCCTCGCGCCGCCGCTGATTGCGCAAAAGCTGGCGGAGGCCTTTGACTCGCCCCTCGCCACGGCGCAGCCTGTGAACGGTTATGTCAATTTCTTTTTTACGCGCGCCGCGTTTGCCGAGAATACTTTGGCGGATGTGCTGGCCGCGCCTGGGGCCTGGGGCAAAAGCAACAGCGGAGAAGGCAAGACGGTGTGCATGGATTATTCGTCCATCAACATTGCCAAGCGTTTTCATCTGGGGCATCTGTCCACCACGGTGTTGGGCAACAGCCTGATGCGCATCTACCGGCACCTTAGCTGGAAGGCCGTGGGCATCAATCATCTGGGCGACTGGGGCACCCAGTTTGGCAAGATGATCTATGCCTATCTCAACTGGGGCAGCAAAGAAATGGTGGCAGAGGGCGGCATGGACGCGCTGCAGACGCTGTATGTGAAGTTCCACGAGGAAGCGGAAAAAGACCCTTCCCTGGAGGACGAGGGCCGCGCGTGGTTTAAAAAAATCGAGGATGGCGATCCGCAGGCGCTGGAGATTTTCAATTACTTTCGCGAAATGACCCTCAAGGACGCGCAGCGCGTGTACGACCTCTTGGGCGTGGAGTTTGATTATTACACCGGCGAGAGCTTTTATCAGGATAAAATGCAGCGCGTGCTGGACGAACTGACCGATCAACAGCTGCTGCAGGAATCGGATGGCGCAAAAATCGTAGATTTGGAAGCCTACGGCATGCCGCCCTGCCTGATCCTCAAGCGCGATGGCACCACACTGTATGCCACCCGCGATATTGCCGCAGCGCTGTATCGCAAGGATACCTTCAACTTTGACAAATGCCTGTACATCGTGGCCTATCATCAGGATTTGCATTTCCGCCAGTGGTTCAAGGTGGTGGATTTGATGGGCTATGAGTGGGCGAAGGACGGCCTTGTGCATGTGTCCTACGGCATGGTGTCCTATGAGGGCCAGGCGCTGGCCACGCGCAAGGGGCATGTGGTGTACCTGGACGATCTGCTCAGCCGCGCACAGGACAAGGCGCTGCAAATCATTGAAGAAAAAAGCCCTGATCTGGAAGGGAAAGCCGATGTGGCGCGCCAGGTAGGCGTAGGCTCTGTTGTCTATGCCACGCTGCAAAACGGGCGCATCAAGGATATCGACTTCTGGTGGGACCGCGCGCTCAATTTTGACGGCGAGACGGGGCCGTACGTGCAGTACACCTACGCGCGCTGCCAGTCCGTTTTGCGTAAAGCGCCGGCTGCGCTCCCTGCACCGGATTTTGACGCGCTGACCGATGATGAGGCGCAGAGCGTGCTTCGCCTCCTGTCCCGCTTCCCGGAGGCGGTGGAAGAAGCGGCGCTTCGCAACGAACCCTCCATCGTGAACCGCGCGACAACAGAAATTGCCAAAGCCTATAACAAATACTACTATGCGCACCGCGTGCTGGACGACAACGGCGCGGCCACTGCCGCGCGGCTGCAGTTGACTTCCGCTGTGGCTGATGTTGTCAAAACCGGCCTGTATCTGCTGGGTATCGAAGCGCCGGAGCGCATGTAACCCCTTACAAATGCACAACATAAGCTATTGGCATAGGCGTGGGCGCGTGCGCCAATAGGGAGGTAAGATGATGCGATTTACCAAAATGCATGGTATTGGCAATGACTATCTGTTTATTAATTGTTTCGAGAACGTGGTGCCTGATCCTTCGCGTCTGGCGCTGGTAATGAGCAAGCCGCACTTTGGCGCGGGCGCGGACGGGCTGGTGCTGATCGAGCCCAGCGATTGCGCGGACTTTGGCATGCGGATTTTCAATGCGGACGGCAGCGAGGCCGAGATGTGCGGCAATGCGTCCCGCTGCATTGGCAAGTATGTGTACGAGCGCGGCATGACCGACAAAACCGACCTGACGCTGAGCACCAAGGGCGGCATCAAGCAGTTGCAGCTGACGGTGGAGGGCGGCAAAGTCGCCCGCGTGAAGGTGGATATGGGCACGCCGGAGCTGAACCCCAAGCTGATTCCGGTGGATCTGCCCGGCGAGATCGTGCTGCGCCACCGCCTGCAGATCATGGGGCAAACATGGTTTATCACATGCGTGAACATGGGCAACCCGCATGCGGTGCTGTTTGTGCGCGATCCCGAGGTGGTAGACCTGCCCACCATCGGCCCGATGATCGAGCATCACCCGCTGTTCCCCCGGCGCACCAACGTGGAGTTTGTGCGCGTCATCCGCCGCGATGTGCTGCAAATGCGCGTGTGGGAGCGTGGCTCCGGCGAAACGCTGGCGTGCGGCACCGGTGCGTGCGCCGCGCTGGTGGCGGCCGTGCTGGCCGGGCAATCCGACCGCTCTGTGCAGATGAAACTGTCTGGCGGCAACCTGCAATTGCAGTGGAGCGCCGATGATAACCATGTGTACCAATCCGGCCCCGCCGCCTTCGTCTACGACGGCGAGTGGCCGGAAGAATAGTGTATCGGCAAGCCGATACACTCCGATAAAATGAAGGGATTCATTTTATCGGGGGCATCATTTTGTTGTGATGCTATGCATCACGGCGTAGGGTGCGCTTTGCGCACCGAGGCAGGAGGACAGCGCTTGCGCTACCGCAATGCCGAAGACTGGCGGCAAGGCCTTTTAGCCGTAGCCGACAGGCCGTAAGAAAATGATATAGGAAGCGGCATTCCAGCCGCTCCTCGGGGCGGCAAAGCCACCCCTGCGGATTACATATGAAGGGACTGCGGCCCCTTCATGCATCCCCGGAGAGAAGACCCTATCATTCGATAAACCATGCTATTCATTACATCAATAAGTGAGGTGCAGGAGATGAAATCTCCTGCCGGGGGTCTGGGGCGAGGAGCCCCAGCGTTCCCCGTTTCCCCCCACGTTGGAGGAGCAAATATGCGGATCAATACATCACTCAATGCGCTGCCGGCGGGCTATCTGTTTGCGGAGGTCGCGCGCCGCGTGAAGGTGTTCACTGCCGAGAACCCCGGTGCGGATATCCTGCGCTTGGGCATTGGCGATGTGACGCGCCCGCTCGCCCCGGCGGTTGCGGACGCGTTTCAAAGCGCGGCGGCAGGCATGGCGACCCCGGCGGGCTTCCATGGCTACGCGCCGGACTATGGCTACAGCTTTTTGATCGACGCCATCCGCACTGAGGACTACGCGCCGCTGGGCATTCAGCTGGACAGCGACGAAGTGTTCGTTTCGGACGGCGCGAAGAGCGACGTGGGCAATTTGCAGGAGCTGTTCTCCGCCGATGCGCGCATCGCGGTGACCGATCCCGTATACCCCGTCTATGTGGACACCAATGCCATGGCGGGGAGGCTGGGAAGCTATCAAAACGGGCGCTGGAGCCGCCTTTGCTATCTGCCCTGCAATGCGGAAAACGGCTTTGTGCCGCCGCTGCCGGATCAACCTGTGGATGTGATCTACCTGTGCTATCCCAACAACCCCACCGGCACGGTGCTCACCAAGGCACAGCTGAAGGTGTTTGTGGATTATGCGCTGCAAAACGACTGCCTGATCATCTATGACGCGGCGTACAAGGCGTTTATCACTGAGGCGGATGTGCCCCAAAGCATTTATGAGGTGGAGGGCGCGCGCGGCTGCGCGATCGAGTGCTGCTCCCTCTCCAAAACTGCGGGCTTCACGGGCGTGCGCTGCGGATACATGGTGATCCCGAAGGAGTTAACCGGCGCGGATGATACCGGCGCGCGGATTTCGCTGAACAAGCTGTGGCAGCGCCGCGGCTCCACCAAGTTCAACGGCGTCAGTTACCCCGTGCAGTGCGCCGCCGCCGCCGTGTTCACCCCCGAGGGGCGCAGGCAAACGGGCGAGAGCATTCGTTATTATTTGAACAACGCGAAAATCATCTATGATGGCTTGCAAAACGCGGGGCTCACTGTGTTTGGCGGCACGAACGCGCCCTATGTGTGGATGAAAACACCGGGCGGCATGCCGTCCTGGGAGCTGTTTGATCTGCTGCTGAAAAAAGCGCACGTGGTAGGCACGCCGGGCGAGGGCTTTGGCCCCAGCGGCGAAGGGTATTTCCGCCTGACTGCATTTAATACAAAGGAGAATACAGAGCAGGCGGTTCAGCGCATCTGTTCTATTCTATAAGCTGTCTTATCAAAGGGGGAGAGGGGTATGGTACGGGCTATCGTAGGGGCTAACTGGGGGGATGAGGGCAAGGGCAAGATTACCGACATGCTGGCAGAGCAGAGTGATATCGTGGTGCGCTTTCAGGGCGGCGCGAACGCAGGGCACACCATCATCAACGATTATGGCAAGTTCGCCCTGCACTTACTGCCCTCCGGCGTGTTCAGGCAGCATGTGGTCAACATCATTGGCCCCGGCGTGGCGCTGGATATCGGCGCGCTGCTGGACGAGCTTGATATGTTGGTCGCACGCGGCGTGCCTGTGCCGAAGCTATTGATCTCCGACCGCGCCGAAGTGATGATGCAGTACCATATCAATTTTGATTGCCTGGAAGAGGAACGCCTGGGCAAAGGCAGCTTTGGCTCCACCAAATCCGGCATTGCGCCTTTTTATAGCGATAAATATGCCAAGATTGGTGTGCAGGTGTGCCAATTGATGGACAAAGAGCTGCTGCGCAACCGCATCAGCAAGGCAGCCAGCCAGAAGAACGTGCTGCTGGACGCGCTGTACCATCAGCCGCCGCTTGATGTGGACGCGCTGACAGAAGAATATTTTGCGCTGGGGCAGCGCATTTTGCCCATGGTGGGCGATGCTACGCAGTATTTGCACCGCGCACTGCTGGAGGGCAAGCGTGTGCTGCTGGAGGGCCAGCTGGGCACGCTGCGCGATCCCGATCACGGCATTTTCCCCTTCACCACGTCGTCCTCGCCGCTGGCCGGCTATGGCACCGTGGGCGCGGGCGTACCGCCCACCGCCATTAACGAAATCATTGCCGTCACCAAGGCGTACAGTAGCTGCGTTGGCGCGGGGCCGTTTGTGACCGAAATGTTTGGCGATGAGGCCGAGGAGCTGCGAAAGCGCGGCGGTGATGCGGGCGAGTATGGCGCCAAAACCGGGCGTCCGCGCCGGGTGGGCTGGTTCGATGCCGTGGCCACGCGTTATGGCTGCATGGTGCAGGGCGCGACAGCGTGCGTGATGACTAACCTCGACGTGCTTTGCTATCTGGACGAAATCCGCGTCTGCGTCGGCTATGAGGTGGACGGCAAAGTACTGCGCGATTTCCCTGTGACGCCGCTATTGGAGCGTGCGAAGCCGGTTTATGAAACATTGCCCGGCTGGGGCGAGAGCGTGAAGGGCATCACCGCCTATGATGCGCTGCCCGAAAACTGCCGCAGGTATGTGGAGTTTATCGAGAAAGAGATCGAATGCCCGCTGACGATGCTGTCTAACGGCCCGAAGCGAAATGAGATCATTTATAGATGACGAGGGGAGAGGGAACGCTGGGCTGCTCGCCCCAGACCCCAGGCAGGGAGTGAGGACTCCCTGCACCCCCAGTTCTTGTACCCTTCGATGACAATTGAGTGTATGTGCGGGAACGAAAAAACGCTGCGGATTTCCTGTGGAATACTTGCATTCAAAAGGCCATCCGCAGTATTTTATCTGTCATCTGCTACGCAGCTGACCAGTGACTTAACGCCACTGCCCGCACACCTGAATTGCAATGGGTACCCGTGAAAGCAAAACAGTACCCTATCAATTACACGGGTTTCTTGTGTTTTTTATGTGTGCGTGCGCCGTGCTGGCACGGCGGTTTTTCTGTCGCAACAGAAAAACAGAAGAAGGGCATTTTAGGCGAGGGAATGCTTGCATACCATTCGAATAAACTCCTGCCGGGGTCTGGGGCGAGCATCCCCAGTGTAGCCCCCTCCCCTATGTCCAATGTGTAAATTACAAAAAATATCCTTGCGTTTTCGGATAAAAAATGATATTACTTATAGAGAACTCATTTTGAGTGTTTAATGAAATATATGGAAGCGGCAAAAACGATGAACATACAATGGTATCCCGGCCATATGGCGCGGGCAAAACGCCTGCTGGCAGAGCAGCTTTCCCGGGTGGATGTGGTGATAGAATTATGCGATGCGCGGCTGCCCCGTGCCAGCCGAAACCCCGATTTGCACAAGATGACGCAGCACAAGCAGCGGGTGATGATCCTGGGCAAAAGCGACCTGGCCGACCCGAAGGAAACCGAGCGCTGGCTGAAACAGTTCCGTAGCGAGGGCATCCAGTGTGCGGCGCTGAATGTGAACATTCAATCCAAGCAGGCGTTGCAGATGATCGACCGTGCGGCGCAGGAGGCCGTGGCGCGCGCAGCGCAGCGCGGTATCAAAAAAACGGTGCGTGCGATGGTGGTGGGTGTGCCCAACGTTGGCAAAAGCACGCTGATCAACCGGCTGAACGGCGCGTCCATCGCGCAGGTGGGCGACAGGCCGGGCGTCACCCACGCCAACCAGTGGGTGAAGGTCACACCCTACCTGGAAATGCTGGACACACCGGGGCTGTTGTGGCCGCGTTTTGACGATCCCGTGGCGGCACGCCGCCTGGCGTATATTGCGGCCATCCGTGATGAAATACTGGATACTGCGCAGCTGGCGATTCAGCTATTGGAGGATTTGCTGGCTGTTGCGCCAGTGCAGGTGACGGAGCGCTATAAGCTGAAGGATGCTTCGCTTCGCGGCCTGCCGCTGATGGAAGCGGTATGTGTGGGCCGCGGTTTCTTAATGAAGGGCGGCGTGCCCGATATCGACCGCGCCTGCGCCGTGGTGCTGGACGAGTTTCGCGCGGGCAAGCTGGGACGTATTACGTTAGAGGTATTAGAGGATGGACAAGCGTAGACAGGCGCGGCTGGATATACTGCTGCAAACAGACGCGCCTTTATGGCAGGCGAACATCGCCTTTGCGGGCATGGACGAGGCCGGGCGCGGGCCGCTGGCGGGTGATGTGGTGGCGGCGTGCGTGATGCTGCCGCCAACTCCGCTGATCGAGTGGGTGGACGACAGCAAAAAGCTGTCCCCTGCGCGGCGCGAAAAAGTGTTTGCTGAGATCATGGAGCATGCCTATTTTGTGGGCGTCGGGCGTTCCAGCCCAGAAGAGATTGATGAGATCAATATTTTGCAGGCCACCAAGAACGCCATGCGCAGGGCGGCCGCAGATGCCCCGGCAGAATTGTTTTTGCTGGACGCGGTGTCTGGGCTTGGCTTAAATGGCCGCGAGCAGGGCATCCTGCATGGGGACGCGCTCAGCTATCATATCGCGGCGGCCAGCATCATTGCCAAAGTGACGCGCGACCGGGATATGCTGGCGCTGGACGCGGAGTATCCGCAGTATGGATTTGCGCGGCATAAGGGCTATGGCACAGCGGAGCATATCGCGGCGCTGAAGGCGCATGGCGCGTGTCCGCTGCACCGGCGCAGCTTTATCGGGCATTTTGTATGACGCGGCATGAGGCGGGGCTGCTGGGGGAATGGCGCGCGGCGCGGTTCCTCAAAAAACAGGGAATGAAGCTGTTGCGCATGCGCTACCGCTGCGCGCAGGGCGAGATTGACCTTCTGCTGCGCGAGGGGAATACCCTGGTGCTGGCGGAGGTGAAATACCGCCCGAACGGCGCGCTGGGCGCGGGCGTCAGCGCGGTGACGGCGGAAAAGCAGCGGCGCATCCGCAGGGCTGCGGCGCATTACCTGCGGGAACATCCCGCAACCGATGTGCGTTTTGATGTGGTGGAGATCGGCGCGGCAGGCGTGCGGCATATCAAAAATGCCTTTTAAGGAGTTGTGTATGAAGCGTAAAACATGGTTTATCATCGGTGCTGCCCTGTTGGTGGTGGCACTGGTTTTGGTATTTGCCCTGCGTGGCGGGCCGGAAGGCACCTATGATAACCTGATTTTGAACGGGGATTTTGAGCAGCTGGACGAAGAAGGGCTGTTTGCGCATTGGTATACCGATTCGTACTTCATGCCCGCGATGATCACCGAATACGCGGTGGCAGAGGGCGTGAGCGGCAATGGCGGGCATATCCGCAACCTGTCGCTCAACGATGCGCGCTTTGCGCAGATTGTATCGGTATCGCCCAATACCACGTATCGCCTGCATGGCTACATCAAGGCGGACGCCGTACAGGGGCATGGCGCGAACCTCTCCATCGAGGGCCCTTATGTGTTCTCCGAAGCGGTGTACGATACCGAGGGTGAGTGGGTGGAGGTGACGCTGTATGGCGTGACCGGCCCCAATCAAAAGAGCTTGACGGTGTTTGCGCGCCTTGGCGGGTATAGCGGCGAAGCGCAGGGCGAGGCGTGGTTTGACGATATCACGCTGTGCCGGGTGGACAGCGTGCCCGACGGATACATAACAGAATTATTTTATACCCAGAAGGTAGCGGAGCCTTCTGTGACGGATACCACCACCAAGACCGGCGCGTTCAACCTGACGCTGGCGTCGGCCTGCTATGTGGTGATTTTCTTGTTGGCCGTCTGGTATATCTCCACGCGGCAGGAAAAGCCGCTAAATGCCGAGCGCAAGTATATCAACGGCGTGTGGCTGGCGGTGCTTCTGGCCATTGCGGCGGTGGTCCGCTTCGCGCTGGCCGACTCTGTGTATGGCTATGATGTGGATATCAACTGCTTTATCAGCTGGGGCAACCGTATGCGCGAAATCGGCCCCGCTGGCTTCTATGAAGGCGTGTTTTGCGATTACCCCCCCGGATACATGCTGGTGCTGTGGCTGATCAGCGGGTTCTATCCGGATGGGCTGACGGCGCTGGCCGTCAAGCTGCCCTCCATTGTAAGCGATCTTGGCATGGTGGTGCTGTTGTATCACATCGGCAAAAAATACGCGTCAGGCGCGGTAGGGCTGGCGCTGGCGGCGCTCTATGCACTGAACCCTTTGATGATGGTGTCTGGCGCGGCCTGGGGGCAGGCGGACGGCGTGATGACGCTGGCCATTGTGCTGGTGGTGATGTATGCGCTGGAGGGAAAGTGGCGCGTGGCGTTGCCCGTGTATATGCTGGCGGTGCTGCTCAAGCCCCAGGCGCTGATGTTTGGCCCGCTGGGGCTATTGGCGCTGGTGATCGTCTGCATCACGGCTATGCTTGGCAAGGACCAGGAAAAGAAAGCGGCACTGCTGAAAGACGTTGGCATCGGCCTTGGGTTGACGCTGCTGGTGGCGCTTGTGATTGTCACCCCCTTCTCTGTGCAGCAGGGCGGCATTGGCTGGCTGATCGAAAAGTATGGCAAGACCATGAGCTACTATGATTATGCCACAGTGAACAGCTGCAACCTGTACTTCCTGGTGGGTGCCAACTGGACAAAGATAAGCGAGCTGGCGAAGCCGCTTACGGTGGCGCTGGGTTGTCTGATTTTGCTAGCACCTGCCGCCTGGCACCTTGTGAAAACGAAAAAGTATATCATCCTGGGCGCTGCTGGCGGCGCTGCGGCGGTGCTGGTCACGTTGTCGGCATTTGGCCTCATCAGCTACAACATCATGGGCATGGTGATGATGGCGCTGGTGATTGGCGTGGTGGTGGTGCAATACCTGATCGGTCAGGACATCAAGCACCTGCCGCTGCTGGGTGGCGTGCTGCTGACGGCGTTCTTCACTTTGGGCAGCATGATGCACGAGCGGTATTTGTTCCCCGCGATAGCGCTGCTGCTAGTCGCCTACGCCATTGAGAAGGACAAACGCATCCTGCTCTTGGCAGTTGGCATCACCATCACCTGCCTGTTCAACGTGGGCGCAGTGCTGGACCGCAACATCCGCATTGGCGGTGCAGATGCGCACTTGAGCATGCCTGCGTTGTGGCATGGAAGCGATATGGCGTGGATGGAATACGCATCGGCGGTGGGCAACTGCCTGCTGAGCATGTTTGCGCTGCACCTGGGCTTTGCATTGTGCCGCAAAGACGCTGTGGTGCTGCCCATCAAGGGCGCCAAGGCTGCTGAAAAAACGCAAGAGCAAACAGAAACGACGGCAGATATCATGCTGAGCCGTGCCCTTACACGCTCGCAGCCGATACATCGGATGAAGTGGATCGATTATGTGCTGATGCTTGGTATCACGGCTATCTATGCCGTGGTGGCGTTCAGCAACCTTGGCTCCAACGTCCAGATGGATACCTACTGGCTGTCCCGCAGTGACGACCAGCAGGTGATATTCGATCTGGGCGAGCAGCGCGATTTCTATATGCTATACTACGGCGGCATCCATTGGTCGGATCACCATTTTGCTGTGGAAACCAGCGTGGACGGCGAAAACTGGACATCCCTTCCCAACGATGCGGAAATGGGGCCGGGCAGCCTGTACCAATGGAAATACGTCACATATTTTAACTTCTCGCCAATACCCAAGTACAACCGGTACACCTCTACGCCCATTCCACTCAGCGGCCGCTATGTGCGCCTCAGCTGTAATGGCGCGGCACTGAAGCTGTTCGAAGTGATGTTCCGCAATCCCGATACGCTGGAAATCTACCCCGTGGTAGCCATATCCGACACCATGGGCGACCCAGACATTTACAAACTGATTGACGAACAGGACAAGATGGATGGCAGCCAGCCGAGCTGGTACAACAGCATGTACTTTGACGAAATCTATCATGCGCGCACGGGGTACGAGCATTTGAACGGCCTTGCTACCTACGAAACCTCTCACCCACCGCTGGGCAAGATTTTGATCGGCTGGGCGATTGGCGTGTTTGGCATGACGCCCTTTGGCTGGCGCTTTGCGGGCACGCTGGCGGGCGTATTGATGCTGCCGGGCATGTACATGCTGGGCAGGCTGCTGTTCAAGCGGCGGGAGTTTGCCTTTGGTGCGATGTTCCTGATGGCGGTGGACTTTATGCATTTTGCGCAGACGCGCATTGCCACCATCGACAGCTTTGTGGTGTTGTTCATCATCTGGTCGGTTTACTTTATGCTGCGTTGGCTGAAGATGGACTTCTTTGCGGAAAAACCATGGAAGAGTTTCTTATGGCTGGGCCTCAGCGGCCTGTTTATGGGGCTGGCTGTGGCCAGTAAATGGACGGGCTGCTATGCGGGCGTTGGGCTGGCGCTGCTGTTTTTCTGGGGCGTGTGGCGGCGCGGCAGCGCCATTGTGGCGGCGCGCGGCATCCCTGCCAAGAAGCGGGACGAGTATACTAAGGCCATTGCGGAAACGGGCTCCAGGCTGTTAATGTGGAACGTGCTTAGTTGCCTTGTGTTCTTTGTGGCGGTGCCGGTTTTGATCTACTACCTGTCGTATATTCCGTATTTCAAATACAACGGCGGCGTCACGGTGCAGCGGGTGATTGGCGCGGCAGAGGGTATGCTGGATTATCACAGCAAGCCTGGCCTGGGCATGGATCATCCCTTCTATTCCCCATGGTATGAGTGGCCGATGATGATCAAGCCCATGTGGTTCTATTCTGACAGCTACAAGGCCGCTGGCGTCAGTTCCACCATCCTCACCTTCGGCAACCCCGCCGTTTGGTGGACGGGGTTGGTCGCGCTGATTTGCATCTTTGGCGTTTGGCTGAAGCGCCACCTCCAGCCAAACCTCAACATCACCCTGTACAGCCAGAAAAACGACATCCGTCCGGCCGTGCTGCTGATTTGCTTCCTGGCGCAGTATGTGCCCTGGACGCTGGTACCGCGCGGCACGTACATCTATCACTACTTCCCGTCTGTGCCCTTCATCATCCTGTGCATCATGCTGTGCCTGGAGTATTTGGGGCAGTGCGGCGGCGAGCGCTTTGGCAAAGTGATGCGAATCACCAGCCTCGTGCTGTTCTATGGGCTGATGGCGGCGGCGCTGGTATTGTTTATCGCGTTCTTCCCCTACATCAGCGGCATCACGGTGTCTACCAACTGGCTGCACATGATGCAGTGGTTCCAGGGCTGGATTTACTACTAAAGCAGGGAGGGATGCGCCGTGCTGGCACGTACGCTGTGCTTTGCACTCCAGGGGATAGAAGGCGTGCCCGTGATGGTTGAAACCGACGTGACAGGCGGCATCGTCAACTATTCCATGGTGGGCTTGCCGGATGCCGCCGTGAAGGAGAGCCGCGACAGGGTGACAAGCGCGCTGCGCAACAGCGGCTACGCCATGCCCGGCGGGCGCATCACGGTCAACCTCTCCCCGGCGGATATCAAAAAAGAAGGCGCGGCATTTGACCTGCCGATCGCCGTATCGGTGCTGGCGGCCAGCCGCCAGGCAGCGATGCCCGGGCTGGTGGATATACTATTGCTGGGCGAACTGGCGCTGGATGGCTCGCTGGTGCCCATCCGCGGGGTGCTGCCCATGGTGCTGGCGGCGCGGCAAAAGGGCATCGAAGCGGTGATCCTGCCGCAGGGCAACGCGGCGGAGGTGCAATCGCTGCAGGGCATGCTGGTATATCCCGCGCGCCATCTGCGCGAGGTGGTGCAGCACTTGAGCGGGCGCGAGCCCATCCCTGCACAAAAACAAAAAACTTATGACGAATGTATGCTGGAGCAGCCCGTCACCAGTGATCTGTCGCTGGTGCGCGGGCAGCAGGGCGCGCGCCGGGCGCTGGAAATCGCCGCCGCTGGCGGGCATAATCTGCTGATGATCGGTGTGCCAGGCAGCGGAAAAACCATGCTGGCGCGCTGTCTGCCGGGCATTTTGCCGCAGATGACGATGGACGAAGCGCTGGAAACCACGCGCATCCACAGCGCTGCCGGGCTGCTGAGGGAAAACACGGGGCTTATGACAGTGCGGCCTTTCCGTACGCCGCATCATTCGGCCAGCATGCCTGCGCTGGTGGGCGGCGGCTCGGACGCGCGTCCGGGCGAAATTTCATTGGCACACAACGGCGTGCTGTTCTTGGATGAGCTGCCGGAGTATTCGCACAGCGTGCTGGAGGCGCTGCGCCAGCCCTTAGAGGACGGCGTTGTGACGGTGGCGCGCGTGCGTGCGCGTACCCAGTATCTGGCCCGCTGCATGCTGGTGGCGGGCATGAACCCTTGCCCCTGCGGGTATTATGGCAGCCGCATGCGCGCCTGCCGGTGCACAGAGCACGATATTAGAAAGTATCTGGACCGGATCTCCGGCCCGCTGCTAGACCGTATTGACATCCAGGTTGAGGTAGACGCCGTGCCGGTGAGCGAGATCAACACCGCCGCGCCCAGCGAAACCTCTCAAACGGTGCGAAACCGCGTGCAAGGCGCACGGGACAGGCAGCGCGAGCGTCTTTCGCATACCGGCCTTCGCAGCAACGCACAGATGGACAGCACGGCGCTTCGCGAGCTGTGCCCGCTGAACGATGCCGCGGAAAAGATACTCACCCGCGCGGTGGAGCGCTATGGCATGAGCATGCGCGCCTATGGCCGCGTGATCCGCGTGGCGCGCACCATTGCGGATTTGAGCGGCGAAAAAGATATTTTGCCCGCGCACATTGCTGAGGCCATCCAGTACCGCACGCTGGACAGTAAGTATTGGGGGAAGTAGCAGATGTATACGCAGGAGCAGCTCAGCCGCATCTGGCTGCAAAGTACCGACGCGCTGTCGTGGAACGGCATTGACAGGCTGCTGATTGCCCATGGCAGCGCGCTGGCGCTCTGGGAGGGTTTTTCACCCGCGATGGAAGAAGCATTGGGGGCAAAAGCATACCATGATTTGGCTGAAAGGCGGAAAAAAGGGCATGACGCGCTGCTTTCGGCGCTTGACAAAGCGGGCGCATTTGTGGTATTTGATGAAGACGCGGAATATCCGCCGCTGCTGCGCAGCATTGCACAGCCGCCCCGCATGCTGTTTGTGCGGGGGAAGCTGCCTAAAGGGCACACGGTGTCGATTGTAGGCTCCCGTGCGGACACGCGCTATGGCCGCAGCCAGGCGCATGCCATTGCGAAGGGCTTGGCCAGGGAGGGCGTGGCCGTGATCAGCGGGCTGGCGCGCGGCATTGATACTGCCGCGCACGAGGGCGCGCTGGAAGGCGGCGGAGCGACCATCGGCGTGCTCGGCTGCGGGATCGACCGCATGTATCCTGCGGAAAACGAAGTGTTGGCAGCAAAAATGCTGGAGAAGGGCGGCGCGGTGATCACCGAGTTTGCCCCCGGCGCACAGCCGCTGCGCTTTCACTTTCCCCTTCGCAACCGCATCATCAGCGGCCTTTGCGAAGCGTTATTGCTGATTGAGGCCAAGCTGCTCAGCGGCACCAACAGCACCATCAACTATGCCTTGGCGCAGGGGCGCGATATTTTTGCCCTGCCGGGCAATGTGGACGCGCCGGGCAGTGAGCTGCCGCTTCGGCTCCTTCGGGACGGAGCCTACATGGCCACCTGCGCGGAGGATATCCTCAGCATCATGGGCTGGAAAGCAAAAGCGCGGCAGATCACCTTTATGGACGTCCCGATGGAAGACTCGCCCATCCTGCGCGCCCTGGCGCTGGAAGAAAAGACGTTTGAGGAGCTGCTTCAAGAAACCGCGCTGGACAGCGGCCAGCTGGGCGCAGAGCTGACTTTACTTGAAATCGACGGACGCATAGAAAAGCGCGCGGGGCGTGCCTATGGCCTGATCAGAAATTAAAATTCGGAGGAATATATCGTGGCAACAGCATCCAAATTGATCATTGTGGAATCCCCCGCCAAGGCGCGCACCATTGCCAAATTCCTGGGCAAGGGGTATAAGGTAGAAGCATCACAGGGGCATGTGCGCGATTTGCCCAAATCCCAGCTGGGCGTGGATGTGGACAAGAATTTCGAGATGAAATACATCACCATCCATGGCCGGGGCAAGATTTTGACCAAGATCCGCAAGGAAGCGAAGACGGCCTCGCGCATTTATCTGGCCACTGACCCTGACCGCGAGGGCGAAGCGATCTCCTGGCATTTGGCGCATACCCTCGGTATGGATGTGAACGAGCCTTGCCGCATCGAGTTCCACGAAATCACGCAGAAGGCCGTGAAGCATGCGCTGGACAATCCCCGCGCCATTGATATGGGGCGGGTGGATGCCCAGCAGGCGCGCCGCGCGCTCGACCGCCTGGTGGGTTACAAGATCAGCCCGCTATTGTGGGCGAAGGTCAAAAAAGGCCTGTCTGCAGGGCGTGTGCAGTCTGTCGCCACGCGCATGGTGGTGGACAGGGAGCAGGACATCGAGGCCTTTATCCCCGAAGAATACTGGGAGATCACCGCCAGCGCCCTTTTGCCCAGCGCGCGCGGGCGCAAGACCACTTTCAAGCTCAAGCTGTCCACCCTGGATGGCACGAAGGTGGATGTGAACAACGAAGCCGCCGCATTGGCCGCGCAAAAGCGCATCGAGGAAGCGATCTTCGCCGTGCATGACATCAAGCTCGGCGAGCGCCGCAAGCTGCCCGCGCCGCCGTTTACCACTTCCTCTTTGCAGCAGGAGGCGGGGCGCAAGCTGAACTTCACCACCCAGAAAACCATGCAAGTGGTGCAGCAATTGTACGAAGGCGTAGACCTTGAAGGCGAGGGAACCCAGGGTATCGTCACCTACATCCGTACCGACAGCGTGCACATCAGCGACGAAGCGCTGTCTTCCGTACGCGCCTATATCCCGGAGCGTTTCGGCGAGGCATTTTTGCCCGAAGAGCCCAACGTTTTTAAGGGCCGCCGCAACGCGCAGGATGCCCACGAGGCCATCCGCCCCACCGCCATCACCCGCACGCCCGAGAGCATCAAGCCCTCCCTCACCAAAGAGCAGTTCCAGCTGTACCGGCTGATCTACTCCCGCTTCCTGGCCAGCCAGATGAAGCCTGCCCTCTACGAAACCATGACCATGGAAGTGGCAGGAAACGGCGTGGGCATGCGCTTTTATGGCGAGCATAAGAGCTTTGCGGGCTTCACCAGCGTATACGAGGAAGGCACCGACGACGCGCAGGAGAATGCCGAAACCACGCTGCCACAGTTCACGCTGGGCGCGCCTGTGACCATCGAAAGCGTGGAGAGTGTGCAGCATTTCACCCAGCCGCCCTCCCGCTATACAGAAGCCAGCCTGGTGCGCACGCTGGAAGAGAACGGTATTGGCCGCCCCTCCACCTATGCGCCCACCATCACCACCATCCTCGCCCGCGGCTACATCATGCGCGAAAACAAGCGCCTGTTCCCCACCGAGCTTGGCCGGATGGTGACCAGCATGATGATGCAGTACTTTGGCGAGGTGGTGGATGTGGAGTTTACTGCCGATCTGGAAGAAAAGCTGGACGATATTGAAGAGCATGGCGAGGATTGGCACAAGGTGCTGCAGGATTTCTATCCGTCCTTTGCTGAGATGCTGCAAAATGCCGAGCAAGCCATCGAAAAGGTAGAAATCCGCGACGAGCCCAGCGATGTGGTGTGCGATAAATGCGGTGCGCAGATGGTGTACCGCGTGGGGCGCTTTGGCAAGTTCCTGGCCTGCCCCAATTTCCCCGATTGCCGCAATACCAAGCCAATTTTGACGTATATTGAGGCCAACTGTCCCGCCTGCGGCGGCAGGCTGCTGGAGAAAACCAGCCGCAAAAACCGCAAATTCTACGGGTGCGAAAAATACCCGGAATGCGATTTTGTCAGCTGGGAAATGCCGGTGGAAGACCGCTGCGAGAAGTGCGGCGGCTATATGACGCTCAAGCGCGGGCGAAAGGGCGAGGAATGGCACGTGTGCGCCAACGAAACCTGCCGCCACCGTGTGGAAGTGAAATCCGCCGAAGAAAATGAGGACAACGACGAATGAGCGTAACCATCATCGGCGCGGGGCTGGCAGGGTGTGAGGCCGCTTGGCAGCTTGTCAAGCGCGGCATCCCCGTCACCCTGTATGAGATGAAGCCGCAAAAGATGAGCCCTGCGCACACTTCGCCGCTCTTTGCGGAGCTGGTGTGTAGCAACTCCCTGCGCAGTGACCGGCTGCAAAATGCCGTGGGCCTGTTGAAGGAAGAAATGCGCATCCTGGATTCGCTGATCTTAAAGGCCGCAGATGCGGCGCGCGTGCCCGCAGGCGGCGCATTGGCGGTGGACAGGGACACCTTTTCGGGCTTTATTACGCAAACGCTGAAGACGCACCCCTTATGCACGGTGGTGGAGCGAGAGGTCACGGAAATTCCAGACGGGCCTGTGATCATCGCCACCGGCCCCCTCACCAGCGATGCGCTGGCCGAGGCGATTGGGGGCCTGCCGCAGATCAAAACCCTCAACTTCTATGACGCCGCCGCGCCCATTGTGACGGCGGAATCGCTGAATATGGACAAGGTGTTTCGCCAATCCCGCTACGACCGGGGCGACGATTACCTCAACTGCCCGATGAACAAAGCGGAGTATGACGCCTTTGTGGAGGCGCTGCTCACAGCCGACACCGCGCCCATCCATGGCTTTGAGGAAAAGCGGGTGTTTGAGGGCTGCATGCCGGTGGAATCCATGGCGCGGCGCGGGCACGATACGCTGGCGTTTGGCCCCATGAAGCCCGTTGGCCTTCGCGACCCGCGCACCGGCAAAGAGCCGTGGGCGGTGGTGCAGCTCAGGCAAGACGATGCCGCAGGCACGCTGTATAACCTGGTGGGCTTCCAGACGCGTCTCAAGTTTCCAGAGCAAAAGCGCGTGTTTGGCCTGATCCCCGGCCTTGAAAATGCCGAGTATGCCAGATATGGCGTGATGCACCGCAACACCTTCCTGCATTCGCCGGGCGTGCTGAATCAAAACTATCAGATGATTGATTGCCCGAATATCTACTTCGCAGGGCAGGTGACCGGCGTGGAGGGCTATGTGGAGAGCGCGTCCAGCGGGCTTACGGCAGGCATTGCCATGGCATACCAGCTGCAGGGCAAAGAAGCGCCGCATTTCCCCGGCACCACCGCGATGGGCGCACTGGGACGATACATTGCAACGCCTAACCAGGCCTTCCAGCCCATGAATGTCACCTTTGGCATATTGGATGGTATCCCTGAACGTATCCGCAACAAGCAGCAGCGCTATGAGCGTATTGCGAATCGGGCATTGGAAACTGTTCAAGCCATGATTTTGCCTTGATTGCGCAATGCTATAGACGCAATACCGATCTATAATGATGTGGAATTCTAATGGAGGATTTTACGGATGAATGAGTTTAAGGGGACTACCATCTGTGCCGTGCGCCGTAATGGCGTGACCGCCATCGCAGGCGACGGCCAGGTGACCATGGGGCAGAACACGATTTTTAAGGGAACGGCCAAGAAAGTACGCCGCATTTATAACAATTCTGTGGTGACAGGCTTTGCGGGCACTGTGGCGGATGCTTTTTCGCTGTGCGAACGCTTTGAGGACAAGCTGACCCAGTGCGGCGGCAATCTGGAGCGCGCGGCGGTGATGCTGGCGCAGGAATGGCGCGGCGATAAGGCGCTTCGCCAGCTGGAGGCCATGATGATCGTGGCCGACCAGCAGGGCATGCTGATACTCTCTGGCACCGGCGAAGTGATCGATCCGGACGACGGCATCGCTGCCATCGGCTCCGGCGGCAACTATGCGCTGGCGGCTGCGCGTGCACTGATGGAAAACACCGATTTATCCGCTCATGAGATTGCCGAAAAAGCGTTGCACATTGCGGCGTCCATTTGCGTGTTCACCAACCATAACATCATCGTGGAGGAAGTATAACCATGAAAGAATTGACGCCCCGCGAAGTAGTGCGGGAGCTGGACCGTTATATCATTGGCCAGGATGCCGCCAAGCGCGCGGTCGCCGTGGCGCTGCGCAACCGCTACCGCCGCGCGCAGCTGTCTGAGGAATTGCGCGAAGAAATTTACCCCAAGAATATTTTGATGATCGGCCCCACCGGCGTTGGCAAAACAGAGATCGCGCGCCGGCTGGCGAAGCTGGTGGACGCGCCCTTTATCAAGGTGGAGGCCACCAAGTTCACAGAGGTTGGCTATGTGGGGCGCGATGTGGAATCCATCATCCGCGACCTGGTGGAAAACTCCGTGCGCATGGTGAAGGAAGAGCATGCCGCGCGCGTCAAAACCCGCGCACAGGTGCTGGCCGAAGACCGGCTGGTCACGCTTCTTTTGCACCCGCCCAAGAAGCAGTCTACCAGCAATCCCCTCGATTTTTTGCTGGGCAAAAATAAGGAGCCGGAGCAGACCGAGGACGAAAAGCAGCAGATGAGCAGCAAGCGCGACGAAGTGCGCGAGCAGCTGCGCCGGGGCGAACTGGAAGAGCGCGAGCTGGAGGTCGAGGTGGAGGAAAGCTCTCCCCAGATCGAGGTGGGCGGCCAATCGGTGAACATCGGCGATATGATGGGCGGCATGATGCCCAGGAAAACCAAGCTGCGCCGCGTGAAAGTGAAGGAAGCGCGCAATATTTTGACGGCCGAGGAATCGCAAAAATTGATTGACGAGGATGCCGTGAAGGAAGAGGCCGTGCAGCGCGCAGAGCAGAGCGGCATCATATTCCTGGACGAAATCGACAAGATTGCCGGGCGCGGCAGCCCCAGCGGCGGCCCCGATGTATCGCGCGAGGGCGTGCAGCGGGATATTTTGCCCATCGTGGAGGGCAGCACAGTCAACACCAAGTATGGCCCCGTGCGCACGGACTTTATGCTGTTCATCGGCGCAGGCGCTTTCCATGTGGCCAAGGTGACCGATCTGATTCCCGAGCTTCAGGGGCGCTTTCCCGTGCATGTCACGCTCAAGAGCCTCACCCAGGAGGACTTTGTAAAAATCCTCACCCAGACAGACAACGCCGTCACCCGCCAGTATACGGCGCTGCTGGATGTAGACAAGGTGCACCTCACCTTTGACGAGGACGCGCTCACCGCCATTGCGGGCATTGCTCTTCGCGCCAACGAAATGGGCGAGGATATCGGCGCGCGCAGGCTGCATGCAGTGTTTGAAGAGCTGCTCGAGGATGTGTCCTTCAATGCGGGCGGTGATAATATGCCCGATGTGTACCTCACCATCTCGGCCGATTATGTGCGCGATCATGTGCAGACCGCAAAGGCGATGGATGTGCGGCGCTTTATACTATAATTTGCTGTCCGCCTCCGGCACGCACCGGCATGCCACCCACAGCACGATGCAAATCAGCGCGGGGATGGGATAGTAGGGCAGCCGCGTGATCAGGTACATGCCAAGCAGCAGCACGCCATACAGCGCATAGCGCGGCGCACGCGCAGGCGTCACAATATGCCGCAGCCATACCCCTGCGGGTATGCGCGCGCGGCGGCGCTGCCCGAGTGCCACCAGCTGCTGGTCTGTGACGGGGCTGGCGGCCCCGGCCAGGGCGATCAGCATGCTTCTTGGCATGATATGCACCGGCGGCTGGGCGTTGGCCTGCGATTGCGCGTTCGCGCTGATGCCGCAGGGCACGCACAGCACCGCGCGGGTGGCGTTATGCGCCCGCACGGCACGCTGCGCCCCCAGCACATCCTGCGCGGACACCTGCTCCTTGCCGGGGCGCTGCAAGAATGAAACCAGCAGCGTATCCCGGTGATAGCTGCACAGCACGCCTTCATCTGTGGCACGCAGCAGTGTCAGCGGATATTTCTGCGACAGCAACATCACCACTTCAAAATGCGCGTGGTTTGGCGGCTCCAGCAGCAGCCTTTCCAGTGTCATTTCGCCGCCAATGCGCGCACGCAGGCGCTGCTCCCGCTGCTTGAGGCGTTTATCCTGTGTGGCACGCCGAAGCAGCAGCAGCATTCCATACAACGCCAAGCCCGCCGTCAGCGCGGGCAGGCGCACCCCCCATTGCAGGATGAACCAGCCAAGCCCCAGTCCCAGCATCAACAGGTGCTTGCCCACGGTGTCCATCAGTGTGCTGAACTGCGTTCGCTGCAAATATTGCTCCATTTCGCTGTTCCCTCTTTCATTTGCGTGGCAAATCGTGTATAATAGAATTAGGTAATAGGAGATGAGCGCGGATTGAAACACGTTGGGTTGCTTGGCGGCACGTTTGACCCCATCCATCAGGGGCACATCACACTCATTCGTTCTGTGATGGCTAGCGAGGGGCTGGACGGCGTTCTCCTGATCCCCAACGGCAACCCGCCCCACAAGCGCGCCTTTGCCAGTGCCCAGCACCGCTACACCATGTGCCGCATTGCCGCCTCACACGACCCGCGCATTCAGCTCTCCCGCGTAGAGATGGACAGCAGCGTGCAGCACACCACCGTTTCCACCCTCAAAAAACTGCGCAACGCCTATCCCGACACCCGGTTTTCCTTTATCCTGGGCGCGGATAAGCTGCTGAAGCTCCCCTACTGGAAGGATGCGCAAACCTTATTCCAATTATGTGATTTTCTGTGCCATCCCCGCAGCGGGATCGACCCTGCCGAAGCCTTATACATCGCGCAAAACGCGGGCGCACGGGTGAAAATGCTGCCGCTCCCGGTGGCACCGGGCACCTCGGCGCTGGTGCGGGCGCAGCTTTGGCAGGATGAAGATCCTGCCGATCTGGACCCGGACGTCGCCCAGTATATCGCCCAAAACGGTTTATATCACGAGGATTTCCTGCCGCTGCTGCGCATGATGATGGGCGAAAAACGCATGCGGCATACCCTGGGGGTGCGCGACACCGCCGTGTATCTCGCACGGCTGCACGGCATCTCCATGCAGCGCGCGGCACTGGCCGGGCTTTTGCACGACTGCGCCAAGGCGCTGCCGCTTGCGCAGATGCAGGCCATCGCCAGGGAGCATGGCATCACAGACGATTCGGAGCTGCTTTCGTCCCCGGCACTGCTTCATGGGCTGGTGGGTGCACAGGTGGCGATCGACCGCTTCCATGTGCACCACCCGGATGTGCTCAACGCCATCCGCTATCACACCACCGGACGCGCGGGCATGTCGCCGCTGGAGCTTTGCATCTTTGTGGCCGATTATATCGAGCCTACGCGGGAGCCCTTCCCCGGCCTCACCCAGGCGCGGGATGTGGCGCAAATATCGCTTCCGCACGCCGCATTGATGGAATTGTATGGCACGCGGGACTACCTGGCCGCAAAGGGCAAAGAGTTTTCTCCCCTCGGACGTATGACGATAGAAGATTTGGAAACAATACTGCATAAAGGCAGAGGATCACTGCATGCAGTTTCACCAATAAAAAATATGGAGGAGATGTTATGAACCAACCATCGCTCGCCCAGCAAATCGCTCGCATTCTCTACGACAAAAAGGCGCTGGATATCACAGTATTGCACGTAGGACATTTGACGGTGATTACCGATTATATGGTCATCGCGTCAGGCCGCTCCAGCCTGCAGGTGAAGGCTTTGGCGGATGATGTGGATGATGCGTTGGCGCAGGAGGGCATTGCTCTTCGCGCCAAGGAGGGCCTTGGTGAAGGCCGCTGGATCGTGCTGGACTATGGCACGGTGCTCGTGCACCTGTTCCACCCGGAAGACCGCGCGTTCTATCATCTGGAGCGTTTGTGGGAGGACGGCCAGAACCGTATCACCCTGCCCTTTGAGGAAGAGACTGCAGCCCTCAACGCATAAGCCCTATGAATATACAGATTTATCAGCTGAAACGCAATTTTGATGTGCAAAAAGCCGAACGGTATTTCAAAGAACGCCGTATTCCCTATCAGCTGGTGGACTTGAAGAAACACCAGCTGGGGCTAAGGGAACTGCAGACTTTTGCCCGTGGCGTGGGCGCAAAAACGCTGGTAGACCGGCAGAGCGTGGCTGCGCTGTCACATCCCGTGGCGCATACCAGCGACGAAAACGCGATCTATGAGTATCTGATGGCGCACCCGGAGTTTCTGGTCACACCGATTGTGCGAAACGGCAATCAGGTGACTGTTGGCGTGGACGAGGCTGCATGGGCAGGCTGGAAGTAGGGGTTACGCGGGGCGGGAACGCTGGTGGCTGCTTGCCCCCAGTCTCCTGCACCTCGGTTTTGTATCCTCTGATGATACTTGAGTGATTGTATGCGTGTACGAAGAAGAGGACATGTGACCTTAGGAATGCAGGCATTCCAGGCCATCTGCCCTCTTTTTCGGTTTCCCTGCTATGGCAGGAAAACCGCACGCAAGGAATCCGTGCAGCCGATAGGGGGTACGTTTGGTTTTCTTGGGTATCCATTCTGGTGTGCGGGCAGTTGCGTTAGCCACTGGTCAGACGCATCGCGGATGACAGAAAAAGCGCTGTGGTGGCCATGGAATGCTTGCATTCCAAAGGTCATCCACAGCGCTTTTTTCGTCCCCGCACATGCTCTCAAGCCTGTTGGCTCGATACCCAAGCGGGGTCAAGGGGAATGATTCCCCTTGCGGGGGCTGGGGCAGAGCCCCAGCGTTCCCCTCGTTCCTTACTTATAAGAGATGCTGGGCTGGCAGAACACAGCGGCACCGCCATCATCACCGGAGCGAACTATGAAAGCAATCAGCTGGCCTTCGGCCACTTCCAGTTCGATAGCTTCGTTGATGTAGGGGGTTTCCATCCACTCGCCATCAGCGTTGGACAGACATACTTCGTTGCCTTCTGCATCGGTGGTGATGATTTTGATGAGGTAGTTGGCATGCTCGCCGCCATCGTCTTTAACGATGTATTCGCTGGGGTTGATTACGATGCTGCCGGCCTTGGGGGCAACAAACAGCACAACGATGTCAATGTTGGCCATTTCGGCATCTTCATTGTATACGGTGCCGGGCATGGCTTGCACGCCGTCCCATTCGCAGATGGAGTGGAAAACCTGGTCTACGCTGGGCTGCGCGGAGTACTGCCAGTTGTCGCCCCATTCGGGGGTGGCATGGAGCTCAAAGATTTCATCGGCCAGGGAATCGGCATACATGAAGAACCAGATGGGGCCTTGGGTGAGGGTGAAGGTGTCTACGTTCAGTTCGTAGGTTTCGGGGGCAGCAGCTTCTTCGGCGAACACGGCACCAACGGACAGGAGCATAACCAGGGACAGGACCAGAGCGAGGATCTTTTTCATGAGGAAAGTCTCCTTTCAATATTTGCATGCGCATGTTTTGCGCAGCGAATCATAGGGTGGGGCAGTCGAACATCACAACGCCATATTCCGGCAGGGTGACGCCATCCGCTGTGACAGCCGCGCTGCCATACAGGATGTCTGCGTATGCGGCGGGAAGGGTTTCGGCGGGGATGAACAATTCTCCTGCACAGAGGTTGATGAGCACCAGCCTTTTTTCCGTGCCGTTTTGCCGCAGGAAGATGGCAGCACCAAGGTCGTTGAGGGTATACACAGTGGTCATGTCATCGCTGAGGTAGGCCTTTCGTGCGGAGAAAAGCGCTGTGAAGAACTCCTCCAGGTTGTAGCCATACTTGAAATGGTACAAATCGCTGTTTTCATCGCCCTGGTACAGGAAGGGCATGCCGTCGATAAAGCTCATCAGCGCCCACATAGCCTTGGCTTTCTCCTCGCCATAGAGGAAGGTGGCGCGCGCCCTGTCCCACGTCCAGCTCACGGTGTCGTGATTGCCAAGGAACCGAAGCTTCATCTGCCCGGGCACGCTGGTGAGGTTTTCGCTGCGCAGCCATTGCATCACGGTGGTGGCAAAAGTCATTTCGTCGGCGTTCTCCTGGCGAAGCACATACATCATGCGGTAGAGCGGCATGTCGTAGAACACATCGGTGACGCTGGCGTAGAAGGGAACGGGATGGAAGTTTTCGGGAAGCAGGGTGGGGGTGACGCCGCTTTGCAGGAATCCGCCGCGGATGGCAGTCACGATCCCTACGCCGCCCTTGAGGCTGCTGCTGGAAGCGCGGTTGCCCGCCTGGGGCGCCCAGTTGCTCAGGCCGCCCATGGCGCAGTCGATACGCCCGCCGTCTATATGGAACCTGGTCACATGCTCCTCAATCAGCGCGGTGGTGTAGGCTTGATAGTCCGTGTTTGCCATGTCAAAGCTGACGCAGTCCCACTCGATTTGAATCTGGCCGTTTCTGGCCACGGAGCACCATTGAGGATTATCCACTGCTAAGGGATCTTCCGGCCGGGGGCCGTGGGGCACATAGTCAAACAGCACCTTCATGCCAAGCGCATGCGCCATGTCCACATAGTACGCCACGTCCTCATCGGTGCCATAGCGCTTGTCGAGGATGGCCTGATCGGTGGGGTGATACACGCCGCGGTTCAGGTGCTCAAAGATGGGCAACACCCAGATGTTTTCGATGCCCATATCGGCCAGTGCCTGCAAGGATTCGTCGGCATAAAGCCGCATGGTCTTGGTATCGCGAAAGCCGCTGTCCATGGTGCCTGCCGGGTGGCAGCTGTACACGGGGCCGCTGGCCGCGCCATCGGCGGGGGCATGGTAACCGTTTTCGGCATACAGCGCCTGCAGGGGGGCGTAGGGGTCCTCGCCCGTCAGTTGCAGATACATGGCACCTACATAGATGCTCTCCTCCGGGGCAATCAGAAGCTCTGTCATGGACAGATTGTTGATAAAGAGCTGACCGTTTTTGTTCTGGTGCACGGCGGTGCTCCATTTTTCTTCTTCATTGAGGAAGAAAGCGTTGATGCCGCTGTTATCGTTTGTACGAAGCAGCACCACGGGGTTGCAATACTCGGTCTGCTTGGTGGAAAACGCGCGCAGGCTGGAAAGGGAGAAAACACCGGCGGGGGTGTTGCCGGGAAACTCGAAGGTGGTGCCCTCCGGCATGTCCGCGGCGCGCAGCTGGAAGTTGACGCCCTGGATTTCGCACACGGTGCTGCGCTTGGAGGTGATGGTGACGTCAATCTTCAGCGCAGACGCCATCACGGTGTAGCGCTGGGTGAGCAGCACATCATCTGTCAAAAGAACGATTGTGACGCCATTTTCATCCGGGGTGACAGAAACGACCTCCTGCAGCGGCAGGGCTTTGTTCATGGGCACGATGGTTGCCAGATCCCAGGTGGCCATGTCCCAGAAACGCTGGTAGCCAATGGTTTGGTACAGGAACGCGCCATCGATGCCCACATCGGTGACAATGCCCTCCAGCGTCAGGCTGCGATCGCCTTGTGTGAGCTGTGTGAGCATCCCATTTTCGTTAAAAGTGAGGGAAGTATCAGCGACCGTCACCGTTTCGGCGGCGGCACAGCCCATCAGCAACAGACAGAGCAGCAGCATGGTAATACAAGGGAGCTTGCGCATGGATCGTCTCGCTTTCTCATGTGGTTTTTGCAGGGGATTGGTCTCTATTTGCACAAGGTTAAGCGTTTATCCCGGGAGAGAAGGTGCTTTTCGGGGGTTTTGGGTGCAAATATCGGTCTGTGCTTGTATTCTACTCCATGCCGAAGCACTTGTCAACTGAAAAATAGTGGGATATGGCAAAAAAACGATGAATATTTTCTATCTTTGCCGCTTGACAATCGCATAAAATCGCTCTATACTGATGGCAGGAAAATCGTTTAGCCTGCAGCTTATGTAAAATGATAGGAGTTAATCAGCATGCACCGTACAAAACAATTCCTTCTCCTGATGGGCCTTGCCGTCTGTTTTATGCTGTGCGGGGCAAGCGCCTTGGCGGATGATATGCCGGATGTCTGGGCAAGTACATCCAGCTTCTTTGATTACAGCGCCGGGCTGGCGGACGGTGTTTCGCCAAACGGTGAGATCGTGCTGACGCCGGGGGATATTGCCGACTTGCACGACAGCGGCGCGTATGTGGATGGCAATGTGCTGCAGTGGGCAAGCGGCATTGGCCGCACAGACTGGGCGTTCACAGTGGAAACCGCCGGCTGGTATCAATTGGAGATCAGCTTCCTCGCGCTGCCCTCTCGCCAGGGCGATATTATGATGTCGCTGGCGCTGGACGGCGCGTATCCGTTTACCGAGGCCAAGCAGCTGACGCTTCGCCGCCTGTATCAGGCCGAAGGGCCGATCACCCGCGACAGCCGCGATAATGACCTGAAGCCCAAGCTTTCGGAAGCGCAAATTTGGCAGACTGTGTTTTTTCAAGATATTGAGAATCACTATGCCAACCCCTATTCCTTCTATCTGACGGCGGGCGAGCATGTGTTGAACCTCGGGCTCAGCGAAGAAGCGCTGGCCATTTCCCAGCTGCGCTTTGTGAACATCGCCGCGCTGCCTTCTTACGAAGCATACATCGCCGCGCATGCGGACGCCGCGCAAAACAACAAAAACGCCAGCGTTTCCTTCCAGGCGGAGGAGCCGGGGCTGCGCAACAGCATGGTGCTCTACCCCATCAGCCAGCGCGGCGACGCCGCCACCCAACCCAGCGATCCTGTGAAAACCCGCCTCAACACCATTGGCGGCGGCAGCTGGAAGGCGCAGGGCGAGTGGATGGAATGGACATTCACCGTGCCTGCCGACGGCTTTTACAAAATCCACATGCGCGTGCTGCAAAACTTTCTGCGCGGCATGGGCAGCACCCGCAGCATTTCCATTGACGGGCAGATCCCCTTTGCTGAGGCCGAGCACCTCTTTGTGCCCTACAAATCCGAGTGGTATATCTACACCGCGCAAGATGTGGACGGCAATGAATTTGATTTTTACTTAACAGCGGGCGAGCACACCCTGCGCATGACCGTCACCGCCGGCCCGTACAGCGAGCCGCTGCGCCAGATGGAGGAAATGCTGAGCGAAATCAGCACCATGTACCGCAAGGTGATCATGATCAGCGGCGACAACGCGGACTATGAGCGCGTGACCATTGACCGCAACCGTGATTTCCAGCTGGAAACCAAGATTCCGTCATTGCTTGAAGATATGACGCGTCTGGCGAAGGAACTGCGCGCCTGCCAGGCCGAAATTGAGCGCTATGGCAGCAAGGGCAGCTCTGCGGCGGTGCTGACGCAAATGGCGGTGCGTCTGGAGAACTTCATCAAGCATCCCGAGGATATCGTGCTGCAGCTGGAGGGCTGGAAAACTGATATCTCCGGCCTGGCCACACAGGGCCTTCGCCTTCGCGAGCAGGCCTTGCAGGTGGACTACTTCGTGGTGGCCGATGCCAGCCTGAAAGCGCCTAACCAGGGCGTGGGGTTCTTCGAGCAGGCGGCCTTCCGCTGGAATGGCTTTATCGGCTCCTTCTTTGAAGATTACACCGCCATGGGCGAGATTTATGACACCGACGAACAGGTGCAGCCGCTGGTGGTGTGGGTGTGCGCCAACGATCTGGGCTCCTCCGGCATTGCCTCCGGCCGCGAGCAGACCCAGCTGATCAAAGAGATGATCGACCAATATTTTGTGCCGGAAAACAGCATCCCCGTCAACGTCAGCCTGATTGACGGCTCCGGCACGCTGATGCAGGCAATCCTGGGTGGCAAAGGCCCGGACGTGGCCATTACTGTTTACAAAGAATTACCCGTCAACCTCGCCATGCGTGGCGCGCTGGTGGAGCTCAGCCAATTCGAGGGCTTTGAAGCGCTGAAATCGCAGTTTATGGCGTCGGCCTTGGTGCCCTATACTTATAAGGGCGGCATCTATGCCCTGCCCGAAACCCAGAACTTTGACGTGATCTTTTACCGTACAGATATTTTTGCGGAGCTTGGCCTCACCGTACCCAATACCTGGGAAGATGTACGCGCGCTGCTGCCGGTGCTGCAAAAGCAGGGCATGACGATGGGCATCCCGTCCCCCACCGTCACCAACAGCAACACCATGGGCTTCCAGGCACAATTATTCCAACGCGGCATCAGCTTCTACACCGAGGATTTGAGCCAGACCACCTTTGACCAGCCCCTGGCGCTGGAGGCGTTTAAGGCTTGGACAGAGCTGTATTCCAAATATGCGCTGCCCGTGAAGTACGACTTCTTCTCCCGTTTCCGCACCGGCACCATGCCCATTGCCATTGATATGTACACCACCGCCAATCAGCTGGCCGTTGCCGCGCCGGAGCTGCAGGGCCTGTGGGACATCGCGCCCATTCCCGGCTCGATGCTTAATGGCGAGCTGAACCGCGGCGAAGGTGCCACCGGCACCGGCGCTGTGATTATCAGCACCAGCAAGCAGCAGGAGAACGCCTTCAAGTTTATCAGCTGGTGGACGGGCGCGGATACACAGACGGAGTTTGGCCTGGGCGTAGAAAGCCTGATGGGCGCGGCGGCGCGCTGGCCCACCGCCAATATCGAAGCCTTCCAGAACATGAAATGGACCAGCGCCCAGCGCGAGGCGCTGTGGGAACAGTGGCAGTTCGTGCAGGACATTCCGCAGCTGCCCGGCAACTACATCACCAACCGCACGCTGGCCTTCGCCTTCCGCGCGGTGGTCTATAAAAACAACAACCTGCGCGAAGTGCTCAACAAGTACAACAAGGACATCAACAAAGAAATCCAGCGCAAATGGGAAGAATTCGGCTACTAAATAAAACGAGAGGAGGCAAGAACCTATGGATATTTCTCAACGGCAGGCAGTGAAAGCGCTGAACAAGCGCGGCAAAGGCCATAACCACTACAATCTGGCCGCACTGCTGTTCACCCTGCCCTTCATTCTGCTCTTTTTCACCTTCACGATTTTGCCCATCCTTTCGTCTGTGGTGCTCAGCTTCACGGATTTCAACATGCTGGAAGCACCTTCCTTTGTGGGGTTTGACAACTACATCCGCCTGCTATTGGAGGACGACGTGTTTATGACCGCGCTTCGCAACACCATGGTGTTCGCGATGGTCACAGGCCCCGTCAGCTATATGCTGAGCTTCGTTTTCGCCTGGTTCATCAACGATTTCAAGCGCGGCCTTCGCACGGCGCTCACCTTCCTGTTCTACGCGCCCTCACTGGCGGGCAACGTGTACTTCATCTGGACGTATATTTTCAGTGATGACGCCGTGGGCCTGATCAACTCCACCATCCTGCAGCTCGGCCTGGTGCACGAGCAGATCTACTGGCTGACCGACCCCAACCGCAGCATGACAGTGGTCATCGTGGTCATCCTGTGGCTGAGCATGAGCGTGGGCTTCCTCTCCTTTGTGGCCGGGCTTCAAAGCATGGACAAATCCCTGTACGAAGCCGGCGCTGTGGACGGCGTGAAAAACCGCTTCCAGGAGCTTTGGTATATCACGCTGCCTCAGATGGTGCCGCAGCTGCTGTTTGGCGCGGTCATGCAGATTTCCACTTCGTTTGCGGTGGGTTATGAGGCCATGTCGCTGGTGGGCTTCCCCTCTACCGACTATTCCGCACACACCATCGTGCTGCACATATTCGACTATGGCTCCATCCGGTTTGAAATGGGCTATGCGGCGGCCATTGCCGTGGTGCTGTTCTTGCTGATGCTGGTGTTCTGGTCGGTCATCAAATCCGTCCTGAGCCGCTTTGGCAGTGAGGAAGGGGGCGAAATCAATTGAATAAGCCGTCTTCTGCACGCAACATCCAAGGCAAGCGCCTGCACGCAAAACGCAAGCGCGTATCCCGTTCCTTCAGCGGCAACGCGCTGGTGCTGTTCTTCCTGCTGCTGATGAGCGCGTTCATGGTGCTGCCCCTTCTGTACACCGTGATCACCGCTTTCAAGCCTGCCAACGAATTGTTCATCTATCCGCCGCGCTTCTTTGTGCAAAACCCGACCACTGAGAACTTTACCACCATGATGCGCCTGGCCAACGAAATGTGGGTGCCCTTTGAGCGCTACCTGTTCAACAGCCTGTTTGTGGCGGGCGTGGGCACGGTGGGCTATGTGCTGATTGCCAGCATGGCGGCCTATGCGCTGGCCAAGTATCCGCAAAAATGGCTGAAGGTGTTCTACGCCATTGTGGTGTGGGCCATCCTGTTTAGGCCCGAGGTCACCTCTGTGCCGCAGTACATCATCCTGTCCAGCCTCGGCATGATCAACACCTATTGGGCGATTCTCCTTCCCATGATGAGCGGCTCGTTCGGCGTTTTCCTGGTGCGGCAGTTCGTGGTCACGGCGGTGCCCAACTCCGTGATTGAGGCCGCGCGCATTGACGGCGCCAACGAATGGCTGCTGTTCCGCTCCATCGTGCTGCCCATGATCAAGCCCGCGTGGCTGACGCTGTCGATCTTCACATTCCAGAGCTTTTGGAATGCGTCCGGCGTCACCTACATCTATGATGAGAGCATGAAGGTGCTGCCGGTGATGCTGCGCCAGATCGCCTCCGCGGGCATTGCGCGCGCGGGTGCGGGCGCTGCGGTGGCGCTGGTGCTGATGATCCCCCCGGTGGTGTTCTTCCTACTCAGCCAGTCGTCCGTGCTTGAAACCATGTCTCACTCGGGCATGAAATAAGGAGGAAAAGCAATGAAAAAGTGTTTATGCTTGCTGCTTGTCCTCCTGCTGCTGCCGCTGGCGGCGTTGGCGGATGAAGCGCCCTATGTGGGCTATTCTTACAACCGTTTTGGCGACGATGTGCCCGCGCCCATTGGCTATGAAGTGAAGCAAATGGTCACATCCAGGGTCATGGGCACCGCCCTCAGCTCGCCTCAGGACATGTATTACGACAAATATCAGGACGAGCTGTACGTCGTAGACAGCGGCAACAAGCGCATTGTGGTGCTGGACAGCAACTACAACTTTGTCCGCCAATACACCGGCTTTGGCGATACGCAGCTTGCGCATCCCATGGGCCTGATGGTGATGAAAAACGGCGATATCTATGTGACGGACGACGTGATGGATATCACGCTGCGCGGCAATCAGGCCGGGGAGCTGCTGCAGGTTTTCAGCCGTCCGGTCAGCGATTTGTTTGACAGCACCATCACGTTCAAGCCTAAAAAAGTGGTGGTGGACAGCGCGGGGCGCGTGTATGTGCTGGCGCTGGGCGTATACCAGGGACTGGTGTGCTACAACCCCGACGGCTCGTTCCTCAACTACTTTGGCGCCGCGCAGGTGGAAACCACCCCCAAGATGGTGCTGCAAAAGCTGTGGCGCAGCCTGATGACCCGCCAGCAGCGTGCCAATATGGAAGCTTTTATTCCCATTGAATATGTCAACATTGCCATTGACGATGAAGACATGGTGTATGCTGCAGTGGCTGCTACGGAAAACTTCATCAACAAGGCCATGACCGTGCTCAACCCCATGGGCATCAATATTATTCGCCACTTTAATTTTGCCAACATGCTGGTCGGCGATATGTTGCCCGAGGAGAACGGCATCTACACCGCGCTTAACAGAAGCAACCGCACCATCATTCAGTTTACCGATGTCGGGCCCATCCTGTTCTTTGGCGGCCAGGGCACCCAGGACGGCCTTTTCCAGGATCCTGTGGCCATCGAGCGCATCGGCAGCGATATTCTGATACTGGACGCGCAGACGGGCAATATTACGGTGTTCCGCCTCACAGAGTTTGGCCAGAAGATCCACGAGGGCAGCATCCTGTACCAGCAGGGGCGCTATGTGGACTCCATCCAGCCGTGGCTGGACGTGCTGAAGCTGGACAACAACTACAACATGGCGTACCGGGGCTTAGGCAAAGCGTATTACCAGCTGGAAGATTACGAGCAGGCCATGTATTACTTCAAGCTGGGCAATTACAGGGATCATTATTCCGATGCGTATAAGGAATACACGCTGGGGCTGATCCGCGCCAACATGGGCTGGATTGTGGGCGCGCTGCTGCTGCTGTTCATCGCATTCAAGCTGCACGGAGCATACCGCAAAAAGCATCCAAAGCCCAAAAAGCAGATCAAGAACGGCCTGCTCTCCGCGCCGCTGTACTGCATGGCGCACCCCTATGACGGGTTCGAGCGCATGAAGCATTACGGGTTTGGCTCCGTCAAATCCGGCGCGCTGGTGGTGGCCCTGTTCTTTGTGGTCATGGTGGTGCAGTATGTGGCCACGGGCTTCATCTTCAACATGAACAGGCTCGACCGGCTGAACGTGCCCCTCCTGCTATTGGGCACAGTGGGCAGCTTCCTGCTAGTGTTTATCTCCAACTATGCAGTATCCTCGCTGATGAGCAATTGCGAGGGTAAGACGCACGAGCTTTTCATTTCCTTTTCGTATGCGCTGATGCCCACCATCATCGGTATACTGCTCAAAACCATCCTCAGCAATTTTGTGGATGCAGACCTTGGCATCTTCCTCAACACGATGCTGTATATCTGCTTCGCCTGGTCCGGTATCATGCTGCTGGTGGGTGTGTACCACGCCAATCAGCTCAGCTTCAGCCACACGCTGCTCAACCTGTTTTTGACCATCCTGGCCATTGTGATTGTGCTGGTGCTGCTGGTGCTGGCATACAGCCTGGTGCAGCAATTGTGGGTTTTCATCACTACCCTGTATAACGAAATGATGTACCGCATGTAGGGGAAAGGAGGGCATATACCATGAAATTTACTTTCAAACTGCTGATTGCGACACTACTGATGACGCTCGCCCTGTCCTCCGCCCTCGCGCTGACGGAAGAGGGCTATACGCTGGTGGACGAAAACGCCGCACTGGCGCTCTACATCCGGCCGGATACAGGCGAAGTGATTGTGGAGAACAAGCTGGATGGATATCTATGGCGCTCGAATCCCACCGAGGCGGACGACAAGGCCAAGGGCGTGCATAAAATGACGCTGCAATCGCAGATCGTTATCACCTTCACCAACGACCGCGGTACGGCGCTGACGTGCATATCCCAAACCGATTCCGTCAACAAGGGCGGCCTCACCGTCACCGTGCAAGATAAAACTGCTGTCAGCCGTTATTATTTTGCCAAGCAAAACGTGGCGGTCACGGTGGAGTATCGCCTGTTGGAAGGTGCGCTGGAGGTCAGCATCCCGGTTGATAAGATCGAAAATGATGAAATCAATACCGTGGTATATGTGGAGCTGCTGCCTGCCTTTGATGCGCAGGGCAGCGATGCCAGCGGCTACCTGTTGCTGCCGGATGGCAGCGGCGCGCTGATCAACTACAACAACGGCGTCACCGCCATGAGCGAGTACAAAACCTACGTCTATGGCAAGGACCCGAGCGTCACTGGCCAGGTGGGTGAGCAAGCTACCTTGGCCACGATCGTCCGCACCACCGAAGCCACCACCCGCCTGCCCGTGTTTGGCAGCGGCGGGCGCGATCACGGCTTTCTGGCGGTGATCACAGAGAATGAAGCCAAGGCGGTGCTGCATGCGCGCGTGTCCAACCTGACCAGCTACAACATCGTGTACAGCGAGTTTCAGGTGCTCAATGCCGGCAGCGTCACCATGAATAAAAAGGAATTTGGCACCCGCGTGACGGGTATCCGCGAGCGTGCGGGGCTGACCACCGGGGCCTACACCGTGCGGTATTATCTGCTGTCCGGCGAGGAGCAAAGCACTTATGCCGCGATGGCGGCCGTATACCGTAAATACTTGCAAGAAGAGCAGGGATTAACGCAGCGCGTGCAGCAGGGGGATTATCCGCTGTATCTGGACGTGCACGGCTATGCCAAAAAACAGGCACAATTCCTGGGCATCCCCTACACCAAGGCGTGGACGTTCACCAGCATCCAGGATATCCGGGAGATGGTGAATACCCTCGGTGTCGCGCAAAGCGTGGTGCGCTATCAAAACTGGGTGAGCGGCACCTCGTATGAGAAAATCCCTCAAAACGCGAACGTGCAGAGCGGCCTTGGCACGGCCAAGGAGTTGACGGCGCTCAGTAGCGATCTGGCCAAGCAGGGCGGCGCGCTGTATCCCAGCATGGAAATGGTGAATGTGTATGAAGGCGGCAATGGTTTTAACGCCCTGTGGGATGCCGTGCTTTCGCCCATCAATGCGCCGCAGATGCAGTACATGCTGTGGTATGATTCCATGGCGGTCAACCGGCTCATTAAGCCCTGGTATCTGCTTTCTCCCGCCAAGTTCCATCAGTTCTTTGACAAACTGATGGCGCAGTACAAGAAATTGGACGTCACTAATATTTCGTTCACCGGCATTGGTGATATCTGCACTGCCGATAACCGCACGGATGGGTTTGGACGCGGGAATGTGCCGGCGCTCACGCAGGATGTCATCCATGATGTGCAGGCGGTCAGCCCCTCGGTGATGCTGGGCAAAGCCAACGCCTACGCCGCCGTGCTGGCCGATCATATCCTCGAAACCCCCGACAACAGCAGCCAGTACATGATCTGCGACGAGACCGTTCCCTTCTATCAGATGGTGTTTCATGGATCTGTCAGCTATTCGCTATCCACCATCAATCACGCATCTACGCCCTATAACCAGGTGCTGCGCTGCCTGGAATACGGTGCCAGCCCGCTGTTCGCCTTTGCGGGGCAAAACAAGGAGGAGCTGATCGGCTCCCGGCTCGACTTCCTGATCTCGCCTGATTATACGTTGTGGCAGGAGGATGTTCGCGCATATTACGATCTGCTTCGCGATGTGCTGGCCCCCGTGGCGGCCGAAACCATTACGGATCATCAAATCCTTAGCGACACCCTTCGCAAAACCACCTATCAAACCCGCGCAGTCTATATCAACTATGGCGATGAGGCCGTGGAAACGCCCGATGGCACCGTGCCTGCCTGCGGCTATCTGGTGAAGGAGGTGAGCGGGCAATGACAAACGCAAACGAGCTGCTCATCGACAAGAGCCGGCTGAAGCGGCGCAAGGCGCGCTGGGGTTACCTGTTTATCCTGCCGTGGGTGCTGGGCTTTGTGCTCTTCTTTGCCTGGCCTGTGCTTCAATCCTTCTGGTACAGCCTCAACAACCTCACCATGGCGCCGGGCGGCTTTGATACCAAATGGGTGGGTTTTGACAACTACTACTATATGCTGTTCCGCGATGCCAAGTTCAATCAGGTGCTGCTTGAAACGGCGCTTGAGATGCTGTATAAGGTGCCGCTGATCGTCATTCTCAGCCTGTTTATCGCCGTGATGCTCAATCAGGATTTCCGCGGACGTGGGTTCTTCCGCAGCGTGTTCTTCCTTCCGGTCATCATCACCAGCGGCGTGGTGTATGCGATGCTCAGCGACGTCATCAACAGCAACACCTTAACAGCCACGCAAAACGCGTATATCTTTCAGAGCACAGGCCTAGGCGATGTCCTGGCGTCCGCGGGATTGCCTGTCACGCTGGTGGCCAGCATTCAAACCATTGTGAACAAGGTGTTTGCCCTGATCATGGAATCCGGCGTGCAGATCCTGCTGTTCCTCAGCGGCCTGCAAAAGATTCCGCCCTCCACGTATGAGGCCGCGCGCATCGAAGGCGCCAGCGAGTGGGACTCCTTCTGGCGCATCACCGTGCCGCAGATGGTTCCCATCATGCTATTGAATGTGGTATACTCTGTTATCGACAGCTTTATGTCCTACGGCACGGAGGAAACGGGCAACCGCGTGATGGCCATGATTCACAAGAACGGGTTTGGCGGTGGTTTTCAGTTTGGCCTTGCCGCCAGTATGAGCTGGATTTACATGGCGGTCATTGCCATCATCCTGCTGATTGCCTTTGGTATCCTGGGCCGCTTGGCCAAGCGAATGGAGGGCTGAGAAGATGAAAAAGAAGCAAACATTTCGCCGCTCCATGACAGGCAAAGAACGCGTGCGCAGCTACGCCCGCACCGGCACCTCCTTATTGTATAAGACACTTCGGATGGTGTTGCTGATCACGATGAGCTTTGTTGTGATTTATCCGCTGCTCTACATACTCTCCAACGCCTTCAAGCCCTATATGCAGACCTACGACCCCTCCGTGATCTGGATCCCCAAATCCTTCACGATGGAAAACATCAAGGATGCATATGAGATCCTGGACATGAGCTCCGCGCTGCCCAACACTTTGCTCTCCGCTGTGCTGACCTCCTTTATCCAGGTGGGCATGTGCATGCTGGTGGGCTATGGGTTCGCCAGGTTCAAGTTCAAGGGGCGCGGCGTGCTGTTTGCGCTGGTCATCCTCACGATGATCGTGCCGCAGCAGACGATCTCCACCTCGCTGTATTCCACCTTCCAGCATTTTGACCCGCTGGGCCTGGCCTCGCTGGTGCGCTGGATCACCGGGAATCCCAATTTGGATTGGAACCTGATTGATACCTACGGGGCGTTCTGGCTGCCCGCCCTGCTGGGCATGGGGCTTCGCAGCGGCCTGTATATCTTCATCTACCGGCAGTTCTTCCAAAGCATGCCGCACGAATTGGAGGAGGCGGCAGAGATCGACGGCTGCTCCCCGGTGGGCACGTTCTTCCGTGTGATGCTGCCCAACGCCGGCACCGTGATGCTGACCGTTGTGCTCTTTGCCCTGGTGTGGAACTGGAACGACTATTACACCCCCGCCATGTTCATGAAAAACCATAACACCATGGCAACCGCGATGGCGCAGTTCCAGGCCAATCTGCAAAATCTCAGCACCATCGGCGGCAACTATACAGATAAAGCAGTGATTGCCACACGCATGCAGGCGGCCTGCCTGCTCACCATCGCGCCGCTGCTGATCCTCTACGCGTTCACCCAGAAGTATTTCATCGAGTCTGTGGAGCGCACCGGCCTGACCGGCCTATAATATAACGGTTCTGAAGGCTACTTGCCTGAAAGATAGAACGAAAATTTGAAAAAGGAGTGTACGACCCATGAAGAAAATGCTCTCTCTGCTGGTGGTGCTGGCGCTGTTCGTGGCGCTGCTGCCCACCTTCGCCCTGGCCGAAGACACCCTCGAGAACCCCAACCTCAAAATCGTGTTCTGGATGAGCTACAGCGGCTACGTCAACCAACGCGCACGCAACGCATCTGTATTCGAAGCATCCCTGGAGGCCAAGAAGGCCTTTGAGGAAAAGTATGGTGGCAAAGTCGAAATCATTGGCGTCACCTGGGACCAACAACTGCAAAAATGCATCGATATGCAGACCGCGGGCGATGCGCCCGATCTCGTATTGATGTATGAGAGCGTTTTCCACAGTGCCGTGCTGCAGGGCATCATCCAGAACATCGATGGATACGTGACTGATGCAGATTACAGCTACTACCCCATCGCCAAAGAAAACTACATGTGGAACGGCAGCCACTATGCTGTGCCGATCAAGCCCTACTTCAAACACATCACCTTCAACCGCACCCTGTTTGAGTATGAAGGCCTGGAAGCGCCCGACGAACTGTATGCCAAGGGCGAATGGACCTTTGAGAAGTTTGTGGAAGTCGGCCGCGCGCTGACGCAGGACACCGATGGCGACGGCGAGATCGACCAGTGGGGTTTCAGCGGCTACGGCGACAGCCTGGGCCACTTCCTGATTGCCAACCATGGCGCCCTGATCAACCTCGATCAGGCCAATGGCAAAGCCACCTCCGGCCTCAAGGATGCCGAAACCCAGGAAGCCCTCACATGGCTTGGCCAGATGATCAGCAATGCCAACCCCATGTGGATGACGGAAGACAATGAAATGTTCTTCTATTTTGACAACAACTCCCTGGCTATGATCGTGGGCAAGGAAATCCAGGACGCCTGGGAGCTTCCCTTTGATGTGGGCCTTGTGCCTTATCCCGCCGGCCCCAGCGGCAGCGTGGATGAAGTGTACGTGTACAGCCAGTGCTGGGCCGTGCCCACCGGCGCCAAGAACCCCGAAGGCGCGATTGCGTACATCCGCATGATCAACGAAATCCAGCAGGAAGAGGGCAACCAGCGCGAGCGCGAACGCTATGGCAAAGCGCCCGATGGTTCCGATATGTATGACCTGATCTATGACGGACACACCCTTATCACCAAGTACGACAAATCCATTGCCGGCGTCTTTGATATCATGGCCGCCATCAGCAACTATCTGGGCGATGGCATGCCCGCATCCACCATCGTGGAACGCATGGACCCCGTCATCCAGGCCGAGATTGAAAAGACCTTTGGCAAATAAGCAATAAAAGGGGCAGAGGGCGTATGCCCTCTGCCCCTCTTTTTTAGAGGCAACATGAAGAAAAAATTGTGGATGGATACCGACCTTGGCGGGGATGTGGATGATGCGCTGGCGCTGTCCCTCACGCTGCACAGCCCGGAGCTTGATTTGATCGGAATCAGCACGGTGTATATCGCCAACACCTGGCGCACCGGCATTGTGCGGGATATGCTGCGCGCCTATGGCCGCGCTGATATCCCGGTGTACCTTGGCGCGGAGCGCCCGCTGCTGGGGCTGTGGGGCGATGCTGCGCCCGATCCCGCCTTGCCCAACGACGCCGTGGACGCGCTGGTGGATGCCGCACGCGCGGTGGACGAACTGTATGTGGCGGTGATTGGCCCTGCCACCAATGTGGCGCTAGCACTGCAAAAAGCGCCGGATATTGCGCGCAAGCTGCACCTGTATATCATGGGCGGCATGCTGAATATGGCGCATCCTGAATGGAACATCGTGTGCGACCCGGAGGCCGCCGAAATCCTGCTCGCAAGCGGCGCAGACATCGTGCTGGTGCCGCTGGACGTCACCGAACAGTGCCGCCTGAATAAAGAAGAATCCCTCGCGCTGGTGGATGGCGACAGCGAGGAGATGACCTTCCTGCGCGGCGAAATGATGCGCTTTTTGACGTCCTTCAATTTTTTGCCCACTTTGCACGATCCTCTGGCCGTAGCCGCCATTGTGCGGGACGACTTCTTGACGCTCACCCCGCAGGAGGTGCACATTGAGTTGCGCGGCCAGTATACCCGCGGTGTCACCGTGCCCCGCCGGTATTCCGATACGCCTAATCTGCGCGCTGCCACTGCCGTGCATGTTCAGAACGCCATGGCGTTTATGCTGGAGAGGATACGGGAGGATTGACGGGGAAGGGAACGGGGGTTACGCTGAGGGCTACTCGCCTTCAGGCTCCTCGGCAGGGATCAGTGATCTCTGCACCTCCACTTCTAATAAAAGGACGCATGCGGCCTCTATGCCGTGTGCGTCCTTTTTGCTTATAATAGGGCGTGTTTCAAAACTCTTGACATGCATCTTCGGGGTCTAAAAGCACCATTTCTGCGTTGTCAAACCTTGAAATAACGATGCTATTCCGGCGGTTTTCCGCCTTGAACTGGCGCTTTATCCTCGCGAATCTGCACGTCTCGGACTTTTGAAACACACCCTAATTTCAACCTAAAATGACTCAATCTCGCGTATCTTTTCATCGCCCCATCGACAATGGCCCGATAGGCCATTGCCGATGGGCTTCGGCCCTGCGGCGGCGCAAGCGCCGTCCTCGTGCCTCGGTGCGCAAGCGCACGCTGTGCCCCTCGCGTCAATTCGTCCACTTAACGTAGCTCTGCTACGTTGCCGTTCCTTGATCTTAGCGAGGGGCACAAATTGAACGCGATTTTATCGACATTTTAGATTGAGAATAGTATTAGGATAATTGCATAAAACGTTCCAGGTTATCCGCGATAATCTCCGCGTCTGCTGGGGCAAAAACATAACCTGGGATGCCCGCCGCCGTGATCCAGCGAAGCGCCTGATGCTCCATCAGCTGTGGTTCGCCGTCCTGCAACGTGGCCAGAAACAGCGTCAGATGCACCGTATACGCAGGGTAGACGTGCTGCACCGTTGTGAACATTTCGCCCACCGCCAGGGTGACCCCCAGCTCCTCTTGACATTCCCGCACCAGCGCATCCGGCCCGCTTTCGCCTTTTTCCACCTTGCCGCCGGGGAACTCCCACATCAGCCCGCAATTCTTATGCGGCGGCCGCTGGCAAATCATAAATTGCCCGTCCTGCACAATCAGCGCTGCTACTACTTCGATTGTCATGGCCTAACCTCCCAATTTTGCAGGCTTATCATAGCGCGCAAAATGGGGTTCGTCAAGCTCTTTCAAGGCCGTCATGCAAAGGATGACAGATGTTTCGAACAAGTCACCCTGGGCAGTAAACAGTGCATGGCCGTAGTATTTCTGCGCAATAGCGCGGATGGAGCTGAGCCCAATCCCTTCTCCCTCATGCTTGCGGGAGGCAAATACACCATCGCTGGCCTCAAACACGCCATCGAAACGGTTTTCCATGTTGATGGTCAGGTAATCGCCGCTAATAGCGGACAATAAACTGATACTGCGCTGTCCTGGTTTTAACCGCGCACTTGCTTCTACGGCATTTTCCAGCATGTTGCCCAGCAGCACACACAGGTCCATCGAGGATATGCCGCCGACGTTCTCCGGAATGATTAGCTGGGTGCTGGTATGCACGCTTGCTTCCGCCGCCATCGCCAGATAGTGGTTCACAATTGCATTGGCCGCATGATTTTCGCATACGCGCTCTTCTGTTTCACGCGGCAGCTGCACCTGCACCTCCGCCAGGTAGGTATTCAGCCGCTCCAAATCCCCCGCATGCGCAAAGCCGGATAGAACAGCCAGGGAATGGCGCAGATCATGCCTCGCTTTTCTGGTTTCAAGGATGCCCTCCTGCAGGCGCTCGTACTGGTCGCGTTGCAGGTTCAGCTGCATTTCGGCATGGCGTGTACGCTCCGCCATGCGCACGCTGTCTGCAGTTTTTTGCATCATTTGAACAATCAGATAATAGCTGATAAATGCGCCGCACGCCAGCAAAGAGTTTCCGGCGCAGAACGCCCACAGGGGAATCGTGGCCTGCTGCATATCCATGGTGCTCATTAAAAAGAAAAGGGATATAACCAGCGGCACAATCCACAGGTGGCTCCATTCAAACATATCCAGATCGCGTACCAATGGCCAAATCTTGGCTCTAAGCACAATAAAAGCGGGAATCATAAACAAAACAGCCGTGCTGCCGTGCAATAGTGCAGCACCCACACTCAAATAGGAGGGATTGGATGCCATAAACAGCCCGGCCTCGGGCATGTAGCGGTTGAGGGCGATGGCCATCGCGCTGACAAAGCAGGCATAGCTGGCCACCACACAATATAGAAACAGCAGTTTGCCGCGCCGGATATCAATCACGCGCTGCAGCGCCATGAAACAAACCGGCAAAAATATCACCATCGCCAGGTTGAACGTCTCGTCTTCGAACAATGCGGTTATCGTGCAGACGGTTAGGATCGCAATACCGGCAAACGTCAGCAGTTTTTTGAGCGGTATTTTCAGGCGGTCGCGCACCGTAAACACCAATAAAAAGGCATAACAAACCAGCATGACCACATTGGCACCAAAGTACGCCCAATCAAAGTACATCCGAAATCCCTCTTTTTGCGCGGTCCACAAGGCTGCTAAAGTACATTTCGCGGAATCGCTCCTGCTCGTTCTGACGAATATACACAGTATCGCCGTTTTGCATTACAAAGTCGTTGCTCACGGAGCGCACATGTTCAAAATTGACAATATAACTGCGGTGGCAGCGGCAAAAAGGCGGGTAGGGCAGCATGCTCTCCAATTGGCTGATGCTGATCCACGCATGGACAACGCCATCCCGTGTGTGCAGGGCACTGCTTTTGTTCTCGGCTTCCACATAATAAATATCCGATAGCAGGATGTCTACCGGCCTTCGATCCACCATCAGCGTCACAAACCGGCGCCCCTCGCGCTGCTTGATAAAGCGCCGCCATACCTCGCTCAGCTCGTCCTGTAAGACAGGCTTGATCAGATAATGCATCGCCTGCACCTGATAGCCTTCCAAGGCAAGCTCCGGGCTGCAGGTGGTAAACACGATGGGGAGATCAGGCTCCGCCGTGCGCACCTTGCGGGCGACCTGCATGCCACTGAGCTCTCCCATAAAAATGTCCAAAAACAAAATATCATACCGCTGCGGATCATAACCTGCCAAGAACTCTTCCCCGGATGCAAATTCTGCTATTTGCGGGGGAATGGGCGAGCCTTTCAGGCTTTCCAGCAGGGCTTCAACCAACTGAGTGCGCTCATTCGCGCAATCTTCCAGTATGGCAATGCTCAGATGCTCACTCAAAATGCAAACCCCTTTACAAACTGGATTATTCTATCATAATGACATATATCGTGGTTTTTTGCAAGCACAATTTACAGCACGCAGAATGCCAAAAAAAGCCCCGCGTTGCCGCAAGGCCGTTGATAGCAGTTTTGCTTACAGTGTGCCCCTGATGTTCCCTTCCACTTCGCTCAGCAGCAGGCTATACCGCTGCGTGTTAAACCGCAGCACGCAAAAGCCAGGGTCTTCCGGGCCGGAGAAGTAATAGCTCATGCCCTTATACCACATTTCCTGCTTGGTGGGCAGGTTGGTCAGCACTTCCAGGGTGCCCACCAAAGTGATGTTGTACAGCGGGTTGTCCGAGTTGAAACAGATGCTGGCGCGGTTGCAGGCACAGGCGCGTCTCGCCCAGTTGCTCTCAACACCGCTGCAGAAGGTGACCCACCTGATGCCGTCCGCTTTGGAAACAGAGATGGTGGCGGCGGTGGGATAGCCATCGCTGTCCATCAGCGCCAATGTGCAGTATCCTTTGTTTCCGGTCTTTGCGGCAATGATCTCCGCTGCCTTCAAAATAGCTGTTTGCTCCATGGTTTGTGCTCCTTTTTGATAATATATACAAGATAGCATAAGGAACAAGACAGCTGTGTGTCAGGTTTCTTCAACAACCCGCGAAGATTACTGCGTATGCACCATGCTTTATATTACAAATGGCAGGCTTCATAGAACAAAAAAGGCATGGGCCGGAAATGCGTTCATTCCCCAGCCCATGCGTTTTCATATCCCTAAAAATACTTATTCTGCTTCTTTTTTGTCCTTCGTGTGGCGCTGCGCTGCGCGGCGGCGGCGGGGGGCAGCTTCTTCCGTGGCTTCTTCGGGTTCTTCCTCTGCGCTCTCTTGGGCGGGGGCGGGCTGCTCGTCCTGGGCGGTGCGGGTCATCCGATATCCGCCCATACCGTCCATCGCAGGCTTTTCGGCCTCCAGGGGCAGGGGATCGGGGATGGCCGGCGCGTTTTCTTCCTCGTCGGCGATCAGGCGCTCGTGCGGCAGCTCGTCTTTATCAAACTCGGTGCGTTTGGCTTCTACGTCCAGCTCGTCATCGGCAGGCTCGGTATAATCGCGGCGGGCAGCCCGCTCGAAATGATCATAGGCGGAGCTGGATTTGCGCTTGCTGTTAAGGCGCACAAAGCTGCTGACAGCAAAGAGAATGAACATGCCGGCAAAGATGATGCCCAGCGCAATGGCAAGCACCGTCAGCGAATCCACACCGCGGCCCAGCATATCATCCACATCCTTGGTGGTGGGCGGGGCGATGGTTACCAGCACCGGCACGGTGGCAGTGGGGGCGGAGGTGGGCGCCTGGGTGGGCGCGGCAATGGTGATGCGAAGATCGTTGGAGAAGAACTCCATCTCGTTGCCCAGGGCATCCTTGGCCTTGGCAGTGAATTGGTATTTGCCTGCTTCGGAAATGGTGACATCGCGCGGCAGCTCTACACTGGCACCCGGCTCCATCGAAGCAATGGTATAAATGCTGACGTTGCCGTGGGTGATGCGGATGTTCTCGGCCTTGACGTTGCTGTTGTTGGTGACAACCAGCACAAAGCGTAAGTCGTAGGGGGTTTTGGGGATGGTATTGGTGTCGCAGCTGAGGTTGAGGGACAGGCGCAGCGTTTTCTCCGGGTCGTACGCGCCTACGGTGACCTCTCCGGTATCCATGGTGTTGGTGCTGCCAGTGTTGTCTTTCAAGGCGGCGGTAAGCTTAAAGGTTGTCCGCTCCAGCAGAGTATATTCTTTAGATTTAGACACCGTCTGCCCGGCGGGGATTTCGATGTTGGTAAACATCTCGCCCCACTTGGCGTCCTTCACCGAGGTGGCGGTATAGCTGATATTGCCCTCATTTGTGAATGTGACCGTCAGCGTAACGGCGGAGCCGATGTCTACGGCGGTGTCCGATGCGGACAGCGACATGCTGAGGTTGGGCTTGGCCAGCGGAATGACCAGCGCATCCACTGTTTGCGTTTTGGTGGCCGTGCTGCCCGCCGCTTTATAGGTGATGGTGGCACTGCTGGTCAGATCGGCGCTGCCCATTTTGGCAGTGAAGGTGAAAGTCTTTTTTTCGCCCGGATTTAAGGAGGCCTCTGTCTGGGCGGTTTTTGCGATCTTTTCCTGAATCTTAATATCCGTCAATTTGACGTTGCCGGCGTTGTACAACTCGTACACCACCGTGACGGTGCCGCCGGAGCGTGCCACCTGCGGATCAGCCGTGCGCGTGACGCTCAGCTCCACCCGCTCGCCCGTGAAAGCGATTTTGGCGGTGGCAAGCTTCTGGCTTTGCACGATGCTGCCATCGTCGCCGTCCAGATCATATTTGAGGGTATAGGTGAACTCGCCCGCGTCGAGCTGCTCCTGCGTCACAGTCCAATCGCCCGTCCAGCTTTTAAAGCTATCGGCCTTCAGGTATTGGCTGCCGCCGTCTCCAAAGGTAGGGACGGCCTTGCCCGCGGGGTCGTACAGCGTGACGGGATAGGGCATGTCCGTGCTGCCGGTGTTGGTGACACGCAAAGAAACGCTCACCTTGCCGGGTGCAGTGAGGCTGGTAGGGTTGATCTCGATGGTAAAGTCAACAGGATCGGTAGCGGCCAGCGCACCAATGCCACACATCAACCCTACCAGCAACACCAACAGAAATCCTGTGTATTTGAGAAAACGACGGGCAGAGAACATGCCCTTCCCCCCTTCCAATACGCGAAGCTACGTGCACCAAAATGACCGTGCCCGCGCCCGCATAGGAAAAAATCAGACAACTATAAACATTGTAGAACAAATACAGGCCGATGTCAAGCAAGACCCGGGCGAAATAGGCCTAAACGACAGGAATTTACACGATTTTCAACCATTTTGACGCAGTTGACGGTATGCTTTATAGGCGACTGCCAGCAAAGACCGGTCCTGCGTATAGGTAATGCGCGTCAGCGCGTCGTCGTGATCGAAAAAACCGGCGTCATGGATATCTTCCCAGCGGTTGGGTGTACACTGCACGCTGCCCGTTTGCATGATGTACCACTGGATGCGGTTGCACACGGGGCGCTTGCGGGAAAAAGAAAAAAACTCGTAGCAGGTTTCGCCGGCGCTTAAGAGCACTTCGGCACTCACCCCGGCCTCTGCCATCACACGCGCCAGCGCCACAGCGTGCAGCGCGTCACCCTCGTGCACAACACCCTTGGGCATCGCCCAGTCCCCTTTGTCGTTTTTGATCAGCAGCACCTGGTCGTTACAGAAAACAATGCCTCCGGCACAATTGCGAAACAGCATGATGATGGTTCCTCTCCTATACATTCAGGGCAGGGTTCACAGGGCAAAACAAGGTGAACCGCACGCCCTATTGACTCCGATATTTGCACCATATTGTACCATGTTTTGGTGATAAAATCAAGGGGGCATTACAATTTGCTGTACCGTGTAACTCTCTGTGCGTTACTGCGGCGTAAAGGACTTTTATGTACAAAAAAATATGCCTAGGATGCAAATTCAGGCTGTTTGCACTGCCGCACCGACAGCGTGTTTTAGTGTGTTTTTCGGGGATTTAGGCGCAATATGCTTCTAAAGTGTTTGACTTTATTTACAAAATCATTTCAAATCGTTGCAAAAATACTATACGAAACACCGTGAGTTGTGCTATAATAGAAAACGCATCTGCAGATTTGTGTGGGTGCGAGGAAAGTGAATGCTATGGAAACAAAAGAAATTCTGCTGGCATCGGCTTCACCGCGAAGGAGCGAGCTGTTTTCTCAGATGGGTCTCCCCTTTCGGGTGGCCGTTGCTGACGTTACAGAGATTACGGCGGGCGCGCCGGATGTGCAGACCACCGAGAACGCGCGGCTGAAAGCACATGCCGTTTTACGGGAAAATCCAGACGCTGTGGTGCTGGCGGCGGACACGCTGGTTTGTGTCCATGACGAGGTTTTGGGCAAGCCGCGGGATGCCGAGGATGCCATGCGTATGCTGGCGCTGCTCAGCGGCGGGTGGCACACCGTGTATACCGGTGTGTGTGTGCTGTCTGCCGATGGGGAGCAGGTGGCCTGCGAAACCACGCGGGTGCAGTTTGTTCCCTTAAGCCCGAAGAGCATCCGCCGTTATGTAGACAGCGGCGAGCCGATGGACAAGGCGGGCGCTTACGCGGTGCAGGGGCAGGCGGGTATGTTTGTATCGGGTATCGAGGGCAGCTATTCCAATGTGATTGGCCTGCCCATGAGCCGCACGCGGGACATGCTGATGGCACTGGGGTACGCGCTTTAACACGATTGAAGAAATGGATGTTTGTATATGGCAATTATTGCTCCCGATATCGGCATCGACCTTGGCACCAGCAATACCCTTGTGCATGTGCGCAAAAAGGGCATTGTGATTGACGAACCCACCATTTTGGTGATGGACCGTACGCAAAAGCACGACGTAAAGGCCATTGGCGAGGAAGCGCGCGTGATGCTGGGGCGCACTGCGGGCGATGTGATCGCCGTGCGACCGTTAGCCGACGGCATGATCCGGGATTTTGACATGACCAAGATCATGCTGAAGTATTTTGTGCGCAAGGCCGTTGGCGTGTCGCGCCTGGTGAAGCCGCGCGCGATTATCACCATCCCCTGCCGCGTCACGCCCATTGAGCGGCGCGCCGTGCGCCAGGCCGCGCTGGACGCGGGCGTGCGCCAGACACAGCTCAATCTGGTAGAGAAACCCTTTGCTGCGGCGCTTGGCTCCGGCCTGCCGGTGTTTGAGCCGATTGGTTCCATGGTGGTTGATATCGGCGGGGGCACTACCGAGGTGGCTGTGATTTCGCTGGGCGGCGTGGTGATCTCCCGTTCTATCCGCATTGGCGGCGTCAAAATGGACGAAGCCATTATCTCGTATGTCAAACGCGAGTTTAATATGCTGATTGGCGACCGCACGGCGGAAGATGTGAAGATCAACATGGGCGCGGCACTCGACCCCAAGGAGGACCGCCGGGTGCTGGTGCGCGGCCGCGATATGGTGACAAACCTGCCCCAGGTGGCGGAGCTTTCCGCCAAGAAGGTATACGAAGCGCTCAAGCCGCCCTGCCAGGCCATATTGGCCGCCATCCAGTTCGTGCTGGAGCGCACACCGCCGGAACTGGCTGGCGATGTGATGCGCAGCGGCATCCACCTCACCGGCGGCGGCGCGCAGCTGTTTGGCATGGATCAGTTTATCGCATCGGAGCTTGGCATGCCGGTGCTGCTGGCGAAGGACCCGATGTCCTGCGCGGCGCTTGGGATCGGGCATCTGACAGAAAACATTGAAATGCTTCACCGCATCGGCAAGAGCAGCTTTTTGCACGATGAAGGGGAGGTGTAAGGAGCAGCGATGGCAAGGGCAAAGAAAAGCCAGAAGCATATAAAAAGAACAGACGCCGAGAAGAAGGATTTTACCAAAAAAATGCTCACGGCGGGGGTCGTTATTTTCCTGATCCTCACGGTGGTGCTGATGGCGGTATCCTCGCTGATGCCGGAGTCCTCTTTGCTGGCCATGCCCCGCCAGATGACAACGGGCATCATGACGCCTATCCAAAGCGCGTTTTCCGGCGTGGTGGACGGCGTATCGGCCTATCTGCGCAAGCTGAAGCTGCGCGGCAACCTGGAAGAAGCCTATGAAGAAGCGCTGAGGAAGATCGACGAACTCTCCGAAAAGGCCGCACTGTATGACGAGCAGCTGAGCCGCACGGAGGATTTGCGCTCTCTCAACGACGAAATTGCCAGCCATCCGGAGATGGATCCCATTGGTGCAAGGGTGGTCGACCACAACACCGGCAACTATTTCTCCGTATTGACCCTCAATGTGGGCAGCAACCACGGCGTGAAGGATTATATGGCCGTTGTGAAGGGTGAAGGCCTGGTGGGCTATGTGTATGATACGCAGCCTTCCTCCTGCAAGGTGCGCTGCATCATTGATAACGACGCCTCTGTGGCGGGCAAGCTCAGCCCCGCAGGCGATCAGGGCACTGTGACCGGCGCACTTGGCACTACCGGCCGCTCCCTTTGTTATATGTATTATCTGCCGGAAAACAGCCTGCCCCGCCCGGGCGATATGGTCGTGACCTCCGGCGTGGGCATGGCCTTCCCCATGGGCATCCCCATTGGTACCGTGGTAGAAAGCAAACGCGGCCTGGACGCCAACAAATCCTACATCATTGTGCAGCCGCTGGTGGATTTTCAGCACCTCGAAACCGTGGCTGTTTACCGCTATGTGCCCGCCTATGCCGAGGAAGCGGACGTCCGTAGTGGTACCGATATCACCCTCCAGGCGCTGGTGACGGCGCGGCCCGTGCCGACGTTGCAGGGTGGCGGCGGCAGCTCCTTCCTGGATGGCACTGCCGCCCCGGTCACAGAAACACCCGCGCCGGGCCTAAGCCAAACCCCGCCCGCCTCCTCTGAGACGCCCGCGCCGGGCACAGATACCAGCGCTTCGCCGCAGGCTACCAACATCGCCTATGTGCCCCTGCAACAGCAAGGTACTGCCACGCCCTCGCCTGCGCCCACCGCCACGCCCTCCCCCTCGCCCGCGCCCACCTCCGACCCTGGTGGCCTGACTGTGGAGGATGACGAGTGAGTACGTGGAAAAAGGGCGTCAAGGTGGTGCTGATGACGCTGCTTATCTACCTTTTACAAGGCACCGTGATGGGCAAGCTGGCCATCAACAGCGTGACGGGCAATCTGATGCTGGTGTGGATTGCCGTGATGACGGTATCCCTGGGCAAAAAGTACGCATTTTGCGCAGGCGCGCTCTATGGCATACTGGTGGAGTGCATGCGTGCGCCCACTTCCCTGATCTACCTGCTGATGTACCCCATTGTTGCTACTGCCGTATCCTTTGTATTTGCGGATATGTCGGACAAGCAGCGTGAAAGCCGCTATGTATCCGCCAAGAAGAAGCGTACGGACGACTTGCCCGCGCTGCTGCGTATCCCCCTGTGCGCGCTGGTGATGGAAACGCTGTTTCAGGTGGTGGGGCTGGTATACATCTACCTGCGCGGCACCTTTGCAATGATGCAGGTTGCAAGGTCGCTGCTGGGTATGGTGTACACTGCCGTGCTGGCCGCTTTGCTGATGCTGCCGCTGCGCTGGTACATCGGGATGTACTCGCGGCCCAAGGAGGCGTCTAAAGGAGGTGTCATCCTTTGAAAACAAAAGAAAGCAAACAAAATGCCCGTTATCTGGTATTCACTGTGTTGGTGATGCTGGCATTTGCCTATCTGGTGTTTGGCCTGTTCAACCTGCAAATTGTAAAGGGTGACGAATATGCCGTAACCGCCGGCAATGAAGGCATCAAAACCATTGCCATACGCGGCGTGCGCGGCATGATCACCGATATCGATTCCGTGCCCCTGGCCAAGAGTGAGACCATTTATAACGTCACCTTTCAGCGCACCCTCTCGGATAAAGACTATACGACCATGACCCGCTCCATCCTCGAGACCATCGGCATCATCGAGAAATATGAGCGGGAGCTGTGTATTTCTTTCCCGATTGAGCGCGATGCCCAGACTGGGGAGTGGGTGTTTAACTTTGGCTCCGGAATAACCGAGGCTGCCTGGAATGTTCGCCACACGCAGTGGCGCAGCAACCATTTCCTCACCGAAAAAAAATATCCCACGGCGGAAGATTGCCTCAACCGCCTGCGCGAAACCTACAAAATAGATACCGTAGCACCCGATATCAGCGAAGAAATGATGCTCAAGGTGCTGGCGGTGTATTCCGAAATGCAAATGAACATCTTCAACGCGCTGCCCATCGTGATTGCCAAGGATGTGCCCTTCAGCGCCGTCAGCGAGATCGAGGGGCGCAGCATGGTGCTCTTTGGCATGTCCATTGCGATTGGCGAAAAGCGCGTGTATCCGCAAAGCAGCCTCGCGTCCAACATACTGGGTTATGTGGGTAAGATCCAGTCCAGCACCCAGTATTATAACGAGCTCAAGCCCCTGGGCTATGCCATGAACGATACCATCGGCTTGGACGGCATCGAAAAGACCATGGAAAACTGGCTGACCGCCAACATTACCGAGCGGCAGGGCTACCGCATCATGGAGAGCGACTCTGTGGGTAACCTGACCCGCGAAATCGAATATTTGGCGCCCACCGATGGCAATACCGTGAAGCTGACCATCAATGCCGCCGCGCAGCGCCAGGCTGAGCGTGCCATTGCCGCCAACGTGGACGACGCCCGCAACAAGCAAGAAAAAAAGCTGGTGGACAGCAAATGGCTGGAAACCAACAAAGCCAAGCTGGACTACCGGGATTGGGAAAAATACCAGCTTGAGCTGGCGCAGGTTGGCGTGCTGATGGTCATCGAGGCAAAAACTGGAAAGGTGATCGCCCTGGCGCAAACCCCCACCTACGACCTCAACGCCATGGTGGCTGGCGGAGCCCCCGCGCTGGAGATCATTGCGGACAAGCGCAATATCCTGCTCAACTACGCCATTCAGACGCGCGGAGAGCCTGGCTCTATATTCAAGATGGTCACCGGCCTCGCGGCGCTGACAGGCACGAAGGCAGATGGCACGCCCATCCTGTCTGTCAACGAAACCATCAGCGACGGCGGTAAGTTTAAGGTGTACACAAAGAGCGATTTGGACGCACCTACCTGTTGGACCAACTACCCCTCCCAGCATGCCAATCTGGATATCGTGGGCGGCCTGTCCAAATCCTGCAACTTTTTCTTCTATACCATTGCATCGCGTATGTACAGCGAAGACACGGAGATGCTGTACAAATACGCGGCCAAGCTGGGCCTGACAAGCAAGACGGGTATTGAGCTGCCCGGCGAGCTGCGCAGCGTGGTTGGCAGCGCCACCAACCTGTACGATCCAGCCGTCAGCCTCAAAGAGCAGGTCACCGATACCCCTATCATCGTGGCCAACGCCATCAAGCGCCACCTGATCAACTTTGGCGCCAGCTATGGCATCGAATACGAGACCGCGCGTCTGGACCGCGCCATCAAGCAATTGATGGACATGGCCATTGTAACCGGCTCTGACGACTGGGTGGTCAATGCGCGTCCCATCCTGATGAACGAATTGTATATGACCCGCGAGATGGTCATGCAGCGCGCGCTGATGAGCGATATGTGGGTATACCTTAACACCATCGCCTGGGGCGGTAGCCAATCCATCCAGATGGCCATCGGCCAGTCCATCACGCTGCTGACGCCGGCCGCAGTCTCGCGCTATGTGGCGGCCATCGCCAACGGCGGCTATGTGTACGACCTGATGATTGTAGACTCAATTATTTCTCCCGATGGCGAGATCGTCAGCCAGCGCTCGTCGCGCCTGTTTAATAAGCTGGAGAATGTGGAGCAGTTTATGCCCTATATCCTGGAAGGGATGGAAGGCGTGGTTGACGAGAGCGGTACGGCTGAATCGTACTTCAGGGGCTGGAAGTATAGAAAAGAAATCCGAGCGAAAACCGGTACCTCTCAGGTGACCATTGGCGGCATCAAGCTGGACGTGGAGAACAACTCCTGGTTCGTATCCATGGCACCCTATGATGACCCTGAGATTGTGGTCATCTGCTACATCCCGCATGGTATGTCCGGCGGCTACTCGTCTATGGCGGCGCGCGACTTTATTGAGTGGTACTTAGACGAAAAGGGCAAAGTGGTGGAAAACATTGATCTGCCCTCCGGCAACATGCTGACACCGTAAGGGACAAGGAGGCACCGTATGGGCAAGGCGTTTATGATTGCATCGGGCAAGGGTGGTGTGGGCAAAAGCACGCTGGCGGCGGCATTGGCCGTCACGTTTGCCCGGCAGGATGTTTCGTGTATCCTCATTGACGCGGATGCCGGGCTGCGCTGCGCCGATCTTTTGCTGGATCTGCAAGACCATGTGGTGTTTGACCTGCAAGACCTGGCCAGTGGCGAGTGCACAGCCGATCAAGCCTTGGTGCAGCATCCGCTATACCCGTCTCTGTGGCTGTTGGCAGCGCCGCAACTGGTCAAAGCATCCGATATGCGCGCCAAGGAAATCCGCCGCGCGGTGGAGCTGCTCAAGCAGCAGGCAGATGTGGTGCTGCTGGACTGCCCGGCGGGGCTTGGCAGAAACCTCAAAAACGTGCTGGGCAGTGCCGATCAAACGCTGCTGGTGGCCACGCCCGATGATGTGTCGGTGCGCGATATCCAGCGCATGGATTACCTGCTGGGCGAGCGCGGTGAGGCGCGCCCCGGCCTGATCCTTAACCGCGTCAGCAAAAAGCTGATCCACCTGAGTGAAATGCAGCCGCCGCACATCATTGCGGAATCGCTGGATTTGCCTTTGCTGGGCGTTTTGCCCGAAAGCCAGGCCATTTACCGTGCGCTGTTGCAGCGCAAAACCGCCGCCGACTGCGCGGACGCCGCGGTGCGAAATGCGCTTCAGAACATCGCCATGCGCATGCTGGGCGCGCAAATTCCGCTGCCGCATTACCGCAAAAGCGCGGTGCGCAGTTTCTTTTCCAGGGGAGGGATTTCTATATGATGACAGATTCGCGGCGCCGTTCGCGTGCGCATGTGGATTGGCCGCTATTGATTGCTACCTACGCACTGGCGTTGGTGGGGCTGTTCTTTATCACGGTTGCCACCTTCGACCCCGATAAGGGCACCGATCTTTCCTTGATCAACTACATTGCCAACTCCCGCAGCAGCACCTGGCAGGCCACGTTCCTGCTGTTTTCGCCCGTCGCGTTGCTGGCTGTTATGGCCATCCCGATGGAAATTTACCGCGCGCGCGTGCGCCTGATCTACTACGCCGTGCTGGGGCTCCTGGCTGTCACGCTGATCTCCGCACAGCTGGTGTTTGGTACAAAGGCGTGGCTGGAAATCGGCCTTAGCCGCTCCGTTCAGCCTGCCGAGTTTGCCAAGATATCAATCATGATGATGCTGGCCAGGATGCTGTCCCGCTCCGAAAAGCCCATGGGCACGGTGAAGGAACTCTTCCGTGTGATGCTGATGGTGGGTATCCCTGCCGGTATCATCCTTTTGCAGGGCGAAACCGGTGCTGTCATCGTGATTGGCTTTATGTTCATCGTGATGATCTACTTTGGCAATGTGCGCCTTGGCATCGTGCTCAGCCTGGTGGCCGCCGTGGCCGCCGGCATCGTCCTGATCATTGGCTATGCACTGCTCACCGAGTCTACCGACTACCGCATTCTGCGCCTGTTGGCCTTTACCGCGCCTGAAGCATACAAGCAGACCGGCGGCTACCAGATATTGAAATCGCAGATGGCCATTGGTGCGGGCGGCATGACGGGCGTGGGCGCGTTTGTGCTCGGTTCCGTTGCGCAGCTTGGCTATGTGCCCGAAAGCTCTACCGACTTTATTTTTTCCGTTGTGGGCGAGACCCTCGGCTTTGCAGGCAGCGTGGCCATCCTGGCCATTTACCTGTTCATGATCCTGCGCATGCTGTACCTGGCCCGCTTTACCAATGACCGTTTTGGCCAGCTCATTATCATTGGCGTGATGGCGATGCTGCTCTTCCACGTGTTTGAAAACATCGCCATGACGCTGGGGCTGATGCCCATCACCGGTATCCCGCTGCCCTTCCTCAGCTATGGCGGCTCCAACCTTTTGACCAATATCATCGGTATTGCGTTGGTGCTCAATGTCACCCGCAGCCGCAGCGCGGCGCACCCGCTCAATGCTCCTTTGCCCAAGACAGCGGATTCGTTATATTCGTAGGAGGACGGGGAACGCTGAGGGCTTCGCGCTCTCAGACTCCCCGGCAGGAGACCAGTCTCTTGCACCTCAGTTTTTATCTCCTTTGAAGATACTTGAGTGGTTGCGTGCGTGTACGAAAAGACAGATATCTGGCCCTGGGAATGCAAGCATTCCACGTCCAGCTACCTGTCTTTTCTGTTTTCCTGCCGCAACAGGAAAACCGCCGTGCTACCACGGCACATGCACACAATAAGAATATAAGGAATGGGGGTGCAGGGAGCCCTTGCTCCCTGCCGAGGGGTTCGGGGGCGAGTAGCCCCCGCGTCCTTTTTTCCCCCTCACTATTTTGATCAAAAACGCTCAAAAGTGTAGCAATTTTGTTAAAAATGCGGTATGATAACAGCATAATGTTGCGGGGGGCGAAGAGATGATGAAAAAACACAGGGACAGGCGGCAGCGCAGTGTCTACTGGGTTTTTTTATTGTCCTATGTCTCGATTTTGCTAATCGCGCTTTCCAGCGCGGTGGTTTCCTATTGGCAGCTGGACAGGGTGGTCACGCAAGAGACAGACGCGTCCCGGCAAATGATGCTGTCCCAGCTCTCCGAGCAATTGGCAGACAAGATTGCCAGCGCGAAAAAGCTGTCTAACGATATCGTTTTCAATAAAAAACTGGAGCAGGTGGCACGCGGGCTTGGCACTTACACCTATGAGGAAATCAGGGTGGACATAGCTGCACAGGACGGCACGCTGCCTTTTTTGATTGATTATTTTGCTTATATTACGGCCACGGATAGGGTGTTGACGCCCTCATCGATTATGAAGGCCGATCAGTTTTTCAGCCTCGCGTATACACAGGCGGCCCCGGATGCGGACTCTATGCGTGAGCTTTGCCTAACCGGTTATTATTATCAGCGCTTCCTGCCGGTGCAAAGCATCCGCTGCTATGGCCAGGAGGTCAGGCAGGTACTATTTTTTGTGCAGTCCTTCCCCATCACGGTGCAGGGCGATCCACTGGGGCAGGTGGTGCTGATGGCGGATGCCACACAACTGTTTGCGCAGGCCGCGCGCATTGCGCAAAGCACGCAGGGTGCGGTGTATGTGTATGATAAATATGATATTTTGATATACGCTACGCCCGGTGCGCCGCAAGAGCTGCCGCAGGATGCCATCCGCACGGAGGTGGCGGGGGGCGACCTGGGCTGGACGTTCATATTATCTATCCCCAGCAACGTGTATTATCAGGCCAATCGCGAGCATGCGCTGTTCTTTGGCGCGTTATTGCTGGTGTACCTGGTGGGAGGGCTGGTGATCATTCAATTCCTGATGCGGCGCACCTACCGCCCGGTGGACGAGTTGCACACCTTGGCCAAGGAGACCGGCGCGGCGCTTGGCAAGGGCAACGAGTTTGATGTGATCAAGCAGGCTTTTATCACGCAGATGCAAAACGACAGCTCGATGAAAGAAGTAATCCAGAGCCAGCGCCCCATCGTGCGCCAGAACCACCTCTACCGTGTGATGCGCGGCCTGGCAGTGGATTATGCGGCGTCCGCGCAAGGGCTGGAAGAGCTGGGCGTGCATTTTGAAACGCCGCTGTTCATCGTGGCCATTCTTTCGCTGAGCCTGGACAGCCCGTACCTAGAGCAGGACGGCGATGTGGACGAAGAGCGTCTCTCCCTGGCGCATGTGGCGCTGCGGGAACTGGGCGACGAACTGCTGCGCAAGAATTTCCTCAGCTACAGCATTGCGCTCTCGCACGAGCGGGACGGCTTTCTCATCAACGTGCTCGAAAATACGCAGAACGCGTCGGAGCTGGTGCGCGCCGCCATGCGCACATTGTGCGATATGGCACTCAGCGAGATGGATTTGTACCTCACCGTCGGCATAGGTACGCAGAAAAATAGCCTGCGCAGCGTGCAAATCAGTTTTATAGAGGCTGACAAGGCGCTGGGCGGCACCGATGACGAGAGCGTGCGCGTGTTTGTGCAAAGCGAGCAGGGCGCGGCGCAGTATTATTATCCGCTGGACACCGAGTATCGCCTGCAGGATCTGATCCGCGAGGGCAACAGCGAAAAGGCGCGGCAGCTGCTGGGCACCGTGCTGGCGCTGAACCTCCAGGAGCGCCGCCTGCCCGCGCAGCAGCAGCACCAGTTTGTGTACGAGGTTGCGTTCACGCTGGCCAAGGCGCTCAACAGCAACCTGACCGCCCGGCGCATGGAAGAGCGCCCGGCAGAGCAGGTGGTGGCGCAGGCGCTGGGCAACGCCGATGTTCAGGACGCGCTGCTGAAGCTGTGCGACGACGCATGCCAGATGGCACGCCCCGTCAGCCGCGGTCGTACCGAAATCCTGGTGGAGCAGATCGCCGAATATATCGAAAACAATGCGCCGACGGCTACGCTGGATACGCTGTCCGATGCGTTCCAGGTAACACCGCAGTATATTTCCAACGTCTTCAAGAAATATAAGCAAGTGAACGTGAAGGATTATATCGCAGCCATCCGGCTGGAAAAGGCAAAGGAGCTGCTGCTCACAACGCAGCTGCCGGTGCGCGAAATCGCGCTGCAGCTGGGCTATGCCAACGAAACCGGTATCATCCGCCTGTTCAAAAAGTATGAGAATACCACGCCCGGCGAGTACCGGCAGCGGGGGCAGGGGTAGCGGGGGACGGGGCTGCGCCGAGGGAGGTTACGCTGGGGCTGCTCGCCCCAGACCCTCGGCAGGGAGCAGTGCTCCCTGCACCCCCAGTTTATGCAGTCTACTTTTATGGAAGGGTACTTTGCTGCTTTAGTTTATGAAGCAGCTTTTCTTTTTCTACAGCCAAATATGCTTCGTCAATATCAACGTGAATACCATCTGTGCATACGCCTATGGCATCTAAAGAGATTTGGTTTAATATGCATGCTATCTTTGTAGTAAATATAGTATTGATTCTCGCAATTGATTTTCATGGAAGTTCCTTTCTTAAATGTCTTTTCAGTAGGACAGACCATGCTGTGTTATACTATACGCTACTATATGTCTTAAATCAAGAAATATGGAGAAAATATGCAATGAAAAGAATCAATGATGGAGATCAGGTCAATGTGATCGGCTCAAATATAAAAGCTGCCCGCATCAAAGCAGGGCTAAGCCAGAAGCAATTGTCAGAAAAGTTGGAGACAATGGCCGTCTATGTTTGCAGGGGCTCTGTTTCCCGTATTGAAAATGGGCAAAGAATTGTCACTGATATAGAAATTTTGGGCATATCAAAAATTCTTAATATCCCAATCGAGCAATTATTTGATGTGCCATTTGGTTAACGGAATACCGATTTCCATAAAGTCCTCTCTTGGGAGGGGTGGTGCGCAAGCGCCGGGGTGGTAAAGTAGAAGAACTATAATTCATCAGTTTCTTGATAAAATCACTTCTCCGCTTTACCACCCCGCTACTACGTGGCCCGCGGTAGGCTTAGGAAAATCATAAGATTTACCCTCGCAAGGGGGGTAACAAACCAAACTAAGAGGGGAATGCTGCGTCACGCTTGTCGCGCTAACTTAATGGCATGGCTCTCAGAAGGGGCAAGCGGTGTATTGTTCACTCCGCTTGCCCTCATCCCATCCTGCACAGACGATAAAATAATGTTCACAAATCATCCAATGTTTTGTCTCATCTTTGCCATTCTTATGCCATAAACATGGGTTATGATATACACGTGGTCAGGGGGGGAGGAAAGAAATCAACAGCGTCGCAGCAAAGGCTGCCCCCTCGGCTGATGTGAACGGCGCTTTGATATATATAGTCTCCTTATTCTCCGACTCGAAACATCCACCAACCGCAAGGCTGGTGGATGTTTCATTTTGACTATTCAATTTGCACGTCTTCGCCGCTGCGGATGGACTGCTCCAGCGCGTTGAGAATGCGCACGGGACGCAGCAGAATATCGCTCTTTGGCGCTTTGCCCGCCTGGTAATCGTTGATGAACGCCGTGAATCCATGCAGATAGGCGTTGGAGATATCAAGGGGTAGTGACAGGCATTTGTCCCGGCTGTACAGCTGCGCGGAGAACTGCTGAACCTCGGCAAAGTTCACGCTGACGGCGTAGCGCTCGAACCGGAACAGGGAAATCAGGTTGCCCTGGAAAAGATCGCTGCGCACCGCGAGGGGATTGCCAAACGCGGTGGTCAGGATTTCGGCGGTGTGGCCGCCATAAAAGTAAATACCGCTGTATATGCCATACGGCTCGCCGGGGAAGTTGAAGTTGGCGCTGATCAGCTGCATATTCTGCACCGCGTCTTTGATATTCAGCACCGCGGGGCAATAGCGCAGCGTGCTCCCGCCGGAGAGGAAGGTGTTGTGCCGCGCGGCATGGCGCACCATGGTTTCGGCCTCGGTATAGGATACCGCAAAGGGCTTGTCCACCCAGGTGGCGATGCCGTGGTCGATAAAGGGCAGGGCATAGAGCAGGTGATCCTTGCCATCGCGGAAAAGCACCATCACGGCGTCCACCGCGCCCAGCATTTCATCAGGAGAAGAGACGATGGTGGGAATGAGGCCTTCCTGCGCCACAAAGCGCGTGCGCTCGGCCTCCGTGCCATAGATGTGGGTGATGGCGCAGCCGGGGAAGCGAAGGTTCCCTTGCTCGTCCGGGAGGTTGCACAGCCTGGCAAATGCCAGCGCGTGAGAACTGAGGCTGCCCACTAAACCGATTTTCATGATGTTTCCCTCCTTAAAGGCTGATCAGCACGATGGCAACAAGGCCGACAAAAAGCCCCACGAGCCCCTGCTTGGTGGCCTTTTCGCGGAAGAAGAACAGCGAGGCCAGCGTGATGCACAGCATCAGGCCGCCTTGCACCACAGGATACAGCACTGCGCTGTCGATCTGCCCCGCCTGCGCGGTGAGCAGCACATTGCCCAGCATGGAGCACAGCGCCAGCAGCGGCATGGGCAGCGCATTGGCCTTAAACAGCTTGATCGGGCGAAGGCCCGCTTCCTTTGGCTGCAGAAAGTACACTGCAAAATAGCACACCGTGGCCGTCAAAAAGCCCACCAGCATCAGCCCCATGGCCTGGGTGCCGTTTGTGAGGGTCTGCTGGCATTTTTGCGTCACGGCCAGGCATCCGTTGAGCACCGAGGACAATATGCACAGCAGCAGCCAGCCCTTTTGCTTGGGCTGGTCTTTCTGCGCACCCGCAGTATTGGTGAGGTAGAATGCCACCAGGAACAGCACGAGCGCAATCGTTTTCAGCGCCGTCAGCTCCTCGCCAAAGAACAGCACGCCACAGATGGCGGGCACAATCATGCTGGCGGAAAAATAAAACGCGGAATATGCCAGCGGCCCGCGGGAGAGTGCCATGTTGTAAAACAGCACGGTGGCGGCAAACAGCACGCCAAACAGCAGGCCCAGCAGCAGCGTGGCGGTGCCGATATCAAATACCTCGTGGTTGAACACGCCATACACCAGCATGCAAAGGGCAGCCAATAACGTAAAACCGCCGTTCACCAGCAGCCTTTGCGGCAGGGTATCTACCTTCAATAGTTTATTGGCCAGCGTCTGGCCGGTAAACAACAGTACGATCACGGCAATCAGCATGATTCTTTTTCCTCCAGCAGAGCACGCCAGGTTTCCTGGTATTCTGCGTAATTTTTGCGGGGAAAGGCATCACGGATGGCGATGGCCTGCGCCGCATTGTCTTTCAACAGATCAACCACCGTCATCAGCAGGATTTGTGCGGGCACGATGTAGGCCATTTCGGGGTCGTCCACACAGAATTCTTTGCTGTGCGCCGCGCCGCGAAAGCCGCTGATGGTGGGCTGGATGCCGGGCATCACATGGCACAGATCACCCATATCGGTAGAGCCGGCAAAGGGCTGGGTGGTAACGGCGGCATCGCCCAGCAGTTGCCGCGCGTTTGACGCAAACACCTCGCCAAGCGCACGATCCTGCCGCATGGGCAGATAGCCGCTCAAGTTCTCAATCTCGCACTGCGCACCGAGGGCATAACATGCGCCGCGGATGGCGCGGTCCACCTTGGCATTGGCGTCTTTCAGCGCGGGTGCGGTGGCGGCGCGCACATAGCTCTCCATGCGCACATCGGCGGGCACGGTGTTCACCAGATCGCCGCCCTTGGTGAGGATGGGATGCACGCGCACATGATCGTCATCGCGGAATATCTCGCGCTGGTAGTGGATGGCGCTGATGGCCAGGGACGCGGCATTGAGCGCGTTAATGCCCAGATGCGGTGCTCCGCCCGCATGCGCCTCCTTGCCGATGAAGCGCACCGTTTTGCCGATGAAGCCGGAGGCTTCGCCGTGCACTGCCACGCGCTTTTGCGGCGCGTCGGTTTCCGAATGTGTCATCATGATCATATCCACATCATCAAGAGCGCCCTCGGCCAGCAATTGCTGCTTGCCGCCCAGATGCTTGATTTTGCCCTCGGCAATCAGCTGCTTGCGCTCTTCGATCTGGATGTATTCCTCGGCGGGCACGGCCAGCAGGCACACATCCCCCTGCAAATCGGCCATCACGCCGCTTTCTTGCAGCGCCAGCGCCACGCCATACAGCACCGCCAGCTGCGCGTTGTGGCCACAGGCATGCGCCGCATGGCTGACAGGGTCTGCCGCCGGGTGCTGCGGGCTGATCACGGCGTCAAGCTCGCCCATCACGCCCACGCACACATGGTGCGCGCCGCCGCGCAGGTAGCCCTTGATGCCTGTCACCGCGCAGCGCGTGATGTCCAAAACGCCCAGCGCCGCCAGCCTTTCCAGCATGACGGCGGAGGTGTTTATTTCATTATATCCGGTTTCTGGCGTCAGAAACAGCGTTTCGCCCAGGGCGATGATTTTTTCCCGATTGCTCTCCAGCGCATTCAGCGCGCGCTGCTTCAATGCGTCCATAGCTTTATTCCTTCATCAAAAAGTCTTTCACCAGCGCATCATCGTTCAGATGCGGATAGGCGGCGTACACGCGGTCGATCTCCTCGGCCTGTCCGGGGGACAGCGTTTCGGCAGGATTGAGGCACCAGATGCCCTGCATCAGCCCCTGGCGGCGCAGCACCTCGTGCACGCCTGCAATACAGCCCGTAAAGCCATTTGCTACATCAAAGAACGCAGCGTTGCTGTCTGTGATTTCGGCGGCGAGGGTCAGCATATCGGCAGGCACGGGCGAGCCCTGCGGCAGCGCTTTCACCTGCTGCAAAAGCTCCACAGCTTTGTCCGTCCATACCGACCAATGCCCAAGCAGCCCGCCCACAAAGCGCTTTTCCACCACTTCGCCCTTCACCGTGAAGCGGTAGGGGGTCAGAAGGTCGATCAGGATGTTATCGTCATTGCCGGTATACAGCGCCACTTCGTTTGCGCGGGTGGAAAACGCGCAGCCGCGCACCAGATCGAGGGTCTGGTAGCGGTTGAAGGACGCCGCCTTGACGGCTACCACGTTGTCGATGCTGCATAGCGCCTGCCAGTATTCAAATGAAAAGCGGCGGCCGCCCACGGCGGTTTGCAGATAAAAGCCCACGGTGGGCATCACCTGCGCCACGGCACTGGTGCGCTGCAGCATATATTCTTCGCTGACATCATTCAGCCCGCCGGGGCTGAGCAGCACGGCGTCATAGCCCAGCTCTTTCGCCAGCCCGGCTTCCTTCACGGCCTGGGGGATGGGGCCGCATACGCCCGCGATGCGTACCAGCGTTTTGCCGGTTTTCGCTTCAAAGGCATCGATCTCTTCTTTTGTGATGGTCAATACCGCCTCCAGCAGATTATGCTGCGGCAAGCGGATCTCAAACTGGGTGGTGTGCACGGCCACCGCGATGCCGCCCACGCCTGCGTACAGGTAATAGCGCACCAGGCGGCGCTGCGCGGCCTCGTCAAAGGCGCGGCGTTCGGTGAGGGTGAGGGGAATGGCGGGGATGACGGTGCCCTCATGCAGGATACAAAGGGCCTTTTCGTGACGGTTCATCTCAGTAACTCCCCTTCCGTTCTTCAAAATGCGTGGGTTTGCCAAGGGCACGGCCGCCGTCCAGCAGCCACTGCGCCTGCCAGGCGATCAGCGTCTTTAAGGATACCGCAGGATAGCCAAAGATGTCAAACATTTTTGAAGCATCATTGAGGTACGCATCCCCCTCAGGCGTGCCGGAGAATACGGGCTCTTTGTTCAGCAGCTGGCCCAGTTCCCTGGCCGTCTTTTCCACGCCTGCGGTTTCGGGGCCGGTCACATTGAGGCGGAATACATCACTGGACGCGTGCAGCAGCATGCGCAGCGCCACTTCGTTGGCGGTGCCCTGCCAGATGCAGTTGAAGCTGGGGGTGGTCAAAGAGACCGGGTTGCCCTCCAGAATGTTTTTGCAGATGTCGTATAGCACGCCATAGCGCAGATCCACCGCATAGTTGAGGCGGAACACCGCGATTTTGGTGCCGTACGCCTGAGCGGCATATTCAAACATCCGCTCGCGCGCAAGCGAGCTCATGCCATATTCGCCCACTGGTGCGGGGCGCGTTTTTTCGGTAGCGCCGCCGCTGTATACAGGCACCTTGGGGTAAATATTGCCGGTGGAAAACACCACAATGCGAGAATTCTTAAAACGCTCGGCGACTCTGGAGGGCAGCCAGGCATTCATCGCCCAGGTGGCGGCTTCCTGACCGTCGGTGCCAAACTTGCGCCCGGCCATGAACACGATGTTTGGGCAATCCGGCAGCGCGTCCACCGCGCCGGGGGTCAATAAATCGGAAGAAATCAACTCAATGCCGTTGTCGATCAAAAGCTGCGTGGCAACAGGATCACTAAACCTGGATACGGCCAGCACCTTGCTGTTTTTGCCGGCGGCGGTCAGTGCGTTTTTTGCCAGCAGTGCTAGGGTGGGGCCCATCTTGCCGCCCGCGCCCAAAATCATCACATCACCCTCCAGCTTTCGCATGTCTTCTACAAACGCGGCGGAAGGCGTGGTGAGCAGTTCATTCAGTTTGTCCTCTGTCCACATGGCTTGGTACCATCCTTTCAGTTTGGGGTTGTCTGTATTATACCTGTGCGCACAGGCCAAAGTAAATGTGCAGTGTTTAAGGTGGCCGCTATCTTCTTTTAATGTTTCCACAGTGTACACAATCAATAGAAGGAAACGCGCATATTTAGCCAAAATCATACTTTTTGAGGGTGTAGTTTAAGTTTTGACAGTGCTGTAAATTTACCAATCCTTAAAAATGTATAGGCTTTTTGTTAAATTGTGAACATTTACAGACCGTTCCTCAAGTGTCTATAATAACAGCAGGCAAAGAAGCCCGCCCGGCAGGCAACAGGCAGGAGGGACATCATGAAGGCGGCTACCCCACTGGCGAACACTTCACCGCTGCGCAAAAGCGCATGGAAATACAAGGGCATGATGATACGCAGGAACTGGGTGCTCTATCTGTTCATCCTGCCGGCGTTTACGTATTTCCTGATTTTCAGCTACATCCCCATGTATGGCGTGCAGATCGCCTTCAAGGCATTCAATCCGAAGCTTGGCTTTGGCGGCAGCCCGTGGGCGACACCGCTGTTCAAGTATTTCAACACCTTCTTTTCTTCTTATAACTTTGGCAGCATCCTTGGCAACACCATCGGCCTTTCGGTGTATTATCTGCTGGCCAGCTTCCCGGTGCCGATCCTGCTGGCGCTGATGATCAACGAGGTCAACAGCAAAAGCTTCAAAAGAACGGCGCAGAACCTCACCTACATCCCGTATTTTATCTCTACCATGGTGCTGGTGGGCATGATCAATCTGTTTATGTCCAAGAACGGCCTGTTCAATCAGCTGGGCGCGCTCTTTGGCAACGAGCCCGTACTATTCTTAATGAAGGACAGCCTGTTTGACGACATCTACGTGTGGAGCGGCATCTGGCAGTCGGCGGGCTATGGCGCGGTCATCTACATTGCGGCACTGTCTGGCGTATCGCCGGAGCAACTGGAGGCCGCCACCATCGATGGTGCGTCCCGCATGCAAAAGATCATTCACGTCAACCTGCCCGCCATTTTGCCCACCATCGTGATCATGCTGATTATGAGCGTGGGCGGCATCATGAATGTCAGCTTCGAAAAGGTGCTGCTGATGCAGACAGACGGCAACCTGATGGTATCGGAAGTAATTTCTACCTATGTATACAAGCTGGGCATCCAGAAATCCAACTATAGTCTGTCTGCCGCCGTGGGGCTTTTCAATAACGTGATTAACCTGGTTTTGCTGGTCACCGTCAACACCATCAGCCGCAAGATCAGCGAAAGCTCGCTGTGGTGAGGGGGGAGGAAGCAATATGGCCATCAAAGAAATGAAGCGCGACCGCGTGTTCAACTGGGTCAATCATGCGCTGCTGATCCTCGTGGTGCTGGTATGCGCCTATCCCATCTGGTTTATCCTGATTGCGTCCATCAGCGATCCGGATCTGGTCAACAGCGGCAAGGTGCTGTTGTGGCCCAAGGGGATCAGCTTTGGCGGATATCAGTCGCTGTTTAATGATAAAAGCATCATGCGCGGCTATGGCAACACGATTTTCTATACCGTTGTGGGCACGGTGATCAACCTGGCCGTCACGCTGCCCGCTGCGTACTCGCTCTCCCGCAAGGATTTTGTGGGCAATAAGTTCTTCACCATCATGTTCCTGATCACCATGTTCTTTTCGGGCGGCCTCATCCCCACCTTCCTCCTGGTGCAGGACCTTGGCCTGTACAATACCTGGTGGGTGATGGTGATCCTGGGCGCCACGTCCATGACCAACATCATTATCTCGCGTTCGTTTTTCAACCAGAACATCCCCATCGATATGCTGGAGGCGGCTCAGATAGACGGCTGCGGCAACGCGCGCTTCTTCGTGCAGATCGTGCTGCCCCTGTCCACCGCCGTGATCGCGGTGATGACGCTGTTTTTCGCGGTCAGCCACTGGAACGGATACTTCGTGGCTATGATCTACATCCGCAAGGAAGAGCTCAAGCCCTTGCAGATCGTGATGCGAAACGTGCTGATGCGCAGCCAGTTCACCGCCGAAATGCTGCAGCAGGGCGGCGACACCGCAGGCAAGCTGCAAGAGGAACTGCGCATTGCAGAGCAGATCAAGTATGCTCTGATCGTTGTCGCCTCGCTGCCCGTCATGGCGGTATACCCCTTTATCCAGAAGTATTTTGTCAAGGGAGTTATGATCGGCGCAGTCAAGGGCTGATCATTCCAATAAACAACAATGGGAGGAACCAACATGAAACGCATCGTATCCTTGCTGCTGGCTGCCGTGATGTGCCTGTGCCTGATGCCCCTGGCAATGGCCGAGACCTACACATCCGACAACGTAAACCCCGTGGGCGAATACCCCATCGTGAAGACCCCCATCACCGTCACCGTGATGGGCCGCAAAAACGCCGGCGCTCCCGATTGGAGCGAGCTGGAGCTGTTCAAACGCCTCACCGAAATCACCGGCATCAGCTTTGAGTTTGAGATCGGCGAAACCGGCACCACCTTCACCGAGCAGAAGAACATCGCCTTGATGGGCAGAGAATATGCCGAAATCATTCTGCGCGATGACAGCGCGGCCACCACCGACGAAGAAACCTACGGCCCCTTGGGTACATTCCTTGACCTGACCGACCTGATTGCGGAATATGCCCCCAACATCACCGCGATGTTTGAGAAGTATCCCGAAGTCAAGGCTGCCAGCACCGCCATGGACGGCAAAATCTATGGCCTTCCCTATGTTTTTGAAACCGCCACCACCCAGGGCCACACCGGCTTCTTCTCCGAAGAATGGATGAAGAACGTGGGCATTGACAAAGTTCCCGAAACCGTTGATGAGCTGTATGAGATGCTGGTTGCCTTCAAAGAGCAGGATGCCAATGGAAATGGCGACCCTGACGATGAGATCCCCTTCACCTGCGCGGGCCTCAACACCACCATCCGCCGCCTGCTGATCCCCGCCTTCACTGGGACCTCCGAAGGCCTGGGCTTTGACATCAAGGACGGCAAGATCGTGTACGCCCCCGCCCTGCCTGAATATAAGGAATTTCTGATCTACACCAACAAACTCTACACCGAAGGCCTGCTGGATGCGGAATTCGCCATCCAGACCAGCCAGCAGTGGCTGGCCAAGGTGAAGGCGAACTTGAGCGGCGTGTACAGCAGCTCCCCCACTGGTCTGGATCCCAGCACCACCGCCCAGCAGCTGTCCCTGCCCCCGCTCACCAGCGCCACCAACGACACCCCCATGGCCATCAAGCCCGACAGCATCTATCCCGGCCGTGCGTTTATCACCGATCGTTGCAAGGATCCCGTGGCTGCCATCCGTCTGCTGGATATGTTCTACGCTACCGAAGAAAACGCTGTGGAAGGCTTCTACGGCAATACCTGCTTTGTGGGCTGGGAAGGTGAACACTGGCAGTACACCGACGAAACCAAGACCGCCTATCAGTGGATCGCCCCCATCACCGGCTTTGGCGATATCAACCTGAGCGTGTCTGTCAACATGGAACTGCCCGGCCTGCTCCAGTTCCCCGCGATGCCCGTTGGCGATTCCCTGATGGAAATGAAGGTGGAACAGGTCAACGCCATGCAAAAGCCCTATTACAAGGCTGCGTTCCCGATCAACGCCCGCTACACCGCTGAAGAATCCGAGCGTGGCAACATCATCGAGAACGACCTGTACTCCTACGTCACCAGCATGACCGTCAAGTTCATCACCGGCGAGAAGCCCATCAGCGAATTTGACAGCTACATCAAAACCCTCAACGACATCGGCCTGCAGGAACTGCTCACCATCAAAGAAGCCGTTTACCAGCGCTGGATCGCTGCGATGGACTAAATTTATTCTCCCATCAGGGGAGGGAGAACGCTCCCTCCCCTGATTTTTGAGGAAAGGCACGTTATGATGTATCAATTTGCAACCGTACAGGACATGCTGCAGGGCCAAACCGCCTTTGCGGAGCATGATGTGGCGCAGGTGTTTGGCTATTACACGCCGGGCGATGATATGCCCCGTGCCTATGTTTTTGAGAAAGGCGCGTGGCGGCTGTGCCACAATGGCCAGGTTGATTTTCGCGCCTATGGCGTAATGGGCACTGATCTGCCTGCCGATGATGCCCTGGACGCCATGATGAACGACCCTTCCGTGACGCACATTTTCGCCACCACAGACCTCGTGTTTACCCGCCGCCATACCTCCAGCCGCAGCGGCGTGACGCTGGACTTTGGCGGGCACCTTGTGACTGCGCCCGATATCGAGCCCTGCGCGCACAACGATCCCTTCAGTGCGCTCATCCACCTCACGGGCCGTAAAACAGGCGTGTGCCAGCAGGTGGTGTTGACCCATCATTTGCCCGAGCTGTATGATATTTTTGAGGTTGCGGACGCGTCCATGTTTACTGTGGACAGCTGGTGGCGCGTGCATGTGAACAACCTTGCCGGACGCGAAGAAAAAGAGATTGACAAGCTGCTTGAGGTGGTAGAGACCATGGACGCCACCCATGTGCGCTTTAACTATAAAATAGGCTGGGCGCTGGATGCGGGCAGAACCCTGACTTACGAGCAGGTGCTGCCGGTGCAGGGCACTCACATCCGCAATATGCGTTTTGACGGCAACGGCGGCGGCGAGTATAAGGGCATCCAGCCGCTGGCCATGGAATACTGCGTCAACTGCAACGTGAGCGACATCCACGCCGCACGCACCTATTGGCCGGTGCTGCTGCGCCGCCACAATGTGTCGTATGTAACAGAAAGGTGCTCGCTGAACAATCCCGTAGAAGTGGTGGTGGGCGGCACCGGGTATTTAACCCAGCAAATACACTGCCTGTACGGCGCGGTGCGCGATTGTCAGACCAGCAACGCAAGGCATTTGAACGATTTTACCGGCTGCGCGTATTGCGAGGCCGAGAACAACCACGGCGACGGCGATTTCCACGGGGCGTTTGTCACCCACGGGCAGTTTGAGCATGACCTCAGTTTTGTGGGCAACTCTGGCCTTTTGTCCTTTGCCAACTCCGGCCCCACCTGGGGCAGCACCGCCAAGCGCATCACGGTGGTGCGGCATGTGGGCTGCTGGGGCATCGCCTTTGCCAAGATCAGCGATCTGACGCTGCGGGATGTGACGATCTATAAGACCGAGAAGTATGAGCAGTGCGGCGTGCTGCAAGTGAACGCAGACGGCGCGCAGATCATCGGCTGCCAGGCGGATGAACTGATTTTCACCCAGCGAAGCGCCCGCTCCAAGCGCCCGAATGTGGTGCGGGATTGCTATTTCACACGGGGTGTTACGAAGCAAACGGCGGGTGATGCGGCAGTCACCACCGCTATCACGGTGGAGAACACGTATCAAGAAGGGGGAAAAGTGCAATGGTGAACATTCTGGTAACGGTGCCCCAGGGCCCCGTGTTTGACACGTTTTTTAATGAGGAGCTGAAGGCCGCGCTGGCAAATCAGGGCCATGTGACCTACAATCCCCTGGGGCGGCAGTATACGCCTAAGGAACTGGCCGAAGCCTTGGCTGGCCAGCATGTGCTGGTGACGGGCTGGGGCACGCCGGTATTGACCGGGGAAGTGCTGAAGAACGCCGATGTCTTGCGCATGGTGGCGCACACCGGCGGCTCGGTCAAGCCCTATGTGACGGACGAGGTGTACGACAGGGGCATCGCGGTGGTGAGCGGCAACAACGTGTTTGCGCTGTCTGTTGCCGAGGGCGTAATTGCCTATGCGCTGGCCGCGCTGCGGGATATTCCGCGCTATTCCACCGAGCTGCAAAAGGGCATCTGGCCCCCGTCCTTCAACAACAAGGGCCTCTTGGACCGTAAAGTGGGCCTGGTCGGTTATGGCATGATCGCCGGGTATGTGGTGGATATGCTCAAGCCCTTCAGCACGCCGATCAGCGTGTTCAGCCGCCATTTGAAAGAGGAAGTCTGCCAGCAGAAGGGGCTGACCAAGGCGTCGCTTGAGGAGATTTTCGCCACCTGCGATGTGGTGTCCATCCACAGCGGCATGACGGCGGAGAATTACCACCTCATCACCCGCGAGCTGCTGGAAAGCATGAAGCCCGGGGCGCTGCTGATCAACACCGCCCGGGGCGCGATTATCGATGAAGAGGCGCTGATAGCGGTATTGCATCAAGGCAATATCACTGCTGCGCTGGACGTGTACGAGCAGGAGCCTCTGCCCGCTGACCACCCGCTGATGAGCTGCCCCAATACCTTGCTGATGCCACATATGGGCGGCCCGACCATAGACCGCCGTTTGGCGGTGACCCGGCAGGTGATCGGCGATATTGGCCGCTTCTTTGCGGGCGAGGCGCTGATGTGCCCCATTGACCGGGCCTACGCCAACAAAATGTCCACGATATAATAATAAAAGGTGGGGGTGCAGGGAGTACTACTCCCTGCCGAGGGTCTGGGGCGAGCAGCCCCAGCGTCCCCCTCGAGGAGTAATCAATCTATGAAGAAGTTAACTTTAGCCCTGATCGGTGCGGGCGAGCGCGGTGCCAACTGCTACGCACCCTATGCCAAACTGCACGGATACGAAGTGGCGTTCATCGCCGTTGCCGATCCCGATCAAAAGCGCCGCGATACCTTTGCAAAGGCATACAACGTTCCGGAGGGCGGCCTGTTTGACAGCGCTGACGCATTTTTTGCGCAGCCGAAGTGCGCCGATGCCGTGCTGATCTGCACGCAGGACAGCCAGCACTATGCCCACGCCGTGCAGGCGATTGAAAGGGGCTATACGCTGCTGCTGGAAAAACCCCTTTCCCCCAGCCCGCGCGAATGCCTGGAGCTGGAGCGGCTGGCCACAGCGCACGGCACCACGGTGGTGGTGTGCCACGTGATGCGCTACACCCCCTTCTTCCGCAAAATCAAGGAGCTGATTGACGGCGGCGCGATTGGCGAGCTGGTGAACATCACGCATACCGAAAACATCGGCTATTGGCATTATGCACACAGCTATGTGCGCGGCAACTGGCATGTCACGAAGGACAGCTCCCCGCTGATCCTGGCCAAGTGCTGCCATGATATGGACATCCTGGCGTGGCTGGTCGGCTCGCGACTGCAGTCCGTGTCCTCATTTGGCGATCTCAAATATTTCAATGAGCAGCACGCACCGGAGGGCGCGCCGCAGCGCTGCACCGATGGCTGCCCGCACCAGAGCGAGTGCCCCTATTATGCGCCCAAGATGTACCTGCAGGATGATATCGGCTGGGACACCATCTGGTCGTGCCTGGGCGGAGACAGAAGCTATGAAGCGCGGCTGAAGGCGCTGAAGGAAGGCCCCTACGGCAAGTGCGTGTTCCACAACGACAACGATGTGGTGGATCATCAGATCGCGTCCATGCGCTTTGAAAACGGCGTGACGGTGGCCTTCACCATGAGCGCGTTCAACAACGCGTGCGACCGCACCATCAAAATCATGGGCACCAAGGGCGAAATCCGCGCATCCATGGACGGCAACATTGTAGAGGTCAGCGAGTTTGGCCAGGGCATCATGGGCGGCAACGTGACGCAGTACCACATCAACCACGGCAGCAGCGGCCATAGCGGCGGCGACGAGGGCATTATGGAGGATTTTGTGCGCGTGCTGAAGGACGGCAAGGCCAATACCAACCTGCTTTCGCAGTCTGTGCACAGCCATATCATGTCTTTTGCAACAGAAGAATCGCGCCTGACAGGAAAAACGGTGAATGTGCGCGAATATGAACAGAGCATTTTGACGAAATAAAGGAGTGCTCTGATGGAAATTTTAGACGGAAGCGCTTTTGCCCCGGAACAGCTGGTGGACTTTGCGGATTTTGTGTTCAGCAAGTCCGAGCGCCCGCACGATTTTGCCACCCTGCTGCCCAAGATGTATGGTGCCGGGCGCGTGCCGCTTGATCATCATGTGGTGGCGGTAGAGGATGGGCAGATCCTGGGCATGGCGCTGTACAACCCCTTCACACTGATGGCGGGCGACACCGCGCTGAAGGGCGTGGGCGTGGGCACGGTCAGCGTGCATCCCCGTGCACAGGGCAAGGGCGTGATGAAAGCCGTGATGAATGCCCTGCTGGATACGCGGGCAGCCAAGGAAGCGGATTTTCTCATCCTCGGCGGTCAGCGCCAGCGCTATGAGTATTATGGGTTCACGCCCATGTGCCGGCGCTATTGCCATGAAGTCGGCACCGATAACGTGCGCCATGCGCTGCGCGATACGCCGGAGAATATCAAGATTGTGCCCTTTACCGATGAATATGTTGCGCCTGCCCTGGCGCTTCATGACACGCAGCCCTCTCATGTGCAGCGCAGCGCAGCGGATTTTATCATCACCCTGCGCTCGTGGAACGCCACACCCTATGTGTTCCTCAAAAAAGGAAAGTTTTCCGGTTACTGCTCGGTGTGCGGCGGGCATGTGGGCGAGTTCGTGATGGAGAATTACGAGGATATTCTGCCCGCTGTCAAGGCATTGAGCAGACATGTGAACGGGCATTTGCAATTTGTTTGCTCGCCCCTGCATCCTGCCAACCATGCATTGGCGTCCATTGCCGAAAGCACGTCCAGCGATGACGCACATTCCTGCCGCATTCAGCATCTGGACAAGGTGACACAGGCGATGTTTGATATGTATCGCTCCCTTGGCGGGCTGCCCGAGGGGCAGTTTGGCCTGCCCATTGCAGGCGAGGGCATGTTATTCATCAAAAACAGCCACAGCGAAGGTGCGCAGGTGAAGTTTCAGGTTTTGAACACCGGCGCGGGCATCAGCCGGATGGAAGCCGCGCGCAGGCTGTTTTCCAACAGTGCACAGCTGATGTCCTTTGCGGCGCCGGGCGGCTGGTTCCCGCTGCCGCTGTTTGTGGGCGAGCCGGATTTGGTGTGATTTGGTGGTGGGGACGAAGAGACGCTGGGGCTACTCGCCCCAGACCCTCGCAAGGGAGCAGTGCTCCCTTGACCTCCACTCTAAGCACAAAAATAAACATGCGCGCAGCGCATTCTTGAATAGACTGAAGGCAGGGAGAAGAACGATGAAAGCAGCCGCATTGAACCCCTATTTGCCGTCTTGGGAGTATATTCCCGACGGCGAGCCTTATGTGTTTAATAATAGAGTGTATATTTATGGCTCACATGACCATTATAATGGTCATGTGTTTTGCTTGGGAGACTATGTATGCTGGTCGGCACCGGTGGATGACCTTGGAAACTGGCACTACGAAGGTGTGATTTATCCCAAAACAGAGGATCCGCTGAACAAAGAAGGAAAAATGTGCCTGTATGCTCCGGATGTGACAGTGGGGCCGGACGGAAGATACTATCTGTATTATGTGCTGGACCATGTTTCCATTGTGTCCGTGGCGGTTTGCGATACGCCGGCAGGCAGGTATCAATTTTATGGGTATGTGCATTATGCGGACGGAACCAGACTGGGAGAGCGTCTGGGGGACGAGCCGCAGTTTGACCCTGCTGTGTTGACAGAAGGGGAGCAGGTTTATCTGTACACCGGCTTTTGCGGCCGCGGGGATAAGTCCAGAACAGGGGCTATGGCCACCGTGCTGGAAAAGGATATGCTGACAATCAAAAAAGCGCCGGTGATTGTGGCGCCAGGCTGTGAGTACAGCAAGGGGACCGGATACGAAGGGCATGCATTTTTTGAGGCGCCCTCCATCAGAAAACATGAAAACACCTATTATTTGATTTATTCATCCGAAGTCATGCACGAGCTTTGCTATGCCACAAGCGACAAGCCGACGGAGGGGTTTTGCTACCGAGGGGTCATCGTGAGCAATTGCGACCTGCATATTGACAGCTATAAGCCTGCCAATCTTCCCATGGCATATGGTGCCAACAATCATGGAAGCATTGTGGAAATTGCCGGAAAATGGTATATCTTCTATCATCGGCATACCAATGGCACATGGTATTGCAGGCAGGGCTGTGCGGAAGAAATTTGCATCCAAGAAGACGGCGGTATCCAGCAGGTGGAAATGACATCCTGCGGCTTGAATGGCGGCCCGCTGCTTGGCGAGGGAGAATATCCAGCCTACTTGGCATGCAATCTGTTGAGGGATGAGCCGTCCATCTATGTGGGCGGGGACAAGTTTCCCAAGATTGTGCAAGAGGGCAGGGATGGCGATGAGCATCATGGCTATATAGCCAACATGACCAAGAGCGCCACGGCCGGTTTCAAATATTTTGATTGCAAGAATGTCAAGAAAATCAGAATCACGGCAAGGGGTTATGGTTCCGGCGATTTTGAAATCAAAACCAGCTGGGACGGCGAAGTGCTTTCGCGCATCAGGGTGGTATACGCGAATGTATGGGAAACCTATGAGGGCGAAATCAATATTCCCGCTGGGATCTGGCCGATTTATATCACCTATGCAGGCGAGGGAAATGTCAGCCTCAAGTCTTTTGAGTTGATAAGGGGATAGTACCGTCAGGCATCGAACAGCTGCTCGATTGAAGCCATACAGAACCATCCCTTGTATGAATCTTGTAGGATTGCCGCCTTGATTTGCAACCGCTAGGAAGGTGAAGTAAATGCTGTTATACCATTATTTCGAGAGACAATCTGGCCCTTTTGCGCCGCTCACAACTCTTCCTTATGAAGAGGCCAGGGGAGTTTTGATTGCGCAAAAAGCAGCAGGTAAATTTCGAAACCCAGATGTCGATGGCTTTCTAAAAAAGAGATATAACCGGGATGAAAAACTATATGCCTTTTTTGTTGAGCATGGCGGCTGCCCACAAATAAAAAACCCAATTTATATGTTTCTTGGTGAACAACCCCAATGGATGTCAGCATATGAAGACGCAGATTCCATTGCGATTCCCATGAATGAATTTGATCCATTAACAGTTTCTTTTACATATGGAGATTCCTTTGCCGTTCTTAACCCTGCATTGTTTGGTGCTGAGGAATATTGGGGTAAAGTCTACTTTGCAAATGAAATGAAAGAAATTATAGAACGCCATGGTTTTCCACCTTATGTAGAATATGATTTTAAGAAAGGTATTTACCCTGTAGACAAAAGTATTCATGATCAACTTAAATATATAGAAGCTCAGGTTTGGAACACAGATGTTTTAGCCAAATACCGCAGCAAATGGCTTGCTGATAACCCCATAAAATAATTATTATCGACAATGAATAGCCCCGGAGGTGCATATGTAAATCAACATCCGCCCATGGCAAAGCGAAGACGCCAAAGCGCTTGCGAGCATACTGAACAACAAAAAAATACACGATAACCTGAGGGACGGTTTGCCCTTCCCCTATACCGAAGCTGATGCTGCCGATTTTATAGCCGGGAGAATTGCTGCGGATCAAAATAAAGCCTTCGCCTGGGCCATTACGGCAGATAACATCGTGATTGGCAGTATGGGTGTTTTTCGCAAAGAAAACGTGCATCGCCTCACCGCAGAAATGGGCTACTATATCGCTGAAGAATATTGGGGCAAAGGAATCATAACCGAAGCCATCAAACAGGCAACCTGCTACATATTTCAAAACACAGACATCATCCGGATATTTGCCGACCCGTATGCGTTTAATACGGCCTCCTGCCGCGCGCTTGAAAAAGCAGGCTTCGTGTATGAAGGAACGCTCCGGAAAAACGCTGTCAAAAACGGCTGCGTGGTTGATATGAAAATGTATGCGCTTGTCAAGGGGTAGGATAACCGTGTGCCCACGCCCTGGCCTGGCCCAACAGCTTGGTGTACAGATATACATCACGCTGTGCAAAGGTTTCCACGCTGATTTTTTCGACGGGGAACCACACCACCGCGCTGTTTTCGTCGGGCTTCACGGTGGGCGCGATGTCTTCTTCCGCCAACAGAATATATGCGACGGACAGGTGCAGATGGCTGTTGACATACTGGCCGCGCTTCGTGTGCCCGCTCACCGTCAGCACATCCAAAGAGGCAATCTGATGCGAAAGCGGCACGGTGCAAAGCCCTGTTTCCTCCAGCGCTTCCTGCACGGCGACCTCCAATAAATTGCCGTTGCCATCCGCATGGCCACCCGTCCAGGCCCAAGTATTGCGAATGTTGTGGTGGATCATCAGTGCCTTGTTGAGGGCTTTGTTGACGATAAAGCCGGAGCTGGTGATGTGCGCCAGCTCGTTCTGCCGCAAAAGAATGTTGTCCGGGAACAGGCGCATGCAGTCCAGAATCACCTTTTTGTCCTGGACTTCTTGTTCGTTTTTGGGTATGTAGTCTGCAATTTCGTCGATATAATTCATTCGTGTACATCCTTCCGATAATGGATGCCCCATTATAGCAAATATCTGCCACAATGACAATTTCGCTTTTCCCAATATAAAAGCGCCTGTGGCTACAAGCGCTGGCTTCTATAAAAATCTTATCCTGCGGTTACGCCCTAAAACCGCCCCCGTGAACAGATTCGGGCGCGGTATTGGGGCACAAACTTTACGGCGGCGTGATAGCTTCCTTCGTATTTGAAAGCGCTCAAATGGCCTGCGCGCGCAGCTTGTATCCGCAGCGGTAGATGGTCTCGATGCAGGAGAAGCCCAGCTTTTTGCGCAGGCGCTGCACGTGCACATCTACCGTGCGCGTGTCGCCGGGGCACATGTAGCCCCACGCGTCGCGAAGCAGCTCCTCGCGGGATACCGGCCTGTCCACGTTGAGCGCAAGCTCTTGCAGCAGGGAAAACTCCTGCTGGGTCAGCGGACAGGGTTCACCATCCACATAGACGGCCATGGTTTCTTCGTCAATGGCCAGCACTGCCGGGATATCCTGGGTGGGATAAATGGAAAGCATAGTGCTCATTGCTCATCACCTCACCTATTAGACGTACCAAATCGCCCGTTTGTTGCACATGCAGAAAAATTTTTGTAAAAAAACCGTAACATTCGGGCGTTTGGGCAAAAAAGAACCTGTTCAGGTGCACCAATATTGGAAAACAATGAAACTTCACCACAAAATGGGTTGAATAAAATTGGGTTATATTGTAGAATAAGCATGAGGGTATGTGTATACCACAAGAACGCACGACGATAGATAAGAGAAGAACCTGGTGAATAGCCATCGACCAGCATGTTGTTTGTTTTGCCTTTCCAAGAAGGGCGCAATGATATAGACAAAGAGGGGGATCAGAATGAGCATCCGCAAAATCAACTGCTGCGCCTTGGCTGTGCTGTTGCTAGCTGCCTGCTTGATGAGCTTTGCGTTGGCAGAGGGCAGCGATATTGTGCCACAGTCCCGCTTTATCAAGGCACCCTTCCGTTATGCCGTGGACGATACGGGCATCTAGGTGGTGACGGGAGACACGGTGAGCCTGTACCGCGATATAACGGATGATGCACCCGTATCCTTTCAAACCCAAAGCGCGGGAGAGCAGATATCGGCCTATGGCGGCAATGTATATTTGAGCATGCGCGATGAAGGGGCGCACTTCATTGCGCAATATAACGCCAAGGGGCAAATGCTTGGCCAATGGATGCTGCCAGCCGACATGGCCATCTATCAAATCGAGGCGGCAAAAGATTCTATATATATCCTGGCATTGGCAACAGCCACGCAGGAAGCCATATTCTCCGCAGCGGTGACGCCCAGCCCTGACGATGGTCACTCACATGTGCAGGAGCACATAGACGGTGCCTGCATTTATAAGCTGGACAAAGCAACTGGCAAGTTGGCGCTGTTAAAAGTACCAAGTTGGGAAAACAAAAACATTTCCACCTTTTGCGTCTATGAGGATACCTTGTGCGCACTGGGCGATTTGGTAAGTATGGTAGACCTTGCAAAGGGTGTTTGCCTTGGCTCGCAGCAGCTCTACGGCTTCTTTGGCTATATTCAAAAAGGCATTGAGGCTGATGAGTGCGTGTTGATGGTAGACAGCGGGGGAACTTCCCTCAGCGTAATGGACATCCGTACGGGAAAGCTGCGCAGCTATTTTAATACAAACGCCTGGTATGGCGGGCTGCGCAGAAACAGCGATACGCTGGTCATGGTGGATGTTGCTATGAATGAATTGGTGACTCTGCCACTGCTTCCGCTGCCGCAGGAGGAAAAATCGCTGACGCTGGTGAACAGTAACGGCCTGCAGACCGAGCCACGGATGATGACAGCCATTGCTATGTTTCACGAGCGTTACCCAAATACAGAAATCCTATTTCAGGATGTGACCGACGCACGCATGCTGGCGGCCTCGCTGCTGGCGGGCGACCCGAATTATGATATACTGTTTGTGCAGGAGGACGGGTACCTGTGCTCGCGCGTGATGCAAAAGGCGGGCGCGCTGGCCGATTTGAAACAGTTTCCGGAAATCATGGCGCAGCTGGAGCAGTGGATTAATATCACGCCGCTGATTTCGCAGGGCGGCCAAGTTTATGGAATCCCCCACTGGATGCTGCCCTACGGCTGGCGTGTGAATACCGAACTGTTTGAGAAAATCGGCTTCGACATCCCGCCGGAAAATTGGACGTGGGAGGACTTCTTTGCACTGGGCGACCAGCTGATGGCATACAATGCGCAAACAGGGAGCCATTACCGGCTGCTGAATGATTTGGCGAGTGTGCCTTATATCCTCAAGCAATACAACGCCAACGAAATTGACATCATGAACAGCAGCGCATCCTATGACAGCGAAACCTTCCGCATGCTGATGGCCCGCTGGAAAGCCTGCGCAGATGCCCGCATTTTATATTATGGAGATACAAACCGCTATTCCATCGCAGAAACACTGTTTACTGTGGAAAGAATTCAGCACGGTACTTTGGAGGATACCCGCTATATCCTTCCGCCCGTCTACGATGCGGATACGTGCTATCCCGCGTTGACACAGATGGTGGTGCTCAATGCGAACGCGGCAGACATCGAAGCGGCGGCATACTTCATTGCGTGCTACGCGTCTCCCGAGGCGCTTATCAGCAGCGAAGTTTACAGCAGCAACCGTTATTTGAAGGATTGGTCGCTGTATCCCCCCGCATATTATGAATATCTTTCGTTCCGCACCGCGATATCCGAAGAAAACGAGCGGTACTGGGAAGCCATGCTGGAGAACGGAATCCAGGATTTTATCTTTGCCGACATTGAGGTGACTCTGATCATGGAGCTATACCCCATGTACATGCAGGGTGCAATGACGCTGGAGGAATTTGCGAGCACCCTGCAGCGCATGGCCGATATGGCGCTGGGCGAGTGATGCCATGAGAACACTGCAGCGGCGCATGCTGGCACTGGCGTTGCCCTTGATGTTGTGTTTCCTGCTGTTTTATGCCGCGCCCTTTGTGTTGTCGGGGTATTATTCGCTGATCAACAGCGCGTTTGATCCGTCCTTCGCGGGGCTCAAAAACTACCGGGATGTGATCGGTAACCCTTATTTCCGGCTGGCGTTTGGCAATACGCTGCGGTTTTCCGGCGTCGCGGTGCCGCTATTGATGGGACTGTCCCTCAGTGTGGCGCTTTTGATGTTTGACAGCAAGGATAGGGGAAACAGGATCATGGGCAGCTTTGTGCTGCCCATGCTGATGCCCTCCGTGATCATTGCGCTGCTCATCCGCTCGCTGTTTCATCCATACTATGGCGCGGCGGTGGCGTGGATAACAGGCATGGGGGTGTCGCCGGATGCACTGCCGGAATTATCGCTGCACATCATTTTCCTGTGGCGCAATTTGGGGTTTAACTTGATTCTGTTGCGTGCCGCAATGCTGTCCATCCCGCATGAGTTATATGAAGCGGCACAAATGGACGGCGCAGGCGGCCTTCGCAGGCATATTTCTATCACGCTCCCTTGCATTTTGCCCGCGATTTTCTTCACCGGCATACTGTCCGCGGTCTATTCCCTGCGCGTGTTTAAGGAAGCGTACCTGCTGTATGGCGCTTATCCGCCGGATGGCGTATATTATTTGCAGCATTACATCAACAATCATTTTATGAAGCTGAACTATCAAAAGCTGACGGCGGCCGCTTTGCTGTTTTTCCTTGCGGTCTATGCCCTGATCTTCATCGTGTATCGCGCCACACTGCGCGTGCAGAAAGGGCGGTGACGGATACAATGAAAATAGCAGCACGGATATTGCTGATCTTGCTGGCAGTTATATACCTCGTCCCCATTTTGTGGCCTGTGATGAATTCCTTTATGCCGCCCGAGGAGGCTGCCGCAACCTACGCACGGGGCAACCGCCAAATCCGGCTGTGGCCGCAGGCGCTGTCGCTGGCTCAGTACCGGGCGGTGCTTTCGCCGGGCAGCGGCTTTTTGCGCATGCTGCTCAACTCCCTGGCGCTGGCCCTCGCTATATGCGCTGGGCAGGCAGTGGTATCCGTGCTGTGCGGCTACGTGTTTGCCAAGGTGCGGTTTAAAGGCCGCGATGCATTGTTTTTTGTGTATATTGTGGTGATGATGATGCCTTTTCAGGTAACGCTGCTGCCCACATACATCGTCAGCAAGCAGCTGGGGCTGTATGACACCTGGTGGGCGTTGATATTGCCGGGGTGGATTTCGCCCTTTGGCGTGTTTTTGATCCGGCAATTTATGCTGGGCATCCCCGATGACATGATGGAGGCGGCTGAGCTTGATACCTCCGCGCCGCATCATGTGCTGCTGCACATTGTGATACCCGCCCTGACGCCCGCGCTGGTGACACTGATGATCCTCACCTTTGCCGAAAGCTGGAACATGGTGGAGCAGCCGCTTATTTTACTGCGCAACTCATCCAGCTATCCGTTGTCGCTGCTGCTCAACGATATTGTTCAAAAAAGCCTCAGCTATACATTCTCCGGCGCGGTGCTGTATATGCTGCCGTTATTGATACTGTATCTGCTCTTTGGCCGGCAGCTGACACGTGAAGTGGGCAAAATCGGGTTCACGCAGGGGTGATTTTGGCATTCTGTCTGAAAAAAGACAACGGATTGTGGATGTTAAGTATAGCCCGAATGGGAAGAATATGCTATACTGAATGCAAAATCTGATGCACTTTTGTGCGTGATGGAGGATACAGTATCATGGGCAAGATCGTATGTTTTGGTGAAATTATGTTGCGGCTCAATCCCGAGGGCTATCTGCGTTTTGTGCAGTCCAGCAATTTTGAGGCCACCTACGGCGGCGGCGAGGCCAATGTGGCCGTTTCCCTGTGCAATTATGGGCATGACGCGGCGTATGTGACCAAGTTGCCCACCCACGAGATCGGGCAGTGCGCCGTGAACGAGCTGCGCCGCTATGGCGTGGACACCACCAAGATTGTGCGCGGCGGCCCGCGCGTTGGAATTTATTACTGCGAAAAAGGCGCGTCCCAGCGCGGCAGCAAGGTGATTTACGACCGTGCAGGCTCGTCCGTTGCCCTCGCCAAGCGTGCCGATTTTGATTGGGACGCCATCCTGAATGGCGTAGAATGGTTCCACTTCACCGGCATTACCCCAGCCCTTGGCGGCGAGCTGCCCGAAATCTGCCTCGACGCCGTGAAAACATGCCGCGAAAAGGGCATCAAAGTGAGCTGCGACCTCAACTACCGCGGCAAGCTGTGGACGCGCGAAAAGGCCGGCGAAGTGATGAGCACTTTGATGCCGTATGTGGATGTTTGCATCGCCAACGAGGAAGACGCCGCGGACGTGTTTGGCATCCATGCCGAGAACACCGATATCCAGGGCGGCAAGCTCAACAAAGAAGGCTATATCTCTGTGGCGCAACAGCTGCACGCGCGCTTTGGCTGCGAAAAGGTGGCCATCACCCTGCGCGGCAGCATCAGCGCCAACGATAACAACTGGGCGGCCATGCTGTATACCAATGGCCAGGCGTACTTTAGCAAGAACTACCTGATCCATATCGTGGACCGCGTGGGCGGCGGCGACAGCTTCGGCGGCGGCCTCATCCATGCCACCATAAAGGGCAACGACCCGCAGGATATCATCGAGTTCGCCGTGGCAGCCAGCTGTCTCAAGCATACCATCGAGCACGACTTTAACCTCGTCAGCGAAAGCGAAGTGCTGGCACTGTCCGGCGGCAACGCCAGCGGCAGAGTGCAGCGCTGACTGGGGAAGAGGAACGCTGGGGCTACTCGCCCCCGCCCCTCGGCAGGGAGCAGCGAGCCCTGCACCCCAATTCTGCAATAAAGATACTTGTGCTACACCGCACAACCTTTCGCCGCAACGCTTGTGTGCGTGCGCCGTGCTCACACGGCGGTTTCCCTACCCGAGCAGGGGAACAGAAAAAACAGGTGACTGGACGTGGAATGCTTGCATTCCTAAGGCCAGCCACCTGTTTTTTCGTACACGCACACAATCACTCAATGATCATCGAAGAATACAAAAGCGGGGTCAAGGGGAATGATTCTCCTTGCGGGGCCTGGGGCAGAGCCCCAGCGTAACCCACCCAACCCTCAGCCAATCTCCACCAGAACCTTCGCTGTCTTCCCAACTTCAATCACAGGCAACACATTGCCATCGATCAACTGACCGTCCATCCACACGCGGATGCTGCCTTTTTCGCCGCCCGCGCTGTTGAGGATCTCAATATCGTACGCACCGCCACGGAAAGTGCGGCGCACGTTCACTTGCGTGAGCTCCGCAGGCAGGCACGGATCGATCATCAGGCCGTCAAAC
>JAVBRU010000111.1:0-25635 GCA_031547595.1 Eubacteriales bacterium
AGGCCCGCAGGGGCTGCAAGGCGAGCCCGGCCCCGCTGGTGCCCAAGGCCCGCAAGGGCTGCAAGGCGAGCCCGGCCCGCAAGGTGCTCAAGGCCCGCAGGGCTTACAAGGCGAGCCTGGCTCCGCTGGCGCTCAAGGCCCGCAGGGGCTGCAGGGCGAACCCGGCCCGCAAGGTGCTCAAGGCCCGCAGGGCTTACAGGGCGAGTCCGGCCCACAAGGTGCTCAAGGCCCGCAGGGGCTGCAAGGCGAGCCCGGCCCGCAAGGCGCACAAGGAATACAGGGGGAACCAGGTGCCTCGGGCACATCAGGCGCACAAGGAGAGCCAGGCCCCCAGGGTGTGCAGGGACCGCAAGGCATACAAGGGGTCGCAGGTCCACAAGGCATTCAAGGCGAAGCAGGTGTCGATGGCGTTGGGCTGAGAATTCTGGATTCCTATGATGATTATGAGACATTCATCCTCGACCATCCCACTGCCGAGCCCGGTGATGCTTATTTGGTGGACGGGTACCTATATGTTTGGAACAGTACAACCGAATCGTGGGACAATGTTGGCTATATCCGTGGCCCGCAAGGGCCGCAAGGCATTCAAGGGCCGCAAGGGTTGCAGGGTATCCAGGGGGCAACCGGTCTGCAAGGCTTGCAGGGGTTTCAAGGAATTCAGGGTGAGCCAGGTGAAACAGGTCCGCAAGGGTTGCAAGGCGTAGCAGGTCCCACTGGGGCTCAAGGCCCGCAGGGACTGCAAGGCGACCCCGGCCCCGTAGGCGCTCAAGGCCCACAAGGCATCCAAGGCGACCCCGGCCCTACTGGCGCGCAAGGCCCACAGGGCATCCAAGGCGAGACAGGCCCCGCTGGTGCTCAAGGCCCGCAGGGACTGCAAGGCGACCCCGGCCCCGCCGGTGCTCAAGGCCCCCAAGGCATCCAAGGCGACCCCGGCCCCGCTGGTGCTCAAGGCCCTCAAGGCATCCAAGGCGACCCCGGCCCCGCTGGTGCTCAAGGCCCTCAAGGCATCCAAGGCGACCCCGGCCCTGCTGGTGCTCAAGGCCCCCAAGGCATCCAAGGCGAGACAGGCCCCGCCGGTGCGCAAGGCCCACAGGGCATCCAAGGCGAGACAGGCCCCGCCGGTGCGCAAGGCCCACAGGGCATCCAAGGCGAGACAGGCCCCATTGGCCCACAAGGCCCTGCCGGGGTGTGCGATTGCGAAGAACTCGAGAACAGAATCACCCTGCTGGAGCAAGAAGTCATCAACCTGCAGCAGCAGATAACCACAAGCCAAAACTTTATTTACCTGTCCGACATCACGTATATTTGGAGTACCACCACCCAGCTGTTAGGGCTGGGCGCGGCCGTCATTCATTCCGGATACACGTATAACTTCTGGGGCATCGGCGCGCTTGATCACCAGCAAACCCTTTCAAACAACACAACGTATTATTTAATACACGGCAGTCAATATCCCGAGCTGGCTTTTTACGAAGGGGATACAACCATCAGTACCCTCTGGATTGAAACACCAGCCGGAAACGTATATACCCTGCCCATTCGTTTTGACGCCACCGGCATTTATTTTGCGCCCAACAGCCAGCTGACCAATCTGCCTATCGGGACGACGTTTAAGTTTACCCAGGCTTTGATTCTGGTGGAGCCGGATGCTGTCCCATAAGCAAAAGTGAGTATGCCCGCATGACATACTCACGTTTTGTTATTCCTCCAGCTTGGCCCTTGTGGAAGGTGCATATGGCGCCTTCTCATCCGTTCGCCCCATCAGATAATCAACACTCGTATGATAATAATCGGCAAGCTTATCTATATACTCCAGAGGAATGTTTCGAACCAAGCGTTCGTACTTAGAATACTCTGATTGGCCGCAGTGCAGATAGTTTGCAATTGTCTGCTGCGATAGGTCCTGATCTTCCCGCATATCCCTTATTCTCAATCTCATTGCTATTATCACCTCACAAATATTATAAGTAGTCCAATATGGACTATTGACTTTCAGTGCAGAATGAACTAAAATGGCAGCAGGAGGTGATATTGTGAATGCATACCAGTCCATGTATCATGAGTTGACAAATTCCATCACGGATGCTATGCGGCTGCTGCAGCAGGCAAAAGAGTGCACAAGAGATGCTACGGAGCTGTTGATTCAGGCACAAGCAATCGCTGAAAACACGTACATCGACAGCGATGAAATCCCGGCAGAATGAGCACAAAAAAGCGGCCACCTCATATTTTGAGATAACCGCGCTGGGAGGAACAGCCCCAGGGCGCTTGCAACGTATCGGCAAGCGCCCGCTTTTTTAAACATTCTTCCTCGTTCCCCTTTTCATATAAAAATGTTTATGATAGACTGTCAAGGCAACACAAATTGAAGGTGAACTTATGGACGCGCAGTGGAAACGACACACAATCCGGTATCTGACAGGGCAAACGATTTCGCTCTTTGGCTCTGCCCTCGTACAATACGCCATCAACTGGCACATCACCCTGACCACCCAAAGCGGTGTGATGATGACCATTGCCACGCTGTGCGGATTTTTGCCGCAGGTGCTGATCTCGCTGTTTGCCGGGGTGTGGGCAGACCGCTATAACCGCAAGCTGTTGATTGTGTTGGCGGACGGCATGATTGCCACATGCACCGCCATACTGGCCATTTTGTTCACGCTGGGATATCAGCAGTTCTGGCTGCTGTTTGTGATATCCGCCATACGCTCGCTGGGCGCAGGCATCCAGACCCCTGCCGTAGGCGCGTTTTTGCCGGAGATCGTGCCACAAGATCAGCTGGTGCGCGTCAATGGCATCAACGCCAGCATCAGCAGCATCACCTTTTTACTGGCACCGGCTGCGGCAGGCGCACTGCTGGATTTTATGGGGCTGGGGCTGATTTTCTGGATAGACGTGGCAACGGCGGCAGCGGGCATTGCCCTGCTATTGACCCTTCGCACCCCACCGCGCGCCGCGCCTGCGGAAGCGTCCGAACACCTGCTTCGCGAAATGTTCAGCGGCCTGCGCTATGTGAGCAAGACCAAATGGCTGCGGCAGTTTTTGGGCTTTTACCTGTTCTATTCGCTGATGTTTGGGCCGGTTGTATTCCTAACGCCGCTAATGGTGGCGCGCAGCTTCGGCCCCGAAGCGTGGCGTCTGGTGGTGCACGAAATGGTGTTTTCCGCAGGCAGCATTGTGGGCGGGCTGGCTGTTGGCATCCTGGGCACCCGGCTGAAAAACCAGGCGCACATGCTGATGGGCGCAGCCATCCTGTTTGGACTGACCACACTGCTGATGGGTTTCTCCCAAACCTTCTGGTTCTACCTGGGCGTGATGCTGCCCATGGGCATCACGATGCCCTTTATCAACACCGCCAGCATCACCATTTTGCAAACCAAAACACGCCCCGATATGCTGGGGCGCGTGATGGGGCTGTCGTCTATTGTGGGTTCCTCCGCGCTGCCGCTATCCATGGCCTTCTTTGGCCCGCTGGCGGATGTGATGAAGGTGGAATATCAGCTGATGATCACCGGCGCGATCATGGTGCTGATGTCCCTCATGATGCCGCTGTTCAAGGACGTCATGCGGGTAGGAGGCCAGGCGGATACCACTCCTGCAGAATAAAAGGAGAAAGCTTTATGGGCGCTTGCAACGCATCGGCAAGCGCCCTCTCCTTATGCTTCCAAGGAAATATTCTGCCCTTGCCAGATCACGCGGCAGGAAGCGCCTGTCCAGCCGGAGGGCAAGTGAGGCCTTGCAACCAGCACACCGTTCTCCACCGCTGCGCCGAGGAACCCATGCAGGAAGTTCATATACGCGCCGCCCGCCGCCGCAGGGTGTGTGCCGCCGATATACACAAGCCCAGCCCATTGCTTGCCGCCGCCCTTGAGATCAGCACTGGCAGACTTCATAAACAACGGATACGCCACATCGCTCTGGCCGAGGAGGCACGCGACCCCAGCATACATGCACGCGCTGAGGGAAGAGCCATGCTCTGTGCGCGGCTCATAATAGGCATAGTTTGCTGCGAGGATATCCTTGGAATACTGGCCGCGCAGCATATACAAAAGGGTGATGACGTCGGCCTGCTTGATCACCTGCGTATGGCTGGCCACACCGTATGCACCGCCCCAGTACTCCTTCTCATGCAGCAGGCGGGCGCGTACTTCGTCAACAGACGTATCTTCCAGATCAAAATAGCCGTCAAACTGCGCCATCACACCGTCCGCGCGCGGCTGCTGGCGCTTGAGGCGCTTCGCGGCCTCGGCATACAGCTTCAGCTCCTCGGCAGGGCATGCATCGTCCGCGCGCGAGGCGGCAGCTTCAAAGCAGAAGCGCGCCATTTCGTTGGTGTAGGCGTTGTTGTCCACGCGCTCGTGGTATTCATCGGGGCCGATCACATCGCGGATTTCATACACATCGCTGCCGGGGTGCTGCCACAAAAGGCTGTAATAGAAGCGTGCGGCCTCGATCAGCACCTCTGCCCCGCCGCCTTGCATCAGGCTGTGATCGCCCGTCCAATCCTGATATTTGCACAGGCCATACACCACAGCAGCAGTGATGTGCACCTGTTTATCCTTGAAGAAGGTGCGCATCGGACGCCCGGTGAATACGTCGGTCACATTGTAATCGCTACACGCGTCATAGCCGCCCTCCTGGCTCTCCCAGGCATAGAACGCACCGCGATGGCCATAATGCGCGGCCTTTTTGCGCGCGCCGTCCAGGGTATCGATGCGGTAGCGCAGCAGTGTCTTGGCCACGTCCGGCAGCACGGCCAGGTAAAAATCCAGCATAAACATCTCGGTATCCCAGAACACCGCACCTTTATACGTCTGTCCGGACAGCCCCCTGGCCGCAATGGACAGCGAGGACGCATGGCGCGGCGCAATGCACAGCAGATGGTACAGCGAATAATTGAGCGCGAACTCCGCCGCTTCGTCCCCTTCGATGGTGACCTGCGCCTTCGCCCAAAGCGCTGCCCAGGTGTTGATGTGCGTCTCTTTCAGGGCATCATAATCAACGCCTTGAAGCGCTGCCTGCGCCATCGCCAGCGGGTTTTCGCCATCATTAGAGGTATAGACCGCCGCCAGTACGGTGAGGCAGATACTGCTTCCGCTGCGCTGAATGGACTGCTGCCGCGCTACAGCCACCTGCTGGCCCTGATCGGTAGCGGCCAGCACCCAGCCTTCGCCGGTTTGGATAGCATTGTAATGTGGGCCATGAATATCCCACACAGCCGTATCGGTGCAAGCGATCACATCATAAGCTTTTTCGTCCGTCCACTGCGCGCACCAGCGCATGGACAGCAGATGCACATCCTCCATGTGACAAAAGCGCTCCTCTGTGATTGTGACGCCCTCAAACACAGTGCGGCGCTGCTGCAAGCCCTGAACAATATCCAGGCGCTGCTCGTGCGAAAGGCAGGCGGTATCCGGCAGTGCCACAGGCTGGCCGTCTGCCGTCAGCACCGCAAAAAAGGGATTGGGCGCGTTGAGCGGCTCCCGCCAGCCATCGCCCGCCTGATGATAGATGCCCGCCAGGTTGATGGCAACGAGCTGTTCTTTTTTATACTCGGCCAGCGTGCCGCGCACGCCCAAATAGCCGTTGCCCAGCAGAAAACGGCTGCCATGGTCGGCAATGGCGGCAGCATCAAACCCCGAAAGTGATAATACGGTTTGCATCGGATGGCTCTCCTCATGTCGATACCAAAGTTTAGCGTTAAACCCATTCCAGTATACCTTGCTTTCAAACGAAATGCAAGATTTTGCGCAACTTTCTTTTTGCTTGTAAGACCTGTGAATACCTGCTATAATAAATTGGTTTTGCGAAGGAAGGGAGATTGCTGCATGAAGAGGCTTGCGGAGCGCGACATGACCCCGTTTTGGCTGACGGGTGCGATGGTGTTGATGTGGGCACTGCTGCATTATTTGACGGGCACAAACGCCCTTGGCAGCACGTATTACAACACCTACACGCTGCAGGCGCTGGCCTGGCGGGACGGCCGTGTTGCGCTGCCCTATGATTTTCCGGCGCTGGAGCTGGCAATCTACAACAACCTCTATTATGTGTCCTTTCCGCCGGTGCCCAGCGTGCCGTTATACTTGCTCAGCTTTATATTCTCCGCAAGCACCCCGGACAACCTGCTGGTGAAGCTGTACGCGCTGGCCGCGTGCCTGATGCTGTACAGCGCACTCAAGCGCGCAGGGCATTCGCAGCTGTCGGCGGCGTTATACGCTTTCCTCGGTGCTTTCGCGTCCTCACTGCTTCCCATGACGCTAAACGGCGCGGTGTGGTATCACGCGCAGGTGCTGGGCTTTGCGCTGACAGTGGCCTCGCTGTTTTTTATGACGCGCGACCAGATGACCGCGTCGCTTGCCTGTTATGCGCTGGCGGTGGGCTGCCGCCCGATGAACGCGTTGTTTGGCATTGCGCTGATGCTGATTTATCTGGCTATCAACCGCCGCTATGGCACGCCGTTCAAGGAAATCCTGCGCCGGATGCTGCCCGGCATCATCATCGGGCTGCTGATTGCAGCGGCGTATGGTGCATACAACTACATCCGCTTTGGCAACCCGCTGGAGTGTGGGCACAATCATCTGCCGGAGTTTTCCTTCCAGGGTGGCATCCAGTTTTCGCTCAATCATCTAGCAAAAAACATACAGACCTTTCTATTTGGTGCGCCGATAGAGCTGGAAAACGGCGTGGTGTATTTCAAGAAATTCGGGTATTCGATGTTCATTGCCTGCCCCATACTGACGTTGATGCTGCTGTGGGCGGTGATAGACATCATCAAAAAACGCTTCACGCTGGAAAAAGGCATTGTGCTGTTCTTCTTTGCGGCGCAGCTGTTCTTACTGCTGTTGCACCGCACGTTTGGCGGGTTCCAGCTGGGCGCTCGCTACTGTGCCGATCTGATCCCCTATGCGTTCTTTTATCTGCTTCTCAGCCCCAAACGCAAGCGCATCCCTGTGGCGGAGACTTTGATATTGGGGTTGTTATTTGTGTTCACCTGCTTTGGCATTATGCAAGTACACCTGTAAGGAAGGAAAGACATGGCACTGTCCTACAAGCACACCCAGCGCGCATGCTATCTGGGCTACATCACACAGGCGATTATCAACAACCTGCCACCACTTTTGTTTATCATCTTTCAAAACAGCTTTGGCATTTCGCTTTCTCAGATCAGCCTGCTGATCACCGTCAACTTTGGCATCCAAATGCTGGTGGACTTATTTTCTGCACGGTTTGTGGACAAAATAGGCTACCGCCCCTGCGTGGTGGCGGCTCACATTTTATCGGTGATCGGGCTGGTGGGGCTCACGATTTTGCCGCAGTTGCTTGGGAATGCGTACCTGGGGCTGCTGATTGCCGTCACCCTCAGCGCCATTGGCGGCGGGCTGTTGGAAGTGCTGATCAGCCCCATCACGCAGTCGCTGCCCAGCGAAGAAAAGGCCGCCACGATGAGCCTTTTACATTCCTTCTATTGCTGGGGACATGTGGCGGTGGTACTATTGACCACGCTGTTCTTTGCTATCGCGGGACGGGACGCCTGGTGGATGCTGCCCATCCTCTGGGCGATTTTGCCGCTGCTGAACACATTCTTGTTTATCAAGGTGCCCATGCTGCCGCTGGTGGAGGAAGGGCAAAGCATGCCCATCAAAAAGCTGCTGGCGCTGCCGCTGTTCTGGCTGTTCTTTGCGCTGATGCTGTGCGCCGGTGCATCGGAGCAGGCGATGTCGCAGTGGGCGTCGCTGTTTGCGGAGCAGGGCCTTGGCGTGAGCAAAACGGTGGGCGACCTGATGGGCCCCTGCGCATTTGCGGCGCTGATGGGCACATCCCGCGTGTATTTCAGCCGTCAGAAAAGGCTGAAGCAGACCAACGCGCTGCTGCTCAGCGGCGGTTTGTGCATTTTTAGTTACCTTCTGACCACGCTGATCCCCTCCCCCATCGTATCGCTGATTGGCTGCGCGCTGTGCGGCTTTTCGGTGGGCTTGATGTGGCCGGGCGTGTTCAGCTTGGCCGCCGAGGCATGCCCGCAGGGCGGCACGGCGCTGTTTGCGCTGCTGGCGCTGGCGGGCGATGTGGGGTGCGTCTCGGGGCCGCTGGTGGTGGGCACGGTGTCCGACAGCGTTCTTAGCGGCGCGTCCTCGCTGATTGCAACGCTGTTCCCCGCGCTGGAGCTGTCCCAGGCGGCACTCAAGACCGGCTTCTTCTTTGCCATCGTATTCCCCGTTGGGTTGATCCTGGGCATCCTTGCACTGCGCCGCCGAATGATACAGAAATGAGGAATCCCCCTTGCAACACGCTGAACGCCAGGCGCTGACGCGCAAATTTGGCCTGCTCCAGATGGCCTTCTGGTGCTATATTGGTGCCTTTATCTCATTTTTGATCACCATGATGTATGCGCGCGGATTTGACGCGCGGCAAGTGGCCATATTCATTGTGTGCCAAACGCTGGCTTCGGTGCTGGGGCAGCTGGTGTTTGGCCGGCTGGCCGACCATTTTCAGCGCAACCGCCTGATATTTTTGCTGCTGGCGCCCGCGCTGTTGGCTACATGCTATTTGCTGTATTTCGTGGAGGGGTTTGGCCTCACCTGCGTGTGCTTCTTTGCGGCGGGCCTTGTGAAAGACCCCATGAGCGCCATGATGGACAGCTGGCAGATCAAGTCCTTCCATGGCGATATGTCGAAGTTTGGCAACATCCGCTCCATGGGCAGCATCACCTATGCATGCCTGATGCTGATGCTGGGCTTTGTGATGGATGCCTGGGGGTTTGTGACCATCCCGGTGCTGAGCACAGCGTTTTGCGTGGTGGTGATGGTGGTGGCCTTCACCCTGCCCGAAGTGCCCCGCATAGAGAAAGAGCAGACCGACAAAAAGGATAAGAAGCATCACAAGGTCCGCCTGTCCCCGGTGTTTTATATATACTTTGGCACGCTGCTTGTGCTCGGCCTCAGCGTGATCCCTGTGTATAATATGATGCCGCGCTTTTTGTTCGCGCTGGGCGGCACCGCCACGCAGCAAGGCATTGCGCTGTTTCTCAATGCGGGGATGGAGTTCCCCGCCATGCGCGCGTATAAGCTGATTGCCAAGTTTGAGCCGCCCAAGCGGCTGTTTGGCTGCCTGATCCTCTACATCGGTTCCACACTGATGATGGCGTTTGCGACCCATTACATCTGGATACTGATTGGCATGGGCATCAGCGGCGCGGCGTTTGGCACGCAGCTGGTGGCAAGACGCGAGATGGTGAACCTCTATGCACCCCCACATATGCAAACCACGCTGCACAGCATTGGCGATATGATCTACGGCGGCCTGGGCGGCATGATGGGCAACTACGCCGCAGGGTACCTATTGGACACCGCCGGGGCCAAGACCATGCTGGTGTGCGCCAGCGCGGCGCAGGGCGTGGTGATGCTGTTGGTGCTGGTGATGCTCTTCTACATGAAAAAGGAAAAGAACCAAAAGGCGCGATAAGCCGCCTTTTTTGTTTACAAGTAATTTCGCAAATATATGAAACCTGCGCCTTTCCTCCGTTATCTAATTGATGAATCCCAAATCAATAACAGGAGGATGACCCCATGAAAAAGCTTACCGGAATGGTAGCCCTGACGCTTTGTCTGATGCTGATCACACCCCTGGCGCTGGCCATGCCCGGCGAGTTCAACATCCTGCGCGATCCCGACAACTATCACAGCCGTTTTTCCTCGCTGACCCAAGATGGCGACACGCTATACCTGTTGCAAATGGGCACCATATACACCTTGAAAGCCGGGCAGAGCGCGCCGGAGCCGCTGCTGAGTGGGCTTACAACCTACCGCTCGGAGGATGATTACTATGCCGGTATTGAAAAAGAGCCTTATTACTTCGACGCGCTGCTGGGTGAAAACGGTGTGCTGTACGGGCTGAACTCCAACACCGGCAAGCTCTTCCGCATCGATGCAAAGGATGGCGCGCCGGTATACAGCCAAGAGGTGCAACTGGAATGGGATGCGATGATCATCACCGCGAGTGACGACTACTCCTACACCTGCCAGATGAGCAATATGCAAATCCTTGACGGCAAGCTGTATATGACCAGCCAGAACTGGGAGAAAGACAACGGCGCTTATGCGCTGCACGTGTTTGACATCAAAACCGGCAAACGGACTGACTTTACAACCCAGCACATTTCCCGCTTCTTCCCCTACAAAGAAGGCAAACTGCTGGTACTACTCGAAAATGAAAACGATATGTGGGATAACGAAGCCCAGGCTTACAAGCCTTCCGTGATTGCCAGCTTTGACCTGGCCACCGAAACGGTCACAGAGCTGGCCAAGCTAAGTTTGGGTGACTACTTCAGCCGCGGCGGCTATGCGTACGACCAGGCCACCGACACCCTGTACTTCGCCCTCCCCAACCGTGTATACCGTATGGTGGGCCTGGGCACGCCGGAGCTTTGCGCCTATCACCTGTCCAGCAGCACCCACAACCCCCTCCTCATGCAAAACGCCGCGATACTGGGCGGCCAGTATGTGCTGATAGCCAATGACGGGCTGTTTGTGCGCGGCACCGATCCCGCCCAGCTGCCCAGCCAGACCCTCACCATTGGGCGCGAGTATATGGATGATTCCGACCGTATCGCCATAGCCGCGCTGGGCGATATCCCGGTGATTTACACCAGTGTGAACACCGAAAATGCGCAGGAGCTGGCGCAGCGCATCGTCAGCGGCGAGGACACCGTGGATATTTATCATGCGTCCATCCATTATACAGAGATCAGCCGCCTGATGGAAAAAGGCTACTGCTACGACCTGAGCGCTGCGCCCGGACTGGCAGAGTTTACAGGCAAGCTGTTCCCCATCATTCAAGACGCCCTGAAGCAAAATGGCAAGCTGTATGCCATGCCCATCAACGTGTGGAGCTATGGCTTCTCCTACTACCCCAACGCCCTCCAGGAAATCGGTATGGTGCCGCCCACGAACTTCATGGAGCTGTGCGAGTTTATCACCACCTGGAACGACGAATACGCCGATATATACAGCGAATACACGCCATTTATGTGGGAGAATTACCGTGCCTCGCTGATCCGCATGGCCATGGAATCGTATGCAGATTATATGCAGGCCACCGGCCAGCCCTTGACGCTGGATACAGAGCTTTTGCGCAGCCTCCTCACCGCCATTGAGCAGGTGCACTGCGACCAGCTGAACATAACCGCCGATTGGGAAAACGACCCCGAGGGCGCCCAAGCGGCCATGGACGAGATGTATAACAAGCAGACGCTGTTTAGCGATTACAGCACCTTTACCGCCCGGGCGACTGAAGACCCGGAGAGCGAATGGTACAGCATAGCGGTGCCGCTGCCGCTCACTGCCGATGTGCAGCCCACCATTGCGCTGCGCACGGAGGTATACTTTGTCAACCCCAAGAGCAAGAACATCGATGCCGCCCTCCAATACCTGCAGGCGTACTATGCCGCCGTGACCGATGAAACGCTGGTGAGTATGTCCTTTGACTTAAAGGAGCCTATTCTATCCCCTTACTATGAGAGTTCCCTCAAATCCACCCAGAGCTCTATCGCCAGCGTCAAAAAGCAAATTGAAACAACCACCGACCCTGTGGAACTGAAGGCGCTACAGGATAGCCTTGCTGCACAAGAAGAGTATGCAGCCCGCTACGAAAAATACAACAAATACCTCGCCACCACGGAAAGCATTGCAGCGTATCACGACCTTATCCAGTATGCGTTTGTGTTGAAGCCCAGCATGCTGTATTCCGGCACCAGTGACGAGTTCACACAGCTGTACCAGCGCTATTGCGATGGCCAAATCACTGCCGAGCAGTTCATCCAAGAGGGCGATGCCAAGCTTCGGATGATGCAAATGGAAAATGAATAAATTTATAAAAAAGAAATATTTTTATAAATTATGAAACAGTGGCCAGGCCAGGGGCATCTAATAGATGATACTAATCCCAAATCATTAACAGGAGGATTAACCCATGAAAAAGCTTACCAAACTGATAGCGATGGCGCTTTGCCTGATGCTGATTACACACCTGGCGCTGGCCATGCCCGGCGATTTCAACGTGCTTCGAACCGACCCGGACAATTATCACAGCCGTTTTTCCGCGCTGGTTGTGGACGGCGATACCCTGTACCTTTTACAGCAGGGCACGGTATACACCCTGAAAGCCGGACACGACGAGCTGCAGCCGCTGCTGAGGGGACTTATCACCTATACTGAATCGGACGACTATTACACAGAAATAGAGAAAGAACCCTACTATATGGACGCGCTGCTGGGCGAAAACGGCGTGCTGTATGGGCTGAACTCCAACAACGGCAAGTTCTTCCGCATCGACGCAAAGGATGGCGCGCCGGTATACAGCAATGAAGTGCAGCTGGAATGGGACGTCATGCTGATCAACCCGGACGAAGAATACACCTACACCTGCCAGATGAGCAACATGCAGATCATCGACGGCAAGCTGTATGTGACCAGCCAGAACTGGGAAATGGGCGACGGGGCCTGTGCGCTGCACGTGTTTGACATCCAAACCGGCAAGCGCACAGACCTCAAAACCAAGCATATCTCCCGCCTCGTGCCCTACAAGGACGGCAAGCTGCTGGTGGTGATTGAAAACGAAAGTGAAATGTGGGACAGTGAGGCGCAGGCGTACAAGCCTTCCATCCTGGCCGCCTTTGACCCAGCCACCGAAACGGTCACAGAGCTTGCCAAGCTGAGCCTTGGCGATTACTACAGCCGCAGCGGCTATACCTACGACGCGGCTACTGATACCTTCTATTTCACCCTCCCCAACCGCGTGTACCGCATGGCGGGCTTTGGCGCACCGGAGCTTTGCGCCTATCACCTGTCCAGCAACATCTACAACAACACCATGACGCGAAATGCGACTATGCTGGGCGGCAAATATGCGCTGATGGTCAGTGACGGGCTGTATGTGCGCGGCACCGATCCCACGCAGCTGCCCAGCCAGACCCTCACCATCGGACGCGACTATATGGACGATGCCGACCGCATTGCCATGGGCACAATGGGCGATACCCCTGTGATCTACGCCAGCGTGAACACGAGCAATGCGCAGGAGCTGGCGCAGCGCATCGTCAGCGGTGAGGACGGCGTGGATATTTACTACGTTTCCACCACGAATACAGAAATCAGCCGCCTGATGGAAAAAGGCTATTGCTACGATCTGAGCACCGTACCCGCGTTTGCAGAATTTACAGGTAAGCTGTTCCCCATCATACAGGATGCCATGAAGCTGAACGGCAAGCTGTATGCCCTGCCCCTGAATGCGTGGAGCTATGGCTTCTCCTACTATCCCAATGCCTTCAAGGAACTGGGCCTGACGCCGCCCACAAACTTCATTGAGCTGTGCGAGTTCATCACCACCTGGAACGATGAGTATGTGGACAAATATAGCGAGTATATCCCCTTTGCGTGGGAGGATTACCGTGCCTCGCTGATCCACATCGCCATGGAAGGGTATACGGACTATATGCAGGCCACCGGCCAGCCCCTGACGCTGGATACAGAGCTGCTTCGCAGCATCCTCACCGCCATCGAACAGGTGCACCACGATCAGCTGGACGTGCAGGTTGACTGGTCAGACCCCGAAAGCGCCGAGGCTGCCATGGGCGAAATCTACGACAAGCAACCGCTGTTTAACGACTACAACACCTTTACCGTCCGTTGCTATGACGACCCGGAGAGCAAGTGGTACACGGTGCACATGCCGCTGCCGCTCACTGCCGATGTGCAGCCCACCATCGCGCTGCGCATGGATGTATACTTTGTCAATCCCAAGAGCAAGAACATCGATGCCGCCCTCCAATACCTGCAAGCGTACTGCGCCGCCATAAGCAGCGAAACACTGGTGGAAATGTCCTTTAGCGTGAAGGAGCCCATCCTGTCCCCCCATTATGAGAGCGACCTCAAATCCTTCCAGAGCTATGTTGGCAGCCTCAAAAAGCAAATCGAAAAGACAACCGACCCTGTGGAACTAAAGGAATTGCAAGAAACCCTCACCCACCAGGAAGAATATAATGCCCGCTATGAGAAGTACAACAAGTATATCGCCACCACGCAGAGCATCAACGCCTATCACGATTTGATCCAGTATGCCTTTGTGTTGAAGCCCAGCGTGCTGTATTCCAGCACCAGCGATGAGTTCACTCAGCTGTATAATCGTTATTTCGCCGGCAATGTCACCCTTGAGCAGTTCATAAAAGAAGGCGATGCCAAGCTGCGCATGATGCAGATGGAGAACTAGGGCGTGTTCCCGCTACCGCTCAACGCCCATCATCTGCCCGCTTTTCGCACCCTGCTGTGTTGCTTCCCCTTGAAATACTCCCGGTATTCCTGTGGGAAAGCGCCTTGCAGGACACGAAAATCGGACAAAATCTGGGCATTTCGGATAGTGGGAACACGCCCTAATAAATATTTTCGTAACATGTGCAACCAAATCGGTTTCTAATGCGTCCAATATATAGTTCCAAATGATTAACAGGAGGAAAAACCCATGAAGAAACCTTTGAGACTGCTGGCAATGGCGCTTTGCCTGATGCTGGTGATGCCCATGGCGCTGGCCATGCCCGGTGATTTCAGCATCGTGCGCGACCAGGACGACTATGAAAACCGCTATTCTTCCCTGGTTGCAGACGAGGGCATGCTCTACCTGATGCAAAAAGATAGCATATACGTCCTGAAAGCTGGCGAGAGCGAGCCGCAGCTGCTGCTGAGCGGGCTGGTGGTGCGCGGGGATGACTACTTCACAGATGTGGAAAAGGACCCGCACTATATCGACACGCTGCTGGGTGAAGACGGCATGCTGTATGGCCTGAACTCCAATAACGGCATGCTCTTTAGCATTGACGCGCAAAACTGCGCGCCGGTATACGGCGATGTCGTGCAGCTGGAATGGGATGTCATGATCATCAATGCGGACGATGATTATTCGTATACCAGCCAGATGAGCAACATGCAGATCATCGATGGAAAGCTGTATGTGACCAGCCAGAACTGGGAAAACGGCGATGGCTCCTACATGACGCATATCTTCGACATCAAAACAGGCAAGCGTACAGACCTGAAAACCAAGCACATTGCCCATCTCACCCCCTATAAGGACGGCAAGCTGCTGGTTGTGATTGAAAATCAGCAGGAGATGTGGGACAGCGAATCCCAGACCTACAAGCCCTCTATCCTTGCCACCTTTGATCCCGCCACCGAAACCGTTACAGAGGTGGCCAAGCTGAGCCTGGGTGATTATTACAACCGTATGGGCTATGTGTATGATGCGGCCAGCGATACGCTGTACTTCACTTTGCCCAACCGTGTGTACCGCATGGTGGCTTTGGGCACGCCGGAGCTGTGCGCCTATCACCTGGCCAGCAACATTTATAGCTACAGCAGCACGCGATGCTCCGCACTGCTGGACGGCAAATATGTGCTGCTCACCTATGAAGGGCTGTTTGTGCGCGGCACCGATCCTAAGCAGCTGCCCAGCCAAACCCTCACCATCGGCCGCAGCTATATGGATGATGCCGACCGCATTGCCATGGCCGCCATGGGCGACATCCCGGTGATCTATACCAATGTGGACTCCGACAACGCACAAGAGATGGCGCAGCGCATCGTGGGCGGTGAGGATGGCATTGACATCTTCTATGTGTCCCCCAGCTATATGGACATCAGCCGCTTGATGGAAAAGGGCTACTGCTATGACCTGAGCAAAGTGCCCGCCCTCACCGATTATGCGGGCTCCCTGTTCCCCGTGGTGCAGGATTCCGTGAAGCTGAACGGCAAGCTGTACGCCATCCCCACCGAAATATGGAGCTATGGCTTCTCCTACTACCCGAACGCCCTCAAGGAAATCGGTATGGAGCCGCCCGCCAACTTTATTGAGCTGTGCGAGTTTATCACAAAGTGGAACGACGAATACATGGATGAATACAGCGATTACCAGCCCTTTGAATGGAGCGATTACCGCCGCTCGCTGATCAGCATGGCCATGGAATGGTATGCGGACTATATGCAGGCCACCGGCCAGCCCCTGACGCTGGACACGCCGCTGCTTCGCAGCCTCCTCTCCGCCATTGATGAGGTGCACTGCGACGAGCTGGATATACCCACCGATTGGGAGAACGACCCCGAAGGCTCCGAAGCCGCCATGGAAGAAATCTGGAACAAAAAAACGCTGTTTATGGAATACGGCAACTTTGGCATCCAGCGCTATAGCGACCCCGAAGACCGCTGGTACACCGTTTCCGTGCCGCTGCCGCTGACTGCCGATGTTGAACCCACCATGGCGCTTCGCGAGTATGTGTATTTCGTCAATCCCAAGAGCAAGAACATCGATGCCGCCATCCAGTACCTGCAAGCCTATTGCGCCGCTGTCAGCGAAGAAATGCGGGCAAGCATGTCCTTTGAGGCGAAGGATGCCATCCTTTCCCCCTACTACGAGAGCGGCCTCGTAAGCATACAGAAATACGTCGATGGCCTGAAGCGGCAAATTGAAAAGACCACCGATCCTGTGGAATTGACCAGCCTGAAAGAATCCCTTGCAAGTGAAGAGGAGTACCTTATCCGCTATGAGAAGAACAACAGGTACCTGGCCACAGCGGAGAGCATCAAAGGGTATCACGATCTGATCCAGTACGCCTTTGTGGCGCAGCCCAGCATGCTGTACTCCCGCACCAGCGACGAGTTCAGCCAGCTGTATCAGCGCTATTACAGCGGCCAGATGACCACCGAGCAGTTCATCAAGGAAGGCGATGCCAAGCTGCGCATGATGCAGCTGGAAAACCAATAATACCCCTCAGCGCCCTTGCACTTGCGGGGGCGCTGATCCTTTGAAGGGAGGAAACCATATGAAGCGCATGGGTGTATGCGTGCTGATGCTACTGGGCCTGCTGTTCACCGCGCATGCCGCACCGGGCGACCTTGACATCCTGAACATCCCCTACCAAAGCAGCAAAGACATCAGCGCCATGGTGGCCGATGGGGATACGCTGTATTTGCTCATGAAGGATGCCGTGTACACCCTGCGCGCCGGGGAAACAGCCCCGCAGCCTTTCATCACCGGGTTGACAGAGCGCGTGACGGCCCTCTTTGTGCAAGACGACACATTGTATGGGCTGACCTATGCATGGACATTTCTGCCCTTGCAGGGCGAAGGCGCTGCGCTGGCGCTGGAAATTCCATACCCCGAAGATCCGCCCGACATCGTATCCGCTGTGCTGACAGAAAACGCGCTGTACGCGCTGCTCCGGCCCAATGGTCAAGACCCTGCGCTGTATTCCTTCGACCTGAGTTCGGGAAAATACACCGCTTATCAAACGCCGGACATTCAGGAAATCGCACCTTATCAGGACGGAAAGCTGCTGCTGCTGCGCTACACCAACGGCAGCCAATGGGATCACATCAATCAAGCGTTTTATCCCGGATATATCGCCGTGTGGGACCCTGACCTCGATACGGCGGAAAACAAAGTCACCTTAACAGGCGAGGAGGTATACTTCAGCAGCGGTCTGGCGTATGACGCCGCAACTGACTGTACATATATCGCGCAGCCCGGCCAGGTGCTGCGTATCAAAGGCTTTGGCGCGCCGGAGCTGTGCGCCCGGCACCCAGCCATGCATCTGTTTGGCTTTTTCCCCAACCGCGCCGCCCTGTTTGGTGGGCAGTATGCGCTGCTGAATTACCAGGCGCTGTATGTGCGTGGCACAGACCCGAAACTTCTGAGCAATCGCAGCCTGGTGATTGACAAAGCATTTAGCAATGACAGCGATATGCTGGCCTGCGCGCAAATGGACGGCGTACCTGTCACCTTTGCGGGCGGCCGGTATATGGACGATACACTGGCCCTGCAGGAAGCGCTGCTCACCCGCGCGGAGGATGTTGATATCTACTGCATCAGGCTGGATAGGACAGATCTTCATACGCTGATGGCAAAGCAATACTGCGTAGATATGGCCGGAAACGCCGCGATTGATGCGTATATCGGTCAGCTTTTCCCTGCGTTGAAGGACGCGGTTTCCCAAAGCGGCGCCATCTACGCGCTGCCCTATGATGTGGAAACCACTGTGTTTGGGGCATACCCGGCCCGCCTTGCGGAAATCGGCTTGCAAGTCCCCACCACTTTTGAGGAACTATGCAATTTCATCTCCGTCTGGTTTGGCAATGACTACGAGGATGTCTACTCGCAGTACACCCCCTTTGGAACCAACGCACGGCGAAGGCGGCTGATCTACCTGGCGCGGGATTTGTATGTGCAGCACATACAGGCCACCGGGCAGCCGCTGACGCTGGATACCCCATTGTTCCGGCGGCTGATGGAAGCTGCAGATGCCGCCGAAACGGGCAGCGGCTTTGAAATCCGTGATCTGCTGTTTCAGGATGCCATCCTCTCCCCGCGTTTTTCAGACGAGGAGTCGCTTTCTTTCAGCAGCTCGGCGCTTCCCCTGCGCATAACGGCAGATATCCCGCCAACGGTTGCAATGACAGTCTCCGTCTATGTGATCAACCCGTACAGCAAAAACCGCGACCTTGCCCTCCAATACTTGGAGCAATACTGCAAAAACATATCCGAAATCACATGGATCAGCCTGTCCTTTGAGCATACCGCGCCCCTTGAGCGGGCAAGCTACGCCGCCAAGGCGGCAGAACTGCAAAGCAATCTTGATACCTTGAACGCGCAGCTGCAAGCATCCACAGCTGGGCTTACGCAGGACGATCTGCGCGCCCAGGTGGAAGCTGCCGAACAGCAATTAAGCAATTACAACAAGAACCTCCGCTACACTGCCAGCCCTGAAAGCATCGCCGCCTATCATGCCCTGATGCGGGATGCGATTGTGCTGCGCCCCTCGCCGCTGAGCGGCACGGAGTTTGATCAGCTTCTGCGCCGCTTGGACGACAAGCAAATTACGGTGGATCAGTTGATCACAGAAGGCGAGCAAAAACTGCGCATGATGCAGCTGGAAAACCAATAACGCATCCGTCAAAACGGCCACCGGGCAAAATCCGGTGGCCGTTTTATCATATGCTGTCTACATATATTTTTCTGGAATCCAGCTCCCACTCCCACTATAATCATATGCGTCAATAACTTCACCAGTTACGGCATCCATGCATACAAAATACCCGCCACTCAACCATTTGGGGACTGTAATACCCGTCGTGAGTTCGCGATCTTGGTTTATTGATACTTTCCATAAAGGCTTATCTGGATCGGTTATATCATAGAAATAGTTGGCATAGGAATATAGCTTGACCAGCTCCAGATCAGCCTCGGCAACATCATCTACAAACCGTGCAACTGCAATCTCATAGGCTTCATCTTGGGAGATTGCATCAGCCCCCGGCAAGCCGTAAGCATGGTACGTTGTGTAGGAAATGGCGGTGTTCGCCCTTTCTTTGTCCTTAATATCAAAGCCCGGATGTTGTTCAAGCCACGCATCTACAACGGGTTTCCATTGCTGACTGAATGCTGCTTTTTCCTCCACGCTGGCGCGGCGAAAACCATCATGCTCTCTCTTGCCGTCCGGGAAGGCTTCTCTCGGGATGAGGTTGGTAAACTCATATGCTTCAATATCGGATTCCCAGGAAACAATATCACCTGTCTTGTCGCACAAAAAGCCATAAGTGTATACGTCGGATTTGCCATAAGTGTTTGCAAATAGCTCTTGTTTTCCGGGACGCAAGTCTTCAGCCTTGATGGTAACAGAAGCCACCCACACCTGCTTATCTTCCAGCCACTGGGCCGACAGTTGAGCTTTTTCCACTTCAGCGCGGTTTAGCCCATTGATCTCTGTAAGCGTAGATTTAGCCAGCTCTAGGATTGCTGCTTCTGTTTGCACTGCGCCGGGTTCGCGGTTGAACTCAGATGGGTTGGCCTCATTCCAATCCTCCCGTGTTTCCGCCACGGTGGCTTGATAGGCACTCCTTACCTCGTCATCCGTTGCATCCGGGTGATCCCGCAGGTATGCTTCTTTGAACACGATATGGGGGGCAGGCGCTACCATTTGATCCTCCTCGTCCAAGGGGAAGTCTTCGTTCGCCTGGAGGATCAAGCTCCCATAGCGTTCTGCAATGATCGCTTCTATTGCCATATCCCGCGCTTCCTGAGATAAGCTTTCATCCCTTGCATTCTTCAGCAGCGCTTCATCCATTTCAAGGCCCGCGCTTTCCATGGCGGTGATAAAGCGCAGCTTATCCTCAAAGCCCCAACGTTCCAAGTCGCCTTCCAGCATCATCTGCTCCACTGTGTTGGTAAACGTATGAATCACCCCGGAGACAGCCAATGCCGTGATGGCTGCAAAAATCAATACAAGAACAATTAGTGCACCTGTTGATAGTTTCTTTTTCACAACCGTTCCCTCCTTGATTCCGTCAAGTACTGCCCGTTGTTTGGCTTCTGTCCACCGCAAACCGGAAAGGCTTTCGTCGATTTGCGTTTGAAGATTATTCTTCATCGAAATACCACCCCTCCAGTTTTTTTCTGAGTTTGTTCTTTGCCAGCCGCAATCGAGAAGAGGCTGTTGGCGTAGGGATGCCAAGGACATCTGCGATCTCAGCCAAGGAAAAGTTTTGGTAGTAGCGCAGCAAAATCACTTCTTTGTAGATGGACGGTAGCTTCTTGATGGCAATGATAACGGTGTCATCCTGAACTACTGGTTCGTAAGAATTCTCTTGAAGCTTGTCGGTACTTACACTCCGATCAAACAGCTTAAGCCATGATGAGCGTTGGTAGTCCTTGCAGGTATTGATTGCAATACGCATGAGCCATGTTTTTTCAGCGCTCTCGCCTCTAAACCCGGCCATTGCCTGATGTGCCTTCATAAACGTATCCTGCGTAGCTTCTTCCGCAAAGCCTATATCATGCAGATAGACGTAACACATCCTGAAGATAGAGTCTCCATATTGTACCATCAATTGCTGTATGGCAGATTCAGATATGGCGAGTTCTTCGTCATAGGAGCGCATTCACTCACCTCCTTCACCCTATTAGACGAGGGCTTAATTATTTATGATCACACTTTCGTGATTTATTTTTCGTCAGGGATGAAAAAAACCCCTGCAAATCGCAGGGGCTTATCATAGCCTTTTATTTTGTTACTACTCTTCCACAGGCGGTTGTGCAGGCTGCACAGGCGGGCCTCCGGCAATTCTGCCGCCCAGGAACCCGGAGATGATGGACTTGAGATCGATGCCCAGGCCTTCTGTGAAGCCATTGGACACCTGGGTGGTGGATTTGACGATATCCTCGATCAGCTTGGTGCTGTTGCCCTCGCCATACATGGTGATTTTGTCCACCTTGCCAAGGGGACCGGCCACATTGCGGGCAATTTCGGGCAGGGCGGCAAAGTACATTTCCAGCACGGCGGCTTCGCCATATTTACGCATGGCTTCGGCCTTCTTATCAATACCCTCGGCTTCCGCCAGTGCCTTGGCGCGGATGGCTTCGGCCTCCGCCAGGCCCTGCTTTCGCACGCCCTCGGCGGCCTGCTCCATGGAGAAGCGATCGGCCTCGGCCTGCTGCTCCTTGGCAAAACGGTCGGCCTCGGCGGCCACTCTGCGGCTTTCAGCCTGGCGCTGGGCTTCCACCAGCTCAGCCTCGGCCTGTTTCTGACGCTCGTACAAATCGGCTTCGGCTTTCTTTTGCCGTTCAAACAGCTCGGCTTCCGCCTTCTTTTTAACGGTCGCTTCGAGGGTGCGCTCGGTCACTTCCACTTCTTTTTGCTTCAGCACCACTTCGCGCTCTTGGCGGGCGATGTTGGCATCAGCGGTCTTGATTTCGATCAGGCGGCGCTGCTCCTCGCCCTGGATGTTATAAGCGGCGTCGGCATCGGCCTTCTTGCTGTCCGCCTGCTGCTTCAGCTCCGCTTCCTTGATCAACAGGTCGTTGTTTTTGATGGCGATCTCCGTCTCGGCGGCGATGCGGGCATCGTTTGCTTCCTTGCTGGCCTGCGCCTGGGCCTTGGCGATTTCCTTTTCAGCCTCGGCCTTGGCGATAGCGGCCTTCTTCTTAATCTGGCTGATGTTGTCAATACCCAGATCGTTGATGACGCCGTTGGCGTCGGAGAAGCTCTGCACGTTGAAGCTGATGATGTCAAGGCCCATACGGTTGAGGTCGGGCACGGCGTTTTCCTGCACCTTTTCGGCAAAGGTCTTGCGGTTGGTCACCATGTCCTCCAGCTTCATCTGGCCGATGATCTCGCGCATGTTGCCTTCCAGCACGTCCTGCACCTGAGATGTGATATAGGCTGCATCACGATTAAGGAAGTTCTCCGCCGCGATGGAGAGCAGCTCGCGCTCCGTGCTCACTTTGATTTTGACAGCCGCGTCTACGGTGATGTTGATATACTCCGCCGTGGGCACAAAGGAATTGGTCTTCACATCCACGGAGATCATCTTAAGGCTCAGCTTATCCATCCGCTCAAAGAACGGAAGGCGCACCGCCGCCTTGCCAATGACAATCCGTTTGCGCAGGCCGGAGATGATGTACGCCTCATCCGGCGGTGCCTTCACATAGCCGCGGGAGATTGCCAGAATGATGAGAATGAATCCTACAATACCAAGATAAAACCAAGGGGTGCTGACCAGCTCTTCCAAGAATTCCATGGATACCACGCTCCCTCCTTATCGCTTACAGTTGGATCATATCATGCCTAAGATGGGCACACAAGGGGTTTTGCCCGAACCATACATTTCAGGCGTCTAAATGTCAGTATGCACTGCAAGGAAGGAAGAGAACAATTTTACGGTATGTAAACACATTGCACGCCGCATCATTTTCTTTCAAAATATAGAAAATGCAAAAGCACGTGTAACCTTTCAATTGTCAGTCATAATCCTACACATAGTATTTCCCATTCAATTAAATACAATATATTGTGTGTAGTTATAATCATACATCCAAAACAAATCACTATCCAATCACACAACTGTTACACTGTCAGAAAAATACATGTAACATTGGCCCGGATTTGTAACCGGACGCTAGAAATTACAATGTAATAATCATTCAAAAAACCTGCTGTCCTCTTTTTAGAAGGAACCGCAGGCTTTTTGCGCATTCTCTATGATAAGGGTGTCACCTGTGGCCGGCCTGTGCCGGTGCGGGTGACGCTGTAAAAGCCAATCAAGTTGCCCGGCCGCGTCGCCTGATAGGCGTCCAAAACGGCACGGGTGTCACTCAGTTCAAAGCGTACCGACAGCCCGCAGCCGACGGATACATCCCGCGGGGTCGAGATCACCTGCGCCCGCACGCCGTGGCGGCGAAGCGCGCTTTCAAATCGCATTACCTGTTGGCGGGATCGAAACGCGGCAATGCCGAATGTTTCTTGCATGGTCATGCCTCCTTACAGTCTCTCATATAGTGTATGGTAAAGGCGGCGGCAGAGTGAATGCGCCGTAGCATGAAGAGGTGGTTTTTGTGATTTACTTAGACAATGCGGCGACCAGCTTCCCCAAGCCCCCCGAAGTGATTCGCGCCGTATCGGGCGTGATGAAAAAGATCGGCGGCAACCCGGGGCGCGCGGGGCATGAGGCGTCGCTGGCCGGCGGGCGCATCATCAGCCATTGCCGCGAACTGGCGGCAGAGCTTCTGGGTTGCTCTTCGCCGGAGCGTATTATTTTTTGCCTCAACTGCACAGACGCGCTGAACATCGCGCTTCGCGGCACGCTGCAATGGGGCGACGAGGTGCTGGTGAGCCATGCTGAGCACAACGCCGTAATGCGCGTATTAAAGGGCTATGAAGCGCAGGGCGCATTAAGCGTGCGCGTGCTGCAGCCCGACGCCAACGGCATCATTGCGCCGCAAAGCGTGCACGAAGCGGTTACACCGCACACCGCGCTTTGTGTGATCAGCCACGCCAGCAATGTAACTGGCATCATTCAGCCTGTGCGCAGCATCGCGCAGGTGTGCCACGCGCATGGCGTGCCGCTGCTACTCGACGCAGCGCAGACGGCGGGCACGGAGGATTTGCGCCTGGTTGGCGCGGATATGATTGCCATGCCGGGACACAAGGGGCTGCTGGGTCCTATGGGCACAGGCATATTATATGTGGGTCCGGGCATGCTGCCCCGCCCGTTCCGCGAGGGGGGCACCGGCTCGGCCTCCGAAAGCATGCTGCAGCCAAGCCTGCTGCCAGACCGCCTGGAGAGCGGCACCGCCAATCTGCCCGGCATTGCGGGCTTGGTGCAGGGCATTAAGTTTGTGCTGCGCCACCAAAGCGCAATCGCCCAGTACGAGCAGGCGCTGGCAGGGCGGCTTCGAGCCGGATTGAAAGGCATCCCCGGTATCACAATTTATGGTGCAGACAGCGCGCCGCGGGTCGGGTTGGTGAGCTTCAATGTTGGGCAAATGGAGAGCAGTGAAGTGGCGGACGCGCTGAACACCCGGCGCATTGCGGTGCGCGGCGGGCTGCACTGCGCGCCCAGCATCCATCAATACCTGGGCCCCTCCTCCGGCGCTGTGCGTGTAAGCGTGGGGCCTTTTAACACCGAGGCCGAGATTGACCAGGCTTTGGAAGCCATACAAACTATTGCACGCAATTCGCGGTAGAATAATACAATAAAATATGCTATAATCGTGCGTGGATTACAAGCCGACGCAGGAGGTTTTTGGATCATGGCAGATTATACATTCCCCGCCTATGCGCAGCAAATGGTGGACAAAGCCCTGGCGCAGGGTGCTGTCAGCTGCGTTCCTTTCCATATCAGCGATATTTGTTTTGACAGCCGCACGCTGCTCAAATGCATGTTTGGCTGCGGCGATTGGGGCAAGGGTCTCACCTGCCCCAGCCGCGCGGGCAGCCCCAACATGGCGGAGTACAAAGAGATGTTCTCCCGCTACAGCTGGGGCGTGATCATCCACGCGCACGACAAACACACCACCCAGAAGGTGAGCTTCGAGCTGGAGCGTTCCTCCTTTGTAGAGGGCTATTATTTCTCTTTTTCGATGAGCGACTGCGGGCTGTGCAAGGAATGCGCCGGGTTTAAGGGCGAGGAATGCCGCAATGTCAAAAAAGCGCGCCCCGCCTTCCACAGCGTGGGTATTGATGTGTTCAAAACGGTGCGCCAGCTGGGCATGCACATCAACATCTTATTTGACCCCGCAAACGAAGAACAGAACTGGTACGCCGCCGTGTTTGTGGAATAATACAAAGTTGAGGAGCGCAAAATGAATCCGATTTCTAAAGCTGTTGTCACCGTGGTTGGGGTGGATTGCAAGGGCATTATCGCGCAGGTGTCGGGCGCATTGTACCACCACAGCGTTAATATTATGGATATTTCGCAGACCGTTCTGGACGGGTACTTCAATATGATCATGATCGTGGACATCGGCGACACCGCCTGCAATTATGATGCGCTGGCCGATGCGCTGGCCACCCTTGGAAGCACGCTGGGGCTTCAAATCCGCATCCAGAAGAGCGAGATTTTTGAAGCCATGCACCACATTTAAGGGGGGACAGGCATGATTACACGGGGCGAAATACTGGAAACCCTGCACATGATTGATCAGGAAAAGCTGGACGTGCGCACCATCACCATGGGCATCTCCCTGTTGGAATGCGTGTGCGATGATGAGGATAAACTGGCGCAGCGCATTTATGACCGCATCACCCGCCAGGCCGAAAACCTG
>JAVBRU010000062.1:0-16357 GCA_031547595.1 Eubacteriales bacterium
CGAGGCTGAGGCATTGGCGGAAAAAGCGCGTAAAGAAGAGCTGATGATGGTGTGCATCAAAAAGGGTTTGGATTTTGATGCGGAAGAAGCACGATATCAGCGCAAACAGGCCGAATAGCGGACAAAGATGGGAAACAGAACCGGGCTGTTCGGCTAGTGGGAGCACTAGCTTTACTTCGCCATCAGCTCGCGCACCATGGCATCCAGCAGATGCTCTTTGTGCTCGATATCCCGAAGTAGTGCAATCTGTGCGCGGGCACGGATCAGGTTATGCTGGGGGGAGTTGACCTTGAAATACAGGTCGCCATCGATATAGTCCATCAAAAAGCGCATGGCCAGCTCGCAGGTGATCACCTTGATGCCAAGGGGCAGGCGGCTCAGCTCCGCCTGGCTCAAAAATCCGTTGGTTTCGGCGATGAAGCCTTCTGTGAAGGCGCGAGCTTTATCCAAATCCAGAGAAATCTTGGTGGTGTCCGGCTCGTCCTCGGCAGCGGTGGAGGCGGCAAAGCGCACGGCGTCGCCATAGTCATACAGCGAGGAGCCAGGCATTACGGTGTCCAGATCGATTACACAGATGGCCTTACCCGTCTTGTCGTCCACCATCACGTTGTTGGATTTCGTGTCGTTGTGGGTGACGCGAAGGGGAAGCTGGCCGTTGTCCAGCAGCTTCACGATCTGCCCCATCATACGGCGGCGGTCAAACAGGAACTCGATTTCATCCTCTACCGATTTGACACGTCCGGCCTTATCCTCGTCCACGGCGCGCACAAAGGCATAGAAGCGCTTGGTGGTGTTGTGGAAGTTGGGGATAGAGACAAACAGGTCATCGGCAGGAAAATCATACAGCAGGCGCTGGAAGTTGCCAAAGCCGCGGCCTACCTCGCGCAGCATGTTATTATCCGTCACGATGTCGTGGGCGGTGGCGTCGGTGATGTACTCATAGGCACGCCAGTAGTTGCCCACACCGTCTTTGAACAGCAGCCCGCCGTTCTTTGTTGCGATCAGCGCCAGCACATGCCGCTCCGGCGATTCGCCGTACTTGATGATATTTTCGCGCAGATGGTTGGTCACAAGCTCTATATTGCGCATCACGGCTTCGGGATCCTTGAATACATAGCCGTTGATACGCTGCAGGATGTACTCATAGACCTTGCCTTGCAGCTGGTAGAACAGGTGATAGGTGCTGTTGACGTTGCCGGACATGATTTCCTCAACGTTTTTGTATTCACCGGTAAACTTGAACTGCGGCAGGATGGTCTTGATGCTGTTGTAGATCATGTCGGCCACTCCTTATTTGTATCCGTTGGGGTTCTGGCTTTGCCAGCGCCAGGAATCGCGGCACATATCGTCCAAGCTCAGCGCGGCTTGCCAATGCAGCATATCGCTGGCACGGGTGGGATCGGCATAGCAGGTGGCGATATCGCCCGCGCGGCGCGGCGTGACTTCGTAGGGGATATGGATGTTATTGACCTTTTCAAAGGCCCTGACGATATCCAGCACGCTGTATCCAATGCCGGTGCCAAGGTTGAAAACCTCTGCGCCGTTATGCGCCGCGGCATACTCAAGCGCCGCAAGATGCCCCTTGGCCAGATCCATCACGTGGATATAATCGCGCACGCCAGTGCCGTCTGCGGTGGGGTAGTCATCGCCAAACACGCGCAGCTGTTGAAGCTTGCCCGAGGCCACCTGGCAGATAAAAGGCATCAGGTTGGCGGGGACGCCGCTGGGGTCTTCGCCGATGCGGCCGCTCTCGTGCGCGCCGATGGGGTTGAAATAGCGCAGCAGCACAAAGCTGCGGGTGGGGTCTGCAAAGGCGATATCGGTCATGATCCGCTCGCTCATCCACTTTGTCCAGCCATAAGGGTTGGTGCAGCCGGTGGGGAAGTCCTCGCGCAGCGGCATGGTCTGATTGGTGCCATATACTGTGGCGGAGGAACTGAACACCAGGATGTTGCAGCCAAACTGCTTCATCACACGACACAAAACCATCGTGGCGTCCAGGTTATTCTGATAGTAATCCAGCGGTTTTTCCACAGATTCACCCACGGCCTTCAGACCGGCAAAGTGGATGATCGCATCTGGATGGTATTGCTCAAAGAGCTTCGTGACGGTGATAGCGTCTGTGCAATCGCCCACCACCAGCGGGGCTTTCTTTCCGGTCAGTTCTTCTACGCGGCGCAGCGCCTCGGGGCTGCTGTTGCTCAAATTATCCAGCACAACGACTTCGTGACCTGCTTCCAGCAAGCAAAGGCATGTGTGGGAACCAATAAAGCCAGCACCACCGGTTAACAGAACTCTCATATTTGGAAAGACCCTCCTTCTCATAGTGCTCTCATTATAAAAACATCCGCCGCGTTTGTCAATCACTCAATCAAACAGACACATATTTGAGTGTATCCTGATATACACAGCAGGAGGTCAGATGATCGTTCACCATGCCCACAGCCTGCATAAACGAATAAACAATGGTAGAGCCCACAAACTTGAAGCCCATTTTTTTCAAATCCTTGCTGATCTGATCGGAAATGGCGGTGGTGGCAGGCATGTTTTGAAAGCTCTCGCAATGGCTGACAATGGGCGTGTGGTTCACATAGCCCCAGATGAAGGCGTCAAAGCTGCCGTGCTTTTGTGCGACCTCTAAAAACAGCCGCGCATTGATGATGGCCGCCTGGATTTTGAGGCGGTTGCGGATGATGCCCGGGTTCGCCATCAGTTCGCTGATCTTGCCCTCGTCATACAGGGCGACCTTCGCAGGGTCAAAATGGTCGAAAGCCTCGCGGTACGCCTCGCGCTTTTTCAGCACGGTGATCCACGACAGCCCGGCCTGTGCGCCTTCCAGAATCAGCATTTCAAACAGCAGCCTGTCGTCATGCACGGGGCGCCCCCATTCGTTGTCGTGATAGTCCGCGTACAAGGGGGTGTCTCCAAAGCATCTGATTTTTTGGTCTTCCATTATTCCCAGTCCTCCATGCTCAATTTATTCTGCACATCCTTCAGCTGTGTTTGTCGCGCTTTATAATCGGGCAGCACGCCTTCCACAATCGCCCAGAATCTGTCGGAGTGGTTCATTTCCATGAGGTGCGCCAGCTCATGCACGATCACATAATCAATCGCCGCATCGTCCGCCATCATCAGCCGCCATGAAAAGTTGAGACTCCTTTGGCCGGAGCAGCTGCCCCAGCGTGTTTTTGCGCCGTTGATTTTGACGGCGAGGGGCGTGGCGCCCATTCGTTTTGAAAAATCTACAACCTTATTTGTCAAGTCACGTTTGGCCAGCAGGCGGTATATCTGGATGCAGGCGTGCTTGATCTGCTCTGCGGTAAGGCTGGGCGGCATATAGAAGCACTGCTCATCAAAGCTCACCTGCTTGCCGGGCCGGGCGGCGATGGGGAAGAGCCTGCCGCGGTAAGCTACCTGCGCGCCATAGCCCAGCGCAAACGCTTCGCGCTGTGCTTGCCGCTCGCTGGACGCAGCCAGCTTATCCTGTATCCATTTTTCTTTGGATATCACAAATTGATCAATGCTGTGCTTTGGAGCATTCATCGGCGCGTGGACTTCTGCTTGGCCGTTTCTTACATACAGGGCAATGGTTTTGCGCCTGGAGCGGATGAGGGTATAGGGGATCATGCTTTCACGATCCTTTTTGCCATCCAGATGTCCGGCTTGCCCATGCCGTTTGCATCCGGGAAAACGCCGACGATCCTGTAGCCCATTTTTTCGTAGAACGGATAGGGATGCCCGCCGATGTTTTGAATTTTTGCCAGCTTGCCAAACAGATCATCATACAGGTCCTCGCCATACAGCGAGGTGGTGCCGGTCTCATCATCGCTGCCAAGGTATAGCATTACGCCGCCGCGGGCAGCCACTTCATTTTCCAGGGCTTCTATCAATGCCGTGCCTACGCCTTGACGCTGGTATTTTTTGAGCACGGCCAGCGGGTGAAGCTCCCAACCCGTCACGCCATATTGCGGGATTGCGCCGATGATGCCGATGACGCGGTTGTCCGCAATGGCGGCAAAGGCAATGCGCGGCTCTTCCAGCATGTCGCAGATGGTTTCTTCCGCATCCGGCGCGGAATATTGGAGTGCATCGCACAACACCTCGGCGGCATCTTCGGCGGCCTTTGCGGGCAGCGGGAGGATGATCACATCTACCCCTGTGTTAAAATCCGTCTTTTTCATTTGCTGCTCTCCCTTTGCTGATATCTGCTATTGATTATACCATAGCAGGGCATACATTCAAACCATGTTTGCCATTTATTCATTCTTTTTGGCATGTTTTTATGCTGTATTGTCGTTGTATTTATGCTATAATCATGATGTCACACGGACACCGGAGGAGGGAATTGCGGTGTTATTTTCCAAAAAGAATGATGTGGCGGCGTTTGAAGAGCTGGCATCAGCGCACGAACGCGCGGTGTATCTGACCTGCTACCACATGATGGGCAACCGCGAGGATGCCCTGGACTGCGCGCAGGATGCGATGTTGCGCGCGTTTCGGGCGTTTGCGTCTTTTCGCAAGGATGCGCAGTTTGGCACGTGGATCAAGCGCATTGCCATCAACACCTGTATTGATGCACTGCGAAAGCGAAAAGGCGAGCAATCGCTGGACGCGATGCGCGATGTGGGGTTTGAGCCTGTGGCCACACTGCCCACCCCGTACGAGCAATTGGAACAGAAGGAGCGTATCCGCTTGCTGCACAAGGCGCTTTTGCAATTGCCGGAGGACATGCACACCCTGATCGTGCTTCGGGATATGGAAGGCCTGGCGTATGACGAGATTGCCAGGCTGCAGGATGTGCCGCTGGGTACGGTCAAAAGCCGCATCAGCCGCGCCCGAGAAAAATTATCCGAAATTTTGACCGAACCTGCGGAACTTTTTGATTCCGCTTCCGTCTAAGGCATTGAGAGGAGGAGAAAACATGGAATGTAAGCAATTTTCTAATCTTCTCGAAGCGTATGCCGCAGGTCAGCTGACAGGTATGGAACGGCACCACATGGAGGCTCATGCCAAAGCGTGCGTGCCCTGCCAACGGATGCTCGCGGCGTATCAGGACTGTCAGGCCTTGGGCGAGGATGAGGCGGTACCCCTCGCTTTCACCCATGGCTGGCGTCAGATGCTGAAAGAGGAGGGAACTATGCAAAAAGCCCCACCCAAGAGACGGCAATGGCAGGGGTTTGCGGCAGTGGTGGCGGTATTGATGCTGCTGGTGGGCGGCACGGCGCTGACGCGCGGCGGCAGCCTGTATGCCCCCAAGAACACGGACAATGATGTGCTGATGGGCCGCTATGCGGCACAAAGCACGGTCGCCCCCCAGGCCAACACCTATGCTGGCGGCGGCGATAACGGCGTGATGCTGATGAAATCAATGGCGGATACGGCTTCTTATGAAAGCGAAGTCATCACAGAAGGCCAGATGGACGAGAAAATCATCCGCACCGCCAGCATCACACTCAAAACCCAGAGTTTCGAGCAGGATTTGACCACCTTGCAGGAGCTGGCCACCGGCCTTGGCGGGCGGATTGAGTATCAGTACGTCAGCGGCGATCTGTCGGTTGGCACGCTGCGTACCGCGCGGCTGACGCTGCGCATCCCCCAGAACAAGCTGGACGAATTCATCGAAAGCAGCGAAGGCATCGCGCAGGTGACCAGCCAACAGCAAAGCAGCACGGACGTGAGCGAAAGCTATTACGACCTGGCCTCGCGCCTTGGCACGCAAAAGGAGAAGCTGACCCGCCTGCAGGCGCTGATGGAAACAGCCACCACGGTATCGGAACTGGTGGAGATCGAAAACGCGCTGTCCGACACCCAGTACATGATTGAGTACTACACCGGGCAGTTGCAGGGCTATGACAGCCGCATCGCCTATAGCTCCGTAGACGTTACCCTTCGCGAGATCACCCTGGAAGAAAGCGACGACCTGACCTTGTGGCAGCGCATCACAAACGGCGTGCAAAACTCGCTGAATGCCGGCCTGGATTTCTTGCAGGATATGGTGGTGTTTGTGATCGCCATCCTGCCGTGGGTGCTGATTGCCGGGGTAGTGATTTTGATCATCACAATAACCATTAAAAAGAGAAAGTGAGAAAATAATATGAAAAAGTATGTATCGATCCTGCTGGTAGCCCTGCTCCTGTGCGCACTGTGCGTGCCTGCCCTTGCTGATGAGGATAAGCCGGTTGTCCGCGTGACGGGCAACGCCACCGTGACCCTCGCCGCCGATACTGCCACCCTGCAGATCGGTGCGGAAACCAAGGATGTATCCGTGGAAGCGGCGCAGGCCCAGAATAACGAGATCATTAGCAAAGTCATCGCCGCGCTGAAAGAAGCGGGTGTGGACGAAAAGGACATGATCACCAGCAACTTCAACGTGTACAGCACCTACGACTACTCCTGGGAAGACGGCTCAGAAAAGCGTATTGGCCCCTTCTACCAGGTGAGCAATATGTTGACCATCACCATCCGCAACCTCGATGTGATTGGCGAAATCATCGACGCCGCCAGCAAAGCGGGCGCGAATGTGATGTATGGCCTCACCTTCACCTCCACGAGCGAGAACGAAGCCTACCAAAAGGCGCTGACCCGTGCTGTGGAAGATGCTGCGCAAAAGGCGCAGGTGCTGGCCACGGCCACCGGCAAGGCCTTGGGTGAGCTGATTTTGGTGGATGCCAGCCAGGGCTATAGCTATTATGGCATCAGCAACACCTTTGACATGGCGAAGGGCAGCCTGGAGCGCACCACCATCGTGGCGGGTGATGTGTCTGTGAGCGCATCTGTGGTGCTGGAGTATCAACTGAAATAATCAAGCCATGGCAATTGCCATACTAGGGCGTGTTTCAAAACTCTAAACATGCATCTTCGGGGTCTAAAGCGCCATTTCTGCGTTGTCAAACCTTGAAATAGCGGTGCTATTCCGGCGGTTTTCCGCCTTGAACTGATGCTTTATCCCCGCGAAGCTGCACGTCCCGGACCTTTGAAACACGCCCTAACACAAATAAGTATGTCGACTTTCACGCTTTTCTCAAAATCAACGTGAATACAGCCCCACCTTCTTTCTGGTTGGCGGCCATCAAGTTACCCTCCATTTTAAGTGCTGCAACATGCGCGATGCTCAGGCCGATGCCAAAGTTCCCGCCCTTGCCTTTGTAGCCACGTTCAAACAGATGGGGCAAATCCTTCTCGAATATACTATCTCCGTCGTCCGCAACAGAGACAATAACCTGATTTTCCACAGCCGCGACCGAAACGGTGACGGCTTTTTTTGCGTAACGAATCGCGTTTGTCAACAAATTATGAAGCACCTTAAACAGCAGCTCTTCTTCGCAATAAGCCGTTATGTCGCGGTCGAACGGACGCATAAAGAGGGAAACACCTTTTTGGAGCGCCAAGCCGCTGAAACGATCCAGACAGTCCTCCAGCGAATCGGCCAGCCAAACCGGGCTGAGATCTGCTTGCTGCTCGTCAGTTTCCATTCGGGAAAGGGTCAGCAGGCTGTCAACAAGCCCTGTGAGCCGAACGCCTTCTTCCAAAATTGTATGCGCCGCCTCCTTGGGCGAAGGGAAAACGCCCTGTTCGATGCCCTGTGCGTAGCCACTGATGGACATAAGGGGATTTCGCAGTTCATGGGAAACGTTCTGAAAAAAGTTTTTTTGCGCCGCGTCGGCGTGCATGAGCCGATCGGACATTTGGTTCATGGCAAGTCGCAAGTCCTCCAGCTCCGCAAGTGAGAAATCCGGCTCAATTACCGTGAAGCTACCGCTGCCAATGCGCTCGGCCTCCCGGCAAAGCCGGTGCAGGGGGCGAGTGACCCCGCGCGCGGTTATAAAAAGCACGATAATGGTCACAAGGACAAAGAGAGAGGATATGGCGAGGACAAGAATGCTGGCGTTTTTAACCCAACCGCCAATTTGGGAAGTGGAACAGTAGGCGATGAGATACTGTATTTGGACAGATCGGGTGGGCACTTCAAAAATGTTGACCAGATAGGTTTCCCCATTGCTTGCCTGAAATTCAACCGTTCCACTCCCCGCTGCCGGACTTTCGCTTTGGATGAACGCGGCAAATTCCCCTGCGAGAGCGGTGACAGCCGCCCGCTCCGCCTCATCCCGTGGATAGATGACGTGCATACGGGATTCTAGAATCATGAGCCTTGCGTCACCGCCCATACGTGCCACCAATGGGCCGACCTTGCCAAGGAAGCTGCGCACTTCATCGGAACTGCCGGTACCGGACAAGCCGGTTTCATCGCTCGTTAAAAAATCACTTTTCATCAAAGGCAGTATATTCTGCTGGAGTGTCGCGAGATCTTTTCTCGCCTCATGGTAGGCGTACTGCTTTGCCGTCCCACTAAATATCAGGCAGGAGAGCGGCGGCAATAATATCAGGGCAATCATGGTGGGGATCAGGAGCCTGCCAAAGAGCTTCTGTTTTTTCATCGCGGGTCACCTTCTATAGAGATTCGGAAGCCATAGCCCCAGACAGTCTCGACACGCACCGGACTTTTCAGATCCCTGAGCTTGCGCCTAAGGCGCTTCACAAGGTCGTCTGTGGCCCGCGTATCTGCCTGAAAGTCCATTTGCCACAATACTTTTAAGAGTTCGTCCCGGCTCACCGCGCGTTCCTGGTACCGTATAAGATAGGCGAGAAAATCAAACTCCGCGGGTGTCAGCAAAAGCGGTACTTCACCAAGACGCGCATCGCGGCGTTCAGGAAAAATTTGGAGAGCACCAAACCGCAATGCGGGGATGGGTTCATTTGTCTTATCGGGTCTCCCAGAACGCCGCAAAAGAGAGCGAACCCTTGCCACAAGTTCCAGTGGCAGAAAGGGTTTTATCAAATAATCGTCGCAGCCCAAGGTCAGCCCCGTCACGCGGTCATAGGGGCTGTCCTTTGCGGAAACAATGATAATAAGCAATTCTTCGTTTGCTTTGCGGAGCATGGAACAGATGGAAAGGCCGTCCGTGCCGGGCATCATGATATCCAAAATAACCAAGTCGGGCAGGCGGATGCCACACGCCTCGTGCAAAGCGTCCCCGTTCTCAAAAGTTTTTACTTCAAAACCTTCTTGGGTGAGAAACGCGGCAATCAGATCGCGAATATTCTTCTCATCGTCTGCCAGATAAATGGTTTGTGGCATCGGAACACCTCCACTACGTTTGCTTTTGAATTGTGAACAGGAAACAGTTTGCTATCGAGGGAAACCATGTTCTTGTTCATCATATCATCCGCCTTGCTTTTCGTAAATACTTGCCACAGAATTGCCACATCTGCGCCGTATATATGTCCCCCCTGACTGTTGTAGTATGTTGACGAAGGGCTGAGTAAGACAACCCAAAGTAATTTCAAGGAGGAACCGCTATGAAATTATCAAGAAGAATCATGGGTGTTTTTTTGACGGTGCTCATGACGCTGCTCCTGCTTCCGTCTGCCATGGAGGCGCGTGCGGCAAATATGTTTGTAAACAGCGACTTCATCGAAACGGAACAGCCGGTACTCAGCGAGGAAACCACAAAGCTGATTTCTCTCTACCAAAAAACGCCGACAGAAGAAAATTATTTGAACCTCCGGGACATGGTCACTCAGAACTATGACGCTGTACTCGAGCGAAAGGAAGCAAAGCTTGCCGAGCTAAAAACTGAAACGGCTGGAAAGCCGGGCGGTGAAGCAATCGTCGCCGAGATGGAGGGAATTGTCCAGGAGATGTACGTGACCTACTGGAGCCGCATCAACAGCAGTATGCTCCGCTTTACCGATACACGGCTTCTGAAATGGAAGATTTCCAATGCGTCGCAGTATGCGTACATCCCCGTCATGGGTGCGGGCGAGAGCATTTATGTGGGGCGCACACCTGTCACGAATGAAGAATATGCAAAGTTTATCAAGGCAGCGGGTGTTCAGACTCCATCCAACTGGACAAATGGAACATACCCGGAAGGGGAGGACCGCTATCCTGTGAATTTTGTCTCTTTTGAGGACGCTAAAGCCTATTGCGTTTGGCTCACAGAGCAGGACAGCATGAATGCCTATCGCCTGCCCACCGAAAGCGAATGGGAGCTGGCGGCGGGACATATGCCAAAAGATGCTGAGTTCAACTGCGGTGTCAAGGACGGCAGAACGCCAGTGGAGCAGTATGAGGGCATTACAAGGGGCGCTCATGGCGCTATCGATTTCTGGGGCAATGTTTGGGAATGGACCTCTACCGCAAGGTACGGTTCCAATGGCAGTGCCACGCTCGGTGTTAAGGGCGGCGCTTGGTTCTCTGACAGAACAGCGTGCCGTACCGAACACCGTAAGGAAAACAGAGATGCCGCGGTCGGTTATGAGGACGTGGGTTTCCGAGTGATTCAAGTGCGAAACGGAGAAGAACCGGAACAAAAGGTAGAACTTGCAACCCTTGGCGCTCCGGTTGTGTCGGCAATATCCACTTCGCCTGACAGCATTGCGCTTTCATGGCAGCCCGTCGATGGGGCTATAGAATACCAGCTCTTTGAATATTTTGATAAGACGGGTCTGATCCAGATGCTTGGAACAGTAGAAGGAACATCCGTCACGATGCGTGATTTGGAGCCGGGCAGCACGCACAGATATATCGTCCAGCCGATTTCTTATACGGAGATCGCTGATAACGTATCCCCCGAAAACAGCGTGAAGGCAACCTGCGGGGGTGGAGGCGACAGCAGCTTCACCGATTCTTCCATGGAGGTAATCCGTGTAAATGGGTTAAACTGCTGGCTGTATACCCCGAATGATGTTTCTGCAAATATGCCGCTGATCGTTTATCTTCATGGCATCAGCGGTAAAGGCGATGATCCGAATACGCTGCTGACTTCGGAAGGATTTGTTCAGTGGCTGGCGGACGGAACGCTGGGTGAAGTTTCGGCTTATGTCCTGATCCCGCAGGTTCCGTCAAGCCAAAAGGATTGGCTGGCGATGCAAGAAACCGTCGCGTCTGCCATTGGGGAAGCAGTGTCGGTCTATCAGATCGACAGCAGCAACATCAGCCTGACCGGTTTTAGTATGGGCGGCACTGGCGTGTGGGGTATCGCTGTCTCTTACCCAGAACTGTTCCGATGCATTGCGCCCTGCAGCGGAGGTGTGCGTACCAATCAAACGACACTTTCCGCACTCCGCAATATGAAAATCTGGACGTTCATTGGCACGGAGGATACAACGGTAAAGCCACAGCCCACCATCAATTTCATGGCACAACTGACTCGTGTCAACGCCCAAGTGGTCATGACGAAATTTGATGGTGCGATGCACACGGATGTTCCTGCTCTTGCATATTTAAGCAAAGAAATTGACTTGATTCACTGGCTTATCGGAAAATAATCTCGGTCAACTGATTGTCGGCTTGCGCTCCTGACAAGTGCTACATCATAGCGTTTGCTTTTTCCGTATCAATTGCGGTGCACTCCACCCACGCCGGACGAAACCCACTGCTGATGGCATTGCGTGCCGAGGCGACATTGCTCCATGCGCAGCAATAGAAGGGCACTTTGCCGCGCTTTAGCACCTCCAGCGCCAAGCGCGAGGTCAGCGCCGCCGCGATGCCCTGGTGGCGGTAAGCGGGCAGCACGTCAATGCCGATCTGCCACATGGTATCACAGTCCATGGAACACCCAGCCAGGCCGATCAGTGTGCCGTTGTCATAGGCGCCAACGCCCAGGATGTCCAGGTGCTTGCGCTTTTCGCACAGCGCGTTGCCCCACTGCGGCACATAGAGAGGCGCAAAATCCGCGGGGTGCAGCACGCGGGTTTCATAGGCGCAGGGCTGCGCCGCCAGCACCCGCAGATCGGGCAAAAAGTATTCGGCCTGGAAACACACCGTCTTGCCATAGGGGGCAAACTCCTGGGTCAGCTGGTGAAGCTTAGGCGTTTCAAAGCAGGCATGCGGCGTGCCTTGGTTGATATAGCCGCCGATAAATTCCGCAATGCGCGCGTCCACCGATGCCACGATGTTGTGGCCATAGGAGATCAGATCGCAAAAGAAGGGCAGATTCAGATAACGCCGCGCATCGGGGTGCGGCTTGGAGACGACCACCTTGTTCTGAGGGGATAGAAAGTCCTCCGGCTGGCAACCCGCATCGATGGCGGATTGCTGCATGGCAATGCGCAGAATGTCTTGGTTGGTCATGGGGTATCCTTTCGCTGTTCATCCGGTATGTATTGCACAATATCCGCCAAATCGCACACCAGCAGACGGCACAGGTCGTCCAGTGTGTTGGTGGATACGGACAGGTTCTTTTGCAGGCGCTGTACCGTGCCTCCGCCGAGACCCCACACCTGGCGGAGGGTGTAGGTGGTGTAGCCCTTTTTCGCAAGGGTGTTCCAAAGGGGTGTGTAGAGAATCATGTTTGCATTCCTCCTGCAAATAGCTATTGCATATTTGCATTATGTGCCCTATAATGGACACATGAAATGCCCAATATTGGGCATGTGAAAGGGAATGCATTATGAGTATGCAAAAAAGATGGTTATTGGTTTGCTGGATAAAATCAACGATGCAGTGTTATTGCTGGAAGACTTGAGAGAGGAAACTATTGCACTTTATGAAAAGATGAACAAGCAGCACGTGTTTGTCCTTTCGGATGAAGCTGATGAGATGGTCGACATGCACAACTCTTGACAATAACTTCTTGACTATAAAAACCGCTTGCAGCAAAAGCATCAGCTGCAAGCGGTGAGCTTTGTGAGGACAAGAGGTCTCTGGTTACTCATGGGTGATACGCTCCGTCAGCAGCTGCATCACATCGTTGTGATCCGCCAATTTTCCTTCTGTGATTTGTTCATCCGCTACCGTCAATTCCATTTGCAGGAAGCATCTGGCTGCGCGGGCTGCGGACGGTTTTGCCGCAAGCATGCCTGGAACACAAGAATCACTCATGCCCATCACTTTCCTGGTTTTTCATATCCGTCATACGCGCATACTGAAAGCCCGTCCTACTGAACCTCCACCGTCTCCCCACCCGGCACACACACCGCCTTGCCCCGGCACAGCACATGCACAGTAAGCGCAGACGGGTTATACAGCCTTGCGCCGTCTACACTGCTTTGCAGTGCGCGGTACGCATGGATATAATCCACAATATCGATGTTGGTGGCATACCACACATCGTCTTTTCCGCCTATGAAAGCTGCAAATTCCTCGATCATTTGCCAGTTGTCCTTGGCCTCAAACTCGTAGCTATGCCCCCAGAGGTAGAAAAGCCAGGGCTCGTGGGTGGGGGATTGCTCTACAAAGCGCTGCGCCAGCTCCATCAGGCGCGGGTTGTTGTGATGGCAGGTGGCGGGCAGACGCAAGAAATCCTGCGGGATGTTGAAGTTTTCGGTGCTGATCACCGTACGGGCATAGGCAATACCGGCAGACTTTACCGCGCCCACTACCCTGTCGTCAAAAGCGCCGTACGGGTAGGCCATGCCGCGCGCCAGGATGCCATACTGCTGCTCCAGTAGCTCGCGGTCCTTGATCAGCTCATACATCAATTGTTCCTGGGGCAGCTGCGGCAGATGCGGGTGGGTCAGGCTGTGGATGGCGATTTCCTGGCCGCTTTTTGTGTACAGTGCCTGCGCTTGCCGCAGCGTCATGCGGCGGTGAATGTGCCCGGCGGGGAACACGTGGCCAGGCTCGGTATACAGGCCGCCGCTGATGTTAAAGGTGCCCTTCAGGCCGTGCTGCTGCATGACGGCCATCAGGCGGATGTCCTGCTCCACACCATCGTCATAGCTGAGGGTGAGCGCCTTATTCGTGCCGCCCGGGAACCGCATTTGAATGATTGCCATAAAATGTCCTCCTGTGAAAAATGAAGATACTTCCACGGAATAATCGTGCATTTATTATAGGCGTTTACCTGCGCCCTTTCAAGCCCCCAAATCGACCCAGATGTACAAAATAGTACTTAAAATCATTTTGAATGAATTCTATTTCGTATGCGTTTATACTGTGAATGAAGCAAGTGAAAGGAATATGCAGCAGATGAAACGCAGCCAAAGCGCCTTGACAGGCGGGTATACACTGAAGAAACGTGGCGGTCGCACCTACCTGCGCGAGAATTTGGAGCTATACTCGCTGTTTTTGCCTGCCGCCATATTGATCATTCTGTTTTGCTATGTGCCCATGTGGGGGCTGGTGATCGCGTTCCAGGATTATCTGGCGGGCAACTCCATGTTTGCGCTTGACGGAACGGTGAAATGGGTGCAGTTCAAGCACTTCACGCGCTTTATCAACAGCGTGTATTTCGAGCGCCTGATCGTCAACACCCTGCGCCTGAGCGCGCTGAACCTGATATTCGGCTTCACAATCCCCATTGCGTTTGCGCTGCTGCTCAACGAAATCCGCAATTTGCGTTTCAAAAAGTTTGTGCAAACGGCCAGCTACCTGCCCTACTTTATTTCCACTGTGGTGGCAGCGGGCATGATGCTTTCTTTTATAGAGGTGAACGGCGTGGTGAACACGCTGCTGGGAAAACTGGGGGTAGCACCAAAAGAGTACATCGCATACCCGGCCTATTACCCCGCGATATATACCATCACAAACGTATGGAAAAGCTTTGGTTTTGCCAGCATCCTGTATTTTTCCACAATATCGTCCATCGATCCCGTGCTGTACGAATCGGCGCGTATGGACGGTGCCACCCGGTGGCAGCAGATGTGGCACATCACGCTGCCGGGTATCAAGTTCATCATCGCCGTGCAGTTGGTGCTGCAGGTGGGGCATGTGCTGAACACCAATACAGACCTGGCGCTGCTGTTGTACCGGTCTTCTACATTATCCACCTCGGATGTCATTGGCACCTATATCTACCGAGAGGGTATACAGGGCGGCAAATACAGCTACACCACCGCCATTGGGCTGTTTATGTCGGTGATTGGTTTTACGCTGACGTTTATAACCAACCGCATCAGCAACAAGCTGACCGGCTATGGCATGTGGTAAGGAGGGGACGCAAGTGAAGAAAAAAGGTTCGCACCCAAACACCATCAAAGAGGGCAGCCGCCTTGCCGATGTGCTGATCTATATTGCCGCTGCAATCACCGCTGTCATCACGCTGTATCCGCTGTATTATGTGCTGATATTGTCGCTGTCCTCGCCCGAGCATGCCATCACCCAGCAGGTCTTCCTGTACCCCAAGGGCTTGTACTTTGAGGGATACATGCGCCTGTTTGCCGATAGCAAGCTGTGGATTTCCTACCGCAACACCCTGATGTACGCCGCGGCAGAAACTACGCTCATGCTGGTGGTATGCACCACTGCCGCCTACGCCTTGTCCTCCAAACACTTAAAGGGACGGAAGTTCCTCAACTATTTCCTTTTGATCCCCATGTATTTCAGCGGCGGCATTATTCCTTTGTTTTTGCTGATTTTGCAGCTCGGGCTGTACAACACGCCATGGGCGCTGATATTGCCCGGCGCGTTCAACATCTGGTACATCATCCTGATCAAATCCTACTTTGGCACGGTGCCGGAGTCCCTGCGTGAGGCCGCGTCGCTGGACGGTGCGAACAGCTACCGCATCCTATGGAATGTGTACCTGCCAACCGCCAAGCCCATTCTGGCAGTGGTTGCGCTCTACACCATCGTGGGCGTGTGGAACAGCTGGTACCGCCCCTCGATATTCATTGCCGACAGCAACTGGCAGCCGCTGCAGATGTACCTGCGCCGGGTGCTGGTGGAGCAAACGGTGGACCTGTCGCAGCAGCTGCTCACCAAGGAGGAGCTGATGGCCGATCAGGTGAACCGCTTGAGCAGCAATCAGCTGAAATACACCATCATCATCGTATCCTCACTGCCCATGCTGATCGCCTACCCGTATTTCCAGAAATTCTTTGTTAAGGGCGTTATGATGGGCTCGCTGAAGGAATAACGCGTATTTTGCGCGGAGTGCACCCGCGTGAAAATAAATCATTCAAGGGAGGAACAACTATGAAAAAGTTTGTGGCTTGTCTGCTGGCGGCGGCGTTGATGCTGGGCTGCCTGCCGCTGTCCGCGATGGCGCGTGAGGATTTGAAGCCCTTCACCGTCTATGGCACGCTAAGCGGCAACTTCACCCAGGAAGAAGCCCTCGCGTCCCCGACATGGAAGATCATGGAGGAGCGCTTTGATGAGAAGGGCCTGAAGCTGGAAGTGACTTTGGTGGAAGCCAGCCAGTACGTCACCGTACTGCAGGCGCAGATTGCCAGCGGCAAGGTGCCGGATTTCTTCTACACCACCGGCCTGAGCAATGCCGACTGCGTCAACCTGATTGAGGCCGGCAAGGTGATGGCCATTGACGAGAACGTGCTGCAATACAGCGATGGCACCGCGCGCGATGCCCTGGCCGAGGACGGCTATTACTACATCTGCTACGAGAAGGATGCC
>JAVBRU010000060.1:0-75995 GCA_031547595.1 Eubacteriales bacterium
TGTTGGTGGCGCGGGCAAACAGCTCGGCAATGTCCCGCTCCGTCACGCGCGGATCGGCACCCTGCAGCTCCACCTTCGCTTCCACCGTGCGCACCATGCTAAACTCGCCCGGCACGCCCACATTCACCTCGCGGATGCGGATACGCGCCTGGCCTTCCGCCTCGGTGATGGCGGCCTTGATGGCTTCGTTTAATTTTTCGGGTACGTTCCACTGCCCGGCCATATAGCCGTCATCTGTGGAGGTGCCCGCGCCAATAATATCGCAGCGCTGGCGACCGCTGGTTTCCGCAACCAGCGCAACGATCTTGGCCGTGCCAAAATCAATGGCGTTCACCGTGGTCTTCATCCGTTCTTCAACCCCCGTTCATCGGGCAACTATTCGGCGCGCGTGCACGCATAAAGGCCGAATACGGCTCAAAAAAATTCGGTCACTTTATTGTAACTTGTTTGAGATTAATTGGCAAGGGCAAAACACGCAAAACATTGAATTTTCTTCACTTTATTTCTCGTTTTTCTACATTTTTTTGCCCTTTTTGCTCTTTTCACAGATTTGGCGGGCTATACAGAGCAGCGCCGGGCGCTTGCCCCTCAATTGTGCCGCCCTTCATGTTCTTGGAGCGCAGATCCTTTATCACCGCCCGGATGGTGCCAATTTTGGCGCGCATGTTGCTGGTATCGCCCAGGTGCACGGTGTACCCATCCACTGTGACCAAGTATAGGCTGTCCGGATTGGATATATTTAATTCGGATATCTCACCAAGATAGTTCTGCAGCGCCAATTCTTCTAATACAATTTGGTAGCTGTTGATGTACGCATCGGTGGTGCCCACCAGCTTTTTGCCTACGCGTACCTCTTTAGTGAGTATGCCGTTGACGGTGACCAGGCCATTGTCCAGCTTCACGGTAGTTGAGCGCTCCAGCACCATCCCCTCCGCGTCCAGCACGTACATCACGCCCATCACAATCACGTTGGCGAGGGGCACGCGCTCGTACACATACAGGTTGATGGTGCCGGGGAACTCCGTTTCAAGCTTCTTGAACACCAGATAGCGGTTGCTGTTGACGCCCTCCTCAATCGCTTTGCGGTTGATCGAGAAAAAGCCCAGCCCATCCTTCAGTCCTGCGCTTTGCAGCACCTGATCCTTTGGTATGGCGCTGTTGCCAATCACATTGAACTCGCGGATTTGCAATACGCTGGCATTGAGCACCACAAGCAACGCAAACAGCACCAGCAGCGTCATCAAAACGGCGCGGATGCCCGGCTTCTTGCGCGGGCGGATGGGGGCTTGCATGGGTTCCATCGCTTGTAGATCACTCCTTCTATAGCGTGACTCGTTCTATCTTTGCACCAAGGCGCGAGAGTACATCCTCAAAATGCGCATAACCGCGGTCGATCAGGCAAGCATTTTCAACCAGAGTTTCGCCCTGTGCGGCCAGGCCTGCCAGCACCAGCGCCGCACCGCCGCGAAGATCGCGCGCAGTGACGCGCATGCCATGCAGCTGTTCCACTCCCTGCACCACCGCCGTGCGCCCGCTGACGCGGATGTTCGCGCCCATGCGGTTAAGATCGCCCGCGTGGGTGAAGCGGTTTTCAAACACGTTTTCCAGCACCACCGAGGTACCCTGCGCGATGGATGCCATCGCCAGCATCTGCACCTGCATATCGGTGGGAAAGCCGGGGTGCGGCTGCGTCTGCAGATGAGAAAAAGCCTGGAGCCTGCGCGGGGGATGCAGCGTCAGAGAATCTTTTTTTTCTTTGATGACGCAGCCCATTTCCCGCATTTTGGCAAGCACGGCCACGAGGTCATTTGCCCGTGCGTTTTGGAGGGTGATATCCCCGCCCGTCATCGCCCCAGCGCATAAGATTGTGCCCGCCACAATGCGGTCGGGTATCGGGGTATAGCTGCCGCCATGCAGCGCCTTCACGCCCTCTACCTCAATCACCTGGGTGCCGGCGCCGCGCACCTTGCCGCCCATGTGGTTGATGAAGCTTTGCAAATCTTCAATCTCCGGCTCCCGCGCGGCATTGTGGATGGTGGTGATACCGGGCAGCGTCACCGCCGCCATCATCACATTTTCGGTGGCGCCCACGCTGGGATAATCGAAGTACACATCACCCGCACACATGCCGCTGCCATCGCAGTACAGGATACCGCCCTCATCATCGATCCTTACCCCCAGCATCCGAAGGCCCTGCAAATGCAGATCGATCGGCCGAAGGCCAATCTCGCACCCGCCGGGGTAGGTGACCGTGGCTTTACGAAGCTTGCTGAGGATGGGGCCCAGCAGGAATATGGAGGAGCGGATCTGCTTGGACAAGTCGTCCGGCATTTCCCAGTTGTGCAGGGCATCGCTATGTATGGTGATGTCGCCCTCCGCCCAGGTGGTGTGACAGCCCAGCTTTTCCAGAATGCCGCACATAGCGTGCACATCCCGGATATCGGGACAACCCCGCAGCGTCACATCGCCCTCAGGCAAAATCGCCGCTGCCAAAATAGGCAAAACGGCGTTTTTTGCCGCGTCAACGCGCACATTCCCTGTTACTACTTCGCCACCGCGCACGCGAAATCCTTCCACCTATGTTCACCTTCCTTTTCATCCTGCTCTCATGCTATGTCAGGATGAAAAGTTGGTGCATGCATTATTGAAGATTGCCTGTACAGGAGCGGCTGATGTTGAGTACGATGCCCACCGCTGCCATGGTGATGCTCAGCGATGTGCCACCCGCGCTGAAAAACGGCAGGGGCAAGCCCGTTGTGGGCAGCACGCCCACCACCACGCCCATGTTGATAAAGGCCTGCACGGAGATCATGCCGATGATGCCCGCAGCCAGCAGGCAGCCAAACTTGTCTTCGCACGTCATGGCAATGCGCATGCCGGCCAGCATGAAGGCCACAAACATGCAGATCACCGCCACACAGCCCAGGAGCCCAAAGTCCTCGCCCACGATGGCAAAGATGAAGTCGCTCTCGGGGTATGGCAGATAGGCGAACTTCTGCCGCCCCTGCCCAAGCCCCATCCCAAACAGCCCGCCGGAGCCAAAGGCGATCAGCGACTGCGACAACTGATAGCCCTCATCGCTCATCTTGGCAAAGGGATCGGTAAAGCTGAGCAAACGGTCGCGCCGGTAAGGCTCGCTCCACGCGTAGTAAAAGCCAACGACCAGCCCGGCCGCGCCCAGCACGCCCATGTGCCGCCATTTTGCGCCCGCCAGCATGACCATCAGCACGCTTACGATGATGATGGTGCCCGCGGTGGAAAGGTTCGGCTGCTCCAGAATGAGCAAAAACACAATACCCGGCACGATCAGCACCGGCACAATGCCGGTGAAGAACTTCTGGATCCGGTCGCCCCGGCTGCTGAGCGCCAGCGCCATAAACAGCACCACCGCATACTTGGCAAGCTCGCTGGGCTGAAAACTCTGCCCCGCCACCACCAGCCAGCGCCGGGAGCCGTTGATATACCTGCCAATGCCGGGGATAATGACCAGGATCAGCAGGACCGCGCTTAGGCCAATGCCCGTCATCACTACATTCTTGCGCCCCCAGAACTGATAGGGAATGCGCATGGTGACAAACATGCCAAGCGCGCCAATAGCGATACCAAATAGCTGCTTTTTGACCTCAGCCAGTGCGTCGCCCTTGCCCAGGGCATTATAATACGTGGCGCTAAACAGTGTAATCATCCCCATGATGAGCAATGCGATCATCAGCCCCAGCAGACGTTTGTCCACCGGATGCAGCTTGGCTTTGGGGCGAAGGACGGATTGAATCACGCGCATCCCAACCTTTCATTGTTGCAATGAAAGCGCCCTTGGGGGAGGCAGGGAGCGTCATTATTGATACTTAATTGTCGAGGTTCTGGACGATCTGTTTAAATACGCGGCCGCGCTGCTCGTAATCCTCAAACATATCAAAGGACGCGCAGGCGGGGGAAAATAGCACATTGCCCACCCCGGCCGAGAGCTCACGCGCCTTCAGCACGGCTTCTTCCAAGGTATCGGCAGGCGTGATGGCGGTAAAGCCCGCTTCTTTCAGCGCCTGCTCTAGCTGCGGCGCGGTCTGGCCAATCAGCACCGCATGGCGGATCAGTGGCAGCTGCGCCATGTGCTCTGCCAGCGGCGCGAAGGACACATGCTTGTCATAGCCGCCCAGGATGATGGCCGTGGGCAGCGTCATGGCCTCTACGGCCTTGATGGTAGAATCCACATTGGTGCCCTTGCTGTCGTTGATATAGCGCACGCCGGATTTTTCCGCCACAAACTCAATGCGGTGCTCTACGCCCTGAAAGGTGCGCAGCGCGTGGCGGATCACGGGCGCGGGCACACCCCGCACAAAGGCTATGATGGTAGCCGCCAATGCGTTCTCCAGGTTGTGGGGGCCGGGGATGCGGATTTCGTCCGTGCGGCACACGGCGCGTTCCTCGCCCGCAAAGCGCACGATAATGCTGCCATCGCGCACAAACGCGCCCTGGGGCACCTCCGCCTGACGGGAAAAGAAAGCGACTTTTCCCTTCAGCCCCGCCGCCATATCACGGCAAGCGGCGTCATCATAGTTTAGCACCGCCACATCGCCCTCGCCCTGGTTCACAAAGATATGCCGCTTCAGCCCCGAATAGACAGCCATGGTGCCGTGGCGGTTGAGGTGATCCTCCGTCACGTTCAGCACCGCTGCCACCGCGGGCGTAAAGCGCTCGATGGTCTCCAGCTGGAAGCTGGAAACCTCGGCAATCACGATGTCTTCCGAGCGGGCGCTCAGCGCCGCTGCCGACAAAGGATAGCCAATATTGCCCGCCACGTGAACGATCTTGCCCGCCTCGCGGAAGATTTCGCCCAGCAGCGATACCGTGGTGGTTTTGCCATTGGTGCCAGTCACTGCAAGCAGCGTGCCGCGCAGGAAGCGCGAAGCCATCTCCAGCTCGCCCAGCACGGGAAGCTTCTGTTCTTTCGCCGCAGCTACCACCGGCGCGTCAATGGGCACGCCGGGGCTGATGACCAGCACATCGACGTTTGCAAGCAGCGGCACGGCGTCCTGCCCCAGCTGCCAGTTGACGGGCAGCTCTTTCAGTTCATCCAGCGCGCCCTTGAACGCGCTCTCTTCCTTCATATCATTGATGGTCACGCGCGCGCCCGCACGGCACAATAATTTGGCCGCGGCCACGCCGCTGCGCGCCATGCCCACAATCAGCACGCGCCGACCCGCCCACTCACTTTGCGAAGCGCCCTCCGCGCCCGTGTGATACTTTCTGCTTTTGTACTCAGGAAAATCCCGCATGCTAATCCCTCCCTACGTTTCTATATTGATGAGATTAAAACCAGATGCTCGCTGCTAAGATCGCCAGCAGCGACAGCACGAACGTCACCGCCGCATACATCACCACGATCTGATTCTCCGTCATGCCACTCAGTTCAAAATGATGATGAATGGGCGACATTTTGAAGATACGCTTGCCGTGGCTCAGCTTGAAATACACCCGCTGCAGGATGACCGACACAGACGACATGATGCAGGTAAAGCAAATGGGGATCAGCCACAGCTCCATTTTGAGCAGCATTGCGCCGCCCACCATCGCGCCGCCGATAAACATGCTGCCCGTGTCGCCCATGAAAATCTTGGCCGGGTGGCGGTTGAAGCGCAGGAACCCAATGCATGCGCCCACCAGCGCAAAGCTGAGCGTGGCCACGGTGCGAGCACCCTTGAGTGCCAGGACGCCATTGCCAAGGAACAGCGCCAGCACGGCAAAGGCCGCCATGCCCACGATCGTCACAGAAGACAGCAGCCCGTCCACCCCGTCTTGCAGGTTGGCACTGTTGGTCATAAACATCACCAGCAGCGTCATCAGCGGGATATAGAAAACGCCCAGATCCCACTGAACCTGGGTGAAGGGAAGCGCGATTTGGCTGCCCACGGTGAAATAGCAGTAGGTAGAAAACACCGCGCCCACCGCGATTTGCCCGATGATCTTCTGGATGGGCGACAGGCCGTCGTGGCGCTTTTTGACATCCTTGATAAAGTCATCCGCAAAGCCGATGGCCATGCTGCCAAGGCAGATGAACAATAGCGCGTACAGCCCGCTATCCCAGCCAAGGATTTCTTTGTCGTCCACAAAATACGCAATCACCGCCGCCACAGCTGTCACTGCCAGGGTGATGCCGCCAATGAGCAGGCCGCCCATGTTGGGGGTGCCCTGCTTCACCTTATGCGCCTGTGGGCCCAGGTTATAGATGGTCTGGCCAAACTTCATCTTTTTGAGGAACGGCAGCAGCATGGGCATGAAAATCAGCATCAGCACCAGTGCCGACAACACGATCAACGCGTAGTTTATCATCACAAGCTCCCCTTTTGTAAATTACTCTTGGTGCGCGTCCAGCTCTGCCAGCAGCTCCCGCACGACCACCTTTTCGTCAAAGGGCTTCTTGACGCCCATGATTTCCTGGTAGGTTTCGTGGCCCTTGCCCGCCAGCACAATCACATCACCCTCCTGGCCGTGCGCCAGGGCGTAACGGATGGCATCGCGCCGGTTTTCCATCACGATATAGGGCGTGCCGGTAGGCTTGATGCCCTCCTCCACCGAGGCCAGGATGTCATAGGGATCCTCCGTGCGCGGATTATCGCTGGTCAGGATGCAGAAATCCGCCAGCTGGCCGCCGATTTCGCCCATGATGGGGCGCTTGCCATGGTCGCGGTCGCCGCCGCAGCCAAACAGCGCAATGACACGCCCGCGCGTGAAATCCCGCACAGCCTTCAGGATATTGGCCAGCGCGTCCGGCGAGTGCGAGTAGTCCAGAATCACCTTATAAGGCGTATGCGTTTGCAGCATTTCGGCACGGCCGGGAACGGCGCGCACGCTGTGCAGCGCATCCGCAATGCACTGGCTGGAGATGCCCAGGATCAGCGCCACCGCAGCCGCGGCCAGGGCGTTGTATACGTTAAACATGCCCGTCATTTGCAGCTGCACCGGCACTTCGTTCATTCCCAGCAGCTTCATCGTGAATGCCACGCCGTTTTCACTGATCTCGATATTGCGCGCCAGCAGGTCGGCCTCCAGGCAGATGCCATAGGTGCTGTGCGGCACGGCAATGTCCTTGAGGATACCGCGGGAAGTCTCGTCATCGGCATTGATGGCGGCATTGTCCAGCCATTTGGGGGTGAAAAAGCTCTTTTTACAGGCAAAGTAGGTATCCATCGTGCCAAAATAATCGAGGTGATCCTGCGACAGGTTGGTATAACAGCCCGCGTAGAAGCGCACGCCCTCCAGCCGGTACATCGCCAGCGCATGGGCGGAAACCTCCATGCACACCATCTGCACACCGCTGTCCGCCATCAGGCGCAGGGTACCTTGCAGCTCAATGGGGTCGGGTGTGGTGAGGCTGCTGCTAATATAGTCCTTGCCAATCATGTTGCCGGTGGTGCCAATCAGGCCGCATTTGAAGCCTGCGTGCTCCAATATGGCCTTGATCAGATAGCTGGTGGTGGTCTTGCCCTTGGTGCCCGTGATGCCAATCATCTTCATTTCGCGGGCAGGGTTGCCATAGAACTCCGCCGCCATCAGCGCCATCGCCGCGCGGTCGTTGTTCACCAGCACCTGGGGCACATCAAGCGGCAAGAACCGCGTAACCACCAGCGCACACGCGCCGTTGCCGATGGCCTGCTGTGCAAAATCGTGCGCATCAAAGTGTGCGCCGACAATGCAAAACAGCAATCCGCCGGGCTGCTTATCCCGGGTGTCCATCGACAACCCTCGGATATCACAGTCCCCGCGCACCTCCACCACGTACTCTTTTGCCGCCTGTGCAAGCAAGGATAATTTCATACTGTCTTCTCTCCTAATTCGTCGGAAGTTCAAAGGTCACAATCACGGTGCTGCCCGGTGCGGCGTAAGCGCCTGCCACGGGAGACTGCCGCACGGCCAGGCCGCTGCCGTTCATCTGCATCTCCAACTCTCTGGCGCGCAGGGTACGGCTGGCCTCCACAATGGATAGACCGATCACATCGGGCACGCACACCAGGTCTGTGGCCTTCACGGGCTCGCTCTCATAGGTGTAGAGCATCACCTGACCGCCCGCCTTGAGGGTGGCACCGGCAGATGGCATCTGCGCCGTTACGGTATCGCTCTGCCCATCGGTATCATAGCGCAGCCCCAACGCGCCAAGGGCTTTTCGAGCCTCGGCCATGGAGATGCCCGTCACATCCGGCACCACCACATCAGGCTGGGCGGTGGCCTTGGGGTTTGCCTTTTCCACCCCAAAGTAGGGCAAAAGCTCTTCTAAAATCTGGCGGGCAAAGGGCGCTGCGGTGGTGCTGCCATAATCGACCGGCACAATGGCCTCGTTGACCGTCACCAGAATCGCGAACTTCGGGTTGTCTATCGGGGCAAAGCCCAGGAATGAGCCGATGTGCACGTTGGAAACGATCTTGCCATCCTTGTACACCTGCGCGGTGCCCGTCTTGCCGCCAATGCGGTAGCCCTCAATATACGCGTTTCGGCCGCCGCCGCTAACCACTACGTTTTCCAAAAGCTCGCGCATGGTGGCGGAGGTGTCGGCACTGATGGGGTTTGCCACCACAGTGGGCGCGGTGCGGTCCACCACATTGCCCTCGCTGTCCAGTACTTCTTTCACGATGTACGGCTTCATCAGCCGCCCGCCGTTGACCACCGCGCAACCTGCCGTGATCAGCTGCAGGGGGGTGACGGCCACGCTTTGGCCAAAGCCGATGCGCGCAAGGTCGACCGTTTTGACATACTTGCTGTTGATCAGGATACCGGGGCTTTCGCCGGGCAAATCAATGCCTGTCTTTACCCCCAGCCCGTACGCGCGCAGATACTTGTAAAAGGTATCCACACCCATGCGAAGCGCCAATGTGACAAACACAGGGTTGCAGCTGTTGCCCAGCGCCTGCGGCAGTGTTTGATGCCCGTGGCTGACCTTCCAGCAGCGGATGGTATCGCCATCCACCTTGATTGTGCCCGTGCAATTGAAGGTGTCATTCACCGATGCGGCACCTGAGTCCAGCGCAGCGGAGCAGGTGAGCAGCTTGAAGGTCGAGCCCGGCTCGTACACGTCGCTGATCAAAGTGATGCGCATCAATTGCTGCAATAGCTCGAGGTCATCACGCGGCGGGTCGTTAGGGTCATAATCCGGCTTCATGGACATCGCCAGGATGGCACCGGTGTTCACATCCATCACGATGCACTGCACTGAGGTCGCGTTATTGACCTCCACGCATTCCCGCATCGCCTTGTCCACCACCGCTTGCACGGTGTTGTCGATGGTCAGCTTGACGGTGTTGCCGGCCTGCGGTGCCACGTACGACGTCTTGCCATCCGGCAGCAGGCGCGATCTGGCGTCCACCTCGGTGCGAAGCGACCCTGGTACGCCCTTGAGCAGCGTTTCATATTGCTGCTCCAGCCCCGATTGCCCCACGGAGTCGATGGTGGTAAGCCCCAGCACCTGGCTGAGGAACGCGCCCTTCAGATACCAGCGGCGGGTGTCCTCGTCAAAGGAAATCCCTTTAAGCAGCTTCGCCATTTCTTCGTCCTGGGCCTTGAGCGCGCGGATTTCGTCCACCACTTCGCGGGCCACCTGGCGCTTGAGAATGACGGAGGCCAGCGATTTGTTCTGAAGCTTTTTCAGCATGGACGCCTCGTTGACCGACAGAATCTTGCTCATCACCTTGGCAAACGCTTCCGGATCGGTCACCAATTGCGGATTGGCCGTCACAATATAGGCGGTGGCGGATAACACGATGGTCTCGCCCTTGGTGTCCACAATGCTGCCGCGCTGGGCTGTCACCACGCCCTGGCGTGTCCACTGAGCCACACCCCGCGCCGTCAGCGCCTCCCCCTGAAACAGGGTTAAGCTGCCGATACGTACGCCAATTGTAAAAAACAATAGCGTAAGCACCGCCAGCATCGTTAGTAGTCTTTTGCGAATCTTCAGTTCTGTGCGCATGTCCTCTCCCCCATGGGCAGACGAAACACACCTTGTTATCGGCTGCCTAAAATCTGCGCGCTGTCAAAGGGGGAGTTCGAAAGCGCGGTCTGGTAATTTGCAGCGGCGCGCGTAGGCTCCGCTATCAGGTAAATGGGCTCCTGGCTTTCCTGGGCAATCATCTTGAACTCGTGTACCGCGCGGTAGCAAATGCGCACGGAATCCCGCGCGGCCTGCACCTGCTCGGACAGATATGCGTTATCACTGGCCAGTTTCTTGGTTTCAGTTTGCAGCGTGCTGATTTCCCTGGACATGCTGCCGCACTGAATAAGCCCCTTGCCAATGGGATAACCAAAGAAAATAATCAGAGCCAATGCCACAAACCACAGGGAACGCGCGGGCACCGTAAGCGGCCCTTTGCTGCGTTGGCGCGGCTGCGCAGGCGCCTGATAAATTTCGGGCATTTCTCCATCGTGAATATCGGCATTGGGCACGTACACATTGCTGCGCACGTTCAGCCGCACATGGGGCGCCTGCTGAATGCCCGCTGCGGAATACTGCATACACCTGGCCTGCGACATGGCATTATACTCCTTTCGGGTTAGAGTTTAGAACATTAACTATGCTGTAGCTGCGCAATGAACGCCAGGGGATCGGGATAGTCGTCCATAAAGCCCTCGTCCTGTGCCTTGCCCACTTCGCTTTCCGCCACGCGGATGTAGGTGTCCGCGCCGCTGACCTCGACGTCTTTTGCCTCACCCAGCAGCCAGCCGCGGATTTTCTGGGGAAGGAGCAACCTGCCCTGGGTGTCCGTCTCGCTATCGGTGTAGCTGTATTTGCTGAACTGATCCAGGATGCGGAAGGCTTTGGCATCCTTCTTGGTCAATTCGCGCAGCATATCACGCACTTCGATCCAGGCATTGAGCGGGTATAAGCCAATGGCCTTAAAATCCAGCGTGGGCGCAACAGCGAACTGCGTGCCCAGATGCAGGCGCATCGAAGCCGGAATGATCATTCTGCCCTTTCCATCAATTCCATGGGAATAACTTCCGGAAAAGCCAAGCCAGACTTTTTCCGGTGCGGCAGGGGGCGTGGGCTGAGAAACTTCTGCCGATGCCAAAGGCTGCTCCGCTTCCGCGGGCTGCTGTTGGATGTTGTCTTTCTCCTCAGCCACGTTTCTCACCACGCAATCTGCCACAAATTCTCCACTTTCAGGGACGTGACACCATTCTACAACACTTTATTTGCGAACGCAAGCGGCGAACAGACGGTCGGTCGGCCTTTTGGGGGATGTCCACTTCATAATTTTGACATGATTCGAAATTGAATAGAAATGGTGTTCGCATAAGCTGTCGAAAGAAAAATTAACACAACCTCGTTTTCTGCAATGTTTTATCTATTTTATATAGTTTTCATTATTATTTTTATGCATATCTAACGAAAATTGCGTTCCAAATTTTACGGTTCTTTTGGGAATTTGTAATGAATTATTAATATCTTCATTTTTCCCCTTCCGCTTTGCATCCCCTCCACTGCGCGGGATCAGCTGCCACTTAAGCGCAAAAAAGGCGGCATTTCTGCCGCCTTTTTGGGATTGGATATGCAATTTTCATTCTTTTCAGGGCCCATCCTCCACCAAGATGGGCAAAACCTGTTTAAGGGTAAAATTGAGCCCATCGCAGGATACGCAGGTGTAGTGCACGCCGCTGGCTATGCCGCCAAACGCGCCGCGCAGGGAGGCGCCGTGCAGATGGCCATAGACCACCTCATCCACCCCATATTGCGTCATCAGGGCCGACATCGCCGTTTCTTCGCCCTTTTCCGTGATGGGTGGGTAATGCGTCATGGCTATCAGCGCCTGCCCTCCCAGCGCTTTGCCACGCTGCAGGCTCATCTCCATGCGCATCAGTTCCCGCGTGAATATCTTCTCATCGGCCGGGTCGTTGCTGTTTTGGGGCAGCGTCCAGCCGCGGGAGCCGCATATCACCACATCGCCTATTCGAATGGCATCGTTTTGCAGCGCATACATACCGCCAGGCAGGAACGCTCTCAGCCGTGTGATGCTGTTCCACCAATAATCGTGATTGCCCCGCAGCAGCACCTTTTGCCCCGGCAATGCCCCAATGGCCAATAAATCCGGCAATGCGTCCTGCATCTGCATGGCCCAGCTGATGTCCCCCGGCACAAGCACCACATCGTCCGGCATTACCCGCGCCTGCCAATCCTGACAAATGCGCTCAAAATGCCCTCCCCAGTGTGCGCCAAAAACATCCATGGGCTTGTTGTCGCCCCCTGGAAGATGCAGATCACCAATCGCAAACACCTTCATCGGTCAGATGTCTTCGTCTTCTTCGTCTTCATCATCCGCTTCATCATCGCTCAATTCGTCCAGCGACAAATCATTTTCGATTTCGTCATACTCGCGCGGGGGGATGTCCTCATCCATTTCGGGGATGATTTCGTCCATGGTGCTCACAGGATCGATGCTCAGGCTGCTCTCGTCCACGGTGTTGCCATCGTCATTGTCGTTCAGATTGCTGTTCGCGTTCATTTCCTTCAGGCAGAACAGGCACACATCCTTACCCGGCAGCGCAGGCGCTTCGTTACACACAGTGCACAGCTCGATTTCCTCGTGCTGTACTTCGCCCTTCATTTCGCGCTTGCAGATCTTGCAGTACCCTTCGCCTTCCTGGATATAATTCAGCTCGCACCGCGGACATTTCATCAATGCCATAGGGGTTCCTCCTCCATATAGATAAATTGCCCTTTGTTACCATGGTAAAACAATGCCAATTCATTTGACGCTTTAACGGTTTTGTATTACGATTCTGTTGCGATCGTAATACAAATGTAACACTAAGGAGGCACCCATGAAACGCATTTCTTGCATCCTGTTGGTATCCATCCTGTTACTCAGCTCTCTGGCTGTCGGCCTGGCCGACAATGCGCCAACGTCTCAATTTGGTTTCTCTGGCTGGCCGTACCGCCAGAACACGCAATGTACATCGTGTTCTGCCGGCTGCTCTGATTGCACCACAGACAAAGATTGCCCTACCTGCAGCACCTGCTCTGGCGCAAGCTGCACCGCCGTTCCCGTGCAGCCCACAGTGAACCCCACTGTGCAACCGACCACGCAGCCCACTGCGAAGCCCACCACCCAGCCTACGGTGAAACCCACCACGCAGCCCACTGCAAAGCCTACTCAGAGTACGGACGATTATACAACGGAAACTGTATCTGCGCAAGAGCAAAAAGCATTGAATTTGCTAAATGCTGATCGCGCGGCGAATGGACTGCCCGCGTTGACACTCGATCCGGAGCTGAGCCGCATTGCGCGCACCAAATCCTGCGACATGAAGGCCAACAATTATTTCGCCCACAACTCCCCCACCTACGGCAGCGCCGCTGACATGCTGCGTACCTTCGGGTACAGCTTCAATGGCGTTGGCGAGAACATCGCCCACCACGCCAATGTGGACAAGGCAGAGGCCGCTTTCATGAGCAGCACCGGCCACCGCAACAACATTCTGGGCAGCCAGTGGACGAAGGTTGGCATCGGCATCTGCTTTGACGCCAACGGCTTCATCTATCTTACCCAGCTGTTTGTGAGATAACCAAAGACCACAAAGATACAAAGGAAAAAGTTCATCCGTCCCGCGAAGACGCTAGCAGCTTCGCGGGACGGATGCGTTTTGGCATAAGCGTATTATCTGCGCCACAGCACCTGATGCAGCGCCGCTCTGGAGTTGGGCTGGCGATATGTATTGGCGGCAGGCGCGGGCGTGATGAGCGCGGCTGCGGTCTGCGCAGGAGCCTCATTGCCGATCATCCCTTCCACCGCGGGGCTGAGCAGCATCGTATCCATCTGCTGCGCCTGGCGCAGGATTCCTTGCAGGGCCGAGCTGGCCGCGCCCCCCTGCCGAGGCAGTGCGGGCAACAAGGCTGCCTCCTCAATATTCAAGGCCATGTTCTGCGTATCATTGACCTGGGACATCCATTTCACCTCATTCCTTTCATGGCTACTGCATCCTATGCAAAGGGGAATGGGCAGGTGCATCAGGAACGGAAGAACGCTGAGGGCTACTCGGCAGGGATCAATGAGGCGTGGAATGCTTGCATTCCAAGGGCCAGTTACCTGTTTTTTCGTACACGCACACAACCGATCAACGATCATCAAAGGATACAAAATGCGGGTGCAGGGAAATCATTTCCCTGCCGAGGGGTCTGGGGGCGAGTAGCCACCAGCGTCTCCTGCCCCAGCATACCCCCGTGCCACCTCAACATCCCGTTCCACCTGCTGCCGCACCTCCGCCAAGGACGCAAACTGCATCACAGGCCGGATAAACGCCAGAAAATCCACCGTAATCTCTTCCCCATATAAATCCCCGGAAAAGTCCAGCAGCAGGGTTTCCACAGTAACTTTAGGCGATGCGTCCACAGACGGGCGCGTGCCCACATTGGTAACGGCAACATAGCGCGCGCCGCTCCAAGCAACGCGTGTGGCATACACGCCAGGCGGCGGCAGCACCATATCAGGTGTGATGCACAGGTTGGCGGTGGGCATGCCCACGGTTTGGCCTTTGCCCGCGCCGTGTTCCACAACGCCAGTCAAATGATACAGAATATTCATCGGGAAAATGCCTCCAGCAGCACCGCCACATTGGCACGCATACCATCTTCGTAAGCAATAAGGCCGCCCTCGCCCGTCACCAGTGGGTCAAGGGCATAGAGCGCGGCACCTGTTTCTTTGGCGACCACCTGCGCGGCACGGTCAGAATACTGCGGCTCGCAAAAGAGCGGCGGACAGCCCGCCTCGCGCACGGTGGTGATCACATCAGCCAGCATGCGCGGGGACAGCGGATCATCCGGCTCCAGCGCAATGACAGCGGCGATGTGCAGGCCGTAAGCATCGGCAAAGTATGGGAACGCCTCGTGGAAAGTAACAATCTCGCGGCCCTCAAAGGGCAACAGCGCCTTTGCAATTTCTTCGTCCAGCAAGGTCAGGCGCGCGATGTACGCTTCGGCATTGGACGAAATTTGCAGCGCAGCATCCGGAAGCAGCACGCACAGGCCATCCTGCAGGTTTTGCACCATATGAATGGCATTTTTGACGTCCAGCCAGATGTGCGCGTTAAATTCCTCGTCCTCTTCTTCATGATCATGGTCATGATCATGCTCTTCTTCGCAAATCAGCGTAATTCCGTTGGCGCAGGTGATCACAGGCAGCGCTGCAAACTGCGTTTCCAGCATGCTCAGGTAGGGCTCCATGCCCGCGCCGCAAACCAGCAGCGCGTCCGCCTGCGAAAGCGAGCGCATATCGCCGGGCAACAGCTGGTAATCGTGCAAGCAGCCCGTCTGCGGCGCAGACAGCGCTTTCAACTCCACGCCGTCTACCCCCTCCAGCACATTTTGCACCAGGATATACACGGGATAGAACGACGCCACAATCACAACCGGCTGCTGCGCCAGGGCGCACAGCGGCAATAAGCATACTATCAGCAGAATACTAAGGGTTTTTTTCATGGCTGCCTTTCAAGAAGAGAGCCGCAATGCCTCACAGTGCATTGCGGCAATAACTCATTTGATCGATTTGGTGTCTACTTCTTCCTTCAGCATGCTCAGCACATCGGCAAGCGGCAGGCTGCCCAGCGTTTCGCCCTTGCGGGTGCGCACGTTCACCATGCCGTCCTCCACTTCCTTATCGCCAATCACGAACATGTAGGGGATTTTGGCCATCTGCGCCTCGCGCACCTTGAAGCCGATCTTCTCGTTGCGAAGGTCCAGCTCGGCACGGAAACCCGCGTCATCCAGCTGCTTTTGCACAGAAGTGGCAAACGCATCCGCGCGGTCGGTGATGGTGAGCACCTTTACCTGCACAGGCGCCAGCCACAGCGGGAACGCGCCGCCAAAGTGCTCGGTCAAAATGGCCATGAACCGCTCCACAGAGCCGTACACAACGCGGTGAATCATCACAGGGCGGTGCTTTTCGCCATCGGGGCCGGTGTAGGTAAGGTCAAAGAGCTCGGGCATGTTCAGGTCCAGCTGAATGGTGCCGCACTGCCAGCTTCTGCCGAGGGAATCTTCGAGGTGGAAGTCGATCTTGGGGCCATAAAACGCGCCATCGCCTTCGTTGACGGTATATTCCACGCCCAGATCATCCAGCGCGCCCTGCAGGCCGCGGGTGGCGACCTCCCACATTTCGTCCGTGCCCACGGAGTTTTCCGGGCGCGTGGACAGTTCCACGTGGTAAGGGAAGCCAAACATGGTGTACACGCCGTTGATCAGCGCGTATACGCCCTTGATTTCATCACGGATCTGATCGGGCGTCATGAACAGATGGGCATCGTCCTGGGTGAAGCAGCGCACGCGCATCAGCCCGTGCAGCGCGCCAGACAGCTCATGGCGGTGCACGAGGCCCAGCTCGCCGCACCGGGTGGGCAGTTCGCGGTAGCTCCTCATCGTGCGGCGATAGGCCAGGATGCCGCCCGGGCAGTTCATGGGCTTCACGGCATAGTCGCCATCGTCAATCTTGGTGAAATACATGTTGTCGCGATAGTGATCCCAGTGGCCGGAGCGCTCCCACAAAGAGCGGCTGAGGATGATGGGCGTCTTGATCTCGTCATAGCCCGCCTTGTGGTGGATTTCGCGCCAGTAGTTCTCCAGCTGGTTGCGAATCACCATCCCCTTGGGATAGAAGAAGGGGAAGCCGGGGCCTTCATCCTGCACATCAAACAGATCGAGCTCGCGCCCAAGGCGGCGGTGATCGCGCTTCTTGGCCTCTTCAATGCGTGCCAGATACGCATCCAGCTCTTCCTGGCTGACAAACGCGGTGCCATAAATGCGCTGCAGCATCTTATTTTTCTCGCTGCCGCGCCAGTATGCGCCGGCGATGGAGGTCAGCTTAAACGCCTTCACCTTGCCGGTGCTGGGCACGTGAGGGCCCGCGCAAAGATCAGTGAAATCGCCCTGCTTGTAGAAGGAGATAATGGCGTCCTCGGGCAGATCGTTGATCAGCTCTACCTTGTAGGGCTCGTTCTTCTCCTGCATGAAGGCAATCGCCTCAGCGCGGGGCAGCTCAAAGCGCTCCAGGCGGTCGTTTTTCTTCACGATGCGCTGCATTTCCTTCTCCACTTCCTTGAGGAACTCCGGCGTGAAGGGTTCTGCGACGTCAAAATCGTAATAAAAGCCGTTGTCAATGGCGGGGCCGATGGCCAGCTTGGCACCGGGCACCAGTTTTTTGACCGCCTGCGCCAGCACATGGGACGCGGTATGGCGCAGCACACGCTTGGCATCATCGTCGGCGAAGGTCAAAATCTCCAGTGCGCTGTCCTTGGCGATGGGGGCGACCAGAGACGTGACTTCGCCGTCCACACGTGCGGCAAGCGCTGCCTTTTTCAGGTCCTGGCTCAGCTGGCCCGCGATATCCAGCGCGTTCATCCCATCCGGAAACTCTCTTTGGCCGTCTTTTAAGGTAATCAGCATGGTTTTTCCTCCTTTTTGATCGGCAAGGACAAAAAATCGCCCCCGCCATGCAGCAGGGGCGAATGAAAGTCATCCGCGGTTCCACCCTTGTTTCTAACTCTTGGTGCGTTCTAACGCGCGCAGCGCCGTTGGTCGAAAAGGTGGTATCCGCTATGCTGTGCCTGGCCGCGCTTACAGCTATGCGCAACCTCTCTGAAAGGCCAGAACAAAGCGGCATGTCCTTTCGTCATCCCAAGGATTGATTGCATTATATGCCTGTGCGCGGGTTCTGTCAAGCGGTTTTATCACGATGCCGTCTCCTCGCACTCTGCGCGCGCGATGGTGCAGGTCAGCACACGGCGCTTGTCTGTGTTTTGCACGGTCACCAGAAAGTCTCCGGCGCGGAAGGAATCCCCCGGTACGGGCAGACGGCCCAACTGCTCCATAATCCAGCCGCTGACCGTGGTGGATGCCGCCGTGCTCTGTATCGAAAACTGCTCAAACATATCCTGCACATTCATGGCGCAGTTCACCTGATACACATCCTGCGCAATGGCGACAAACTTTTCTTCGATATCGTCGTTCTCATCCCAGATTTCACCGACGATTTCTTCCAGAATATCTTCCATGGTCACCATGCCCACCGTGCCGCCATATTCGTCGGCCACCACCGCAAAGTGGCTCTTGGTGGCCTTCAGCTGCTGAAACACATCGCTGATTTTCATGGCGGGCATCACAAACATCACGGGCTTAATAATGTCCTTCAGTGCCAGATAGGGCGCGTCCATCACATTTTGATAAAAATCCCTGAGGTGTATGATGCCCACGATGTGATCCATCCCGTCGTCAAACACCGGCAGGCGCGAATAGCCCCACTTGCGAAACACGCCTGCGATTTCGTCCTTGTCTGCATCCAGCGGCACTCCGACCATATCCACCCGGGGCGTCAAAATATCTTCCACCACCATGTCGTCAAACTCTATAGCGTTGTGGATGAGCAGCGAGTCGTCCTCATTGATCGCGCCCTCCTGCTCCGCCTCGGCCAGCAGGGTCAATAGTTCATCCTCGGTGATGCCTGCCGCAGGGGTGCTTTTGATGATGCGGGACATCAGCTTTTTCCACGCGGTAAACAGGTAGTTGACGGGGGTGAGCACCACCACCAGCGCTTGCACAAGCGGGGCAGCGAGCATGGTAAATTTCTCAGGTGCTTCCTTGGCCATGCTCTTGGGCGTGATTTCTCCAAAGAGAAGCACCACAACCGTGGTTACGGTGGTGGCCACCCCGGCCCCGGCGCTGCCCATCAGCTGCACAAACAGCACGGTGGCCATCGAGGCTGTCATGATGTTCACGATATTGTTGCCCACCAAAATGGTGGTCAACAACTTATCATAGTTTTCCAGTAGTTTAAGCGCCTGCGACGCGCGCTTATTGCCCTCCTGCGCCATGCTTTTGATGCGGATTTTGTTCAATGAAGAAAACGCCGTTTCTGTAGCCGAAAAAAACGCTGACAAAAGTAGAAGCAATATCAGCGTGCATATGGTCCCTATACTGTCTGTGTCCATGGAATTGTGGATGTCCTCCCCCAAATAAAATGGTACTGCTATCAGTATATCATACTTTTCCATGTCGCGCAATGGTCTGATTGCGGGTGGCGCACAAATGTGGTATACTTTGCAAAAAGCCAAAGGGTGGTCGGTATGGACATTCAAATCGTACAGTATACCAAAAAAAGAATCCCCGATGTGATAGCCTTTGAGCTTCAGCTGCGCCGCGAGGAAGATGTCTGGGGCTGGGCTATTGACGATGCCTACCGTCAGGCAGTAGAAAACAGCTTTGACGACCCGCGGTTCCGGCACTCGTTGTCCCTGCTGGCCTATGAAGGAGAGCGGGTGGTGGGCAGGATTGATTCTACACTGGTGTGCAGCCACTTTGACGGCTCTGTGAAAGCATATCTGGACTGGATTTGCGTGCTCCAATCCTGCCGCCACCAACAGGTGGCGCAGCAGCTGATGGCGGCGCTGCGCACACAGCTGCGCGCCCTGGGTGCCACCGATCTGGTGGGTATCATCGCGCATAATCCGGAGAGCCTGCGGTTCTACCACGCGCTGGACAACGTGAAGATTCAGGACGAGGGCATTTGGATTGACCTGTAGGCAAGGGGACACTGGGGTTGCTCGCCCCAGACCCTCGGCAGGAGATTTCATCTCCTGCACCTCGATTATAATCATGTTAAAATAGCTTGTGCGAACACACAAGCTATTTTTTATAAACACAAGTGCGGGTGCAGGGGCATCAGGCCCCTGCCGAGGAGTCTGAGGGCAAGTAGCCCTCAGTGTACCTCCTCCCCCTCCCCTATCAGTCAAACATGGTGGTTGTTCTGTCCTTTTCGGTCAGCACCTCAAAGCCCTTTTGATTGTCAACAGCCACACGGATACAGCCATCCAGCAAGATGTGATACATCTTGGAGCCGTTTTTGTTGTAGTTGCGGGTGACAGTCACATCCTCGATCACGTCGCTCAAGATCACCGCCAACTGCGGGGATACGGCATCGCGCCAGGATTTGGAGGACGAGGTTGCCGAGCCATGATGGTTGGCTTTCACAAAATCACTGTCAAGCTCTGTCGGATAGCGCTCCAGCACGGCTTTTTCGCCCGCCACATACAGGTCGCCCGCAAAGAGCAGGCTGGTTTCGCCATAGGTGAAGCGCAGCACCAGCGATTGGTTGTTGATAAACTGCGTGCCACCCTCTGGATAGCCTTCGTAATATGGGATTTCGGGCACAGGGTTATACACCTTCACGTCGATTTCATCGCCAAAGGTGAAGCTGTCACCCTCCTGCAGGATCACGTGGGTGAGGTTCAATTCGGCCATGGTGTCCATATATGCACGGTAGTAGGAGGAAGTCTCATACGTCAGCGCACTGGTGTACACCGTGCCGATCTCATAGCGGCGCATCAGCGCGGGGAACGAGCCGATGTGGTCGATATGCGGGTGCGAGGCCACCAGGTAGTCAATGCGCGTGATGCCCATCTTATCCAGCGCGTCAATCACGTATTGCGCGCTTTCAGGGTGTCCGGCATCCAGCACCATCACCTTGCCATCCGGCGAAATGAGGATGGTGCAATCGCCCGGCTTGTCCTTGGCCACGGTAGGCCCCAGCCAGATGAAGCGCATGGTGAGGCGTCCGGCATCGCTGGACACATCAAACACCGCGTCATAGCGGGATTCCGCGCCGGTGGAGATGGATACTGTCATGCTCAGCAGCAACGCCACAATCAGGCAGTATATCCGTGGAGTCAGCCCTTTTCTCATATTGAACTCCTTACTTCATGGCTGCCTTGCTCATGCCCGTCATGATGTACTTCTGCAGCACAACAAACAGGATGATGATGGGCACGATGGCCATCACAGCGCCTGCCATGATTTCGTTGTAGTTGGATACTTCCTGGCCGGCAAAGGTGTTGCGCAGCTGCTGCACACCCACGGCGATGGTGCGGCTGAACTCGGTCTTAGACACCATCTTGGGCCAGAAATAGCTGTTCCAGCCATCGATGAAGGAAATGATGCTGATGGTGATCAGCGTGGGCTTGCACATGGGGCACAGCACATAGATGATGGAGCCGAGGCGGCCCATACCATCCACCTTGCCTGCCTCCAGATAGGAATTATCCACCGACATAAAGGTCTGGCGCAGCATGAAGATGAAGTATGCGGATACCAGGCCGGGCAGGATGATGCCACCATACGTGTCAATCAGGCCAAGGCGCGAAATCAGCACATAGATGGGCACGAAGGTGACCTGTATGGGCACCATCAGCGCACCCAGCACGCCGGTGAACAGCGCGTTTTTGCCGATAAACTCGCCCTTGGAGAAGCCGTAGGCCGCCAGCACGCCAATGGTGAGCTGCCCTGCCATGATGGCCGCGGTGGTCACAAGCGTGTTGAGCAGATACCGCAGGAAGGGCGCGCGCTTGAGGACGTTGGGGTAGTTAACCCACTGAAAGTTTTGCGGCCACAGGGTGGGCACGGTCTGAAGCAGCTCCTGGCTGGTTTTGAGCGAGGAGATGATCATCCAGTAAATCGGGAACAGGATGATCAGCGTCACAAAGATGGCCCCGGCATACTGCGCCACCGTGCGGTAGATGCCGTGCGCCTTTTGAAGCTGTTCGTCTGCCTGCACAATGGGCGATATGAAGCGCATATACAGCGCGCACACCACGACCATCGCGGCAAACATCGCCGCAATCGCCAGGAAGGAGCCATAACCCTGCGCCAGGAAACCCAAAGACTGCTTGAAGTTATACTCGATAAAATCAGGCAGCTTCTTCGCCTCAGCCAGGGTGGTGGGCATCGAAGCGCTGTCGCCTTTGTAGGCCAGCCCAATATGCTCTTTCAGGGTGTTGTTGTAGCTGATGTAGCCGATGGTGCCCAGCACCGCCAGCACCAGCGCCAGCGCCGTCAGCACGATCAGAATATCAAAGAAGCCGGACTGGCGCATGCGCAGCAGTGCGGGGATCTTGTTTTGCTTCTTTTGCAGGTTTTGAATGCCCGTTTGCCACATCAGCGGCAGCGAGCAGAGCAGCAGCACCCCGCCGGCAATCAGCATGCCTGTAGCAAGCCCTTGATTGGTGCTGAGGTGATCCACAAAAAACCACGCAACCAGGAGGAATATCCCGGCAAGCACCAGGCTTACGCCTACGATCTTTTTCTTTTCCATAGGTTATTCCCTCCTTTCTTACGAATCGTAATTGACGTTGCGGTTGGAGAAGCGCATCGTAGCCACGGTGCTGACCAGCAGGATCAGGAAAAATACCAGTGACACTGCCGCGCCTCTGGCGGTGCGGAAATCCTTGAAGGTGAGGTTGTAAATCCACTGCACAATCACGTTGGTGCTGGTGCCGGGGCCGCCGCCCGTCATAACGTCTACCGACTGGAACACCTTCATGCTGGCGATAAACGTAGTGACAAACAGGAACAGTGTGGTGGGCGCGAGGAGGGGAGCCGTAATGTAGCGGAAGCGGTGCACGCCGTCCGCGCCGTCAATGGACGCAGCCTCGTAATAATCGGAAGGGATACCCTTCATGGCGGAAAGGTAGATCATCATCGCATAGCCGACCACGCGCCAGCCGGTTAGAATCAAAACACCTGTCAGCGCCGTCTTGGCATCGATCAGCCAGTGCGGCCCTGTGATGCCAAAGAGCGACAGCGCGTAGTTGAGAATGCCCTCCGTCTGGTTGGCAGTGGTGGCAAGCGGAGAATACAAAATCCACAGAAACACCACGGCGCTGGTGGATACCGCGATATACTTTGGCATAAACACCACGGCACGCATGAAGTTGAATGCCTTGGTCATGCGGTTGAACAGCATGGCCAGCATCATGCCGCCAACGACGGTGATCGCCACTTCCCAGAACGTGTAGATGCCGGTGATCTTGAGCGATTCCCAGAAATACTTTGAGCCGGACTGGTTGAACAGCCAGTTATAGTTGTTCCAGCCCACAAACACCTGCTTGCCCGGGGTCAATATGCCCATATCGGTGAAGCTGATGCGCACAAGGTCGATAACCGGGAAATACACAAACAACAGGAAGAAAATGAGGGCGGGCTCTACGCAGAACAGGTCCTTCATCCGCTCCCAGGGCTGCAATTGCAGCATAATGCCGTTGAACAGAAGCACAATGCCTGCCAGCAGCACGATGATCGCAAGGTTCATCAGGGTGCTGAGCGGGGCAATGGGAATATCGCCGCAGCTGGACAGATAATACGTGCCCGCGGCGGGAATTTCGTACACAAGGGGCGTCAGGCCCCCCTCCTGCGGCGTGGTGACAGCGCTCAGTCGCATGACCTCCTCGCCGTTTTTGCTGTTATACAGCACAACGTCCCGCTCCATGTCGTCCTTGGAGGACAGGGCGTATACCGTCAACGTGGTGGGGCCATCCACCGTCAATTTGAGGCTGCGAAACTTACCCGCGCCCGCACCGCGCAGCTTGACGCTGCGGTCAAAGCTCATGCCGTTGTCCAGGGTGACGCCCGCACCCTCCTCCACCACAAGGTTCATATAATCCTTGGTGGCGGGGAATTGCAGGCCGTCGTTTTTCAGCGCGCTTTTGGTTTCTTCCACAGCAAAATCCTGCGCACTGATCGCGCCTGTCGCTTCGCCTGTAGCAAAGCTGGCGTAGAACACGCGCACGCCGCTGTCATCACCGTAGAGGTCAAAGCTGCCGGTCACCTTGGTGCCGGCATTCTGTGCCGCATCGCGGGCGGCATACACCTGCTCTGCCAGCGGGGCAAAGGCGGCCACCTGCAGGTCGCCCACCATATAGCCAAAAGCGCCCAGCGCCATCACTAAAACGCTGAGTACCACCAGCACAATACCGATGATGCGCTGCGCGGGCTTGATCAGCTTGCGGGTGGGATGCGCGGTTTTCTTCACGTTGTACTCACCTCAATCAAGAAAGGGGGGAGCGGCGCTCCCCCTTTTCACATTTCGAACAATGATTTATTAGTTGTCCAGATTCTCCATAATTTCGGTGGCCAGCTGATCCAAGGTGGCCTGGATGGGCGCGCCTTCGTTGAAGATGGTGGCCAGGGCATGACGCCACAAGGTCGCACAGTTGTCATACGCGGGGTTGGCGTTGCGGGGGTTGATCCAGCCGGCCATCGCAACGATGTCGGCCATGGCGGGCTTACGCTCGAGGTATTCGGCGTATTCATCGGTCGCCTGCACGCTGGCACGGGTGGGGAAGTAGCCGGTCTTGTCAGCCCAGTAAAGGTTCATTTCGGGGCTGGTCATGAACATCAGGAACTGCCACGCAGCGTTCTTCTGCGCCTGAGAAGCATTGGAGGGGATAAAGATGGCGGCACCGCCTACTTCGGCGATGAAGGTAGAGCCATCATTGGCACCAGGCAGCCAAGCCATGCCTACTTCAAAGGGCTTTGCGGCAGCGGCGACGTTGGTCACATAGGTGTCATACAGGGAGGAGGTGTGGAACACGGAGAACGCGCCGCCATCCACAAACAGCTGACGCATGTTGGTGGAAGCGCCGGTGCCGTACGCATAATACGCATAGCCCTTCTGAATCCACTCGTTGATCTTGGTCGTGATGTACACAGACGCTTCGTTGTTTACGTCGGTGGTGCCGTCTTCCAGAACCGTCTGCACGCCGTTGTTCTTGTACAACGTCTCATAATACCAATAGTCCCAGCCGCCAAACACGGTGCCGTAGCGCTTGGTGGAGCCATCTTCGTTGAAGATGGTGGCCTTTTTGAGGAACTCTTCCATTTCGTCAAAGGTCTTGGGCATTTCGATGCCTTCGACGTCAGCGGCGGTCTTATCGTAGTACATGACCTGGGTGGAAATCAGGTAGGGCAGCGCGATCTGCTCGCCATCGTAGCTGGTGGCAGCGATCAAGCCCTCGCCAAAGTCCGCTACATCATAATCATATGCATCGATGTAGTCATCCAGCACTTCGCACAGGCCATCTTTGCCATAGCTGGGCGGATAGGAGGTGTTGGAGGTGCACAGCGCGGGCACGGTGCCAGACGCGTATGCGGCAATGTACTGGGTATTGATCTCGGTGTAGGAGCCAATGTAAATGGGTTCTACCGTGATGAACTCCTGAGAGTTGTTGAACGTGTCTACCATGTAATTGAGATATTCGGTCAGTTGATCTTCGTGGGCATGCCACCACTGAATGGTGATGGGTTCAGTGACGTCATACTCGGTGGCAGCAAAGGCGCTGGCGAACGAGCACAGCATGATGGCGACCAGGGCCAGGGCTACGAGCTTCTTCATGAGGTGTTCTCCTTTCATAATGGGAATACCTGTTTATTTCATGTACAATTCGTGCGAAAACACATCGATTTTATACATGACGTCTATTTGTATTATAGCAATCCTCCCCTGCAATGTCAATAAGCAATGTGCGCATATACACGCACATTATTTCAAAATGAAGCGTGGTTTGTAAGCATTCGCTTATAATTTCGTTAAATTTGTTGTCTATTTTCTACAATTTTAGCTTTCTTCAAGAAAAATCAATCAACAATTTGTACATTTTCGCTCACAATGTTACCAAATCACGAATGATGCGTAAACCAAATTTCATATTCATGTAAAATTTGTTCTGGAAAACATGTAGGGAAAGCTGTGTCAGGCCGTAAAACGCATAATCCCCTGCAATTTGCTTGCTTTCGCTCTTTTTTTCGGCTATAATGGGTGCAGGGTGGGCGCATACCACAACATATAGCCCGCTTGATACGAAAGGCAGCTATGCAGTTAACGTTTTGCCCGCTATACAGCGGCTCCAGCGGGAATGCGCTCTTTGTGGGCGCAGGTAACACCCGCATATTGATTGATGCCGGACTGTCCGGCCGCACCATATCCGATGCACTGACGCAAATCGGCGTATTGCCGGAGACACTCAGCGCGATTTTAGTCACCCACGAGCACAGCGACCATGTGCGCGGCGCGGGCATCCTGGCGCGCAAATACCGCGTGCCCCTCTATGCCAACGAGCGCACCTGGCAGGCCATGGCGCGCACGGTGGGCGAGATCGCCCCGCCGCAGCGGCGCATCTTTGACGGCAGTGATTTTTATGTGGGTGATCTGGCAGTACACCCCTTCTCTATCCCCCATGATGCGGCCGACCCTGTGGGCTACCGCGTATACTATGGCGGGCGCAGCGTATCGGTGGCCACCGATATGGGGCATATGCAAAAACGTGTGCTGCGGGAGTTGGCGGGATCGGACTTGCTTCTATTAGAAAGCAATCACGATCCGGACATGCTGATGCAAAATCCGCATTATTCTTATGCTCTCAAGCAGCGCATTTTGGGCAACCACGGCCATCTGTCCAACGCCTCCTGCGCGGAAACGCTGCCTCTATTGGGCGAGAGCGGTGTGCGCAACATCATCCTGGGGCACCTCAGCGGCGAAAACAACACGCCGGAGCTGGCGCTGAATACCGCACTTTCCACCCTCACCCACCACGGCATCACCCCCGATGTGGATATGTGTGTGGATATGGCCTGGCGCGAGCGTATTGGAAATTTTTATTTCATAGAATAGAGGCGATTGCATGCAACTCACGGTGATTGGCTGCCACGGCCCTTACCCGGCGGCGGGCTGTGCCACCACAGGATATTTGCTGACCCATCAGGGCAAGCATGTGCTGATTGACTGCGGCAGCGGCGTTCTTAGCAGATTGCTGGAGCGCATCGACCCGGCCAAGCTGGAAGCGGTGCTGTTGTCGCACCTGCATTTTGATCACGCCAGCGACATGCTGGTGCTGCGCTATTATCTGGAGCGCGTGGGGGCTTGCCTGCCGGTGTATATTCCCTGGCAGGGTGACTCTCCTCTTCGCCCTTTGTTGACGCAGCCTGCCTTTGACCTACGGCCCATCGAAGAATTGACCGAGATTGCGGGCATGACGCTTCGTACCCTTTCGGTGCGCCACCCCGTAGAAACCCGCGCCATGCGCTTTGAAGCCGAGGGCAAAGCCTTGGTATACACAGCGGATACGGGCGACAGCCAAACGCTATTGGAATTTGCCAAAGACGCAGACGTGCTGTTGGCCGATGCCGCCTTTGTGGATGCGCAGTGGAACAACAACCTTCTATTACATATGACGGCGCGGCACACGGCGCTGCTGGCGATGGATGCAGGCGCAAAACGCCTGCTGCTCACCCACCTCTCCCCCGCAAATGCGCCGGAGGTCAGCCTGCGCGAGGCGCAGGAGGTATTCCCGGCGGCGCAGATCGCCGCGCCGGGCAAACAGATCATCGTATGAAGGCCTTTGCTTTCCCGAAAAAGCGCGCGCTCGCCTACCTGGCGGTATGCTATGGGCTGGGCGTGTGCTTAGGACGCCAAACAGGGCAAATATTGTGGATTGTTGGCGGCGGGCTGATCGGCTCGCTGCTTCTTTACTTGCTGGGGCTAAGAAAGCATCACGGCAGGCTGCCGTGGATATGCCTGATCATGCTGGTGCTGGGCGGCGTGCTGACGTTCTTTGCGGCACATCCCACGTTTCCTCCCGCCGGAACCTACACCGTGCAGGGCATCGTCAGCGGAGAGGTCGCATACCGCGATGGCCGCTCCACGGCGGCGTATTTGCGGGATGTGCAACTGGCCGATGCCGACGGCACAACTTATGCTGTATCCAAGGTGTATTGGACGCACTGGCCAGAGGACGGCGCGGCCCCACTTCAAGACGGCCAGCAGGTCACCTTCCAGGGCACGGCGTATATCCCAAGCGGGCAGACCAATCCCTACGGCTTTGATTTTCAGGCGTATCTGCTGCAAAAGGGCGTGAGCCTTGGCATTTCAGGTTCAAAGAACATGACGGTGGGAGAAGGTTTTTATCCTTCCTTTGCCGGAGCCATGCTGCGGGCGCGCTTATTCCTGGCAGACAAAATGCAGCAGATATTTGGTGATCAAAGTGCGCTGCCGGAGGCGCTGTTGCTGGGTATGCGTGCGGAACTGCCGCTGGAGGTACAAGACAGCTTTGCCAAGGCAGGAATCGCGCACATCCTGGCGGTATCCGGCCTGCACGTGGGGCTGATTGTGGCGGCGCTGATGCTGGCTCTGAGGCCCTTCTCGCTCTCCCCACGGGCGCGGATGGGCGTTGTAGGCGTATTTCTGTTGCTCTACTGCGCGCTGTTGAACTTCTCCGCACCGGTGCTTCGCGCCACCATTTTTATTATGATTCAATTAGAGGGCCGCTGCCGCCGCCGCGCACGGGATATGCTGACCACGCTTTCGGCCGCTTTTATTCTCATTTTGCTTTTGCGGCCACTGGACCTGTTCACCGCCAGCTTTCAGTTATCCTTTGGCGCGGTGATGGGCATTGCACTGCTCAGCCATGGCCTGCGGCGTTTGCTGCGCAAGGTGCGGCCTTACTGGCTGCGGAGCGGCTGGGTGACATCACTTGCTGCTACAGCAGGCGTCATTCTGCCCAGCATTCAAGTATTCAACACATTTTCACTGGTGGGCCTGTTGATCAATCCCTTGATTTGCGGGCTGATGACAGTGCTGTTGCCCGCATATATCGTGGTGCTGTTGATAGGCTGCGTATGGCTGTCGGCGGGGCAGATCATCGCAATTCCAATTAATGCTGTCACTGCGGGGCTGACCGCCGCCATCCGCTGGATCGGGGCCTTGCCCTTTGCGCAGATTGCGGTGCCCAATATTCCGCTGCCGCTGCTGCTGGCCATCCTGTTTTGCCTCATTCTCTGTACACGCTTTGTGTTTCTGCACAAAAAACAGCGTTTGTGGCTGGGTTTTTGCGCACTGGCAGTGGCGGCAGGCTGCTGGCAGGCCACCGTATGCCGGGATGTGCAGTACATCCAGTTCTCCATGGGTCAGGCGGACAGCGCGATGATCATCGACGGCGACCAGACCATTCTGATTGACACCGGCGAATATGGCGGGGATGTGGCAAATTATCTACGTGCCACGGGGCGGCGGTTGGATACGCTGGTGCTGACGCATCTGCATGCCGACCATAGCCTGGGACTTGCGCAGCTCATTGCCACCGGCATCCCCATCGGGCAGGTGTGGATTGCGCAGGATGCTATGCGCCACCCCGTCAGCAGCCAGGTGCTGGCACTGCTTGACCAGCTGAAGCAACAGGACGTGCCGATATATGAAGTGAGCGCGGGCGATACGCTTGCCACCGCACGCACACGCCTTCAGGTGCTGTGGCCGGAGGACGGCAAAGTGATGGCAGATACCGATGCCAATCTGTTCCCGCTGGTGCTGCTGTGCGAGCTGGACGGTGTGCGGCTGCTGGCCACAGGCGATCTTGGCAGCACCTACGAACTATACAGCGCCGTGCCCACCGATATATTGAAAGTAGCGCACCATGGCAGCAAAAACAGCAGCAGCGAAGCGTATCTTACCGCGCTGCAGCCACGGCTTGCCATCATCAGCTGTTCGGGGTATAATGAAGTGCTGCCGCATCCGGACACGCTGGAGCGGCTGGCGGCAGTAAACGCGCAGGTGTACAAAACCAGCGATACCGGCGCACTCACGCTGCAATTCCGCGCAGGCAGCTATGTCGTCATCCCTTTTTTGAAGGAGAATCCATGAACCACAGCGAATTTTTCGCCGCCGTCAAGGCCGGGCAAATCGCGCCGTGCTACCTGTTTGAGGGCACGGAGGAATATACCAAGGAATCCGCCCTGCGCACGCTGCAAGGGCGGATCAGCGCGGGCGATTTTGGGGAGCTGAACGAAACCCGCCTCACCGATCCCGATGCCGACACCTTGATTGCCACCGCCGATACTTTCCCTTTTATGGCGGACAAGCGGCTGGTGATCGTGCTTGGCAGCGCCATGCTGCAATCCGGCAAAGCCAAGGAGTATGATGAGGATGAGAGCGTCAAGAAATTGACGGCTTACCTGGACAATCTGCCCGATACCGCGTGCATTGTGTTTATGGTGCGCGGCAAGGCAGATGGCCGTAAAAAGCTGTATACGCAGCTGAAAAAGAAAGCGGCGCATGTGCAGTTTGAGCCGCTGACCGACCGGGAACTGACACAGTGGATGGCCCAGCTGATGAAGAAGGCGGGCAAAAAAATCAGCGCCGACACCTGCCAGCGCCTGTGGTTTGCCGCCGGGCGGGATTTGACGCACCTTGGCAACGAGATTGAAAAGCTGATAGCCTTTGCCGATGGCCGCGATGAGGTGACGGCGGAGGATATCGATGCCGTATGCACGCGCACGGCGGAGTATAAGGTGTTTGATATGGCGTCCATGCTGCTGCTGGGCGACGGCGCGGGCGCGTTTACCCTGATGAACGGGCTATTGCAGGAGGGGGAGGACAGGCTGTTCCTGCTCACCTTGCTTGGGCGGCAATGCCGCCAATTGCTGTATATCAAGCAATTATCCGGCCAGCGGCTGGACCCCGGTGCCCTGGCCGCGCAGGTGGGGCTGCCGCCCTTTGCCATGGGGCGCATGACCTCGCAGGCCGCGCGCTACACCGCAGCGCAGCTGCAGGCCATGTGCGATTGGTGCGTGGAGGCGGAGTATGGCGTCAAAAGCGGCGAGCTGATGGACGTAGGCTCCCTGGAGCAAGTGATGCTGAAGATTTTGGCACTCAAGGAGAAGACATAATGCAGGAGATACTGGCGGCGCACGGCCTGATGTTTGACGCGGACGTGCTGAAAAAGCTAAACCTATACCACGAAATGCTGCTGGACTGGAACACGCGCATGGATTTGACCAGCGTATCCGAGGATGCCATGGCCACCCGGCACTTTGTGGATTCGCTGATTGCGCTGACGGTGCCGGGGCTTTTGCCAGAGGGCGCACGGATGATCGACGTGGGCACCGGCGCGGGCTTTCCCGGCCTGCCGCTGGCCATTGCAAGGCCGGATATGCAGGTATGCCTGATGGATGCGCAGGGCAAGCGCTGCACTTTTTTGCGGGCAGTGGCGGAAGCGCTGGCGCTTCAAAACGTATCCGTTGTGCAGGCAAGGGCGGAAGACTCCGCCCGGGATGTGCAGCACCGGGAGAAATATGCGTTGGCCACTGCGCGCGCTGTCGCCCCCCTCAATGTGCTGTGCGAGTATTTGCTGCCCTTTGTGAAGGTGGGCGGGCAGGCGCTGTGCTGGAAAGGCCCTGCGGTGATGGACGAACTGGCTGCGGCAAAAAAGGCTGCGCATCTGCTGGGCGGCAAGCTGGGTGATGTGCTGGATATGCCGCTGCCGGACGCGCGGCATGTGCTGGTGTGCCTCCATAAAAACATACCAATCGCTCGCCAATATCCGCGCAAAAATGGCATGCCCGCCAAGCATCCGCTGGGAAGCGACAAGATCGGCATATAGATAGAAGAAATCAGCACGAAATCTGTCATACGAAGCCCTCCTCCTGCACTGTCTTTGCAGCAGGAGGTTTTATTTTTTCCTAGAACTAGGAGGATAGAGCATGGCGCGGCGCGCGCTGCGCCAGGGGGAGGGTGCCGCGCACGCGCGCCATGCTCGCTTTTATCACGAAGGAGGACTGCTATGAGCGTTGCAAAAAACTGGCAGCAGGGGAACGGACGGCAGGTATGCTGGCTGTCCATGCTGGATATCACGCCCAACCCCCATCAGCCACGAAAGGAATTTGACGAGCACGCGCTGATGGAGCTGGCCGCGTCCATCCGCCAACACGGCCTTTTGCAGCCCATCACCGTGCGCGAAACCCAGCAGGGCTATGAAATCGTGATGGGCGAGCGCCGCTTTCGCGCGTGCGAAATGCTGGGCTTTACCCATGTAGACGCTTTTGTATTGCCCATCGGCGAGGGAGAAAGTGCCGTCTTGGCGCTGGTGGAAAACTTGCAGCGCGAAAATTTACACTTTTTTGAGGAAGCCGAGGCATATTCCGTCCTTTTGGAGCAGGGCATCAATCAGGAACAGCTGGCGCGTCAGCTGGGCAAAAGCGCGGGCGGCATCGCCAACAAACTGCGGCTGCTCAAGCTCTCGCCCGAGCTGCGGCATTATATATATGAAACAGGGCTAAGCGAGCGGCATGCGCGCTGTTTGCTGCGCTTGCCCGATGGCATGGCGCGTCTTCGCATCGCGCAGCAGGCCGGTGAAAACAAGCTGACAGTGCGCGAAACCGAAGGCCTGGTCAACCGCGCGCTCGCACGCCTGCCGGTGCAGCCGCCGGTTCGCCGTGTGATTTCGCTGGTGCGCGATCACCGCCTGTACCTCAACGCCATCCAGAGCATTGTGGAGCAGATGCGCGAAACCGGCCTCCATGTGTGCTTTGACGTGCACGAATACGAGGATAAAGTGGATGTGCGCGTGACGCTGCCCAAGCACGGAAACTTGTAACTTCCTCCATAAAAAAGATGCCAGAAATGCTTGCATTTTGCGCGGGCATGTGATAGAATAGTCAAGCTGTCAATCAGATGATGTGTTCTGCATCTTCTAAGCATTAACCGGGCGCTCATGGCCCGTTTGGAGGTAATTACAATGGGGAAGTTTTGTGAAGTTTGCGAAAAGGGCCTGATGAGCGGCCATAAAGTCAGCCACTCCAACCGCAAGAGCAACCGCACCTGGGCGCCCAACGTTCAGCGCGTGCGCGTGGTGGTCGCTGGCCGTCCCATGCATGCCAACGTTTGCACCCGTTGCCTGCGCAGCGGCTATGTGCAGCGTGCCCTGCCCGCAAGCCCCGTGGCCACCACAGAAGAAGCCTAAGCTGCATCTTCCCTGGCAGAGCCTATCAGGCTGTCGAAAGTGACTTTCGGCAGCCTTTTCTTGCAGTTGAAAAACAGAGATTATACAGTGAGGGGGGCTTGCGGGCCCTCCGGCGCATTGACAAACAGCAATCGCAAAGGTATAATTTGCGCATACTTTTTTAGAGAAGGGGTGGAACCATGAGTCAAGTCATTATCCCCGCCGGGTACGTGCCGTTGTTATCGCTCTATGACACGCAGGAAGCAATTGCGCTGATCAAGCAAAACTTTCAGAGCAATTTATCCACCGCGCTCAATTTGAAGCGCGTGTCTGCTCCGCTGTTTGTGGACGGTGCCTCTGGCCTGAATGACGACCTCAATGGTGTGGAGCGCCCCGTATCCTTTGATATGCTGGAGACCGGCGAAGAGGCGCAGGTGGTGCACTCACTGGCCAAATGGAAGCGCGCTGCATTAGAGCGCTACCGCTTCCCCATTGGCGAGGGCATTTACACCGATATGAACGCCATCCGCCGCGATGAAACACTGGATAACCTGCACTCCGTATACGTTGACCAGTGGGACTGGGAAAAGGTGATCGGTGAGCAGGACAGAACGATGGAGCTGCTCAAGGACACCATGCAGCGCATTGTGACGGCCATGTGTGTGACACTGGATATGCTCAAATGGAAGTATCCCGAGCTGCCTGTCACCTTGAAGCGCCGCATCACCTTTGTGACCACGCAGGAGCTGGAGGATCTGTACCCCGATATGACCGGTAAGGAGCGGGAGAACGCCTTCCTCAAAGAACATAAAACCGTGGGTATTTTGCAGATTGGCGGCAAGCTGAAATCCGGCCAGCGCCATGACGGGCGCGCGCCGGACTATGATGATTGGAGCCTGAACGGCGACATCATGTTCTATAACGAGCTGCTGGGCTGCGCGTTTGAAATTTCCTCCATGGGCATCCGCGTGTCGCCCGAGTCCCTGGCAGAGCAATTGAAGCTTTCCGGGTGCGAGGCGCGAAGTGCGCTTCCCTTCCACAAATCGCTGCTGGAGGGCAAGCTGCCCTACACCATGGGCGGCGGCATCGGCCAAAGCCGCATGTGCATGCTGATGCTGAACAAGGCGCACATCGGCGAAGTGCAATCCTCCTATTGGGATCAGCACACCCGCGATATCTGCACAGCCAACGGCATCACTTTGCTATAACGAATGGAGGCGATGGAGCGAATGAACACTGTACAAGAGTTTTTTGGAAGCATGGTGTTTGACGATGCCGTGATGCGGCAGCGCCTGCCCAAGGAAACCTACCGGGCGCTTCGCCGCACCATTGCGGAGGGCAAGCACCTGGATTTGACCGTTGCCAATGTGGTGGCCAACGCCATGAAGGATTGGGCGGTCGAAAAAAACACCACGCATTTTACGCACTGGTTTCAGCCACTCAACGGCATCACCGCCGAGAAGCACGACAGCTTTATTTCCCCCGTCGAAAACGGCGGCGTCATCATGGAGTTTGGCGGCAAAGAGCTGGTGCGGGGCGAGCCGGATGCCTCTAGCTTCCCTTCCGGCGGGCTTCGCGCCACGTTTGAGGCGCGCGGCTATACCGCGTGGGACCCTACCAGCTACGCATTCATCAAGGACAACACCCTGTGCATCCCCACCGCGTTTTGCAGCTATGGCGGGCAGGCGCTGGACCAGAAAACACCGCTACTTCGCTCCATGGAAGCGCTCAACCGCCAGGCGCTGCGCATTTTGCGCCTGTTTGGGCACGAAAATGTGAAGCGTGTGCTGTCCACCGTGGGCGCGGAGCAGGAGTATTTTCTGGTAGACCGCGAGTTGTACGAGCAGCGCAAGGACTTGGTGATTTGTGGCCGCACGCTGTTTGGCGCGCGCCCGCCCAAGGGCCAGGAGATGGAGGACCACTACTTTGGCAGCATCAAGCCGCGCGTGAAGGCGTATATGCGCGATGTGGACGAAGAGCTGTGGAAGCTTGGCGTGATGGTGAAAACTGAGCACAACGAAACCGCGCCTTGTCAGCACGAGATGGCCGTCATCTTCGGCACCGCAAACATCGCTACCGACCATAACCAACTGTCCATGGAGGTGCTCAAGCGCACAGCCGCCAAGCATGGCTTTGCCTGCTTATTGCACGAAAAGCCCTACGCCGGCATCAACGGCAGCGGCAAGCATAACAACTGGTCAATGGCCACCGATACCGGCATGAACCTGCTGGAACCCGGCGAGACCCCGGCGGACAACGCGCAGTTTTTGCTGTTTTTGATGGCCGTTGTGAAGGCTGTGGACGAGCACCAGGATTTACTGCGCAGCGCCATTGCCAGCGCAGGCAACGACCATCGCCTCGGCGGTAACGAAGCGCCGCCCAGTATTATATCGATGTTCCTGGGCGACGAGCTGGCCGAAATCCTGGACGCGCTGGAGCATCACAACACTTATACCAAGGGCGAAGCCGTGCAGATGAATGTGGGCGTCAAAACGCTGCCGCGCATCCCCAAGGATACGACCGACCGCAACCGCACATCGCCCTTCGCGTTCACGGGCAATAAGTTTGAGTTTCGCAGCGTAGGCTCCAGCGCGTCTGTCGCCCCTGCCAATGTGGTGCTCAACACCATTGTGGCTGATGCGCTGATGGAATTTGCCGATGCGCTGGAAGCTGCCACCGATGTGCGCAAGGCCGTGGAGCAGCTGATTATCGATACCATCACGGCGCATAAACGCATTATATTTAATGGAAATAACTATGCCAACCAGTGGGTAGAGGAGGCTAAGCGCCGCGGGCTGTTGATCCTGAATAGCACGCCCGATGCGCTGCCTTACATGGTGCGGCCAGAAAACATATCGCTGTTTGAGCGCCAGCGCGTGATGACCGGCGAAGAGCTGCAAAGCCGCTACGAAATCTATATGGAGAACTACTGCAAAATCCTGGCCATTGAAGCGCACACCATGCTGGATATGACGCGCCAGCGCATTGTGCCCGCCGTGATGCAGTATGCGGCGCAGGTGGCGTACAGCGCCAACCAGAAGCGCGCCTTCCTGCCCGATCTGGCATTGGAGGGGGAAGCTAAGCTGGTGCGCAGGCTGGATGCCCTGATGAGCGCCATCAACATCCGGGCGGACGCCCTGGCCGATGCGCTGGATACCGTGCCTGCAGAGCTACTGGCGAAGGGACGCCACTATCACGACAAGGTGCTGTGCGCCATGCATCAACTGCGCATTGCGGTGGATGATGCAGAAATCTGGGTGGACGAAGCGCTGTGGCCGTATCCCGGGTATGGCAGGCTGCTGGTGACCAAATAAACCTTTACATTCTCAAAATTTCCCTGTATACTGGAAATGTATACAGGGATTTTGTTTTGCAATCAAATACGTAAGGAGGCCCCCATGAAACGTCTGTTTTGGCTTTCCATGCTGCTTCTGTTTATTCTCACAGCCTGTGCGCATGCCGCGCCGGGGGATGTGACGCTCCCGCAAGCCAGCTATTCAAATGACGAAATCCGTGTGTTGGTATCGGATGGGTAAATGCTGTACCTGATTCAGCAACCCACGCTGTACACACTAAAAAGCGGCGATACCGCGCCGCAGCCCTATATTCAGGGGCTGGCGGAGCGCTGGAAGAACGACCCGTACGAAATCACCGCCCTGTTTGTGGCTAGCGGCGTGTTGTATGGATTTAACCAGCTTGATTGGACGTTTTTCAGCATCAGCGAAGCGGATGGCGCGCCGGCATACGGCGAACGGCTGAAGCTCAACCGTTCTACAATAGACCCGGGTGCCAACATCCGGGACATGGTGCTGATGGATGGCACGCTGTATGCCAGCATTTACTCCTACTCGCAGGATTCCGGCAGGGAGCAGCTATACTCCTTTGACACCACAACGGGCGCGATGAAAAAGTATAAAATGACCGCTGCGCAGATTGTGCTGCCCTATCAGGACGGCAAATTGCTGCTGGTGTTGTACGACACCATGAACATGTGGGATGATGTGAAAAACACCTACAAGCGCGGCGAGGTGGTGGTGTTTGACCCGGCCACAGAGCAGGCAACTCCGTTTATTGCCCTGGATAACGGCCACAGCGGCGGCAGTTATGACGGCTATGGAGTCGCGTATGACGAAAACACCGGCATGCTGTACTATGCCATGACCAACGAAATATACAGCGTGGGCAGTGATGGAAAGCCCCGGCTGTGTGCCTATTTGCCGGACGACAGTTACTCCTTTCAAGCAAACAACAACGCCGCCCTGATGAACGGTTCCTTTGCCGTTCTTCGAAGTACCGGGCTTTTTGTGCGGAACACCGACCCGCAATACCTCGCCACACAAAGGCTCGTGATCGGCAGTTTCCAAATGAACGAAACCGATAAGCTGGCCGCCGCACAGATGGGCGTGCCGGTGGTGCTGACAGGCAAATCCGGCTACGACATCAACGACCTGTTGACCGCCGATGACAACGTGGACATCTACTGCGTGTCGTTGAAGTGGTGCGACCTGAATAACCTGATGCGCAAGGGCTATTGCTATGATTTGGGTCAAAATGACGCGCTGGCCGCCTATTCCAACCAGCTGTTCCCCGTGCTATACGATGCGCTGTCCTATAACGGCACGCTATACGCCATCCCCTATGAGGTGCAGGCCGATGTGTTTGGCAGCTCTCCCCCTATGTTCCAGCAGCTCGGCCTGGAAATACCCCAAACCTTTGACGAGCTTTGCGATTTCCTGACCCTCTGGGCGCAGGAATACACCGGGGAAGCGGATACTCACGCCCTGAACAGCACCAATCACCGCAGCACGCTGATTCGCCTTGCACTGAACACTTACCAAAATAGCTTGCAAGCCGCAGACCTGCCCTTGACCACCGTGAATACGCAGGAGATGCGCCGCATGCTGGAGGCCGTCGACCACGTGCCCACCGACGCGCTGGACCGTCAGCCTTCCGTCCTGCAAACGATGTACCTGCTCACCGATATGTATCGGATCACCCCCGGGCATATCTACTATAACCGGAACGACATGTATGCCCAGCAAGCACTGCCCCTCAAAATGGAGAGCGAGGAGGTTGCCCCCATCCCCTTGCATGTGTACGCCTACTATATCAACCCCCGCAGCAAAAACATCCCCCTCGCCATGCAATACTTGGAGGCGTATTACGCCGCGCTGACCGAGCCGGACTGGATCAGCCTGTCCTTTGAGCATACGCAGCCTCTGGAGTCCAAATCCTATCAACAATCCATCGAAAACATTCAGCAATCCATTGCTGCGCTGGAAGCCCAGCTGGCTGCGGCCACCGATCCCCTGGCGGTTGTCACGCTGCGCGAATGGGTGGAAGACAGGCAGAATGATCTGAAAGACCATACGCAATACAACCGCTACACCCATAGCCCAGAGAGCATCGCAGCTTACCATGCCTACATCCAAAATGCCTTTGTGGTGGGCCCCTCGCCGCTGAATACCGATGAGTTCTGGGTGCTGACACAGCGCTATGCCAACCGCCAGATCACCCTACAGCAGTTTTTGCAGGAGGCAGATGCCAAGCTGCGCATGATGCAGATGGAACAATAGCATTAGAATAACATAAAAATCAAAAATATTTTCAAAATCATGCAACCAATACCCCCCTTGCTGCGTCCAATAATTGAGCGTGTTAAAATCAACCGCTTATTCTTAAGGATTGTAAAACTTGCGGCATAAAGAGGAAATGCCCGCATAAAAGCAGAAGGGTATAGATTGTGTTATTATGCAAGCACAATTCAATCATCCACTGTTAAGGAGGATCATGTATGAAAACCACCCGTATCCTGGCGCTGGCACTGGTCATGGCGCTGCTTATCCCCACCGCGCTGGCCGCGCCCGGCGATACGCAATTGTTTGCGGATTACAGCAAATACAGCATGGGCATTGTATCCAGCATCGCCCAATTGGACGGCAAGCTGTTGATCTTGAGCGGCGGCACGGTTTATGCTTATCAGCCGGGCGACGCCGAGCCCCAAGAATATATCACCAGCCTGCATGGCACGATGAGCCCGGATGCCCCTTCTGTGAGTATTTCCACCCTGCTGGCAGGCGAGGATGGCACGCTGTACGGCCTGGACAGCTATCAGGGCTTCCTGGTCAGCATCACCAGCGAAGGCGGCAAGGCCGTGTTTAGCAATGTGGTGCAGCTCGATCTTGACGATTTTATGGAGCACCACGATGATTACTCCTACCTGAAGGGCGAAATCATGGGCGGGGTGCTGATGGGCGGCAAGCTGTACTGCGGCTATCGGGATTGGGAAATCGGCAACCAGATCACCCTGTATGCCTTCGATATCAAAACCGGCGAAAAGACAGTCTTCAAAACGCAGTTTATCAACGATATTATTGCCTACAAGGATGGCAAGCTGCTGGTGACCTTGGTTGACGAAAACAATATCTGGGACAGCAACACCGGCAAATACAAGCCCGTGCCCCTGTGCGAGTTTGACCCGGCTACTGATACCACCAAAGAGGTTGCCAAGCTGACCGGCGATTATTACAGCCGCACCGGCTATGTGTATGACGCGGCAGCCGATACGCTGTACTTCGCCATCCCCAACCAGGTGATGCGCATGGTGCACCTGGGCGAACCGGAGCTGTGCGCCTATCACCCCGCTTCCAATATGTACAGCCGCCAGATCGGCAACAGCGCTGCCATCGTAGCCGGAAAATATGCGCTGATCACAGACACCGGCGTGTATGTGCGCGGCACCGATCCCGCACAACTGCCCGCTCAGGTGCTCACCATCAGCAAGGGCTGGCAATCCGACAACGACAAGCGCGCGGTGGCCGCCATGGGCGGCACAGCGGTGCTGTTTAAGAGCGACACCTACTATTCCAGCGCACAGCAACTGGGCGAGGCACTGGTGAGCGGCGAGGCCGATGTGGATATCTTCAGCGTCCAATTGGACTCTATCGACCTCCAGCGCCTGATGGAAAAGGGCTATTGCTATGATTTGAGCGGCAACGCCGCACTGAACGCCGCCGTTTCCGATATGTTTCCCCTCCTGCAAGAGGCCGTGCAATCGGGCGGCAAGCTGTATGCCATCCCTGCGGAGGCCGGCACCTATGGCGTTGTGTCCTACCCCAACAACTTCAAGGCCGTAGAGATGGAACCGCCAACCACGCTGCTTGAGCTGTGCGAGCTGATCAGCACCTGGAACGACGAATACATCGACGAGCACAGCAACTACCGCCCCACCGATAATTACAATCACAAAGAATCCATGATGAGCCAGGCATTCGAAATGTACGCCAACTACCTCACCGCCACGGGCCAGCCGCTGCAGCTGGATACGCCGCTGTTCCGCAAGGTGATGACTGCGGTGAGCGAAATGCGCACGGATGACCTGGACATCAAGGTCAACTGGGACGACAGCGCCTCCGTGGACGAAGTATCCGAATTGGTGTGGCAAAAGAAGCACCTGATCAGCACCGGCTATGGCTATCAGATCCAAACCTACGCTTTCCCGGAGGACGAATATTATCACGAGCCGCTGTTGCTTTCGCTGGACGATGGTATGGAACCGTATCAACCCCTCAGCGTGCAGGTATACTTCATCAACCCCCGCAGCAAAAACATCGAGGCTGCCATGCAGTACCTTGAGGCCTACTGCGCCGCAATGGATGAAGAAATGCTGGCCATGATGTCCTTCAACCATACCGACCCCATCGAATCTCCCTACTACGAGGAAAACCTGAAAAACTATGATACCAATCTGGCAGCCCTCAAAAAGCAGCTGGAAGCCGCCACTGATCCGGCCTCTATCCAGAGCCTGGAAGAAGCCCTCAAGTACTATGAAGAAGACTATCTGAAGGATATGGAGCGGAACCGCTACACCGCCACCACAGAGAGCATTGCGGCCTATCACGAGGTGATGAAGCATGCCTTTGTGCAGAAGCCCAGTGTGCTGTACATGTCCGGCAGCGAGGAGTTTACCACCCTGTTCCGCCGCTTCTTCCAAGGCCAGATTCCGCTGGATCAGTTCATCCGCGAGGGCGATGCCAAGCTGCGCATGATGCAGATGGAAGAATAAATGATAATTTCCTGATAAGGAGCAAAAGATGTTTCACCGCAAGAAAAGCCTGTTGTTGTTTTTGCTGCCGGGGCTGATAGGGCTGTTGCTATTCTATTTTGTGCCCTTCTTGGGCGGCATCTATTACAGCATGACGGACGGCACCATCAACAACAACTTCATCGGCTTCGCCAACTATACCCGGGTGTGGCAAAACGAGATGTTCCAGCTGGGCCTCAAAAACACACTGGAACTGTCGCTGCTGTGTGCGCCGGTGATCTTTATCCTGGCGTTCATCCTGGCCGCCATGCTGCGCGCGCTGAAGGAAAAAAGCATCGCCTTTCGAAACGTGCTGCTGATGCCCTACATGATGCCCTCCTCCGCGCTGCTACTCATCTGGCTGATACTGTTTGACTACGGCGGCCCGATTAACCGCATTGTAGAAGGGCTGGGGTTGGAAAGGGTGCTGTGGCTGGAGAGCGAGTGGCTGCGTGCGCCGATTGTACTGCTCTACATCTGGAAGAACGTAGGCTTTTCGGTGGTCATCTTCTCTGCGGCGCTGCAATCGGTACCGGAAGCGTATTACGAGTTTGCCTCGCTGGAGGGCGCCAACGCCTTCCAGCGGGAGACCAAGATAACCCTGCCACTGATATTGCCCACCGCTTTTCTGGTGTTTGTGCTGGCATGGGTGAACGCATTCAAGATCTTCAAAGAGGTATACTTCATCGGCGGCGCGTACCCGCGGGACGCCGTGTATACCCTGCAACACTATATGAACAACAAATTCGCGCGGCTGGATTATCAGGATGTGACCACCGCGGCGTACAGCTTTGCCGTGATTGTGCTGGTGCTGTTTGGGGCGATGTACCTGAGCAAAGCCGTGCGCAGCAATGACGCGTAAGGGGGGAAATGTATGAAGAAAAAACATCGTTCGCCCCTGCACATTGGCAGGCTCCTGATCTACCTTCTCCTGTGCATCGTGGCAGTCACCATGGTGCTGCCCATCGTGCTCACCTTCCTGTATTCGTTTTTCCCCAACAGCGAGATCAAGAGCTTCCTGGATTCTCGCAATAACTACACCGCCGGGCAATGGATGGACATCCTGCTCTCCCCCGCCATCGTATCGGTGCGCCAGTATTATACGCTGCTGATTGAAAAGCCGGTGTACCTGAACCTGTTTGTCAACTCTGCCAAATACACCGGGGCGATCCTGCTGGGGCAGGCGCTGGTGATTCCCATGACGGCATACGCACTCAGCCGCTTCCGATTCCGCGGGCGGGACGCATTGTTCTTTGTGATCCTGATGCTGATGCTGCTGCCCTTCCAGGTGACCATGGCGCCAAGCGTCATCACCATGCGCACTTTGGGACTGATGAACACCGAATGGGCCGTGATCCTGCCCATGATTGTGTCCCCGTTCTATATCTTCCTGCTGCGGCAATTCATGATCGGCCTGCCAAACGAGCTGTTGGAAGCGGGGATGATCGACGGGGCCGGCACCTGGCGCTGCTTTATGCATATTGTAATACCCGTGTGCCGCCCGATCCTGGGTGCTGCGGTAGCGCTAAGCTTCGCGGACTGCTGGAACATGGTGGAGCAGCCGCTGATATACCTTGGCAACTACCAAAGCAAGCTGCCCTTGTCCGTTATGTTTAACCAGCTAAGCACCAGCGAAGGCGCCATCGCGTTCGCCGGCGCGGCGCTGTACATTCTTCCCGCACTGCTGATGTACCGCATTTTCCAGGAGGATATCCTGGTGGGCATCCAGCTGAGCGAACTCAAGTAGAGGGGTAATGCATATGAACCGTAAACAAAAGGCACTCAAAGCTCTGGTGATCTTCGCGGTGGTGATTGCGCTGTGCATGTTCTTTGCCAACACCATTCAAACCATCACCACGCCCAAAATCCAGCGTATCACTGCCAGCAAGGGCAAGCTGGATCAGCGTATCCCGCTCAGCGCCAAGGTGCATTTCCCCACCGCTACTTCCGTCACCATCAAAGAGGCCAAGGACATGAACATCACGGTGGACGTGGTGCATGTGCGCGTGGGCTACTTTGTGGAGAAGGGCGCTACGATTTTCACCGCCATCCCCACCCAGTATGACAGCAAAATGAAAGAGCTGAAGGCCAGCTACGATAAAAAGATCAAGGAACTGGCGGAGGAGACAGCGGCCCGCATCAAGTATCCGCAGTCCAGCCCCCATAACGATTTGTACGAACAGTACATCGCCAGCTATAATACCTATTACACTGCCCAGTATGACGCACTGACGCTGGCGCAGCAAACCGGCTATACATTGTCAGCCGATGATACCACCTGGGCAACACTTTCAGACGTTCCCGAAGCCCTGCGGGTAACTTTGGCAAAAGCCGTTTCTGCAAAAGCGAAATGGGAAGATCTTACGCGTCAATTGAAATCGCTATACAACGACAATAATAGTTCTGTTGCCCGGGCGAACGATCTGCACTTTGAACACATAAAAAAAGTAGAAGGCATGCGGCAAGAAATTATAGCCATCGCCAAAGACATGCTGGCCCTGGACGCGCTTCGCGATTCGCTGCTCACCATCACCGCGCCGCACAGCGGCTATATCACGGTGTTTGAGCTCAAATCCGGCGATGCGTATGACGGCAGCAAGGCCGCCTACTCCATCACGCCCGAGGGCGCGGAGCCTGTGCTGCGTGCGGACATCACCAGTGTGACCAAAACGGTGGCTGCGGGCAGCAAGGTGGAGCTTGAAAGCACCAGCACCACCGTGGACAGCGTTGTCACCGAAGCCGACGGCAAGAAATACGCGCTGATCACCCTGTCTGCCGAGGTGCTGCGCGCGGGCGGCGGCATGAGCCGTATGGTCACGCAGGATAGCATTGCCGTCACCCTGATCTACAAGGCCAGCAAAACCACCACTTTGCTGCCTGCCAGCTGCGTGCGCACCGACAGCGACAACACCAGCTATGTATACGTGGTGGAGCGTAACTACGGCGGCCTTCTCTCCAGCGGCGGCTACACCATCAAGAAAACCACCGTCACCGTGCTCGAAAAATCCGACAAATTCGTCTCTGTCAACGAGGATTTCTCCTACCGCGAGATTGCCGACCGCGAAGACCGCGCGTTGACAGATGGGCAAACGGTGATGGACTATGTCAATTAAGCGTATCCTTATCCTGGCGCTATGCAGCCTCCTGCTGGCGTTTAGTGTATGGCAAGTGTATGCGGTAGACACCGCCATGCAGTATATTGCGCTCTCTCCCACAGAAGAGCCGATCGACCCGGAGCATCCTTCGGATTCGGCCATGCTGACGCTGGTGAAGAACCTTAAAACCCTCAGCGAGGATTGGACGGGTATTATTAAAAGCTTCGCCATCACAACGCAAAACGAAGACGCCGCCCTCAATACCAAGGACGATCGCAGCGCCACCGCGCACCTGACCGGCCTGTATGGCAGCCCTGATGCCCTGAAGCATCAGGCACTGATAGCGGGCCGCCTGCTCTACCCCGAGGAGCTGATCGACGGCGACAACGTGATCGTGCTGGACGAGCAACTGGCGATCAAGCTTTTCCGCATTGGCGACCCGCTGGAGCGCGTGGTAATACTGGACGGCGTAGAATACCGCGTGATCGGCATTGTGCGCCACAGCCGGGCTGTCGGCGACAGCACAGAGTACGGCGCGTATGTGCCGCTGATGTCGCTGGATAAAACACGCTTCCAGACGGCCACCGTCACCGTGTCCGCAAGGGGCGTGCCCGGTGCAGGCGCACAGGCAATGTTCAAAACCCAGATGGAAAGCTGGAAAAGCGGCGGCATGTTATACGTGCTGGCCAAGGAGCAATACCGCGCCATGCTGCCCCTTCGCATCCTGGCCGCGCTGATTGCTTGTGTGCTGCTATACAATGTGTTCCAATGGCTCAAAAAATTCTCGCTGTGGATGTATCATGATTATCAGGAGCGGCTGTCTCACCGCTTTGCGGCGCAAATGGTGCCGCGCGCGGCGATGTACATCGGCCTTGGCATCGTGCTGTATGCACTGCTGATTGGCGCATGCTATCTGTTGTTCCTGTTCATCATCGATCCTGTGTATATGTTCCCGGAGTGGATCCCCGCTGTGCTGGTGGAATGGACGGACATCAACGCCACTTTCTGGCAAAACCGCACGGACGCCACGCACATCATCGCGCTGCGCAGCCCCGAGGTGATGACCCTCAGCTTCTGGCAAGGCATCATTTCCGCATTGTGCATCGGGATGGGAGCACTGCTGCTGCAGTGGTATGGCTACCACGGGAAGAAAAAAGAATAATGAAAAAACCCTGCCAAGTCCGCTAGACATGGCAGGGTTTTTGGCAGGCTTTACTGTATCAGGGCATCCATCCCCGGCGACAGTTGCACGCTGCCGTCCATCAGCACCCACAGTGCTCCCACAGGCTGATCCTCAAGCCACTGGAGCCCCTCCGCGTAAGGCATCAGGAACAGCGCGGTGGACAGAAAGTCTGCCAGGCCGGAATCCCTGGTACACACGGTAACGGCGCGAACATAGGCCGCCGGATACAGCGTATCGCCATCGATGATGTGGTGATAGCGCACGCCCTCCAGCGTGACATAGCGCTGATAATCGCCGCTTGTGACGGCGGAGGTATTGTTGATATGCAGCACAGCCAGTGCGTCTCCCCCGTCCGGGTTCTGCACGCTGACCGACCAGCTGCTGCGCCCGTCCAGCGGCGCGTTGCCTGCACGGATGTTGCCCCCTGCGTTGATCAGGAAGGACGGCATGGCAGAAGTTTCGAGCCACTGGGCCACAAGCTCCGCAGCGTAGCCCTTGGCCACTGCGCCAATATCCAGCTGCAAGAGCGGATCGGCATAATACACGGTGCGCGCGGCTTCGTCCAGCAAAAGATCATCCATGTTGGTGTGCTGATTCGCTTCTGCCAACGCAGCAGAATCGGGAAGCATTTCATCTTCCCGCGCATCATGCCAAAGCTGCAACACGCTGCCCATAGCGATGTTCACAGTGCCAGGCACCTGGCCCTGGAGCTGTTTGGCCAGCATCAGCAGATCAAACAGCGGCTGCCCTACCTCTACGGGCGCTTCCATCGCACGGTGGTTGAGGGTGTACAGGTTATTGATCCCATCATACGCGTTATAGCCGTCAAACAGCTGATGATAGTGCACAAACTGTGCATACACCTCTTCGGCGATTTTTGTGAAGGCACCCTCGCTAGTGGCATACCCCATCAGCGTGATCGCTGTATCAAAGGTGCCGGTAAAGGTGGTAGAGTATTTCTGATATTGCGGAGCACATCCGCCAAGCACCACCACGGCCACCAGCAGGGCTGTCAATAATCTGCGCCTCACCGCTCCCCCACCTCAACATGATTTTATCATAACATATTATAGCATATCGGACGCTGCAGCCAAAGCAATTTCTAAGGAATCGACAAACAAAGATTCACCACCCGTTGTGAGGACGGGTGGTGAATCAGACCATCAACATAACGGGTGCCTTCTCCAAGGAGAAAACACCCGCTGTGTTGAGGGTCTGAAAACCCACGGCGAGGCCGTGGGTTTCATGGGAGCTACTGTCACTTTGCAACCAAGCTCTGATAATTTTTAATGGTATATCCGGTGATGAAATTTGCCTCGTGGTGATAATTGAAGGTCTCCTCACCGGAGTTCTCCCGGACAATGAAATACAGTTCCTCCCCCAGCACAGAAAAATCGGCATACTGATAGCCGTGCGCGAACACGGACAGCACCGGGTTCATCATCTTGCGGTCTACCAGCAAAACCTCCTTCACCTCCCAGGAGACAAGGTCTTTGGAAGCGGTCAGCGCCAGCACGGAGCGCTGCTGCATATCCGTCCAGGCATACTGCGTTTTCGCATCGCCTGTGTAGATATTCATCAGGCAAAGGTAGAGGCCGATGGCCTCGTCATAGCGGATGGCATGGCGGCTCTTTGCGGAAGGGATTTCGATGATGCTCTTCTTTGCAAGCGCCGCGCCGTTTACTTCCTCGACATACGACAGTGTTTTTCCATCCTCGCTGAGGGTAAAGATCAGCGCGCAACCGCGCGTTACATTCTGGCGGTAGATCACATACAACTTGCCGTCTTGCCCAGGGACGACATTGCCTTCCTCCCAATCCACATACGTGCCGTCCGTGGCCTGCCAGCCGCGCCCGGGCAGGCCGCTTGCCACCAGGAAGTCACGGGTGATGACCTCAGATACCGGGGCGGACAGCATCCAACTATCGCTGTCAAACAGGTCGCTGTCAAGGGCGGCGCTGATCACCCGGTCGCCATAGGGCTTGTAGATTCTTCCGTTATGGATAAGGGGCGTACCGGGGCCGCTGCGGCCAACATCCAGCTGAAGGATGGCAGACTTTGCTTCGCCGGTGGCAGGGCTGTACATCGCAATCTGCACATTGGAAAAGCCTGCGATCAGATAAATATCGCCGTCCATTTGCTCCATGGTGATAGCGGCTGTGAGCTTGGGAAAGGACTTAATGAGCGCCCAGGTTTCGCCCAGATCCCTGCTGACCATCAGATCGGTACCCGCGTTATAGCGCGTGCCGCCAAAGAAATACATTCTTGCGTAGGCTGCGTACAGCACGGTTTGCCCGTTTTCCGAAACGGCGAGAATGGCGGGGTCATAATACGAATCATAAGATGCGGTTTTCCAATCCAGGCAGTTTGCCACATCATGCGCGGTATCCTGGCGGATAATCGTTCTGGTTTGCTCGGTGTTGATGCGCGGCTCGGGGAGGTATTTGTTCTCAAAGAATCCTTTCATCCTTAGCAGGTAGGCAGCGTCAGAAGCAGAAAAAGCTTCTGGAACAGGCATGACCACGCAAACCCCGGTGTCAACGTCCTGGTACAAGTGATACCCGCTGGCAGCATCACAATAAGCCGTCAGATCAAAATATCCGTCCGCATCCAGGGTAATCCGATCGCCAAAGAATTGCGCTGCAAAGTGTGCTGCAATCAGCACGTGCCCGTCCTGCAGCCGGGTGGCACGGCTGTAATCCTCCCGGTCCATTTTCACAATGTAGCCCTGATGCAGCGCGCTGGAGCTCCCGGGAAAAACGGCAAAGCCGCCCGCCAGCCGCGCAGTCAACGCATCCACCAGCTGCTGATCCTCCACATCGGCCTTGTTCATGCGCGTAGCCATAAACTGAGCAGCATTGGAGGAATAGGTATGATGAACCGCCTGATAATACTGCAGATAGGATGTATCCGCATAGGTGGACTGGCTCCAAATAAAGGGCTGTTCTTCATCGACAGTCAGCATGCCGTCTGCTATTGCACCAAAGAAATCGTTCGCCAAGTATTCAAAGAGATATTTGTAAGAAGTGTCGTCTGTGGCATAGCAGATGAGATGCCCGTCGTTTGCACCGATTACAAAATCCTGCTGCGCACTGATCTTTTCCACCACCGCTGCCGCGCTGCCGCGCACATTGCCCACCACAATCTCGTGCTCATAGGGTGTTTCCTCGCGCGCTATATTTCGCACCTTGATGATGAGGCCATACGAAGCATTGACGGCATCTGCAAAGGCGAGGACGCTTTCCTTGAGCACTTTATTGCTGCTGTCATACACCAGCACAAACGTGGTCTTTCCCTGTTCCACCACTGTTAAACAACGCGTATCCGCTATCATACCTTCCTCCGCATATCCGGTCATCATCGTGAGGCAAATGGTAATCATCACCAGCAGGAGTTTCATTTTTTTCATTTTCGCACCTCCCGTGCGGTTGTTGTTCAAAGGGCTAGAGCAACCACCGGGATTACGGCCACAGCCGCCTGACGGCGCACATCATTGGGTTTGGACGATGTGCAGGACACGTAGAGAACACCCGCCTGCTCGACCGCGCAGGGGTAATGCCACATCGGCCCGCCGTGTATTTCCTCGCCCTCAAACAGGGTATACACCCGTTCAAAATCAGCGTGACTGTTTTTGCGCAGGGCAATCACCAGCTTGTTGCGGCTGGCGGGCTTTGTGATTTCGTTGTAAATCAAATACTGCGCGCCGCTTTGTAATGTGCCGCCGCACACCTTGGATGCACCAACGGGGAGCCCAACATCCTTGGGCTCGCTGAAGGTTGCGCCGTTATCGTAGCTTTCAAACACCTGTGCCGCGCCGCCATCGTTGCGTGTGACCGCCGTCAGATGGCTGCCCTCTGCCAGCAGTGTCGTTTCCGGAAATACCAATGGATAACAACCGTACCGCCAGGGGCCGGGCAGCTGTTGCACTGTCCACTTTGCCGGGGCCTGCGCACTGCTGAACATCACACAGGGGATCAGCGGCAATTCGCCCACCGCCGCGCTCATTCGCCCCGCGCTCATCAGCCTCCCATCCTGCAGCCGCACGGGCTGCGTGTTGAACAGCAGAGGCGTATCAAAATGCGCAATCTGCCGCCAAGCCGCCTCTGCATATTGATAACAGCAGTAGCCCACCGGCCTGTCGTGCGCGCTCATTTCAGTAATATACGCATAGGTGACGCCGTTTTCCTCTGAGAAAATCGCCGGCACCATGTGCAGGCCGCTGCCCGCAGCCGCCTGGGCAATTACCTCCGGCGTGCTCCAGGTTTTTCCGCCATCCTCTGACCAGCGCCCGCGAATCACGGTCTTGCCCACAATTTCGTTCTCGGAGCAATTGTACCAGGCGCACAGCAGCCTGCCACCAAGATAGGCAATCATCGTGTCATGCAGGAAAGGATATTCCGCATCCGCATCATGAATCATGCTGCACGTCATACCCTCGGGCTTGCTGTGCGCAACAGGGTAGATTTTTTCCTTTTGCCAGGCGAATGTATCCGAGGCCGAAGTATGCCAGCGGGGCGAATACGCACGGTCGTGCAGGTACACCCGCCGCAGCAGCGCCTCCAGATGCTTTGCCTGGCGGAGTGTTTCTTCATTCTTATAGCCAAAGCCGGATGCCGGAGCGGTGCGCGTCACCAGCGTGATGGGAATCCCTGCGTCTTGCATATGCTTTTTGGCACAGACCGGATAGGCATGCGCCTCCAGGCCGCTCAGCAGCGTCAGTCCGGCCTGCAGATCCCTGGCGCGCACAGGCTCTTTATGATAATTCTGAAACAGCCATTGATACAAATCAGGATGCAAGTTGCCCATCACGCCGCAAAAGCCATCTGCGCCGCTGCGCAGCGATTCCAGCAGTGTCATGGTGTTGGCGTTATACAGCCCCATCGGTACTGTGCCCGCAGGCGTGCAATCCCGTATGATACGCAGCCTTTCGTCAATCGTAGGCACGTGGCAGCAAGTATCCTTCAAAAAGGCGAACCTGCGGCTGCGCACCATCCAGGTCATGGTTTCCGCTGTGATCAAGCGCTTATACGGATAGGGACACTCATACATGCCAAAGGTCACATCCGGCAGCGCATCCAGCAGCTGCTGCGCATGAACAATCCATACGGCATCATCCTCTGCTTGCGCAGCGAGACGGTTGGATACCAGCACCACGGCTCGCACGCCAGTCGCCCACATGGCACGGATTTCTTCGATCTGATCCTCCATACCATCCGAAACATGGCCAGATGCAATGACCTGAATCCGATCCCCAGCCAGCTCCACGCATCGCTTTGCCAGATGGACACGCTCCGACAGAGAGAGCTGAAACATCTCGCTGGATTGGCATACCGCAAAGACGCCATCACAGCCTTGCTGAACATACCAATTCATCATGGCTTCCAATGCCTTCTCGTCAATCCCATTATCCGGGGTGAAGGGGGTGATCATGGTGGGCCATATGCCTTTGGCGATGGTTCGCATAGCAGGTGTTCCTCCTCAGCTTGATCAGCATGAAAAATGTGGGCTGCCAAGTTTTGGCCAAGGCAGCCCACAAGCGATGCATGCTTACTTTTCGTTGTAGCGGTCGTAGGCAGCTTGGCGCACTTCGGCCATTTCATCGATGGTAAAGGCGTCGAGCTCGCTGAGGTAGGCGGCCCAGGTTTCGTCAGTCAGCTGGGTTTCGCCGGTGATCCAGGACGCAACTGTGCGATCCACGTAGTTGTCCATCAGCACGTAGGTAGCCAGGATATCCTGCTCATCCTCGGTAAAGGTGATCATGCCATGGTACCCCAGGCGGCGGGCATCTACCATACCGCTGTCAAACGCCTTGACGGTGATGTGGTTGTTGCCAGGATCGCTGCCCACGATGCAGGCTTCATGTGCGCTGGAGTAGAAGAAGGGCAGCGCCCACAGGCCGTTCACCTGGCGGAAACGCGCATAGCTGTTCTTGTAGAGTTCCTTGTCATATACCAGCTGATAGGAATAGCTGCCATCCTCGTTGACGGTGCGTTCCCAGCCGCCCTCGATCATATCGCCCCAGGCGCCGTTTTCCGGGCCGCACTTGGTGAGGAAGGAGCCTTCTTCGCTATACAGATAGTCCAGCAGCTTGATGGCGGCAATGGCTTCCGCTTCGCTGGCCTTGTTGGTGATACACATGCCATAGGTGCCAACCTCCGGCAGATTGCCGGGGTGCATAGGGGTATCGTTGTATTCGCTGGTCAGGGGCTTACAGTTCACGGTGTTCAGGTAGTTCTCCATGCCAATGGTGCCATAGTGAGAGCCGGGCATAAAGCCCACCAGCATCTGCTGCATCTTGGCGGTGTACTGCTCGCTGGTCTGGGTGAATACTTCGTTATCCAACAGGCCCTCAGCATACAGCTTGGTCATGAATTCCACATAGTAGCGGTAGTTTTCCTGCGCGGGGACGTAGATGTACTGGTCATCGATCACATCGTGGCGGCCGCTCACAAAGCCAAACGCGCCCAGCACCATGTTGTAGGCGCCGTTGTTCCACACAAAGCTCCACGGAATCTCGTCTGCCTGGTCGTTGCCGTTGGGGTCCTGGGTTTTGAAGGCAACCAGCATGTTGTAGAATTCCTCCAGCGTGGCGGGCGCTTCCATATTCACAGCCTTCAACCATTCGCCGTTGATTTCCTGGAAAATCACGGCCAGCATATCGCGGGGGGTGCCGTTGTAGGCGGGCATCAGGTAGATATGGCCGTCGCTGGCCGTCACGTTCTTGCGGCCGTTTGGTAAAGTGTCCAGGATCTTCATGGCGTTGGGGGCATACTGCTCGAGCAAGTCCTCCAGCGGGATCAGATAGCCGGACTGGCCAAAGCTGTCCGCATCGGTGAAGGAGATGCCGTCAATGAAAATCTTGCCGTACTCTTCGCCCATCATCATCAGGGGCAGCTTTTCTTTCCAGGCAGCGGATTCGATCACATCGATCTCCAGCTTGATGCCGGTCAGCTTTTCGATGGCTTTGATCTGGAACATGTTCTCAAAATCGGTTTGGTTGGCAGACGCTTTCTGGAAAACCACAGTCAGCGTCACAGGTTCGTCCACCAGCGGCATTTCGGGCGTTGCCAGGTAAATGCTGGATACGGCGTCCGCCAGCTTGGCTGCTTCGTCATCTGCCAAAGCCACACAAGACATGAGCAGTATCATCGCCAGTATCAGGGACAACAGTTTCTTCATGCGGGTAACCTCCTTTATTATAGGCACTTCCTGTGCCTGATCAACCTTTGATTGCGCCCATCATCACGCCTTTTGCAAAAAACTTTTGCATGAAAGGATACAAGACCAGCATGGGCAGCGTAGATACCACTACCAGGCCATATTTCATGCTTTCCTTCAGGCGCAGGCGGTACATGTAGTCATTAAGCGCCTCCGGATCGGCAGAGAGAATGTCCTGAGACTGATCCACCATCAGAATGTTGCGCAGAAATAGCTGCAAGGGGAAGAGGTCCTTCTTGGTTAGGTAAATCAGCGCGTTGAAGTAAGCGTTCCAGTGCCCCACCATGTAATACAACGTCAATACCGCCAGGATCGGGCCGCTCAGCGGCAGCACGATGCTCACCAGCAGCCGCGTATTGGAGCAGCCGTCAATCAGCGCGGCCTCCTGCAATTCCCATGGGATGCTGCTGGAAAAGTACGTGCGGGCGATGATCAAGTTGCTTACGCCCACCAGCCCCGGCACCAGCATCGCCCAGATGGTGTTGATAAAACCAAAGTTCTTCATAGCGAAATAGGTAGGAATCATGCCACCGCTAAAGAACATCGTGAAGGTGAGGATGCGCATGATGATGCCCCGCCCCTTCATGTCCTTGCGGGACAGCGCATACGCGCAGGGGATGGTGAACAACATGTTCAGCGTAGTGCCAAAGACGGTATAGAAAATGGTGTTGCGATACCCGAGCCATATGGAGCTGTCCTCAAACACCAGCTTATATCCATCCAGCGTGATGCCCTTGGGCAGCAGATAGACATGTCCCGCCGTCACCTGATTGGGGTCGCTGAAGGAGGCACTGACGACAAAAACCAGCGGATACAGCGTGACAATCAACACAAAGGCTGCCAGCATTGTGGCTACCAGATTGATCACTTTATCATCCATGCCCAGGGGTTTGCGATTTGCGAGCACTTTCATAGTCCTCCTCCTTCCTCAGAATAGGCTGGTGTTGCTGAGCCTGCGGGTAATTCCGTTTGTGAGCAGCAGCAGCACCAGATTGATGGCGGAGTTGAACAGGCCAATGGCGGAGGAATAGCTGTATTGCCGGTATTGCATGCCCATTTTATATACGAAGGTAGAGATAATCTCGCTGGTTTCGCTGTTCAGGTCATTTTGTAAAAGGAATGCTTTTTCAAAGCCGACCGACATCACGCCGCCCATATTGAGGATCAGCAGAATACAGATGGTGGGCAGAATGCCGGGCAGGTTGATATGCCAGATGCGTTTGATGCGGGAGGCGCCGTCAATCATGGCCGCTTCCTGGATTTCCTGATCGATGCTGGACAGCGCGGACATATAGATGATGGTGCTCCAGCCCAGCCCCTGCCACACGTTCGTCCACACATAGATGCTGGGAAACCACGCAGCCTTGCTCATAAAGTTATAGGGCCCTACCCCAAATAAACCGAGGAGGTTGTTGACAAGGCCGCCATCCTTGCGCAGGAACATGGTGATCATGCTGCAAATAACAACGGTGGAAATAAAGTGCGGCGCGTAAGAAACCGTTTGCGTGAGGGATTTGAAGCGCTTGGACGGCAGCTCGTTGAGCACCAGGGCAAAAATGATGGCCATGGGGAAACCCACCAGGTCGCCGTACAGGCTGAGGCGCAGGGTGTTGCCAATCAGGCTCTTGCTCTGCGGGTTGCCGAGGAACTTGGTAAAGTGCTTGAAGAGGGGATCGGCAAAGGCGCTGCCCTCAATGCCCTGGGCGATGCGGAAATCCTTGAACGCGATCTGCACACCGTACATGGGGTAATAGCAGTACATGATAATATAAACCAGCGCCGGAAGGACGAACAGGTATAGCTCCCAATGCCGGGCCATGTAGCGTATAAACTTATGCCATTTGTTGTTTCTTACGCTGGCTTGCATGCTTGTCGCTCCTTTTTCTTGTCGCTTCGTCCATGATTAGTATAGAGCATCCGCGCTGCTGGGCGAATGTCTGATCAAGTCATAACCATGTTCAAAACGGACCTTTTGTGTTTTGTGGTTCGATTCTAACTGTTTTTCCCATCATTCATCTTCCATGACGGATTTAATGTAGCCGCCAAAGCGCGAACGCCGAAATTGGCTGGGCGCCATGCCTTCCACACGCTTAAAAAATTTGCTGAAGCTGAACTCGCTGGCGAAACCGATTGCGGTGGCAACCCGGCTGGTAGGCATGTCGGAATGCAGCAGCAAGTTCTTGGCGTGCTCACATTTCAGCCGGTCAATATAATCGCTCACCGGCATGCCAAACTCGTTTTGCACAACGCGGTTGAGCTGGCGGGAGCTGAGGTGCACATTGTTCGCGATGTCCTGGCAGGTTACCCGGTCGCCAAGGTGCTCCTCAATATAGGTATTGATCTCGGATATCCGCTGGTCAATACGCAGGCTGAACGTGGGCTGATGGTTGCTTTTGTTTTCCGTCAGGCGCGCCAAAAGCAGTATCACCCGCATAAGCGCAGCCTTGGCAGCTGCCAGATAGCCGGTCTGCTGACTGGCCGCCTCCTCGAGGATGCTGTAGAACAGCGTTGCGATTTCATCCGTCTGGCTGCTTACGAAGGCCGGCCGCTGGGACAGGGATTTTCGCAGCTCGCCCGACAGGTCGTCCGGCCGCCCAATGATGTGAAAGCCCAGCGCCACCTTGTTGAAATCCAGCGTTTTTTGCAGCAGGCAGTGTGTTTCCTCCGCACGAAGGATGATCATCTCGCCGGGCATGATGGTATATTGCTTGTTGCCCACCTGATACACGCAGCTGCCGCTCAGGCAAAAGTGAATCTCATGAAACGAATGCTTGTGGACGCCCGCGCGGAAAACGATTTGGTTTTGCCCGGGCGTTGAAATATGATAACCCAGCCAAATGATGTCTATATGTGCATCGTCAGAACGTATCTCCAGGTGCGTGTTGGTCAGCAGCTTATTGACCGTCTCAAGCTGTTCGAAGGACAGTATTTTCTCGATCATGGGTTTCATCACGGCTCCTTCCCGATGTGTCGCTGTGGCCATTGATGCATATAGACTGATTGTACTATACTGCATCCAATTCATCCTTTTGAATGTCCATCAGGGACATAATGTTATCCCAACCGGACGTGCAAATCAACCAGAAGGTTTTGGGTTTTCATGATGCAACAAAATAGGATTGTTTTCAAGGGGGGATTCTGGTATAGTGTTCTTGACAATAACGGCAGGAGGCATATATGGCAAAGATTACTTTTATGGGCGCAGGCTCTACGGTGTTTGCACGCAACGTGTTGGGCGACAGCATGGTCACTCCGTCCCTGCAGGACAGTGTGATTGCCCTGTACGATATCGATCCCAAGCGGCTCAAGGAATCCCAAACCATCCTGGAGGCCATCAACCAGACCCTGGGCAACCATGCCCGCATTGAAGCCTACTGCGGCGTAGCACAGCGCAAAGACGCGCTTCGCGGCGCAAACTATGTGGTCAATGCCATCCAGGTGGGCTTGTACGACCCCTGCACCATCACCGATTTTGAGGTGCCAAGGAAATACGGCCTGCGCCAGACCATCGGCGACACGCTGGGCATCGGCGGCATTTTCCGTGCACTGCGCACCATCCCTGTGATGATGGATTTTGCAAAGGACATGGAAGCGGTGTGCCCGAACGCCTGGTTCCTCAACTACACCAACCCCATGTGCATGCTTACCGGCGCCATGCAGCGCTATACCGGCGTCAAAACAGTCGGCCTTTGCCACAGCGTGCAGGTGTGCGTGCCGCACCTGATGAAGGGCCTCGGTATGGAATATGACGACAGCGTACAGTGGAAGATCGCGGGCATCAATCACCAGGCGTGGCTGCTGGAAGTATCCAAGGATGGGCAGGATCTGTACCCCGAGATCAAGCGTCGTGCCCTTTTGCGCACCGAAAAGCACAGCGATATGGTGCGTTATGAGGTGATGAAGCGCTTTGGCTATTACATCACAGAGTCCAGCGAGCACAATGCTGAATACATGCCCTTCTTCATCAAGGACAAGTACCCCGAGCTCATTGACCGCTTCAATATCCCGCTGGACGAATATCCCCGCCGTTGTATCAACCAGATCGAGGGCTGGGAAAAGCAATACAACGAAATCATGAACGACCCGCACCTCACGCACACGCGCACCGGCGAATATGCCAGCTATATCATGGAGGCGATGGAAACAAACCGCGCCTACAAGATTGGCGGCAATGTGCTCAACCGGGGCCTGATCACCAACCTGCCGCAAAACGCCTGCGTGGAAGTGCCCTGCTTGGTGGACAAGAGCGGCATACAGCCGGTTTTCATTGGCGATCTGCCCGAGCAGTGTGCCGCCATGAACCGCACCAACATCAACGTACAGCTGCTCACCATCGAGGCCGCTATGACCCTCAAGAAAGATGCCATTTATCAGGCCGCCATGATGGACCCCCACTGCCAGAGCGAGCTTTCCATCGACGATATCGTGGCCATGTGCGACGACCTCATCACCGCGCATAAGGGCTGGCTGCCGGAATATCATAGCTAATTGATTTGTAAAATGAAGCCGGGATGGCGAAACAACCCTTGCTATTCCCGGCTCTTTTATCGCTTATTTTCGCCAAAATAAAAGATTTTAACTTTTTTACAAAAAAGGCTTGCATTACTGTCACGCATTTGATATAATCTACAACGTTGCAGCTGACGCGCTGATGTAGCTCAGGCGGTAGAGCACTTCCTTGGTAAGGAAGAGGTCATGGGTTCGAGTCCCATCATCAGCTCCAACGAAAACCCCTTATTCTATGCAGGATATGGGGTTTTTTATTGTATATAGCGCGATTTTGAGCGAGGAATTATACACGTATAACACGCCTATCATGCGTAAAATTTTGATCATGATGTAGAAATGATGTAAAATACATCATCCATATTTTAGCATATTTCATGGATATGCTTATAATTTGCAAAGGCTATTGCTCAGGAACACACGTCTAGCGATGATCTTATCCAAATCAGTAGCCTTAACTGTGATTACAATAAAACTCCCCTTCGGCATGCCGAAGGGGTATATCAATTACACTGGCTAATGGATAGCCTATCAAGTGGTCAGTTAAGCCATGGAGCTATTTACATTGCATCAGTCCTTTCCTTCTACTTAGCCTGTCCAAATCCGCTGTTCACTGGAACCACCCTCTTTCCTCTTGCTGATTATAGTATATCCTATAATGATGTAATCATTATGAAGCAATTGTAGATAAGCTGTAAACACCTGAGTCTTTTTTCCTATCGCATTATCCTGTGCAAATGAACATATCTTTTGCAGGGCTTATTTACATGCAATATGAAAACGATAATCTAAATCCATAAATTTCCTTCCGTTATTTACCGTTGTATTTTCCACATCACCCGCATATAATAAAAAGGGAACAAGAGTTTCTATTGGTGGTGAACTCATGAACCGTGTCATCCTGCACTCCGACGCCAACAGCTTTTACGCATCGGTCGAATGCCTGTATAATCCCGCCATCCGCGAAAAGCCCGTTGCGGTAACGGGCAGCGTGGAAGATCGTCACGGCATCGTGCTCACAGCAAACCGCCTCGCCAAGCGCAAGTATGGTGTGAAAGTCGGCATGGCCGTCTGGCAAGCAAAGCATGTCTGCCCCGATCTGGTCTGCGTGCCGCCGGATTACGCGCTCTACATCCGCTTCAGCCAGATGATGCGGGATATTTACGCCAATTACTCGAACCGTATCGAATCCTTTGGCCTGGACGAGGCCTGGATCGACGTCTCTGCGCCTGACCGCGATATCACCGATGGTGAGCGCATCGCACACGAAATCGGCGCTCGCATCCGCGAAGAACTGGGCATCACCGTGTCGATCGGCGTCAGCTTTAATAAAGTGTTCGCCAAGCTCGGTTCCGATCTGCGCAAGCCCGACGCTGTGACGGTCATAGCAGAAACCGATTTCAAACACATCGTCTGGCCGCTGCCGGTATCCAGCCTGCTGTACGTGGGCACGTCCACCAGCAAGCACCTCGGCCACCTGGGAGTGCGCACCGTGGGCGATCTGGCGCAAATAGACAGCGATACTGCTACTCCTACACCAACTTAAGTTCAATGCCCCGATCCCGCAGTATGTAGTGCGCGTTGGACATACAAATCATGTTGCTGATCTCGGTAATCGTGCATCCCTCTTTTCGAAGCTGCTGTATCTTCCGTTTTTGTGCTGCGTTCATGATGATGTCCTCCAAAACATAAAAAACGGCTCCCGTTATGAGAGCCGTAAGTAAAAATGTTTAGTTAATGACGCTGGAAAACTGCCCAGACACCCAACCCACCTGGCAGTTGACGATCAGGGAATGATATCCGTTTTCCGCAGATTAGCGCAATTGCAAGCGTTGCTCAAGGAAAACTTGGCTGCCTCACACCTGTGGGGAGACACCCTTTCGTAGGAAGCGTTTTTCACGCCTAGCAACCGCAAGCCAGCCTCATCCACCCCCCTCAAACCAAGTCATGTTTCAAAAATCAGAGACGTGCAATTTCATGGAGATAAAACGTCAGTTCAAGGCCAAAACCGTTGGAGAATAGTGCTATTTCAAGGTATTACACCGCAGAAATGACGTTCTTATACGCCGAAGATGAATGTCTTGAACGTAGAAATATACCCTGATGCGCAGCCGCATCGGCTGGCAATGGCATAAAATTTTTCTGCTGCCAATCGCCTGCCTCATGGACACAGAGCCCACTTTCTGCCCCACAATGACCTCCTGAAACAGCTGTTCTGTACCTATTTGCCATTCCTTTCAGCGTTTTCTTTTATGAGAAGATGGTGACTTCACGGCAAAGGCCTTTCTACTTAAACAGAAACCATCATGCCCTCTGGCACGGTATAGTTCAGGGTGAGGCGCGAATCATTATTTGTGTAGGATACATGAACGGGACCTTTGGGGGTTATCACGGTGCCTTTTCCCTCTGGCAGCCAGCTTGCCAATGGAGCGATGGAAACAGTAGTATATCCCGGCGAAGCCGGCCGTACGCCCAGCACAGATGCCGGGTATTCGTACAGCGCCAATGAACCCCATGCGTGGCAATCGCTGCGCTTGTTTACGGGGTCTTCCTCCCAGGTGGTCAAATTATCGGCCATCATGCGCTGCCAGGGCGCCCAGAGCGCGGCAGTTTCCGCGTACAGCCCCGCCTTCTCCAACGCCCGGAACAGATAAAACGCCATAGCAACAGAGCATTGGGGCCACTGCGCATGCGATAATGCACCCTGCAGAAGCGGCACAAACTGCCTCTCATCTGCCACATCGGCCAGCACAGCCCACACTTGGCAGTGCTGGCTGTATTCGTCTATGCCGGGGCCGTCCTGATAGAAACCGTCCTCGCCCAGACAATGGTTGTTGATAGCTTCTTTCAGCGCGGCTTTGCGGCGCTCATAGAACGCGGCCTGCTCTGCCCTGCCAACATAGCGGAAAAGCTGCGCCGCAAGGCCGAGGGTGTAGGCATACAGCAGGCTTTCCATGGTGAGGGGGCCACGAAGGCCCGCCGTGGGCATGCCGGAGGTTTTGTCCCACTGAACCGTCCAATCGATGAACGACCAGCGCTGGCTGCCATTGATGCCGCCGATTTTGCCCACCAGCCCCTGCCCGTCCAAATGGCGGTGGAAAAAGGCCAGAATAGCATCCACCGTGGGCGCATAGCGCTCCACCAAAGCGGCATCCCCAAAGTACATCATGTGGTCGTATATCATCATGATGTAGTACAGCGAAAAGCCGGGGATGATGTTGGCCGTCACGCAAGGGTAGCAGCTGTTGATCAGCCCTTCGTAGCTAAGGGAGCGGTGAAAATCATCAATCGCCTTTCGCGCCAGCGTATCATCCGCCGATATGTTGTAGGTGAATAGTATCTGCGAGCGCGTGTCCATGGCGTATTGCAGTTGCTCGTAAAACGGGCAGTCCTCGTAGGTTTCGTGCATGCAACGGCGAAGGGTGCGAACGCTGATCTCCCAGTTTCGCGCCATTTCGTCAGAGCCGAACTGAATTTTTGTTTTCACATCCAGCGGATAGCCTGTTTCGCGGTAATCAAAGGATAGGACGGTCAGCGGCGCATCCTTGGTGGTGATCTTCAGGCGTACAAAGCGGAAGGTGCGAAACCAAAAGGTTTGATAGGCTTCTGGCATGTCCGGCGTGCCATAACCTGCCGCTGTATAAACATCGGTGAGGCCAAAGAGCTGGCCGTTTTCCTTGTCCAGCCGGTTGCCCTTTCTTGGCATGGGCGCATAGCCGGGGGCGGGGTTTGGGTAGGCATAGCATTCGCTGGTGAGCAGCTCAATGTCCGCCCCTTGCCCGCCGCACAGCAAAAGCTGCAAAAAGCCGGTGGTCAGCTCTCCGGCGTTCAGCTCCAGGATTTTTGTGCTGTGCTCCTTCACCGTCAGCGGCAAAGGGAAATCCAAAAAGCTGCGGCGGGTTTCGTACAGCAGTGGGATTGGGCGTTTTTGCAGGTTGGACAGCGCGGTGTTTTTGCTGATGAAAAACGAATAGCGGATCATGGCATGATCCCAGGCGGAATCATCAAAGCCCGGCAGCAGCCAGCCCGCCAGCGCGGCATCGCCCTTTGCCCTTTCCATGATGTGCAAAAATGGATAGGCGCGGGATTCGGATATGAACTGCTTATGCGTGGCCAAGCGGCACGTCCAGCTGTCATCCCCGAGTAGGCTTTCCCCGCGCACATACAGCCCCGGCTCGTGTGTGCGCCACACAGAGGCATTGCCGCGCGTAAGGGGCGAATAGTGCAGCACCTCAGCGGCCAGGCAATTGACGCCACTGTGCAGGTGCGCCGCAATGTCCACTTCGTCGTAATACCACAGCTGCCGGTCACCCTTGCAGGGGCCAAAGAACACGGAAACCCCGTTTACATACAGCCGGTAGCGGGAATCTGCCGATATGTGGAGCACGAATTGATCGGGTGCTTCCTCTATGCTCAGCTCTTTACGAAAGAGGGCATACACAGGCTCGCCGTTATCCGAAAGGGGCTGGTTCAGCCAGATCCAGCCAGACGGGGGAAAAGGATTTGTAGCCATCAGTACCTCCCAAGCAGTTATTCTTGCATGGCCTCCACCGTCAGGCAGGTGCCCTCATATTGTGCATAGCCATAGGATGCGGGCTTTCCGTCCGGCAAAATATCAAACGAAAGCGTGACCGGCTTTTTGAAATCAATGGGCGCAAAGGTGAGTCGCAGCTTCATTTCACCGGACTTTTCGCCCTGCAACGCCAGGTCTGCCTCGTACCTGATGCTTTGATCCGCTAAATAGACCACGCGCTCAAAGCCGTTATAAACATGCAGGCCATCGTCAGAATAATTCTCGTACACCGCTTCGCCATTGTTGATATGCACAAAGCCTTGCTGGCCCTTCAATGTGCCTTTGAGGAGGGGTGCGCTCTGGTGCATCAATTCGGTTTTTCCATAAGGCACATCGTCTGGAGTAACCTGCACTGCCACCTTCTCGCCGGGTTCATAATCCATGAGGTGCGCAATGCGGATTCGGCGGGTTTGGGTGCCGCGAAGCTGCTCGTTCCACATGGCCTTTTGACTGGAAGGATGCCAGGACAGGGGGGAGAGATACACCCACTCCTGCGCCGGGTCGTGCAGGGCCACGCCCTGATACCCGCTTTGGCGCATGGATTTTTCGATATCGATCAGCGCGGGGCCGATGTTGCCCTTGCGGCAAGTGCGCACCGCCGCCACGGCATACATATACACAGGCATGGCCAGGCCGTGGAAAATATTCACGCCTTCCGGGCGTGGCAATAAGCCCAAGATGGCAAAATTGGTCTTGGGGGAAAAACGGGTGCTCATCACCACGCCCAATTGTTCATCGGGCGAGAACATGGTGGTTTCCTCGTATCCCGGCATAAAAGTGACCTGGGTGGAAGCGGCCTTGTTCAGGTGCTGCACCACGGAATCGGGCAGCACGGAATGCTTCGCACCCACCAGGGAAATGGCTGTGCCGCCGTGCACAAACTGCTTCACCTCGCCCCCAAACACGGGCTGGGGGATCAGGTAGCCGTCTTTTTCTAAATACACCTCATCGGTGGAAATGCGCTGCACATTTTCGATGGTGTAGCAGCTTTCCTGCCGCTGCATTTTGCCAAGGAACACACTGGCACCCCGGCCAATCAGCGCCGTCCAGGCGAGGTGCACGTTATCGGGCGCGATGATGATCTCCGACCAGTGATGCGAGGTGCGGGGATCGTCTTCTATGATTTTGGGGTATTGGACAGGAATCAGCTGTGCGCTTTGGCAATCGCGAAGATCGGGCTGTGCCTCCAGCACATAATCGCCCAGCAGCACCCGCTTGTTGTCCTCAAAGGGCATATGGCGGATGCCGTTGGCCTTTTTGTGCTGGGGAATGAGGCCGGAATAAATGATTTTGAACCCGCTGCCATCATCGTTGACGGTGGCGATGTTATAATAATCGCGGATGGTTTGATCCTGCGGCGTATTGAAAAACACCATCACATTGCCGCCTGGCAAGTAGGTGGAGGAAAGAATATGGATGTCTGCGGCCAGCGGTAAACTGGTAAGTTCAATACGGCCAAACCCATTGATATCATTGATGAGCATAAAAACACCTCCCATGTATGATTGTCGCTCCCCACCCTTTGGGGGTGAGCGACCCGGTAAACCTCCGGTTTACCTAATCAATATACCGCCATTATAGCGTACAAGCAGGCGTTTCCTATAGAAGGATATTTCGTAAACTAGCATTATTTTTATCAAAAATCAAAAATTGCTTTGATTTACATGAAAAGATTTGCGATATTCGCGCGGGGATTTGCCGATCTGCCTGCTAAACATGCGCGTAAAATAATTCTCGTCCAGAAAGCCCACCTGCTCTGCCACCTGATGAATGGGCAGCTCGGTTGTGACCAGCAGCGACAGCGAGCGCTGGATTCTTTTCTGGTTGATATAATCCACCACCGATGCGCCGGTCTCTTTTTTGAACTGGCTGGAAAGATAGCTGGCGTTGACGGCCACAATATCGGCCAGGTCGGTCAGCTTAATCGCCTCTGTGTAGTGGAAATCGATGTGGTTGATGGCGCGCTGCACGTTTTTGGAATACCCCTTCAACGAGTGGTTCTTCACCAGCAGGCAGTATTTGCGGATCATCTCAACCGACAGATCGTTCAGGTCCGGGATCACGCGGGCGGCCTCGATTTTGCGGGCGAAGTTGCCGGAGGTGTTGTCGATATGCGCGGGGTGCACATCCGCGCGCTGGACGGCCTTTCGAAACAAGGTGTTGAGCACGAACAGGAAGTTCTTGAGCTGCCGAAGCTCGTCCGCATGCCTTCTTTCCACCTTGAACTTGCTGAATGCGCTCAGGTGCGCCATGGCCTGCTTGGCGTCGCCCTGCTCGATGGCCTTGATCAGCGCATCCTCGTTGCGGTAGCGCTCGTCAATCATGGCCATGGACAGGGTGCTGTCCGGCATGGGCTTGAAGGCGCTGTCTTCTTTGGAGAAGGCGACCGAGAAGGTGTCGATGGTAAACTTTTCGGTGCCAAAAATATACTTCGTCAATGTGAGAATCTCTGTTTTGAAGGCGTTATGATCGGTAACACACGGGATTCCGTAATAATAAGACTTCAGCTCCGGCACGAAGGCGAGCGGCGTGCTGTTTTCCCGCAGCACCTCTTCAAAAAAGTCAACGACCATGCGGCTCAAATACGGCCCCACAATCACAAAAGAGTCATCGTCCGGGCCGGGACATTTGATGATGATATAGTTGAGCTCAAACTGATCCGTAATAAAGTGCACGGTGTTGGCTGCGCAGTGTTTGATCAGGTTTTGCATGGCCAAGGGATAATCAAAATCCTGATAAATCTGGGCACGCAGGTCTTCATCAAAGGTTTCCTTCTCGTCAAAGGGCGGTGAAATGATGCGCACACTGACGCCGCGCGCACTCATCAGCTCTTTTAACAATGTGATGGGGTTGAAAATCATAGCCGCACCTCCCTGTGTGCTTTCATTATAACAGGTTCTTGGAATTTTTCTAGCATGATTTTTGTGTTTTTGAAATCCGCTAAAGAATTGTGCTAGTTAGCAAAAAATCGTTCTAGTGGTATTCCGGATGAATGGTTTACAATGAATTCAGATAAGGGGGACATACACATGCTGTATCCACGCGCAAGCAAAACACGCCGGGTCATGGATTTGAGTGGCCTTTGGAATTTCCGCTTCGATACCCAGCAGGATTTTATTTTGATGCCTGTACCCGCTGCCTTTGCCGATATTTTTACCGATAAGGAAGCCCGGGAGTACACGGGCGACATGTGGTATGAGCGGGAGCTTTTTGTGCCCGCCGAGTGGCGGGGCATGGCTGTCAGCCTGCGGTTTGAGGCCGCCACCCACCGCGCACAGGTGTTTTTGAACGGCAAGGAGATTGGCAGCCACGAGGGCGGCTTCCTTCCATTTACAATTGATATTTCCGAAAAAGCGTTGTATGATGAAGCCAACACGCTGACGGTGAAAATCAACAACGAGCTGAGGGAAGAGTGCCTGCCCGTTGGGCGCACGGCGATGCTGCCCGATGGCCGCAAAATGGCCAAGGGATACTTTGATTTCTTCAATTATTCCGGGCTGCAAAGGCCGGTGAAGCTGGTGGCAGTGCCCAAGGAGCACATTGCCGATGTGGCTATGGCGCACGAAATCCACGGCGCGGACGCCGTTGTCGCCTACGAAGTAACCACAACTGGCGGCCATCCCGTGCGGGTGTCTGTGTATGACGAGAATGGAAATCCCGTGGCACAGGGTGAAGGCGCTAAAGGTGAGCTGTGCATCCAAAGCGCACGCCTCTGGGATGTGCACAACGCTTATTTATATCAGTTTGTGTTTGAAATCATAGACGGTGAAAGCATCCTCGATGCATACCGTGAGGACATCGGTATCCGCACATTTGAGATCCGGGGCAAGGATTTCCTGCTCAACGGCAAGCCGGTGTATCTGAAAGGCTTTGGCAAGCATGAGGAGGCAGACATCGTGGGCCGGGGCCTGAACCTGGGCGTGCTGAAGCGGGATTTTGAGCTGATGAAGTGGTGCGGCGCAAACTCTTTCCGCACAGCGCACTACCCCTACAGCGAGGAAGTGTACCAACTGGCCGACCGGGAAGGCATTCTGGTGATTGACGAAGCGCCGGCCGTTGGCATGATGGCCAGCACCCTCAACTTCTTTGACGCCGCCAGCGGCCCGCAGACCAACTTCTTTGGCAAGGAAACCACCGCCACACTGCTGCAAAACCACAAGAACGCCATCCGTGATTTGATCTGCCGGGACAAGAACCACGCCTGCGTGATCGCCTGGTGCCTGGCCAACGAGCCGGAGACCACCGATGACGATGCGCTGCCGTACTTCGAAAAGATTTTTGAATTTGCCAAAGGGCTTGATCCCCAGCACCGTCCCCTCACCTACACCTCCATCATGAGCGCCATGCCGGACAAATGCAAATGCTTCCACCTGTGTGATTTCATCAGCCTCAACCGTTATTATGGCTGGTATGTGTTTGGCGGCAACGAGATTGGCATCGCGAAGATGGCCTTCCACCACGAAATGCAACAGTGGGCAAAACTGGTGCCCGATAAGCCCTTCATCTTCTCGGAATACGGCGCGGACACGCATGACGCTGAAAACAAGCTGCCCTCCGTGATGTGGAGCCAGGAGTATCAGGTGGAATACCTCAAAATGTGCGAGGGTGTGTTTGACGCCTATGATTTTGTGCGGGGCGAGCAGGTGTGGGCGTTTGCGGATTTCCAGACCGGCGAGGGCACCATGCGCGTGGATGGCAACAAGAAGGGTATCTTCACCCGGCAGCGGCAGCCCAAGGCCGCGGCATTTCATTTGAAAAAACGCTGGGAGGCACTTCCGGCGGATTATAAAGCCATCAAGTGATAGGAGGAAAAGACATGAAGGGACAATGGATCAAGCGAGCCCTGGCCGGGGCATTGGCAATCATCCTGCTGGCCGCGCTGCCGATGGCAACGCCTGCGAAAGCAGCTGCCGACACGCATTTCACCTACTGGCTGATGCAGGGGGAGGATTCCTCCTTCTACAAAACCTACGAGGAGAACCCGGCCATCCGCTACATGACGGATAACCTGACCTTCGGGCCGGAGAACAAGCAGATTTCCCTGGAGTTTCTGGTGCCGGTGAAGGGCTCGGAGAAGGACAACTTCAACACCCTCCTCGCCACCGAAGAATATGCCGACATCATGGATATGGCGGCGTACACAGGCTCCATCGTGGAACTGTATGAGGACGGCATCATACTGGACCTCACCGAGTATGTGAACCTGTACATGCCCAACTACAGGGCATTCCTCGACGCCAACCCCGATGTGGCGCTGTATGCCACCAACCTTGTGAACGGCGAAAAGAAATACCTGCAGCTATTTGGCTGCCGCGATTCCAACGCCCACAACTGGTACGGCTTCGAATACCGGCGCGACTGGATCATCAAATACGGCGTCAACCCGTTTGATGGCTCCGCATTCTCCGGCGCATATACAGAAGTTATGGCCGATGGCACCGTGGACAAGGACAGCTGGGACGATAACGTGGTGTTCCCCAGCGGCAACCCTGACCCTGTGTATATTTCGGACTGGGAATGGATGCTGGATATCTTCGCCACAGCCATTGAAGCGCAGGGCATCAAAGACGGCTACTGCATGAGCATCCCCTACAACGGCTACGCCGGTACCAACGATCTGGTGGGCTCCTTTGGGGGCGGCGGCGCGCAGTGGTACAAAAACAAAGACAACAAGATCGTATTTGGCGCGGAGACCGATGATTTCCGCGTATACCTGCAGTGCATGTACACCTGGTACCAGAACGGCTGGATCGACAAGGCGTTCCCCGAGCATTCCTCCGATATGTTCTACCGCATCGACGAAGCCAAGGTGCGCCAGGGCAAGGTGGGCCTTTGGATCGGTATCGTGAGCCAGCTGGAGGGCAAGCTGGACGACGGCGAGGGTTTCAAGGACGGCATGGTGGCGTACGCCGCGCGCCAGCCCATCAATGATATCTACGGCACCGAGGCGCAGCAGCACAAAGAGCCCTACGCCATGTATCTGCAATCCCGCATTGGCACGGGCACCACGATTTCCGCCAAGGCCAAGGATAAGGACTTGGCCACGCTGTTCTCCTTCCTCGATTATCAGTACACCCAGGACGGCGCGAACCTCCATATGCTGGGCCTGAGCAAAGAGCAGTACGAGCAGACGCAGGATGAATTCTACACCCGCTATGGCCTCACTGAGGGCGCATACTACGGCGTGGAAACGGAAAAAGGCATCATCTATGAGCCGGTGGACGCCGTGCAGTATGATACTGGCACGCTGCGCAATGCCTGCAAGGCGCTTCGCATCTTTGGCCTGGACGCCGTGTCCACCTATCGCGAGCGCGGCGCGGCGTCGCTGATGAATAACCTGGACCAGTGGGTGTGGTTTGACAACCCCGGCTATCTGGAGGGCGCGTTCATCCTGCAATTGTCCGCCGATGATTCCAAGGCGTATAACAAGATTTACAACAACGTATTGGAGTTTCTCGCCAAGAACCTGCCCAACTTCATCAAAGGCAGCAAGGACCCCTTCAATGACGACGATTGGAACGCCTTTGTGAAGGCCCTCAACAAGTATAACCCCGCAAAGGCTACCGGATTGTTCCAGGATTTGCTCGACTTGCTCAAATAAAAAGGAGGAAAACACAATGAAAAAGACGGTACTTGGCTTGATTCTCGCACTGGTATTGCTGGCTTCCCTGGCGCTGCCCGCCCTGGCGGAGGCGGATCTCACACAGGGTGTGTACGAAGTGGCCTGGACACCGGAGGGGTATTCGGAGTATTATAACTATATCCACTTCTATGCAAGCGGCGTGTTCTACCTGTCTACCTACAACGGCGGCCAGTATGCCGCAGGCTTCTACGAATTGAAGGACATGCAGCTCGAATACATGCCCGACAAGGAGTTCCCCGATGTGAAGGCCACCGCCGATCAGGCCATTGTGTTCACCGCACCGGACGGCTCCGAAATGTTCACCCTCGCCTATGCGAACGACACCGTGTATAACCTGCCCACACTCTTTGACCGCAACTTTGCGCACAATCCCGAAGCAAGCAACGACCCCGCCAACGAAACCGGCGTGGCGCTGACGGAGTTCGTCAACCCGGACGATGAGTATGGCCTGCTGCGCTTCATGCACAACGGCACCTTCCAGGATACCGTGGGCATGATGGTGGAAGGCACCTGGACAAAAGACGGCAGCGTGTACACCATGACCGATGATGATTCCGGCGACAGCTACACCCTCACGCTCTCTGACGACGGCAACACCGGGCTGTACCTGGGCCTGGACGGCGAAGAAATCACCCTCGACCTCATCAAGGCCGCCGAAGTGATGCTGCTGTTCCGTGGCAAGGCCGCCGCAGCCTATGGCGAAATGTCCGTTGAAATCGCCTGCCTGGATGGCGGCGCGTGCGAAATGACGGTATACTATGCGGGCACCGAAAACAAATCCACGGGCGAATGGCAGCTGGCCAGCAACATGGGCAGCGTGTCTCTCACAATCGGCGGCGTGGACTACACCGCGGCCATCGATATGAGCGACTATTCCTTCGGCTTTGAGCTGACCAACTCCGACGGCGTGGGCGAAGTGACCATCCCCCTGACCACCAAGGAAGAAGTGACCCTGAAATACACCTTCGTGGGCGAAAACAACGATAAGGTCGTGATGGAATGCTACTCTGACGGCACCTGCGCCGTCATCTACACCGGCATGGGCGCTGTGACCACCGGCACCTGGGCGATGGACACCTCCTCTGCGCTGCCCAAGTGGACAGTTGAGCTGGCAGACGTGTTTGAAGGGCAGGACCTGACGGTTAGCACCGATTATCAGACGAAGTTCTTCTTCACCTACAAAAACAGCTCCGGCCAATTGACCGAAACCCTGGCGCTGCCCTTCTCGGCGCTGCAGTGACCGCTTCGGGGCATAGCGTGAGCGCGCTATGCCCCGAAATGCATCAGGGGGGGCGAAGGAATGCTGGGGCTGCGCGCCCCAGACCCCCGGCAGGAGACCAGTCTCCTGCACCTCGGTAGGGAATATATAGGACAACTGGTTTCTTGGGAATTTGGCAGGGCTTGGCTCGGCGCAGGGCTATATCCCCCCGTCCTTCTCTCGGACGTTCAAAAGGAGTTTGTGTGATGGAACAGAAAACGACTTGGCGCAGGGATTGGAAGCAAAACAGGGTGATGTACGCCTTGTTTATTCCCGTTGCGGCATATTTTATCATTTTTAATTATATCCCCATGCTGGGCGTTGTGACGGCGTTCCAAAATGTAAAGATCAGCAACACCAACTTCTTTGCGAACAAATGGATAGGCTTCGAGAACTTTATCGAGCTCTTCACCGGCGAGGCATTCCCATTGGTGATGCGAAACACAGTGGCGATGGCGCTGCTGAACCTCACCATCGGCTTCCTGGCCCCGGTGGTGCTGGCGCTCATCCTATCCGAAATCCCGTGGAAAAAATTCCGACGCGGCGTGCAGACCATCTCCTACATGCCCTACTTTGTGGCGGCGGTGGTGGTGGCGCAGCTGGTGAAGGAGTTCCTTGGCTCTAATGGCGGCATCACGCAGTTCCTCACCCTGTTTGGCCTGCACAAGCAAAACTGGGTGGCCAACCCCGATATCCCCGTGTTCTGGCTGATTAACTGCTTCACCGATATCTGGCAGGGCGCGGGCTTTGGCACCATTATCTATATGGCGGCCATTTTCAATGTAAATAGCGATCTGCACGAGGCGGCGGCCATCGATGGTGCCAGCCGCTGGCAACGGCTAACCAAGATCACCGTGCCGAGCATCCTACCCCTGGTGATTATGATGTTGACGCTTCGCGTGGGCCTGGTGTTCGTCACAGGCTTCGATAAAATATTGCTGCTGTACATGCCCTCCACCTATGACGTGGCGGACGTACTGACCACCTACACCTACCGCATGGCGTTTGGCTCCGGCGGCGGCAATTATGGTTTGTCTGCGGCATCGGGCCTGTTCCAATCGGTGGTGGGCACGGTGCTACTGATGACCTCCAACTGGCTGAACCGCAAAGTGACCCACAACGCACTGTTTTGAGGAGGGCGATGAAGATGATGACGACAACAAAGAAACGCAGGCGCCCTTCCGCCTCCGGCATGGTGGAAAACGCGGCGCTGTCCTCCAAGGTGGCCAACTGGCTGATTGCGGTGTTCCTGCTGGGCGTGGCGTTCTGCTCATTCATTCCGTTGTGGCATGTGGCCATGGCCTCGATATCGGACGGCAAAAGGCTGCTGGCGCATGAGGGGTTACTTTGGCTGCCCGAGGGCAAAGCGACGCTGAATGGCTATAAGCTGCTGTTTAACGACCCCGGCATCCTGATGGGCTACATGAACACGATTATTTATGTGGTGGGTTCCACCTGCATCGGCCTTGTGATCAACACCTTGGGCGGCTATGTGCTCAGCCGCACGTCCAAGCTTCGCGGGGTGCTGACCATCCTTGTCACCTTCACCATGCTGTTTAACGGCGGCCTGATCCCAAGCTATGTGGTGATCAAATCCCTCGGCTTTGTGGGCACGCGCTGGGCGCTGCTGATCCCCGGATGCACCAATGCGTTCTTTCTGGTGATGGCGATGAATGCCTTTCGCAACGTGCCCGAATCCACCGTGGAAGCGGCACGCATTGACGGTGCGGGGCATGTGAAGGTGATGTTCCAGGTGATGTTGCCCCAGGCGCGCAGCATGATGCTGGTCACCATCATCAACTCCGTGGTCATGCAGTGGAATTCCTGGTTCCCGGCCTCCATCTATGTGACGACGAAGCGCGATTTGTGGCCGCTGCAGCTGTGGATCAAGCAGATCGTCAACGACAACCTGTCCATCCTGCAATCCTCCAACCCGGATTACGACCGCTGGCTGATCCAGTATGCCGTGATCATCGCGGCCACGCTGCCGGTGCTCATCACCTTCCCCTTCTTCCAAAAAACGCTGGAAAAAGGCATGCTGATGGGTGCTGTGAAGGAGTGATGAATATGCCGATCAAAGCTGTGCAGCAATTTCAAATCCGGTCTGTCATCAACACCGAAAGCGACGCGCGGGCAACGTTGGAAGCCATGAAAACCGCGGGCTATGACGGCATTGAGCTGTGCGGGTTTCTGATCAGCCCCATGCCGCTGGCCATCCGTCTCTTGACCAAGGCGGCGGGCATGCCCATCGGCAAGAGCGGCAAGCTGGATTGGCACACGCTGATGCGCGATTCTGGGCTGAAGGCAGTCAGCCTGCATGAGGATTTAAACGGCATTTTGAAAAATCCGGCCCTGATTGCCGATAAGGCCGGAGGGTTTGATACAAAAAACATCGTGATCACCGGCATGCGGAAGTTCGATTATGGCGACAGGGAGGCCGTACTGCAGCTTTGCGAAAATCTGAACAAGGCCGGGAGGCTGCTGAAGGAAAGCGGCCTTGCGCTGCATTACCACAACCATAACTGCGAGCTGCAAAAGATCGGCGGGCAGACAGCCTTTCAACTGATATTGCAAAACACCGATCCAGCTGTAGTGTTTTTTGAGTATGATTCCTATTGGCCAGCGGAGGCGGGCTGTGATCCGTTGCAGCTGATGCACCAAATCGGCAGCCGCATGCGGCTGTACCACATCAACGACAGGGGATTTCGTGCAAGCGGCGCGGCGCAGTCCATCCGCACCAGCGATAGTATGGAGCTGGGCGATGGTAACATGGATTTGGTGCCGCTGGTGGAGGCGGCCAAAGATTATGGCGTGGAAGCGATCATCTTAGAGAGCCACAAAAACTGGCTGAACAACTCACCCGTGGATTCCTTCAAGCGCAGCGCGGCGTTTATCAATCAATACGTGTAGGGGGCATTATGAGCAATATTCTTCAAAAGGTGCTGGCTGGCCAGGCGGATAACCACCTGCTGCCATTTTTCTGGCAGCATGGCGAAGACGAGGCCGTGCTGCGCGATTATATGCGTGCCATTAATGAGAGCGGCTGCGGCGCGGTGTGCGTGGAAAGCCGCCCGCATCCCGATTTTTGCGGCCCCAAGTGGTGGCAGGATATGGACGTCATTTTGGACGAAGCCCGAAATCGCGGCATGAAGGTGTGGATCCTGGACGACAGCCACTTCCCCACCGGCTATGCCAACGGCGCGGTGGAAAACGCGCCGGAGGAATTGTGCCGGCAAAGCATCTGTGTCAACAAAGTGGAACTTTGTGGCGAAGCAAAGACAATTACTCTTTCGCTCAAAGGGCTGATCCCCCCGCCCTTTACCCCCAACATGATGGAGCAGCACGTGCTGCCAAGGCTGCCAAAGCCCCGACAATACGCCGACGACAGCATTCTGCACGTCAGCGCTTTTTGTGCGAATACAAAAGAAAGCATCGATTTATCTGCCTGTGTTCAGGATGACACACTTGTTTGGGATAAGCCGGAGGGGGACTATGCCCTCTATGTTTGCGGCCTGTCGCGCAACTGCGGCCCACACCGGAATTATATCAACATGCTGGACCGGGAATCCTGCCGCCTGCTGATTGACGCAGTGTACGAGCCGCATTGGCAGCATTATCAGGCGGACTTTGGTCGCACCATGGCCGGGTTCTTTTCTGACGAGCCGGAGCTTGGCAACGGCCATCTGTACGACATGAACAACCCCCTGGGCACCGATCAGGATTTGCCCTTTGGGCGGGAGATGCCAGCGGCGCTGGCGTTGCGCCTTGGCCAGGATTGGCCGAAGCTGATGTACCTCCTGTGGGAAAACGGCGCAGATGCCGCAGAGACGGCCAAGGTGCGAACGGCGTTTATGGATGCCGTCACATCGCTTGTGGAAACGAACTTTTCCTGGCAGATGGGCGATTGGTGCCGCGCGCATGGGGTACAGTACATCGGGCATGTGGTGGAGGATTCTGGCGGGCACGCGCGCACAGGCTCCAGCCTGGGCCATTATTTCCGCGGCTTGGCGGGGCAGGATATGGCGGGCATTGATGATATTGGCGGCCAGGTCTACCCCCAGGGCGAGGATGATAACAAGCCTGATTTCAAGGGCACGCCCCGCGCGGCAGATTTCTTTCATTTCCTGCTGGGGCGGCTGGCATCCTCTGCTGCGGCCATTGAGCCGCAGAAAAAAGGCAACGCCATGTGCGAAATCTTTGGCAACTATGGCTGGGCCGAGGGCGTGCGGCTGGAAAAATATCTGGCCGATCATTTTATGGCGCGTGGCGTCAACTATTTTGTGCCCCATGCTTTCAGCCCCAAGGCATTCCCCGATCCCGACTGTCCGCCGCATTTTTATGCGCACGGGCACAACCCGCAGTTCAGGCACTTTGGGGCGCTGATGCGGTATATGAACCGCGTATGCACCCTCACCTCCGCCGGGGCGCATGCCGCCGAGGTGGCGCTTTTGTATCACGCGGAAGCCGAGTGGGCGGGGGCATGCATGCCCTGCGAGCTGCCCGCCCGCGTGCTGGAGGAAAATCAAATCGGGTTTGACATCATCCCGAGCGATGTGTTTATCAACAAGGCGAGATACAACACCATGGTGGGCGATACGCTACAGATCAACGACAAAGAATATAAAGCCTTTGTGATTCCCGAATCGCAGTTTATCCCAGAAGCGGCGGCCAAAGCAGCGGAAGCGCTGCAGCAGGCGGGCTTCCCGGTGATTCATGTAAAAGAGCTTGACCAATTGGCAGACAACTTGAAAAACTTAGGCATCGGCGAAACCCTTTGCCAGCCGTCCAGTACCTATCTGCGCGTGCTGCACACGCTGGGTGCAGACGAATCGTTTTTCGTTGTGAATGAAGGCGCAAAGGTGTATGAGGGCACGGTCACGCTGCCCGGTGCCGGCCCCTTGTACGCCTATAACCCTTGGGATAACAGGCTGGAAACGTTGCAGGCACAGGGCACTGCCGTCACGGTGAAGCTGGAGCCGCTCAAATCCCTGTTCATTGTGCGGGGAACTGCGCCGGATGCACTTTGCGCGCCCATTGTCGAAAATGGCACGGAAGTCCCGCTCTCTGCCTTTACCCGCTCTGTATGCGAAAGCATCGATTATCCGGCCTTTGCGGGCGAAAAGCAGGTTTCGCTGCCCGATGAATTGGCCGCCGAACAGCCGGAGTTTTCGGGCTTTGTGCGCTATACAGCCAGCTTCGAGGTGGAAAAACCAGAAGGGTTCACACTGCTGATCACGGACGCCGCCGAGGGCGTGGAAGTGTTTGTGAACGGAGCAAGCGCGGGCATTCAAATCGCACCGCCCTTCCGCTATGAACTTTCTGCCTTGGCGCAGCCCGGCATCAACCAGCTGACCATCGAGGTAGCCACCACTTTGGAGCGCAAGTGCTATCCCATGCTGGATATGATCCGCAAAATGATGGTGCCAAAGCCCAGCGCGGGCAGCGGCATCACAGGAATTGTGCGGCTTTTCCAAAAGATATAACGGAGGCGAATATGTCCAAGCTGATTTGCAATCCTTTGAACCTGGAATACCGCTATCAGATCAAAAAATCGCCCCTGGGGGATGCTGTTTTCCGCGAGGCGGCAGACCCTACCATGGTGCTGTTTAACGATCAATATTTGCTGTTTGCCTCCATGTCCGGCGGGTTCTGGTATTCTGACGATATGGCGTCGTGGCAGTTTAAAGAAACACCGGAGCTGCCCATCTATGATTACGCGCCCGATGTGCGGGTGGTGGACGGGCGGGTGATTTTCAGTGCCTCCAAACGGGAAGAAAATTGCTCGTTTTTTGCCAGCGCCGATCCCGTTCATATGCCTTTTGAGGAGATTGCCACGGCCTTCCCCTTCTGGGATCCGGATATTTTTCAGGATGATGACAGGCGGGTGTATTTTTACTGGGGTTGCTCCAACAAAGAGCCGATTTACGGCATCGAGGTGGATCGGCACACCTTCGCACCCATTGGCGAAAAGGTGGCGTTGATTGGCGAAAACGAAGCCGTCCACGGCTGGGAGCGCAAGGGTGAAAACAACAAAGAAGCCGAGCCTAAGACAGAAATGGAGCGGCAAATCCGCAAATACTTGGGCAACAAGCCATTCATCGAAGGCGCGTTTATGAACAAGCGAGGCGGCGTGTACTATTTGCAGTATGCCGCCCCTGGCACACAGGATAATGTGTATGCCGATGGCGTGTATGTGGGCCATAGCCCGCTCGGGCCCTTTGCATACCAGCGACACAACCCGTTTTCCTCCAAACCCGGCGGGTTTATGGCCTCCGCCGGACACGGCAGCACCTTTGAGGACAAGCAAGGCAAATGGTGGCATATTTCCACCATGCGCATCAGTGTGAACGAGAATTTCGAGCGTCGCATCGGCCTTTTCCCCTGCGATTTTGACGATGACGGCATCCTGCACTGCGATCAGCACTTTGCCGATTATCCATTGGATATAGAGAAAAGAGCATTCCCGCTGCAGCTGTTGTCCTTTGGCAAGCGTGCCACCGCATCCTCCAGCCAGCCCGGGTTTGAGCCGGAGTATGGCGTGAATGAAAACTGCCGCAACTGGTGGGCAGCAGCGCAGGCAGGGGACGGGGAGACTTATCAGATTGATTTGGGTGAAGTATATGATGTGCATGCTTTGCAGGTCAACTTTGCCGATCACAAAATCCCTGCCCCGGCTTGCAATCCGGAAGACATGCAAAAAGAGAGCATGGGGCACCGGCTGATTCTTCGGCAGCCGCAGGCCACGGAATATCTGCTGGAAGCCTCGCGGGACAGTGAAAACTGGGTGACGATCCGGGATACGCGCGGCCAGAATACCGATCTTGCGCACGATTTTATTACATTTGACGAGCCGGAGATGCTAAGATACTTCCGGCTG
>JAVBRU010000079.1:0-26735 GCA_031547595.1 Eubacteriales bacterium
TCGTCATCTGCCACAGTGATGGTGACACGGGAAGCGCCCTCTACCACGTGGTAGTTGGTCAGGATGTGGCCATAGCTACTGATCACAACGCCAGAGCCCGTAGCAGACAGCGACTCGCGGGATTCCTGCTGCTGCTGACGGCCATCAAAGCCATAGCCGTAAGAGAAGGAGCGCGAGGTGGTGGTCACATAGTTGTTGACGCCCACAATGCTGTTGCGCACCTTGTTAGAAACTTCTGTGAAGGGGCTGGATACCTTGGATGCGTCGGTGGTGGTGTTGATGATGGAATTGATCTCGTCCTGGCTGATCACGCCGGTGCTGGCACCAGCGCCTGTGATCCAAACCGTGCCGAAAATCATAACAGCAGTCAACGCAACAGCCACAACGCCCATCCACTTGCTGGATTTTTTCATACAGATTGCCTCCTATAATCGTAAGATGTAATTAGTATAGCACGCTCTTGCCTTGCTACACCTTGAGTATAAACAAAAAATTTAGCCAAATTTTGAACAGATCATGAATGTTATGCAATAAATTTGAAACACTGCAACATCTAAAATTTAACCAATAAATCGTTGCTATTTCCGTCAGTTTTACCCTTGAATTTCTTTCTGCGTGAAATTACAATGGTCTGGTTCTATATTCCACTTTTAGAGGAGGGGAAACCATGCAGTTATTGGTATTGGTGCTCAACCAGACAGAGCATCTGGAGCATTTGCTGTCTGAGCTTGCCGCGCAGGGAATCCGCGGCGCCACTGTGCTGAGCAGCACCGGGATGGCGCGCATCCTGTGCGAGGAGGAGGACAGCTTTCTCTTTGGCGGCCTTCGAAGCATCTTGAATCCCGAACGCAAGACCAGCAAAACGCTGTTTATCGTGCTGAGCGACGAGCAGGTGCAGCTGGCGCGTTCCATTGTTAATCAGGTGACCGGTGGCTTTGACAAGCCCGATACCGGCATTATGTTCTCTGTGCCCACATTACTTACGGAAGGACTGGACAAGCACCAATGAACATCCTGCTGACCATTGCCATCGCCATGGCCGCCGGGCTGCTGGTCAGCCGCCTGGCGCGGCTGATTCATTTGCCCAACGTGACGGCTTTCCTGATCGCAGGGCTGATCATCGGCCCCTGTGCGAGCAACCTTGTCACCAAAGAGCAGGCCGAGGCAATGCAGGTTATTTCTCAAGCGGCACTGGGCTTTATCGCCTTTGCCATCGGCGGGGAGTTCCGCCTGGATTATCTAAAAAAAATCGGCAAGGCACCGCTGACCATCACCCTTTTTCAGGGCCTGGCCACCGCTCTATTGATTGATGTGGGGCTGATTGCCCTGGGCTTTGATGTGCCCATATCGCTGCTGCTGGGTGCAATTGGCTTAGCCACCGCGCCTGCCGCCACGCTGATGGTGGTGCGCCAGTACAAGGCGAAGGGGCCGGTGACCAGCATGCTTTTGCCCGTTGTGGCCATGGACGACGCGCTGGGGCTGATGGTGTTCAGCCTGTCCGCATCGGTGGCGCAGGCGCTGCTGGGCGGCGAAATGACGGTGAACAGCATGCTGGTGACCCCGCTGATTGAGATTGTTGGCTCGCTGGCGCTCGGCGCTGCGCTGGGCTTTGTGCTGGGCTTCATCAGCCGCTTTTTCGCCTCGCGCGGCAACAAGCTGGCGCTGGCCATTGCCGCCGTGCTGGCCGGGGTGGGCCTTTGCGAAATGCTGGGGCTGTCCTCGCTGCTGGTATGCATGATGATTGGCGCGGTGATGGTGAACATCAGCGGGCAGAGCGAAGCGATTTTGGAGCAGAGCGACCGCTTCACCCCGCCGTTGTTCCTGCTGTTTTTTGTGCTGTCCGGCGTAGAGCTGGATTTGACTGTGCTGCCCACGGTGGGGTTGATGGGCATTGCCTATCTGCTGCTGCGCGCGCTTGGCAAATGGTCGGGCACGCTGCTGGGCGCAAAGGCCGTGCATGCCGATCAGAACATACAAAAATATCTGGGGCTGACGCTGTTGCCCCAGGCCGGTGTGGCCATTGGTATGGCGAACATGACCGCAGCGCGCTTCCCCACCCTCGGCACACAAATCAGCACCATTGTGCTGGCAGGCACGCTGGTGCTGGAGTTGGTTGGCCCTGTGATCACTATGATCGCCCTCACCAAGGCCGGCGAAATCAAAGCGCCGGACAAGGCGAAGGCCGCCGTCAAGGCATAATCTGTTCTTCTGTCAGTACCCGCTGCTGCGCTTCATAAAAGCGCAGCATTTTTTTGAGTTCGTAAATAAACACCGGCACCAGCATGGCCGAGGCCGCCACCCACGCCAGCGGGTTGGCGAAGCACGCGCCTGTGAAGCCAAAGGGCGGGATCAGCAGCCACACCACCAGCAGCCGCGCGATCATCTCGCATACCCCTGCAAACATCGCCAGGCTGGAGTACCCGAGGCCCTGCAGGGAGCTGCGGTAGATAAAGATGCACGCAAGCGCGGGATAGCATGCCGCGTTCATTATCAGGAACTGCCGCGACATATCCAATACCGTGGAGTCCTGGATGGAAAAAACAATTTCTATCAAACCCCGGCCAAAGAAAAATGCCAGCAAAAACGCGATCACGGTGTAGATCATCGCCACCAGCGTGACCTGCTTCATGCCCTGCTTGATGCGCGGAATCTGCCGCGCGCCGTAGTTTTGCCCGCAGAAGGTGGCCATGGCGATGCCCATGGTGTCCATCGGCGCGGCCAGTATGTTTTGCACGCGGCTGCCTGCCGAAATGGCAGTGACCGCCATCGTGCCAAGGCCGTTCACCGCGCTTTGCAGCACCACCGAGCCAATGGCCGTGATGGCAGATTGCAGCCCCATCGGGATGCCGCTGCTGAGCAGCCGTTTGCCATAGGCCCAGTCAAACTGCATGTCTCCCTTTTCCATGCGCAAAATGGGGAATTTTTTGCTGATGTATACCAAACACAAAAGACCCGATATCAGCTGCGCAATCACCGTGGCGTACGCCGCGCCCTCCACACCCATTTTGAGGGCGGCAATAAAGGTGATATCCAGCACCACGTTGATCACGCAGGCGATCACCAGGAAATACAGCGGCGTGCGGCTCTCGCCCAGCGCGCGCAGGATGGCGGCCAGCACGTTATACAAAACCAGCGAAAACATGCCCAGGAAAATGATATAAATATAAGAAAATGACGCGTCAAAAATATCCTCCGGCGTGTTCAGCAGCCGCAGCACATCGTCGGTAAAAAACGCCATCAGCGCCGTCATGATCACCGTGATAATAATGCTCCAATAAATGCAGTTGGCCACGTTCTTGCGCACGCCGCGCATATCGCCCGCGCCAAAGTCCTGCGCGATGGGCACGGAAAACCCGGCGCACACGCCCAGCACAAAGCCCAGCACCATGAAGTTAATGGCACCGGTAGCACCCACCGCAGCGAATGCGTCGGAATTGATATACCGGCCTACCACGATGGCATCGGCCAGGTTGTACATCTGCTGAAAAAGATTGCCAATCAATAGCGGCAGCGCAAAGCTGCCAATGCGCTTGATGGGGCTGCCTGTGAGCAAGCTTCGTGCCATGGTGTTCCTCCGTCCACAATCTACCCTCTGTATTGTAGGCAAAGCGCCGCAAAAGTCAATCATCTATTTCAACACAAAAATAAACCAAATAAATGTGTATATATCATAGAAATTGCATATGCTTCGCCCGTTGCATTCTACACAAAAATATGGAATAATATAAAAGAATCAGACGTAAGGGATGGTGCAGATATGGCTTTAGACAAGTACAAGGCGGACGGCACAGGCTCCATAGCGCTTTGGCAATACAGAACGGCCGCGCCTAAAAAGGTGCGCAAGAAAAAAGATAAATTCTTAAAAAAAACGGCAGCCAACATTGCGCAGATTTCCCAGCTGCAAGAGAAGCTATATGCCGATGGCCGCGAATCGCTGATCATCGTGCTGCAGGCCATGGACGCCGCGGGCAAAGACAGCCTGATCAAGCATGTGATGACGGGCATCAATCCGCAGGGCGTGCGTGTCACCTCCTATAAGGTGCCAAGCGCCGAAGAGCTGTCTCACGATTTTTTGTGGCGCTTTATGCGGGATATGCCCGCGCGCGGCAACATCGCCATCTTCAACCGCTCTTATTACGAGGATGTGCTGGTGGTGAAGGTGCGCAAAATTTATCAATCCTACCACATGGCCGAGCGCAGTAAAGGTGACGACATCATCAAGCGCCGGTACCGCGAGATCGCGGGGTTTGAGCAATATTTGTACGATAACAGCTACCGCGTAGTCAAGCTATTCCTCAATGTGTCCAAGGATGAACAGAAAAAACGGTTTCTGGAGCGTATCGATCAGAAGATCAAGAATTGGAAATACAGCTCGTCCGACCTCAAGGAGCGCATGCTCTGGGACGACTACCAGACTGCCTACGAGGACGCCATCAACGCCACCGCCACCCCGCTTAATCCCTGGTACATCCTGCCTGCCGACAACAAATGGTACACCCGCTATCTGGCGTCCGAGGCCATTTTGCAGGCACTCAAGAAGATCAATCCCCAGTTTCCGGAGCTGTCCGACGATGAAAGAGCGCGCCTGAGCGCCGATCAGCAAACCTTATTAAACGAACGATAACGGAGGATTTTTACCCATGAGCAAGCCCACCTGCAACCAATGGCACATCAAAATGGCGGACAGCCAGATGGAACGTATGCCGCTGCTTGACAAACGCTGGTCCTACGATTACGGTGTGGTCTGGAACGGCTTTGTGGCGCTGTATGAGATCACCGGCGAGCAAAAATATTTTGACTACATCAAAAACGGTATCGATTCTTTCGTCGCGGAGGACGGCTCCATCCGCGATTATACCTATACAGATTTTAACCTCGATTATGTGAACAACGGCAAGCTGTGCCTGTATTTGCTGGATAAAACGGGCGAGCAGAAATACCGCCTGGCGGCGGATATGCTGTTTGACCAGTTAAAGCATCAGCCGCGCACCCCGGAGGGCGGCTATTGGCACAAAAAAATCTATCCCGAACAGATGTGGCTGGACGGCATCTATATGGCCGAGCCTTTCTATGCCCGCTACGCCGTCCTAAACAACCTGCCCGAAAAACTGCATGACGTCGCCCAGCAGATCATCCTGTGCTATGAGCATACCTTCGACCCTGCAACCGGCCTCAACCGCCATGCCTGGGACGCCGCCCGCGTGCAGCCCTGGGCAGACAAGCAGACCGGCCTCTCCCAGCACGCCTGGGGGCGCGCCATGGGCTGGTATATGGCGGCGCTGGCTGATGTGCTGGATTATTTCCCCGAAGGCCAGAGCGACCTGCCCCGCCTCAAGCAAATCTACCTCAGCGTAGCCACTTCGCTCCAAAGCATTCAGGACGAAAAAACCGGCGTGTGGTATCAGGTGCTCGATTGCCCACACCGCGCCGGCAACTACCTCGAATCCTCCTGCTCCGCGCTGATCACCTACTCCCTCGCCAAGGGCGCACGCAAGGGCTATTTGCCCGCATCCTTTATGGACAGCGCCAGGCGTGCCTATGCCGGCATCATTGAGCAGTTTATTGAGGTGTATAAGGATCAGGCCATAATTAATAAAGCCTGTCAGGTGGCAGGGCTTGGCGGCAACAACGGCCGCGACGGTTCCTTCGAATATTATATGAGCGAACCCATTATCATGAACGACCTCAAGGCGATCGGCGCGTTTATTCAGGCAGCGGCGGAGATTGAGGGAAGATAGGGAGGGAACGCGGTGGGCGGGCTACGCGGGGGCTTCCCGCCCCCGGCCCCCCTCGGCAGGAGACCAGATCTCCTGCACCTCGGTTTTGTATCCATTTTTGATACTTGAGTGCATGTGCGGGATGGAAAAAACGCTGTGGATAGCCTTTGGAATGCAAGCGTTCCACGGCCACCATAGCGTTTTTTCTGTCATCGCGATGCCACTGCCCGCGCACCTAGAAAATCAAATCACAAAGGAGGCGGTTCCCTTGGTGCATTTGTGCAAAACCAAAGCAGCATTGGTAACAATTTGCTTTGGCATAGGCATGATACACGCATTTGTAGGTTTTTAAAGCGAACGCAAACAATTTTGCTGCCAATCCCAGGTATTGCTTGCACTCAGCGCGGATTCATGTATAATGGAAGCATAAAATAAGGAGCGTGTGTATGAACCCGCTGTACATCGTCCACTATTGCCATCCTGATTGTACCCCGCTGCAAAGCATCACCCGGCTGCCGGAGGCGGAAGCCTATGCCCTGGCGCGGGCACTGGCCAAAAAGAGCCAGGATACCGCCTTTGGCCGCATGGCGGATTTTGTGCATTATTATCCCCTGCGCATCCGCACCGAGCAATGGCTGTACGGGCATTTTCTTGCCCTGGGCGGCGAGCCTGTCACCTCGCATCCCCTGTATTTTGTGCTGCAGGGTAGCGATTATCTGGACGCATGGTTTGGCCGGGGTGGGGCGACCCGCCTGTCGCTTTATGATATTGATGCCCGGCACATCAGCTTTACATTGGGGGATAGTATGTCCAAGATGGACAAGCCGGAACGGCAAGACCCGCTCAGCAAGGGTGAACTGCTTGCGCGGGTGGATGCTGCGGGCGGGGCGGATGCCTTTTTGGCATCACTGAAGCCAACCTATAATTATGTGGAAGCCCAGCTGTGGGATGACCGCTATGTGAAAGGGCAAACCGAATGAACGCCAAAAAGCACAGTATCCTGCTGGATTACCTCATCATGATCGGGCTGGCAGCGCTGGGTGCGCTCAACTATCAGATTTTTATTTTGCACAACGCCTTTGCCCCGGCAGGGCTCAGCGGCCTGGCCACCATGGCGCAGTATCTGTTCCACATCAGCATCGGCTATGTAACGCTGGTGATCAACATTCCCTTAGCAATTTTTGCGTACTTCAAGGTGGACAAGCAATATTCTCTCAAAACGGGGGTGTTCGTGCTGGTGTTCTCCGGGGTGATGCTGCTGTTGCAAAACACAGTGGACTTGAGCCGATTTATCTATCACACCAACGACGGGCGAAGCACGCTGCTGGCACCGGTGGCCTCCGGTGTAGTCAACGGACTGATCTACGGCGCGGCCATCCGCCGCGGCGGCAGCACCGGCGGTACAGATTTCATCGCCGCCTATGTGCACAAACGCCGCCCGGAATACTCGCTGATGCATATCATATTTACCTTCAACGTGGTCGTCGCCGCCATTTCTTACTTTGTGTACGATTATAATATCGAGCCTGTAATCCTGTGCATCGTGTATAGCTTTATTACTTCGAATGTCAGTAACAGCATCATTAAGGGCGGTGAGCAAGCGCTGCGGGTGGAGATCATTACGGGCCGCGCGCTGGAGGTGAGCAAAGCGCTGATGGAAGGGCTGCACCACTCCGTCACCATCTTGGATGCCCAGGGCGGCTATACCCAGCAGGAAAAATCCATGCTGGTGTGCATCATCAACAGGCACCAGATCACCCGCATGACGGAGATTTTGCGCGAGTTCCCCGATACCTTTGCCTGCGTCAGTGATGTGACCAAGACGCTGGGGAACTTCAAACGCGTGGGGCGCTAAAGATATCAATAAAACAGACCGTTCCCCGGCATTTGCCAACGAACGGTCTGTTTTTTTACTGTGGCGATTCCACAATTTTCACAACGCTCAGATTGCCCTTGGCGTTTTCACCCGTCACGGTCACCTTGTAGGTTCCGCTCTCTGGGATGCCCACTTGGAATGAGCTGGTGGGCAGCTCGGCACTCTTATATACTGCTTCGCTGCCGTCTTTCTGGATTTCGAGGCTCAATTTGCCGGATTCGCGTACGATATCAACCTGCAGCCAATCCCCTTCTTCCAACGTCAATAACTGCGAGTCGGTGGTGTTGAACACCGTATACGTCATCACAAGCTGCGTGTCATTGCCGGTTCTGCTGCCATTGAATTTCGCAGGGCTGCATGCGCATAAAGATAACATCAGAACCCCCAAAATCAATAGCGCGATTGCCTTTTTCATTTCACTTTCCCTCCGTTTGGTGCAACTCACGCTGAAAATTATATACTATTATCGTGGAAAAGGCAAGGCAACCATTTGTGCCAAGACAATCAAGTTGTGTTTGATTTCAGGAAAAAATTCCAAATCGACACAGATTTGTTTGTCACAGAATAGGCTGATCATGGCATATATTGCTTATGCTGGTATATGCCAAGTTTTGTTTGTGGAGGCATGCAATCATGTCTGACTATAATTTCCCTTATGGTGAAGCGCCTTACAATCAGAGGGGCGGATGGTGCCCGTACCACTCATGCATGATCGGGTATTGCCCGTGTTGCTGCAAGGGTGAGCCTGGTCCCCAGGGCCCTCCGGGCAGGCCCGGCCCCAGGGGGCCGCAAGGCGACACCGGCCCTGCTGGCCCCCAAGGCGCGACCGGTGCAACTGGTCCCCAAGGCCCGATTGGCTTAACAGGCGCAACCGGCCCTGCTGGTCCCCAGGGTGACACAGGCCCTGCTGGTCCCCAAGGCGAAGTAGGCCCCGCTGGTGCACAGGGCGCAACTGGCCCCGCCGGTGCTCAGGGTGCAACTGGACCCGCCGGTGCTCAGGGTGCAACTGGCCCTGCTGGTCCCCAGGGTGAAACAGGCCCCGCCGGTCCTCAAGGTGAACCCGGCCTTCAAGGTGCAATCGGCCCTGGTGCCTCGACCATCTATTTGGCTACAGATCAATCAGTGAGCGACCGGGGCTGGGTGGGGCTTGGCACGTCCTCCTCCATGTCGCAGTTCACAACCAGCACCGTCACGCTGCCTGTTGTTGCTACGATTACCGGGTTGGTGTTCAATATCCGGGATAATACGATCCCGGCGGGCGAATCAGTGACCGCAACGATCTATACCAGCCCCTGCGGTTTTTCTGCCCCCGTAAGCACAGGGATATCTGCAACAATTCTCGGGCCAAGCAATGCCACAACTCCCAATTGCGTTGGCTTTAGCGTTGGCAGCGTTATCGTAACGCAAGGTTCCCTTTTGTCTGTGCAGGTCACAACCAGCCAAGGCGTAGGGGCATTGAGCAAGGGCGCCGCCATGACCATTTTCCAGACGATTCCCTGAAAAGAAACTTAAAAAGGGGGTTGCCGCATGGCAGCCCCCTCAGAAAAACTTTATGGTTCCAGTGCTTTCACCGCCGGATCGCACCAGATGGAAAGGCTGGCAGCCACGCCAACAAAGGCCGACCTCAAAAGTATGATGCCCATCGCGCGGCCGTCCCCGGTGCCTACCAGCACGCGCAGCACGCCGGATACCGGGTTTGGATGATCCAGCACCGGCTGCACCGCGTAATCTGCCAGCACTGCTCCCAGGAAGTATCCACCGACCATCACCATGCGCACCAGCGTGTTTCGAGTGGCGAATACCCGCCCTTGCATGGCAAGCGGCACATTGTTGCGATAGAGCGTCTGCAGGCATCCATCGCCCAGCGGCAACGGCAGATTGCCCAGAAACGCGGCCACATACCATGTGAAGGGCGAGCGGCCCATGCCCAGCAGGAGGTCACACAGCGCGAAGGACAGCATATAAGCGATGGGTGTCAATGACCATTTGAGAGCAGCGCATTGACATTGGCATTCGTAAGGTCATACCATGTGGCAGCCGTGCAGGCATTCCACCCGACCATGGCGGCCTGGAACTCCTCCGCTGTGGCTGCCTCGCCGTTGACAAAGTATAACATAAGGATTTCAGGATTGACACAGAAGTAGGCAGTATGCTCGCGCTGCATACAATAAGTAATTTCTTCAATGCTGTAGGTGCTATTTGTGAACTTCATGACGCCAAACCCGTTGTCGCTGGCGCCACTGGAAAAGCAGAATGTCCCGTCCGCTTTCAGCTCCATAAACGAGCGGTTGCCCAGCATATAGCCATACACGCCGCTATCCTGATAATGCAAAATCTCAACGCCATAATCGTAACCGCCCACGGCGATCAAAAGAATAACTTCCGGCACGCCGTCGCTGTCAAGATCGACGATTGCAAACTGCGTGAGCTCTCCGGGCACATCAAAAAGCGAGGGAAGCAACTGATTGAGATACAGCGCTTGGCTGCCTTCGGGGCTGTAAAACGCAATGCTGTTTTGCAATACTGCCCGGTATGCCGCAAACGCCGCCCGGACAGACGGCGTGCCTGACAGAAATCCGATTCTGCTTTGCAGAGAATTCGCCATGACATACCCATATTGGCTGCCGTATTGTACATAATACCACTTTGTTTCGGTCTCCCCAAGGATCGTGACGGCATCACCGGTGTACAGGTTGAATACAGTCGGGCTATCTACGTCCGGCTCATGGCACGCGTTTACCCAACTGTTCGCTACCCCAATAGGCTGCTTTGGTGCCACTCTGCCCGCAGCCTCGTCAAAGGCCAGGAACTCGGCCTTGATATAGCCCGCTTCGCTTCCAACATTCACCCACACCCATTCGCCCACCAGATCCTCAATATAGCAAACCTCAGTGCCCGTAAAATAGAGCCCTAAGGATTTTGAGGTTGCCGAGGGTTCTTCCCGCAGGTGAACTCGATCGGATGTTCTACCATCGATAACGGCTGATTTCACGACATCGCCGCGCGCCACTCTAGCGCTGTCCGCATACAGGCTCACCCCCAGCACAAGCACCAGCAAAACAATCCATTTTTTCATGATCCGTACCTCCGATTTTCCAGCACTGTCCATAATAACGAATGACAGCCTGTTTTCTTCCAATTTTGAATCACTAAAAAACGCCGGCACCCGCGACGATGGTACAGCTGCGGATACCGGCGTTCTTTGTATGTTCTTTATTCTTTAACGATGGTCTTGTGCACCGTCACCACGCCCAGCCCTTCATTCACCAGCCGATAGGGGCCAAAGCTGGCGGGCACCACCAAGATATCGAGGCTGCGTGCCACGAAGTATTGGCTGGGGGCGGCAATGGATTCTACGCGCACCTGCTCGCCATCCACCAATGTCAATACATGCATGGCGTCCTTGGTGTCGTCCGTCATTTCGGTTTCAAAGATCAGGTTGCGAAGCGAGAAATACAATAAATCATGCTCGCCAATCACCTGCTCGCGCCAGGTATCGCCTTGGCGGGCGGTGTAGCCGTGGTTGACGATGTTTTGATCCACCCATTCTTTGGTGCGCTCCGGGCACAGGGCCAGCTCGCCCGCGTTCAGGTGGATGGGGCGGGGCAGGCCGCTTTGCGGGTCGATGCGCTGATAGTCGTACAGCTTGTAGGTGTAGGAGCCCATCGTCAGGCTACCGATCTCCAGTATCACCTGGTTGCGGCCAGAGGCATGGATGGTGCCCGCCGGGATCATCACCTGCGTGCCGGGTACGGAAGGCACGGAGTATACATATTGCTCATAATCAATCAGCTCGCCCGTTTTTTCGGCTGTACGGGCGGCTTTGAGGAAGTCGGCGCAGCTGTTCTCGTTCTGGAAGCCAAGGTACGTGCGTGCCTGCTGCCCGGTGACGCAGACATAATAGCTCTCGTCCTGACGGCCAAGCTCGTTATGCATGGTCTTGCAGTATTCTTCGCCGGGGTGGCATTGGATGGACATGTTGCCGCTGCTGTGGTAGGTATCGTCATAGTTGAAGCGCATGGGAAAATACCCGCCAAACTGCTCAAAAACCTTGCCTCCCAGCAGCTTTTTGCCCTGCATCTGCACAAAGGTGAAGAAAGGCACCTCAAACTCCTGCCCGTCAAAGGTGGCGGCGAGGGAGACTTCCATGGGGATCATATCAAAAATCCAGGCGCAGTTCTTCATTTCGGCGGGCAGATTGCGCAGCTTTTTCATGTGGAAACCGCCCCAAACGCCCTCTAGGTATACCGGGCGGCAGCGCAGCGGGCGCTTGATCAGCTCGTCAAACAGCTCTTTCAGCTGGTCAAAGGGCAGCATGCGAAGGTCCGTCGGGGCGTCTGCGGTGATATAATAATCCAGCTCGCCCGTTTTCATCAGGTGCCAGCGAAGCTCCACTGCGGCTTCAAAATCGATATAGTAATTGCGCCGCATCATCAGCCCATAGGGCAGCGCGGCAGGCGCGCCCAGGTTCTTGGCACGGCCATGCTTAAAGTTCAGCGCCGCCTGCTTGGGCGTGATGTCCATCCACAGCTTGATATCATATACCGGGCGCAGAGCATCGCACAGCGCGCCCTGGCCATACACCACCACCGGCACTTGCGCATGGGACAGCCGTACCCGGATGGCTTCTGTTTTTTGCGCATCCTGCAGGCCTGCATACCCTTCAGTGAAGCGCGCGCCATACATCAAAACAGGGTCGATCTCCCTGTCCATCGGCAGGCAGGGGGCGATTTTCACTTCCAGCACGTCGCTTTTAAGCAACATCTCTTCCGCGTTGATAAACAGGGTTTCGGGCGGCAAATATTGCTCCAGCGCGTGGCGAAGCTCCATAAACTGCGCGCCCGCATAGCCATCCAGGCCAATCAGCTTTTTGCCCGCTGCCACCTGCACCTTCATGAACTTGCAAAACGGCAGCAGCCCTGCCACCAGCGCCGCTTTCACCTCTGCGGGTGCGGCAACGGGGTTGACGGCGTTTGGGTCGCTGAAGGGGTGGGGGTGGAACATAAAACTCATCGATTTTCATCCTTTCCCATGATCAAGCAGCAGTATGTCCTGCTCATCATACGCTTCCATTATAACGATTGCAGCTGGATGTGTCAAATATTAATTTCAACAATAATAAAACTAATTTTTATTTTCAGGCAAAAAAATCCTGCTCTCACGCATGGGAACGTGCAGCAGGCAGCCCTAATCAGTGCATATGCTTTATACGATATTGATCAGCCGAATGTCTTTTTTGGTTGCCGCAGCATAGCGCAGTGCGGAGTGTGTGTGGCCCTTCAGCCGCCCGTCATACACCGCAATAATGCGGTGGCTCTGGTCAATGAGAAACCGATTTCGGCCGTCCACACACCCGGGCGTATAGCGTTCGGTATGGAAGCTCACACTATCGCAGGTGCTCAGCAACTGCCGTTCCTCGCTTTTTCGGCGTTTCATAGCACCGGCGTAGGGCAGCACCGCTTCGATTAATATGCCGGGATGATTGGTTATTTTTTCTTGCAGAAGATGCACAAACAGCATATCTACCCCCAAAGCGAAGCCCACCACAAAGCGGTTATACCCTTCCTCCAGGGCAAGATCGATCTGGGCACCCAGTTTCTGCTCCACATAAGCAATGCGGTCAGGAGGAATATCCCGGTGGCCTATAACGCAACAGACGTCCATATTACGCATCTCCTGACATCGAAAATGTGTACTTTCATTAGTATACACAAACAGACAGTGTTCGTCAAGCGAAATGCACCTTTTAGATGGGTAAAAAAAGAGGTTTATGAGATAGAATATGGTAAAAAGGAGGTGGACACATGTATGAGGATTTCCTGCCGGAGCGGCTGGCTCAGCTGAGGGGCGCCAAGGGAATTTCCGCACGGGACATGAGCCTGTCCATTGGCCAAAGCGAAAATTATATTAATGCCATTGAAAACAAAAAATCGCTTCCCTCGATGGCTGTATTTTTTTACATCTGCGAGTTTCTTGATGTCACTCCTTCCGAGTTTTTTGACAAGGAAAACCGGAGCCCTGAAAAGATGCGCGCAGTCGCCAAAGACTTGAAGCAACTGCCGGACAGAACATTCAACCTCGTGGTGGAGCTGATTGCGGATATGGCCCATAGGAAAACATAAAAAACAATATTTAAGCACCGATACCGTTTGACATCGTGCGCGAAGGGCCTTATACTAATATCTTGGGTATTCACTCAAGAGAGGGCGGTGCATCCTATGCGTACCACAGGCGTTATTTCCCGCGGCATCCTCACACCGATTTTCAAACAGGGCGATGATCTGGTCACCATGGTAGCCGATTGCGTTATCCATTCTGCCAACACGGATGGCTATGCCCTCCAGGATGGCGATATTATTGGCATCACCGAGGCGGTGGTTGGCCGCACGCAGGGCAACTATGCCACCTGCGCCCAGATCACGAAGGATCTTTCTGATAAATTCAGCTCTGAAAGCCTGGGCATCGTGTTCCCGATTCTGTCCCGCAACCGCTTTTCGGTGCTGCTGAAAGCCATGGCTGCGTCCACTAAAAAGCTGTATGTGCTGCTGTCCTACCCTGGGGACGAGGTAGGCAACGAGCTGGTCTCCATCGACCGCGTGGACGAAAAGGGCGTCAACCCCTACTCGGACATCTTTGACGAGGAAGGCTTTCGCGCGGTGTTTGGGCACAACACCATTCACCCGTTTACAGGCATTGACTATATTGAATATTACAAAAGCTTTGGCGATCATATCGAGATGATTTTCGCTAACGATCCGCGTGCAATTTTGAAGTATACCAAGCAAGTGCTCTGCTGCGACATCCACTCCCGCCGCCGCACCCAGCGCCTGATCAAGGCTGCCGATTCTACCGCCAATGTGCTTTTGATGGACGATATTTTGCACGAGTCCGTGGACGGCAGCGGCTATTCGGCCTATGGCCTGCTTGGCAGCAACAAGGCGACCGAGGACAAAGTGAAGCTCTTCCCCCGCGAAACCCAGGCCGTGGTGGACGGCGTGCAGGCGCAGATGCTAAAACGCACGGGCAAGCGCATCGAAGTGCTGGTGTATGGCGACGGCTGCTTCAAGGATCCCATTGGCGGTATTTGGGAACTGGCCGACCCTGTGGTCGCCCCCGCGTTCACCGACGGCCTTCGCGGCACGCCCAACGAACTGAAGATCAAATATGTTGCGGACAACGAGTTTGCCGATCTCTCCGGCGAGGCGCTGCAAAAAGCGCTGCGCGAAAAGATATCGCAAAAGGATTCTTCGCTGGTGGGCAGCATGCAGGCCGAGGGCACCACCCCCCGCCAGATATCAGACCTGGTGGGCAGCCTGTGCGATCTGACTAGCGGCAGCGGCGACCGCGGCACCCCCGTGGTGCTGATCCAGAACTATTTCAAGAATTACGCATCTGTGAAGGATTGACAGAAGGGCAGACAAGAGTGCCTTATCCGGCGTGATTCCGATTGATACCGCGAATCAAATCCCCTGCTTCCAGCGGAAAATCCACCGGCACCAGCACGTGGGTGCCCGCGATATACACAGTATCCACATCCTGTGCGGCTTCGCACAGGATGATTTTTTTCACTTCAAAGGGGATGCTGCCCCGGGGCGTCACCGCCTCCAAAGTATCGCCCGCATAAAAGCGGTTGCGCACGGCGAGGCGTGCGCAGCCATCCTGCATGCCCTCCACGCGGGCGGTGTATTCCATGGACTGGGTGAAGCCTGCTGCGCCGCTTGGCGGCGTGGGCGCACCAAAGTAAAAGCCGGTATTGAAGGCACGGTGGCTGGCCTTGAGAAGCTCGGCCTCCAGCTGCGGCAATTCTGCGCGGTAGGCATCCTCGCTGGTTTGCAATAAATCCAACGCACGGCGGTATGCCCGCGTGACGGTCGCCACGTAGTATTCGGTCTTCATACGCCCTTCAATTTTGAAGGACGTAATGCCGGCGGCGATCAGCTCCGGCAGATGTGACAGCATATTGAGATCATACGCGGAGAAAATAAAGGTGCCGCGCTCGTCCTCATACACCGGCCATTGCTCGTTCGGGCGCTTTTTCTCGGTGACGGCATATTCCCAGCGGCAGGGCTGGGCACACGCACCGTGGTTGGCACCGCGCCCCGTCATGGCGTCGCTGAGCATGCAGCGCCCAGAGTATGCCATACACATCGCGCCGTGCACAAACGCTTCCAGTTCCAAATCCGGCGGCGTATGCTGGCGAAGTTGTGCGATCTTAGCAAGCGACAGTTCCCGCGCCAGCACTACGCGCTGCGCACCGATGCCGTGCCAGAACGCGGCCGCCGCGCTGTTGACGGTGTTGGCCTGGGTGCTGATGTGCAGCGGCAGCTGAGGCACTTTTTCACGCAGCATCAGCGCCGCGCCCAGGTCGCTCACAATCGCGGCATCCGCGCCGGCGGCGTGCGCGCGCCTGGCAGCGTCCACAAAACCATCCAGCTCCTCATCAAAGGGCAGGATATTGAGCGTCACATAGAATTTCGCGTTTTTCGCATGCGCAAAAGCTATAGCCTGCAGCAGTTCGCCGTCGTCAAAATTGCCGGCAAATGCGCGCAGACCATAGCTTTTCATGCCGCCATAGACGGCATTGGCACCAAAGTGCAGGGCGGCATGCAGTTGGGGCATGCCGCCTGCGGGGCAAAGAAGCTCGATCATTTCAATCCTTGTGCCTCATCATAGGCCTTCCACAAGGGCGCATAAATCGCAGTCGCCTGCTCGTGCTCGGCCAGTGTTTTGCTAAAGTGCAATTCTCCGGTGTTTGGGTCCTTGCTGCAGAAGTACAGATAGCCATCCTTGGCAAACTGCTCGTCCGGGTACAGCGCGGCATAGATTGCCGACGCGGACGGGCTGCACACCGGCCCCAGCGGCAATCCCTTGTTGAGGTAGGTGTTGTAGGGCGATTGCACATTGAGATCGGCACTGCTCAGCGCCATGCGCTTGCTGCCAGAATAATACTTGATGGTCACGTCGCTGCCAAGGGTCATGTTCTGCTTGAGGCGGTTATGGAACACCGCCGACACCTTGGTGAAATCAGCATTCTTGGCTTCTTTTTCGATCATGGATGCCAGGGTGATGATCTGGTCCATGGTCATGCCAAGCTCGGCCGCGCGGTCGTGATACTCGCTTTTGAACACAGCTTCCGTTTGTGACACCAGTTTTTTGATGATGTCCGCTGCGGTGGCGTTGGTGTATACCTCAAAGGTGTCGGCGGCCAGATAGCCCTCCAGCACATACTTTCGCTGGCCGACATTCCTGCTTTGCAATACGGAGTTTACACCGTAATAGGCGCTGTAATCCGCGCCGGATTTGCAGATCGCCAGGAATTCATCGGCGCTTGTCAGCACGCCATCCGCCACCAGCTTGGCCGCGATGTCTTCAATCGTCCAGCCCGGAATGATGGTGATGTTGCGGGTGAGCGGGTTGCCGTCGCCCGTGGTCAGCTGCTGGGCGATGTCTGCCATGCTCATGGATTTTTTGAGTGCATAATCCCCTGCCTGAATCTTCTGGCCATAGCCCAGGAAATCGGCGTAGAACTTGAACACCGTGCTGTTGTGCACCAGCCCCTGCGCCTCCAGATTGGCGGCCACGCGGGACAGGCTGGCGCCCTTGGCGATGGTGAAGGAAATCTCGGTCTGGTCTGTCTTATCCATGGGCTGCAGGAAATTGCGGTCCACCCAGTTGTAGCCCGTCATGCAAATACCCACAACCACCACCAGAATGCACAGCCCAATCATCACCGGCCGCAGGATATGCCACAGCCAGCTATACCAAAACAGCCCGTACTCCCGCTCCTGCCGCAAAGATTCTTCGGTGTATTCTTTGTTTGGACGGTTCTTTTTCAAAGGGAAATTTCCTCCTAGATACTACATTGGGAGTTCTAAACCCACCGCCGTGGTGATCACCTGGAACACCTGCGCCAGCAGCTGCTGCAGCCGCATTTCCGCCACCAGATAGCCCGCGGTGGGCTGCGAGGCGTATAGCAGCGCGCTCATTTGCGAAAAACGCTGCATCTCGTCATTATCCATCTGCTTGCCCGCCATCGCCGCCATTTGCAGCGCGGTTTGCAGCTTGCGGTATTCCTTGATCAGCACACGGCTGGTTTCATCGGCATCCACCTGCTCCTTCAGCCGCTCAAAATCCCGGTATTCCTCGCTGCTGCGTAAATCCTGCGCCAACAGCCGCGCGTTGTCCATCACTGCCATAGTATACCCCTTCCATGCATCAAACGATGCAGGATCGTGCTTTGTTGCGCGATCATCGCCTGACCTGATGATTATAACATTTTTGAAAAGATGTGTCTACACAGCAAAAAGGCACGGGCTTGATTGCCTATGCCAAAGTCTCTGTTCTTATGCATACATCATATCTGTTGGCTAATACGGTATATGCCGCATCTGCCTGCGCGGCGGTATCAAACGCACCGATCACCGCCGCGCCGCTGCCCGTCATTTGCGCAAAGGCCGCGCCCTGCTGCCGGAGGACATCGATGGCAGCGGCAATTTGCGGGCGAAATTGCAGGCAGGACAATTGCAGATCATTCCCCGCTGCCAGCGCCAAAGCGTGCAGATCACCCATTTGCAGGGCTTGCTGGGCTGCGTCCACATGGATAGACACGCCGCCCGGGCGGTATGCCCGGAAGATATCGCGCGTGCTGACACCCTCTGAGGGCAACAGCACCACCAGCGGGATAGCAGGTGCAGTAATGGGCGTCAGTTGCTCGCCGATGCCCCGCACACGGCAAGGCACATTTTGCAGGCAATAGGGCACATCCGCGCCCAGGCGCAGCCCGATATCAAACAGCGTTTCTTCAGGAAGGTTCAGTTGCCAGAGCTTATTTAGCCCACGCAGCGCGGCGGCGCAATCGGCGCTGCCCCCGCCCATACCGGAGCCTGTGGGGATGCGCTTCACAAGCCGCATTTTCGCGCCCTGCGCTGTGTCGGAAGCCTGCTGCAATGCGCGCGCGGCGCGCAGCACCAGGTTGTTTTCTTCGGCTGCCAGGGCGTCATTGCCTGCGATTGCCAAGGTCAAGCTGCTATCCAAATCCAAAGTCAGCGTATCATGCAACGCCACGCGCTGCATCAACATATCCAGCAGATGGTAGCCATCCGCGCGCTTGCCCTTGACGTACAGCAGCCAGTTGATCTTGGCATAAGCTTTGATTTCCAAACTCATGCCTCCTTGGCGTGTGCCAGCGTGATTTCAAAGGTGGCTCCAATCTCCGAGGGCAGCAGGTAAATCTTCTGATGGTGCCGCTCCATGATACAGCGGCAGATGGCGAGGCCCAGCCCCGTGCCGTTGCCCACGGTGTGCGCCTTATCGGCCTTGTAAAAGCGATCGAAGATATGTGGCGCGTCCTTGGGCAATACGCCCTCGCCGGTATCGCTGACACGCAGCAGCACCTGATCACCCTCCTGATAGGTCTTGAGGGTCAATGTGCCGCCCTTGGGCGTAAACTTGATGGCGTTGTCAATCAGATTGATGATCACCTGATCGATCTGGTCGCTGTCGGCACGCACCATGAGCGCGTCCTCGCCCATATCTACGTCCACTTCCAGCTGCTTATCATCAATCTGCGTCATGCGGGAGATTAACACCCGGCGCGCCGTTTCGTTGATGTCAAAGTTCGTAAGTGACAGGCTGTTATCGGTATTTTCCATGCGAGAGAGGTTGAGAAGCCCCGCAATCAGCTTGGTGAGGCGGCGCGTTTCGTCCACGATCACCTGCAGATACTGCTTGTGGCTCTCCGGCGGGATGGTGTCATCCAGCATGCCATCCGCAAAGCCGTGGATGCTGGTGATGGGTGAACGCAGCTCGTGCGACACATTGGCCACAAACTCGCGGCGGGACTGCTCCAAGTTTTGCAGCTGCTCAGCCATCTGGTTGAAGGATTCTGCCACCTTGCACATTTCGCTGCTGCCCTCAATCGGCACGCGGGTGTCAAACTTTCCGTCGGCCATCTCCCCGGCGGCCTTGGCCATCACATCCAGCGGGCGCACCAGGCGGCGCGTATGCAGGATCAGGATGACGGCCACAATGGCCAGTATCGCGCCCGTGATGGCGGCAATCTGCCACAAGAGACCCGCGTAAAGCGCATGGATGGTCTGCGCGTTGGTTTGCAGGATAATCGCGCCATTGACTACGCCATCGCGCACCCAAGGCACGGCCACGGTGAACACCACACCGTTATCGGTCTGCGTTTGCAACACCAGCTCTTCGCCGGAATACAGCCGGATGACGTATTCGGCCATGTCCCCATTCATCCATCCCGCCCACACGGCCTGCAGCTCGTCGCTCTCTGCGCTGTTGAGCGGGATGCCAGTGCTCCAGCGGTTGGCAAGCAGGGCATAAGCGCCATACTCGTCAAGAATTTTCTGCGCTTTCCAGGCGGCATAATACTCGGCTGTACCCGTCTGGCCAAACAGCTGGGTCACATGGCCTTTATCCATGCTGCGCGCCAGATAGGCCAGCTCCCGCGCCTCCACCTTCAGCGTATTCATGCGGTTGTCGATGCGGATTTGGCGGACGGACACATAGAACAGCACACTCATGATCACCACCACCACCAGCACCACCACCAGCACCACCGAAAAAAACCGGACAAACATACTGCGTTTCATGGCGTTCTTTTACTTTACCTCGAATTTATAGCCCACGCCCCACACGGTGCGGATCTGCCAGCCCAGCGCTTCGCTATCTACCAGTTTTTCGCGCAGACGCTTGATATGCACGTCCACCGTGCGGCTGTCTCCAAAGAAGTCAAACCCCCACACCTGTTCTAAAAGCTGCTCGCGCGTGAACACGCGGTTCTGGTGCGAGGCCAGGAAGTACAATACCTCCAGCTCCTTGGGCGGCATTTCCACCGCCTTTCCCTGATAGTGCACCTCGTATTTTTCTAAGCTGATGGTGAGGCCGGGGAAGGACAGCGCGTCCTTCTCCTCCTCGCTGGCCACCACGCGGCGAAGCACAGCCTTCACCCTCGCCACCAGCTCCTTGCTCTCGAAAGGCTTGGTCATATAATCGTCCGCACCCAGCTCCAGCCCCAGCACCTTGTCAAAGGTCTCATCCTTGGCGGTCAGCATGATGATCGGAATATTGCTGATCTTGCGCACAGCGCGGCACACCTGCCAGCCATCCATGCCCGGCAGCATCAAATCCAGCACAAGCAGATTGGGCGGGTTTTTTTGGAACGCGGCCACAGCCTCGTCCCCACGGGTCTGGATGGTGACGTCATAACCCTCTTTCTCCAGATACAGGCGCACCAATTGCGCGATGTTCGGGTCGTCATCTACCACCATGATGGTCTGCTTATCTTTCATTGAGGTTCCCTCCTAATTACTTCAAGGTGACCACCGTCACCCCATCCTCGCCCTCGCCAAACACGCCCAGGCGATGGCTTTTTACGTGTAAATGCTTCTTCAGATGCTGCTGAATGCCGCTGCGCAGGATGCCCGTGCCCTTGCCGTGCACGAGGGTGACCTCGTGGAAGCCCGCCATCACGGCCTCATCCAGATACAAATCCACGGCACCAATCGCTTCGTCAAGGTTCATGCCGCGAAGATCGCAGCTCAGCCCCACAGAGCGGGTGGCCGCGCTGGTTTTGGCCATCACGGTGGATTTTTGCACCGGCTTTTTCTCTTCCACCAATTGCAGCTGCGACAGATGCGCCTTCAGCTTCATGATGCCCGCCTGCAATTGCACCTCGCCTTTATTATCGGGCCTTCCAAGCACCGTACCGCGGGTGTTGAGGTGGATGATATCCACAATATCGCCGGGCTTTAAGTCCTGCGGCGGTTTGGCGATGTTGTGCGTAGGCTTCTTCAAGCCCTCGGACAGGCTGTCGATGCCCTGCTCCAATTGCTTTCTCAGCGCCTGCACCTCGTGCTCCGGCGCGGAAGCGTTCTTCTTAAGGCGCTTGAGCTCCGACAGAATGGTTTCAGATTCCCGCCGCGCTTGTTCTAAAATGCGCTTAGCCTCGTCCTTGGCCTTGCGGGTGGCGTTCTCGCGCTTTTCCTCCATCTCGCGGTACAGCCGTTCGGCTTCATTGCGCAGGGTGACTGTCTCCTGCCGCGCCTGCTCGGCCAGCTCGCGCTCTTTCTCTGCCACCTGGCGGTGATATTCCGCGTTGGCGATCACATCCTCAAAACGCACATCATCGGTGCTCAGGCGCTCCTTGGCACGGGTGATCAGGTATTCCGGCAGCCCCAGGCGGCGGCTGATCTCAAACGCATTGGACTTGCCCGGAACGCCGATGGACAGGCGGTAGGTGGGGCGAAGGGTGGCCACATCAAACTCCACACTGGCGTTTTCCACGCCTTTAGTGGAAAGCGCGTAGGCCTTCAGCTCGCTGTAATGCGTGGTGGCCACGGTGCGAACGCCCATGTGCAGCAGCTCATCCAGGATGGTCTGCGCCAGCGCCGCGCCCTCGGTGGGGTCGGTGCCCGCACCCAGCTCATCAAACAGCACCAGATCGCGCGAGGTGACGCTGTTCATAATGTTCACGATGTTGGTCATGTGGGAGGAGAAGGTGGACAGCGATTGCTCGATGGATTGCTCGTCCCCGATATCGGCGTACACGTTCTCAAACACAGACAGCTCGGTCCCCAGCGCGCCCGGCACATGCAAGCCGGATTGCGCCATCAGCGTCATCAGGCCCACGGTCTTCAGCGTCACCGTCTTACCGCCGGTGTTGGGGCCGGTGACGATCAGCGAGGTGAAATCCTCACCCATCCACAGATTGCAGGGCACAACGGCCTCGCGGTCGATCAGCGGATGGCGCACCCGCACCAGGCGGATGTACCCGCGCTCGTTGATCTTGGGCAAGGTAGCTTCCATATCCCTGGCCAGCATGCCCTTGGCAAAAATAAAATCCAGTGCCGTTAGTACAGCGATGTTCTGGTACAGCTGCACAGCGTTGTCCGCCACCTGAGAGGATAATGCAGCCAGGATACGCTCGATCTCCGCACGCTCCTTGGCGTGCCATTCCTTGAGGTCGTTGCCCATTTCCACAACGGACATCGGCTCAATGAACAGCGTCGCGCCGGTTGAGCTTTGGTCGTGCACCAGCCCCGGCACATTCTGGCGGTACTCCTGGCGCACCGGCAGCACGAAGCGGCCATTGCGCACGGTGATGATCGGCTCCATCAGGTATTTTGCAAAGGCGCTGCCATGCGCCATGGTGTTCAGACGCTCGCGGATGCGGTCGTTCACCTGCTTGATGTGGCGGCGGATGTCCAGCAGCGCGGGGCTGGCGGTATCCGCCATTTCGTCCTCGCTGATAATCGCGTTGGTGATGTCCTGCTCGAGGCTCTTGAGCGGCTGCAGCCTGGATGCCATCGCCGTGATAAGCGGCGTGTTCTCCCGGTCTGTGACCAGCTGAGCCCTTGCGCTGCGCGCGGAGCGCAGCAGATCCGCCACCTGCAGCAGCGCCTTTTGCGCCAGCACCGCGCCTTTTTCGGCCAGGCTGATATAGGGCGAAAGATCCTCAAACCCCATCAGGGGGTTACCGCCCAGGTAGGTCAATAGCACCAGGGCTTCCTCAGTTTGCTCCAGGGCTTCCAAAATCGCAGGCAGGTTATTCTCGGGCTGAAGCGCGAGGCACCTTTCCCGGCCCGCTTCGGACAGGGCAAACTCCGCCAGCTTCGCGCGGATCTTGGTAAACTCCAGCACCCGCAGCGTGCGTTCCGTCATGGTCAAAACTCCTTTGCATGCACAGTGTACGGCAAAAAATAAGCAGAATCAATGGGTTCGATGAAAGTTTGGGATTTGTTCATAGCGCATTCACAACACGCCCTCGTCTAATCTATACAGGTTGCCGGTTTTGAGCGGGACAGGTGTTTTTCCGTCCATCAGCGCCCGGTAATGCTGCACAATGGCGGTGACTTGCTGCGCGGTTTCGTCCGTAAAGGTCAAAAGGAAAGACGTCTGCAATGTGCGCAATTTCTCCGGCCGCAGGGCGGCATTCAGCGGCTTGTCGCTGTATAACCCCACTGTGCAGCCCTCCGGCAAGCGGGTGGGATAAAGCGGCCATTTTGCACCCAGGCGGTCGGTCAGTGCCGTGCCTGCCGCGCCATTCCCGCTATCGCACAAACGGCAATCGGCGTGGCCTTCTTGCAGCCCCTTCGCCGTGCGCAGGGGGCAGTGGTTCAAAAGCATCAGCCTTGTGCGCCCATACACGGGCAGCAGATACCGCTGCGGATGGTTTGTAAGCAGCCAGATATCCTCAAAGGATAGCTCCGGCGAGAGCCCCTGCCACACGATGCCGTAGTGCTCCAGAAAACGGGAGGTTTCGGCATTGTACAGCGGCACATCTGGGCTGCTAAACTGCGCGGGCGCATTGCCCAGCTGCCCGGCGTTGCCCAGCATCAGGGGCATGCCCTGCGTTTTTTGCAGCAGCATTGCAAGCGTGGCATCGCTGCACTGCGCGGGCAGGCAAAACACCGTGTCCTCCGGCAGTTTCGGCAGCGGCTGCGTATAGTCCGTTGGCGCATATAGAATGCGATCCACGCCTTTTTCCAGCAAGGATTCTATCAAAGCAGGGTCGCTCACCCGCGCGAACAGCAGCCGTTTTTCGGGATACGCTACCGCTTGTTTTTGCGGCATGAAGGCCGGGGGCATTGGCGGCATCCAGGCGTCCATACGCGCCTGCAAGAGTAAGTCCAGCCCATCCCTTCGAAGGGCATTGAGCGCCGATACAGGCGTAAACGCGCCCGCCGTGCGCACGGTTAAATCCCTCAAAGCAAAGGCAGTTCCGCCCATTTTCTCTAAAGCGCTACGGACGCTGGCTTCGTCCAGTGCCTTGCTCTGTGCGGCCTGCACCAAAGTGCCCTCCGCCGCCACCGTTATATCGCCGTCTGTCAATATCAGGCGGCTGACCGCGCCGGGATAGGCTGTCAGCACGGCATCCACAGGGATGAGTGGCAGCTGTGCAAAGCTTTTCCTTGCGCTTTCCAGCTGCTCCTCGTCCTCTGTGCGGCGCACGGGTGTGCCGATTTTGGCAGGCTCTCGCAGCCGCAGTGTCGCTTCCCCGCCCTTTACCACTTCCGGCCCGCTGTATATCACCGTCTGGCCGTCCACTTCCAGCCCGTCGCCGTTGTGGAGCGTGCGTTTCAGAAGCACCTTGGCAAGCGGCGTGCCGTTTTTGACCATCCCCTGCGTCACAGTGCCCAGCAGCAGCCCGGCCGGGGTCACGCGCTCCGGGTCGATCACTCCGGCATTCTCTGCCCCTCCGGCATAGCCCCTTGTGAACCCGCCGCGGCAGAAAATCTGCTGCAGCGCTTCTTTTGTATCGGCGTCTGCGGCCTGGCCATCCAGCGCATTTCTGTACGCGCGGGTCACCACCGCCACATACTCCGCGCGCTTGAGCCGCCCTTCAATTTTGAAGGAGCATACGCCCGCAGCCTTCAAATCGTCCAAATATTCGATGGTGCACAAATCACGCGGCGACAGCCATGCGCCGTTTTTCCCCGCGTATTGATACGGCAGGCGGCATGGCTGCGCACAGCGCCCGCGGTTGCCGCTGCGCCCGCCCAGCATGGCCGAAAACAGGCATTGCCCGCTGGCCGAAACGCAAAGCGCGCCATGGGCGAACACCTCGGTCTCAATGCCGGTGTTCGCGATGGCGCGGATGGTCTCCACATTGCACTCTCTGGCAAGTACCATGCGGCTGACCCCTGCCTCCAGCAAAAACCTTGCGCCGGCAGCGTTGTGCAGCGCCATTTGCGTGCTGGCATGCACCGTTAGCTCCGGGAACTCCTCCCTGGTCAGCTGCATCACGCCCAAATCCTGCACAAGCACCGCATCGGCCTTCAGCCGCTGCAGCATGCCAAGGGTTTCGCGCACGGCGGGCAGCTCCCGCTGCTTGACCAACGTATTCACCGTCACATGCACCCGCCGCTTGTGCAGGTGCGCCAAATCGAGCGCATCCTTGAGTGCGCCCTCGTCAAACCCCACGCTGCTGCGTGCGCCAAAGGACGCCGCGCCCAAATACACGGCGTCCGCGCCATTTGCCAATGCCGCCTTCAGTGCATCCATACTGCCCGCCGGGGCGAGCAGCTCGACCTTATTTTTCATGCTTCAGGTCGGCCAGATCCTGCTTGGCCTGCCATAATTCCCGCCGGAGCCGCGTGTTATCATCCTGCGCGGTGAGCAGCTCATCCGCCATCGCCAGGCACGCTATCACCGCCGCAGATTCCCGCCCCACAAACCCGCTGGCCGCGGATTCGGAAATTTTCCTGTCCACATACACCGCCACGCGGCGGATGCGCTCCGCCGTGTCGGTGCTGGTCAGGGTGTAATCCCGCCCCGCGATGCGCAAGGTGTAGGAATGCGATTCGCTCATTAAATCCCCGCCTTTTTGAATGGATATTCCTTTCCTTGGGTGTCTACACGGATGCTCTGAATGCACTCGGGCTTGAGGGGCTTATCGGAACGGTCGCGCGGCACGCTGACGATCCTGTCGGCATTCTCCATACCCGTCAAAATCTTGCCAAACCCGGCGTATTGGCCGTCCAGATGCGGCGAAGTGCTGGTCATGATAAAGAACTGCGAGCCTGCGGAGTTGGGCATCATGGAGCGCGCCATGCTGAGCACGCCGGGGGTGTGCAAAAGGGGATTGGCGACGCCGTTGCCCTTAAACTCGCCAGGAATGCTGTAGCCCGGGCCGCCGGTACCATTTCCCTTGGGGCATCCGCCCTGGATCATAAACCCCGGAATCACGCGGTGGAACGTCAATCCGTCATAATAGCCCGCATTGGCCAGCGAAATAAAGTTGCCAACGGCATTGGGTGCATACTCCGGGTACAGTTCGCCGGTCATCTGGTTGCCATCGGCCAGGGTGATAACAAAAGTGGGGTGCGTCATCTCGCTCATGGGAAAAACCCTCCAATAAATTGTTGTTTTTTTACCTGTCTATCATACTGGTATTTCGATGTTTTGTCAATTTTATTCATGACGAGGGATACGCTGGGGACTACTCGGTCTAGCCTCTCAATCGTCGCGCTGACACGCTGACACGCTGCTGCGTGCATCGCTCGTTTCGATGCCCGACTCCGATTCGCTTCATCCGCCACTGGCGGCGTTCATCCCCGTCGCCCCAGACCCCCCGGGGGCTGTCGGGATAAGGCGGAAGGAGGAACGTTGGGCTCTGCCCA
>JAVBRU010000127.1:0-20536 GCA_031547595.1 Eubacteriales bacterium
CCCCTTGACCCCGCATGAGTATCGGGCTAAGATGCTTGAAAGCGTGTGCGGGACGAAAAAGCGCTGTGGTGGCTGCGAAATGCTTGCATTCCACGGCTACCACAGCGCTTTTTCTGCCATCTGCTACGTCACTGCCCGCAGCTGAATTTCGGTGGGCACCCGAGAAACTCAATAATACCCACTATCGGCCGCATAGGTTCCCTACGTTTTTGTTGTGTGCGTACGCAATCACGCAATATTCATCGAAGGATACAAAGACTGAGGGGCAGGAGACTGGTCTCCTGCCGGGGGTTTTAGGGGCGAGTAGCCCCTAATGTATCCTCCCTTATAATCATCTCTCTGGCATGGCCCCTCGCACTCGCCGCATCGCCGCCCAGCATGCGCGCCACTTCGTCCACGCGCTCGTCCAAACTCAGCTCGGTCAAGCGGGTCAAGGTACGCTGGCCGTCAAAATATTTTTCAACGCGGAAATGGTGATCTGCCACGGCGGCAATCTGCTGCAGGTGGGTGACGCACAGCACCTGATGGAAGGCCGCGATGGCGTGCATTTTTTGTGCTACCACCTGCGCGGTATGGCCGCTGATGCCGGTGTCGATTTCGTCAAAAACCATGCTGGGGATCAGGCTTTTTTGCGCGGCAATGGATTTGATGGCTAGCATCAGGCGGGACAGTTCGCCGCCCGAAGCTGTCTTGGACAGGGGCTGCAGGCTCTCGCCGCGGTTGGGCGCGATGAGGAACTGCACGGCCTGGGTGCCAAGCAAGGTGGGGGAGACGGCCGTGAGCTGCACACAAAAGCGGGTGCCGGCCATGTTAAGGTCGGTCAATTGCGCTTCCATGGCCTGTTCAAATTGCCGTGCCAGCGCGGCCCGCTCAGTGGAGAGCGCAGCGGCCTTTTCGTCGTATGCGGTGCGCAGCTTATGCTCGGCAGCGTTCAACTCGTCCAGGCGCTCGTCCAGGGTTTCAAAGGTCTGGAGGTTGTTTTTCAATTCGTCCCGGTGGCTTAGCATATCCTGCGTGGTGGCGCCATACTTGCGGGACAGGCGGCGCAGAAGATCGAGCCGCTGATGCACAAAATCCTGGCGCTGCGGATCGGCATTGTTGCTGTTCAGCTCGTCGCGGATGGTGAGGCCGATGTCCTCCAGCTCGTAATATGCGCTGTCCAGGCGCTCTTGCAGCTTTTCGAAGGCTTCGCCGAGGCTGGCGATATTGGATAGCGCGGCGGCGGCCTGCCGCGTCTGGGCTACCGCGGCGCGTGCATCGTCATACACGGCGGCAAAGGCGGCGCGAAGGTGTGTGTCGATCTTCTCTGCATGGCGGAAACGGTCGCGCTCCTGTGCAAGGGCGTCTTCCTCGCCGGGTTCTAGTTTGGCGTCATTCAGTTCCTTCAGCGCGGCGCGGATGCGCTCGATCCGCTCTTGCTTTTGCTGGCTTTCGGCGCGCAGGCGCTCATAGGCGCGGCGCGCGTCCTGCCAGAGGGCAAAAGCCTTTCGAACATCGCCCAGCAGCTGCTGATAGGCGGCATCGCCATAATCGTCTAAAAAAGCGATGTGCTTGCGGTCGTCCATCAGGGACTGATGCGCGTGCTGGCCGTGCAGGTCCATGAGTAGCGAAGTCAGCTCCTGATACTCCGAAAGCGCGACCATCACACCCTCCACGCGGCACGGGCTGCGGCCGGAGAGCGACATTTCGCGCGCGAGGGTGACTTGGTTTTCTTCGATCTCAATCTCGTGCCCGGCCAGCCAGGCAGCGGCGGCGGGGCAATCGGCAATGTCGAACAGCCCTTCCACCGACGCTTTTTGAGCGCCCTGGCGCAGCAGCTCTTTATCGGCCTTCCCGCCCAATAGCAGCGCAATGGCATCCACCACAATGGATTTGCCGGCGCCCGTTTCGCCGGTTAAAACATGCAAACCCGCGCCGAAGGAGAGCGTCAATTTCTCGATCAGCGCGATGTTTTGAATCGTCATGGACGACAGCATGGCATTGCCCTCGTTATTTCAAAATTTCCTGAAAACGCTCTACAATCGCGGGGGTTTCTTCGTTGGTGCGCACCACCACCATGATGGTGTTGTCCCCGGCCAAAGTGCCCAGCACTTCCGTCCAGCGCATGTTATCAATGGCCTCGCTGGCGGCGTTGGCGCTGCCGGAGAGCGTCTTGATCACAATGATGTTGTTGGCGTAGGTGATGGACAGCACGGAATCCACAAACATGCGCACAAAGCGGTCGGACAAGCCATGATCGGCCTTGTCTGCAGTGGCATATTTATAGCCGCCCTTGGCGGACAGCACCTTCAAAAGGCGCAGCTCCTTGATGTCGCGCGATACGGTGGCCTGGGTCACCACAATGCCCATGTCCTTCAGCTGCGCGGCCAATTCTTCCTGGGTTTCGATGTCCTGGCGCTCAATGATGCTGAGGATGGCGGTCTGTCTTGCGTTTTTCACGGTGTTCACTCCTATGTTTCATTCCATTGCGCTTGTTTTTTTCGTAATGTATCGAAGAAACGCGGCTGTTCCAGGCGGATCAGGCGCGCGCAAAGACTGCTGATGTGAAGGGTGAGGGTGGTGTCCTCGGTGAGCGGGAGCAGTGTTTGCCCGTCCACGGCCAGGTGCAGCGCGTGTCGCGGCGTAGCGGGCACGCGAAGGGTGAGCTGTGCAGAACTTGGCAACACCACGGGGCGCAGCAGAAGCTCGCGTACACATAAAGGCGTAACCAGCAGGCAAGGCGTATCCGGGCGCACCACGGGGCCGCCCGCGGCCAGCGCATAGGCGGTTGCGCCCAGCGGCGTGGATATGACCACGCCATCCCCGTGCGGGGAAAACAGCCGCTCGCCATCGGCAAAGACGTCCATTGTCATCACGCCGGGATGCTCGCCGCGGGTGACGGCAATGTCGTTGAGCGCGAAGTGCGTTTGCCCCAGCACATCGCATTGCAAAAGAGCGCAGCAGTCCTCGGCATAGGCGGGCGCAAGCAGCGCATCCGCCAGGGCGTCGAGGTGTCCGGCATCTCCCCGCATCAAAAAGCCTACATGACCGGTGTGTATGCCCAGCAGCGGAATATCCTTCTGCGCGGCCAGCGGCGCAATGCGCAACAGCGTGCCATCACCGCCTACGGCGATCACGGCGCGAAGGCTGCCTGGCATTTCCTCCGGCGGCATGGGCAAGATGGCGGGGCAATTGGCGGCCAGCCAGCCCTCGCCATACATCGCCGCACTGCGGTTGCACAGCATCTGTGCCAGACGCAGCGCGGTCTCCATGCTTTGCGGCTGGTGCGGATTGGCGTAGCAATAGAATGAATCATGCATACTCAATAGGAGCGATACCTCCCCATCATGAAAATCATACCATATTCGTGCATAAAATACAAGCATATGCTGCATAAAAACATCAAATATACTTGACAACCCGATTAAGGGTGGTATGATGAGTTGGAATTTTGATGTCGGGGGGCTTTGGAATGAAAAACAAGCAGCTGGGCTGGGTGTATGCTGCCATGCTGGCGGCGCTGGTGCTGGTGGCCACGCTGTTTATCCAAATCCCGCTTGCTGTTGGATATGCCAACATGGGCGATGGCCTGATCCTGGCCGGGGCGGGCTTTTTAGGCATATATGCCGCGCCTGCGGCCGCAGTGGGCAGTGCGCTGGCCGATTTGCTGCTGGGGTATATGGTGTATATCCCGGCCACGTTTGTGGTGAAGGGCGCAATAGGGCTGGCGGCGGGGCTGCTGCTCAAAAAATGTAAGCGCCCTGTGCAGCGCATCGCGCTGTTCGCGCTGTGCGAAATCTGGATGGTTGTGGGATATTTTCTGTTTGAATGTGTGATGTATGGTGCAGGCGCGGCGGTGGGAACGCTGCTGCCCAATCTGATGCAGGGCGCAGTGGGGCTGGTCGTGGCCTCTGCGCTGTTCCCCGTCACCGGGCGCCTAAAAAATCTTTTGAAAGTATAAACTTTGTATGCATGCTCTTCCCTTTTGTGGGCAAGCTATCCATGAATGGAGGTGCTTGTATGCAAAATGACCGCTGCATCCTGTGCGGACAGCCGTATTCCACAGGCCTGCACATATTGGGCTGCCTGATCTGCTTTCCCTGCGAACATACCATGCTGCATAAGCAAATGCCGCGCAATAAACGGCGTCGCCTGCTTCGAATCTATGACGCGGCTGAGCAGCATGCCGCGCGGGGATAGGGCAACACCGCACAGAGCCACAAACGTGTGGACGGATTCTTTTCGTCCATACAGACTTGCCAAAACACTCAACGTAGGCACCGCTACGCCTCGGTTTTTGCAAGCCCGTCTGGCCCAAAAATCATCTCGCCCACACATTCGCGTTCTGTGCGGCGTTACCCTAGAAGTATTGCATTTTTCGCCCGCACATTGTAAAATAACATCTGACCAAGGAATTGGGAGGGTGTTATTTTGTTATACAATGCGGTGATTTTTGATCTGGACGGCACGCTGACGGACTCCGCACCGGGGATTATGGCCTGCACGCGCTATGCGCTGGAAAAGCTGAATCGACCGGCTTTGGATGAAGCTACGCTTCGGCGTTTTATGGGGCCGCCGCTGGCGGAATCTTTTATGATACACTGCGGTATGAATGCCGAGGAGGCGCAGGCGGCTACTGAGGTGTACCGGGAGCGGTATATCCCCATTGGCTGGCAGGAAAACGCCGTGTTTGCCGGTATCCGGCATTTGCTCAAGTCCCTCAAGGAGCAGGGGGTATATCTGGCGGTGGCCACCGGCAAGCCGGAAAAGACCTCCCTTAAGATACTGGAACACTTCCACCTGCTGCAATATTTTGATGCCGTGGCCGGGCCGCGGGACAGCGATCTGCATGCCGATAAGGCGGCGCTGATCGGCCGTGTATTGCCAGGGGGCAAGCGCGCCGTGATGATTGGCGACACGGTGGTGGACATCAAGGGTGCCAAGCAAGCGGGCATTGACAGCGTGGCGGTATTGTGGGGATACGGCGAAAATGCCGATCTGCTGGCAGCGAAGCCTACCCACGTGGCAGAAAACATGACAGAACTTTGTCGGGTTCTTTGCCCTGATATGCCCCCGGCGAAGGGCTACTTTATTTCGATTGAGGGCCTGGACGGCTGCGGCAAGACGGTGCAGGCCAACGCGCTGGAGGCGCAATTGTCGCAGTTTGGATTTCCCGTGCACCGCACGCGGGAGCCGGGTGGTTGCCCTATTTCTGAACAGGTGCGTGGCATCGTGCTGGCACAGCGCGACAACGGCATGAGCGATATGACGGAAGCGCTGCTGTTTGCCTCTGCGCGCTCCCAGCATGTGTTTGAGGTGATATTGCCCGCGCTGCAAGCTGGCGAAGTGGTGCTGTGCGACCGCTTTGTGGATTCCTCCATTGCCTATCAGGGCGCTGGGCGGCAGCTGGGTATTGAGACGGTGTCGAATATCAACGCCTACGCCATCCAAAACAGGCTGCCCGATGCCACGTTGTATCTGCGCCTGCCCTATCAGGAAGGGCTCAAGCGCCGGGGCAGCGCGTCGTTCTTGGACCGTATTGAGCAGCAGGACAATGCCTTTTATGCCCGCGTGGAAGCGGGGTATGAGCGGCTGTATGCCGAAAATCAAAACCGTTTTGTGGCCGTGGATGCCATGAAAGCGCCGGAAGCGGTGACTGCGGATGCGATGGATGCGTTGGTGACGCGCATGCTGGCGGGGGGGATTGCCTGATGCGCGTGGTGGTGGGCATGTCCGGCGGCGTGGATTCGTCCGTTGCGGCGCTGCTTCTCAAACAGCAAGGCTATGATGTGACCGGTGTGTTCATGAAAAACTGGGAGGAGCAGGACGAGAACGGCGTGTGCACCGCCGAGAGTGATTGGCGGGATGTACGCGATGTGTGCGATGCCATTGGCATCCCGTATTATGCCGTCAACTTCGCCAAGGAATACAAGGATCGCGTGTTTTCGCTGTTTTTGAGTGAATACCGTGCCGGACGCACCCCGAACCCCGATGTGCTGTGCAACCGAGAGATCAAGTTCAAGGCGTTTTTGGATTTTGCGATGCAGCTGGGCGCGGACAAAATCGCCACCGGGCATTTTGTGAACACCAATGCGCAGGGGCAGCTGCTGCGCGGCGCGGACCAGAACAAAGACCAAAGCTACTTTCTGTATATGCTCAAGGCATTTCAGCTGCAAAAATCGTTGTTCCCGGTGGGGCACCTCACCAAGGCGCAAGTGCGCGATATTGCGCGGGATGCGGGCATTACGGTGGCCGAGAAGAAGGATTCTACCGGTGTATGCTTTATTGGCGAGCGGGATTTCAAGCAATTCTTGGCCACATTCTTGCCCGCGCAGCCTGGCGCGATGGTGACGCCGGAGGGCGAGATCGTCGGCTGCCACGACGGGCTGATGTATTATACCCTGGGGCAGCGGCGCGGCCTGGGTATTGGCGGGCGTGGCGATGGCCGCAGCTTTTTTGTGGTGGACAAGGATTTGCAAAACAACCGCCTGATCGTGGTGCAGGGGGAGGATCATCCCTTGCTGTACACCACCGGCGCGGTGGCGGTGCAGGCCACCTTTGTGGAAGAGGCCCTCCCGGAGGGCGTGCCGTGCAAGCTGAGCGCTAAATTCCGCTACCGCCAGCCCGATCAGGGAGTTACGGTGGTGCGCGCGGGCGAACAGTTACATATCACCTTTGATACGCCCCAGCGTGCTGTGACACCTGGCCAGAGCACTGTGCTCTACCGGGGAGATGTATGCCTGGGCGGCGGTATTATTGATCAAATCGAACGGTAATACTCCGGAAACATACCGAAGTTTGTTTTTCTTATCGTAAATTAAGGCTTGACAAGTTGCCCGAAAAAGGGTACAAAGAATGAAGAAGAAGGGAGGTGGGAAAACCATGGTTGCTCGAAGTAGCTTGAACAGTACCGGCAGCGGCGTTTATTTGTGTGCGCGTCAGGAAGGACGGCCTGGTTTTCCGCGCCTCCAGTAAAACGCCCGGCTGATCTGTTCATGCGAAGGGAAAAACCCTATAAACGCATGAGAGGATGAGCGGAGATGAACAAGAAACAGACCAAAGTCCAATTGAATCAGAAGCGGCGAGAGAACGAAACGGAGCTGCGTCAATATGCGTTTGTGGACGAGCAAACGCTGCTTGCTATGCTGAAAACCACCCTGCAGGGGATGACCGCCGAAGCCGCAGAAGAAAAAATTGAAGAAGTGGGCCGTAACGTGATTGTGACGGATGCGGACAAAGGCCCTTGGGGACGGCTGCAGGAAGCGCTGATTAACCCCTTTAATATCGTGCTGTTCCTGGTGGCAGTGATCACCTTTGTGACGGACGTGGTGCTGGCGGATGTGAAGGATTATACCACGGCCATCATTATCCTGGCGCTGGTGCTGATCTCAAGCGCCATATCGTTTTTCCAGGGTGAGCGCTCCAACGCGGCTGCGGCCAAGCTGTCTAAGATGATCTCCAACAAGGCAGACATCTGGCGGGATGGCAAGCTGGTGGAAGTGAATATTGACGAGATTGTGCCCGGCGATGTTGTGAAGCTGTCTGCCGGCGATATGCTCCCGGGCGACGTGCGGTTTTTGACCACCAAGGACGCATTCGTGTCCCAGGCCGCGCTGACGGGGGAATCCGCGCCGGTAGAGAAGTTTTCAGTAGTGAAAAACAAGCCCGAGGACGCCCTGACAGACCTCAGCCACATTGGCTTTATGGGGTCCGATATGATCAGCGGCTCGGCCACTGCGGTGGTGGTGAGCACCGGCAATGAAACCTACTTTGGCAGCATGGCCAAGACGCTGTCGGGTGACAAGGCCAAGAACAGCTTTGAGCGCGGTGTGGACGCCGTAGGCAGCCTGCTGATCCGCTTCATGCTGGTGATGGTGCCGGTGGTGTTTGTGGTGAACGGGCTGAACAAGGGCGATTGGGGGCAATCGCTGCTCTTTGCCGTCACCATGGCGGTGGGCCTGACGCCGGAAATGCTGCCCATGATCATGAGCTCCACGTTGGCGCGCGGCGCTGTGAACATGGCCAAACACCAGACCATCGTCAAAACACTCAGCGCCATCCAGACATTTGGCGAAATCGATGTGCTGTGCACTGATAAGACCGGCACACTCACCGAGGACAAGATTGTACTGGAGAAATACATGGACGTCCACGGCAAGGACGATACGCGTATTTTGCGCCATGCCTACCTCAACAGCGCCTTCCAGACGGGCCTTAAGAACCTGATTGACCTTGCTATTATCAACCGCGCACAGGAGAACGGCCTGCAGGATATGTTGACAAAATATGAGCGCGTGGATGAGATCCCATTTGATTTTGCGCGCCGCCGCATGAGCGTGGTGCTGACGGATAAAGCCGGGAAGCGCCAGCTGATCACCAAGGGCGCAGTGGAAGAGATCATGAGCATCTGCAAGTACGTGGAGTATGGCGGCGAAATCCTGCCCTTGGAGGGCGATTTGAAGGCCGAAGCGATGCGGGTATATGAAGAAAACAACCACGACGGCCTGCGCGTGATTGCCGTGGCGCAAAAGAACAATGTATCCGGCATTGAGGTATTTGGCGTGGCGGATGAGAGCGATATGGTGCTCATCGGCTTTGTGGGCTTCCTCGACCCGCCAAAGGAAAGCGCGTCCGTGGCCATAGCCGCCCTTCGCGATCATGGCGTGCGCACCATCGTATTGACTGGCGACAGCGAAGGCGTGGCCATCAAGGTGTGCAAAAAGGTGGGCATTGACACCTGCCGTTGCCTGTCCGGCAAGGATGTGGAAGCGATGGACGATGATGCGCTTCGCGAAGCGCTGAAGACCTGCGATTTGTTTGCCAAACTGTCCCCCGGACAGAAGCGCCGCCTGGTGGAAATGCTTCAAAAGATGGGACATACCGTGGGCTACATGGGAGATGGCATCAATGACGCACCCGCACTTCGCCAGGCAGACGTGGGCATTTCGGTGGATAGCGGCGTGGACATTGCCAAGGAATCTGCCGATATGATCCTGTTGAAAAAAGACCTGATGGTGCTGGAGGAGGGCGTGATCGAAGGCCGTAAAACCTTTGGAAACATCCAGAAGTATATCAAGATGGCGGCCAGCGGAAACTTTGGCAACATGATCTCCGTGTTGCTTGCCAGCATATTCTTGCCTTTCCTGCCGCTGTTGCCCGTGCATATTTTGACACAAAACCTGCTGTGCGATTTTGCCCAGATCGGCATCCCCTTTGACCGGGTGGACGCAGAGTATCTCGAAAAGCCCCGCCGCTGGGAGACCAAGAGCATCAGCCGGTTTATGTTTCTGCTGGGGCCGATCAGTTCGCTGTTTGACATTGCTTGCTTCGCCATACTTTGGTATGTTTTCGATGCGAAGACGGTGGCGCAGGCACCACTTTTCCAGGCAGGGTGGTTCATTTATGGCACGCTGTCGCAAATCCTGGTGGTGCATATGATCCGCACCCGCAAGGTGCCCTTCCTGCAAAGCAGGGCATCGCTGCCGCTGGTGTTGTCTACGTTGCTGGTAGGGCTGGTGGCGCTGGTGGTGGTGTTTACGCATTTCACGGCCGGGCTGGACTTTGCGATGCTGCCGCTCAGCTTTATGCCGTGGCTGGCTGCGTTGCTGGTGGCTTATTGTGCCGCCACCCAACTGTTTAAAGCAATATATATGAAGAAATACAACGAGTGGCTGTAGAAAAAAATGGCCCGGTCTCCGTATCAAAGCCTGCCCAAAGGGGCAGGCTTTTTCCATGTTATAACTGTCACATCATGAAAGGAGAGAGGGATGGCGGGCAGAAAAAAGGGGGCTTAAAACGTTAGATCTCTTACGATGTAACTGATTCGTGTAACAAAACATGCAAAAAATCAAGGGTTTTCCAAGCTGGGCACAGATAAAATGTGTCCAAATTTGTTACGGGATATAGCATTTTCCATTACTGAACTATAAAAACGCTTCGAATTGGTAAAATACTTTGAAAAAGTGGAAGAAGGTAACCAAAATGTAAGGGGCAATTGATATACTAAGGGTGTCATCAGCGGTGAAATGGTTTTTTCAACCCTTGGTGCATCCCGCAAGAGCGTGAGTAAAATGTTCAAGATATAAGGAGGAAAAACGTATGGCTAACAAGCTGCACAAAGTTGGGAAATGGTGCCTGATACTGATGCTGTTGCTCAGCATGGCCACAATGACCATCGTTTCCGCACATTCTGAAGGCGAGTATCGGGTGATTGTGACGGAAGAAGACGGCACGATCGTGAACCCTCCTGCCCTAGAACCCACGGAGGAGTCTTCGGATGAGCCGGATGGGGAGCCTGAGGCAGACCCCACAGAGGATCTTGAAGAAGACCCCGAAGAAGACCCCGAAGAAGACCCTGAAGATGAAATTATAGAAGAAACCACTCCTCCTCCTGCCGATGTATATTATAAGATTACTTTCCTTGGCGTATACGGCAACGAAGTGAAGAGCGTGTATGTGTTGGAAGGCACCCCTGTGAGTACCTTGGAGGGTGGTTACAGCATTGCGGGCTACCAAGCTGGCCATTGGGTGAACACTGCCGCCCAGCCCAATGCTGAGACCGGCAAGATCCCGTCTTTCATCTTTGGCCAACCCGCCGCCTCCGATCTGCGTTTGATGGCTGTGCTGGTGGATGAAAACGGCGAAGAGATCGACATTAGCAACCTGCCCCCCGAGGAAGAAGAACCGACCGAAGAAGAACCGACCGAAGAAGAACCTGCTGAAGAAGAAGAGGAGCCGACGGTCACGCTGGTGGCCAACGTCACCCCCGGCCAAGTGCTGTTCTATGGCGACATCATTGTGCTGACCGCGCAGGTGACAGGTTACGAGCAAGGCGAGTACGCCCTTGAGTGGCAGTATAGCACCGACGGTGCCAGCTGGATGGAAATTGGCGCGCAAGGCGAATCTTACAGTTTTGTGCTGAGCGAAGAAAATTGTACGTATTTATACCGTGTGCAAGTGCTGGAACTGGCAAAGTAAACAGATATGCAAACGATAAAACTTTCCCGCACAAAACTGACTGATTAGGAGGCCGTGAATATGAGGTCTACAAGAAGAAAATTCCTGGCGGTGTTTCTGGCCATTATCATGCTGGCCGAGGTGCTGCCGCTGTCCACGTTGCCCGTACTGTTCCCTGGGAATAGCACGGCTTTGGCATCCCTGGAAGAGGGGCCTACTTCCAACACTTTTTCGATGGGCGACTTCAACATCCTGTCCAACGAGCAGGGCAGGTATTTCCGCCTGAAATGGCTGGGTGAGAACACCGCGCCAACCAGTGGCACAGTATCTGTGACGGCCACGTGGGAGGATGACCTTGGCCCGCATTCCGAGACTAAGCAAGTGAGCGGCGACGACTGGTCGTGCCGCTTTAGCATCCCGGATGGTGCGAAAAACATCAACTATACCATGGAGGATCTGAAAGGGTACAGTGCGTATCCCTGGAACGCGATTTCCGATGGCGAAGCCGGTGCGGCCGAAATCGCTGTCAGCCCCCTTTCCTCCGTGCCGGTGAAAAAGATCTGGGTCAACACCCTGGAGAGCGAGCGCAAAGCCGTCACACTGCAGGTCAGTATGAGCTCGGGCAAGGTGGGCGACCCCTCTACCGGTGGTATCGTCACCACGCTCAGTGGCTTTGTGGGCGCAGGCGAGGATGCGGACAAGTTGCTGGTCGTGCAGGAAGACCTGATCTTCCCCGCATACAACTCCAACGGACAGAAGTTCGAGCGTCTGAAAATCCTGTTCGAAGAAGTAAGCGATGCCAGCATCATCCCGCTGAGCACCTTTGGCACAGAGTATGCAATAGAGGACGCAGACGGCAATCTGGTTGTGTACAACACCGTGAAAAAGAGCGTCTACGCCACCAAGGTGTGGCCGGAGGGCGATGGTGGCCATACCAGCGTCACCCTGCAGCTGATCTGCAATGAGACTGGGCAGGTATTTGCCGAAGCCACAGCAACCAATGGCACCTGGGTGGCTACATTCCCTAACGTACCTATGGGCGGCGTTGTGGATGGCGAATTTGTGCCCTTCACCTATAGCGTAGTCGAAACCGCAATTGACGGCGAAGCTGAGCTGGTTGGCCGTTATACGCAGGATTACGATGGTAACACGCAAATTGGTTTCACTGTGACGAACTTCCCGATCATCGATCCCACCAGCAGCGTGCGGGTCAGTGTTGAGAAAACCTGGAATGACAAGATCAATCCCCAGACGGGCGCTTCCAGCAGATTCATCCTGTACTGCGCCAATAACCCCGATTTTGCCCCTCAAGATCTGTATCTCGAGCGTCCCTCCGACGGCTCCAGTGTGAAAGGCAACTTCTCCACTTTACCCCGCTATTTCACCAATAGTGATGGTGTCCAGGAGGAGTGCGATTATTATGTAGTAGAAGAAGACCAGTATGGCAACTTCGTATCGCGTTCCCCCGTGGTGGTGGAAGACAGCGCAAGCGGCACCATCACCTGGAAGTTTGTGAACGATGTGGCCTTTGTGGCGCTGACCGGCACCAAAGTATGGGTTGGCGGCGACGAAGCCAACCGCCCTGCCATCCGCCTGTATCTGCTGCGCAACGGCGTGCGGATAGCCAGCCTGGAGCCTTCTACAAAGAATGCGTATGGTGATCTGCTGAATGGCACCACCACTTTTGACTTTGGCAACGAATGGCCGCGCTATGACGCGAACGGCAACGAGTATGTATACACCATCGAAGAAGAGCCCTTGATTCCGGGCGAGCTGGACAACTACAGGATATCTTACAACGGCATGACGGTGACCAACACATATACCGGAACGCCGGGGGCTTCCGCGACCCTGGTTGTGACAAAGGAATGGGACAAGGGCGAATATGACGTCACTGTGTTCCCGGCTGTCACACTGACTATATATGATGCAGAAACCAACGAACAGGTGGGGACGCCCATCCATGTGCCTGCCAGCACGAACCCCAGCTATACCTTCACCAGCATCGGCGCAGCCAATGGCCTGGTGCCCGGCAAGAGCTATTATGTGAAGGAAACCGACGAGTTTGGCGAGACGACGCGCTATTGGACAATTGACATGTCCAATGATGGCTATATCTCCTGGAATGGCAATGCCGGCACCATCACGGTGACCAACACCATCGACAAGGAGCCGCCCACCCCGCCCTTGGACGAATACACCTATCTGTATATCGAAAAGAGCTGGACGCTGCTCAGTGGCAGCACCCTTGATTTGAGCAAACTGAAAGCATACTTTGAGCTGAACGCCGGCGCAGGGCTCACCCTGCCTGAGGACATCACAGTCGTATCCGGCAATGGGTCATATGAAAATGGCATCATCACCATCACCGGCAATGGCTCTATCCGCCTGCGCCTGCCTGCCTGGGCGGCGGCCAATGTGGCCTATCAGTACAGCGTGACGGAGCAGGCGGTGCCCGGCTTTATCTCCGCGTTCATCCGCAACCAGAACGCATACCAGTTTACCAACACCGAGCAATCCCGTTCCTTCACCTTCAGCAAGATGTTCACGGGCATATCTGCCCGCACCCTGTCCGCCAGCACGCTGTCTGCCACGATGATACTGCAGCGCAGATTGAGTGATAAAGACGAGTGGGAGACCGTTGCTAACAAAACGCCCGCGTTTAACGAATATCAGCGCTCTGCTGATGGGGATGTTTACACAACCCGTACGACGCAGAGCTTTGGCAGCTTTCCTACCCATGGCCTGGATGCCAACGGCAACCTGGTGGCGTATCAGTACCGGGTGATTGAAACCATGAACATGTCCGACGCGGATCTGTTTGAGTCGAACATTGATGACATGGTGAATAACCACACCACGGTGACCAACCACTACGACAAGCTGCTGGCCAAGGTGGATGTGCCCGTTGTGAAGACCTGGACGGGCGGCATTGTGGGCGAAGATGTGCCCGCGGTGACCATTGCGCTGTATGCCAATGGCCAGCCTGCACTGGACGGTGCTGGCAATGAAATTACTGCCATCCTGTCTGGCGGCCGTTTGCTTAGCCATACCTTCAAAGATCTGCCCAAGTATGATGCGCAAACCGGCGCGTTGATTGCCTATACGGTGGTGGAAACCCATATCAATGGCTCGCCGATTAATTCGGGCAACAGCTATTCCTACACCAACGCGGACAAAACACGCGTCTACAAGTGGGTTAGCAGCCAGTACAACCCCTCCAGCGGTGCGATTGACATCGTCAATAGCATCACCATTCCCGCTGCGGCCCGCAAGCTTAATATCATTGCCACCAAGGAATGGGAAGCTGGCGATGAAGCTGTGGACAGCGACGAAATGGTTGTTACCTTCGCCCTGCAGCGCAACGGCGTGCTGCTGAATGACTACATTGTACAAATCAAAAAGTCCATGGGCTGGAAGTATACCTTTACGGATGTGGATGAGAACGACGCAGAGGGCAATCCGTACAGCTACGTGCTGGTCGAGCTCAACCCGCCCGATGGCTACTCCGTATCTGTATCCCAGGAAATGAAATTCTTCCGCGATGGCGACCTCACCTATGCCACCGCCAAACTGATCAACAAAAAGAACCCCGATACCCGCAGCATCACATTTGTGAAGCAGTGGGCTGGCGATGAAGGGTTTGACACAGAATATCTGGCGGCCCTGCGCGGCAAAGAAATCATGCTCACACTGTCCAACGGCACCGCCGGCACCTACACGGTGAAGCTGACTGCCGATGAGAATGGCGTGTTCTCCTCCGGCACCATTTCTAACCTGCCCGCAACAGTGCTCAAGGATGGTGTGCTTGTCCCCGCTGTCTACACCGTGTCTGAAAGCACCCTGGATGGGTACACTTACGTGGGCGTAATCTCCGCAACCGGCAGCGCAGGCCCTGCGTCCGGCGCAACCCAGTTCACCATCGTTGGCACTGGTGACGGCACGGTGACGGTGAAAAACACCCTGATCGAGACCACAGGCATCCGTGGCAAAAAGACCTGGATGGACGAGGGCTTTGAAGCTTACCGCCCCACAGCGCTGAGCGTTACGCTGCAGCGTCGTGCATCTGAGGATGCGGATGATTCTTTCCAAGATGTTGGTACTTACGTGATTGGCTCTGACATCACGCCCACCATCAACGGCAACATCTGGACGTGGACCCTCAGCGGCCTTACGAAGTACGCCCCGAACGGCGATACCTATGTGTACCGCTGGGTGGAAACCACCGCGCCCAAGGGCTATACCATCACCACTGGAACTGCGGCTGCTGATGGCACTGCATCGCTGGTGAACACCATCGCGCCCATTGATGTGACGGTGGAAAAGATCTGGAACCTGACCGATGCAATCATGGCGGGCACCACGGACGCGCTCAAGGCGCAGCCCGCGTCCATCACCCTGACGCTGCGGCGCAAGGCCGGCAATGAGGTGGATCAGGCCTTTAAGCCTACCATCGTCATCACCGCACCCGCAACGACCGGCACCTTTGAGAACCTGCCCAAGTACAACAGCGCAGGTGTCGAGTATACCTACTATGTAGAAGAAACCACTGTGCCCACCGGCTTCACCAAGGCAGAAGACGGCCTGGAAGTGACCAACACCCTGCAGCCTGTCAGCATCAGTGGCTACAAGCTGTGGGAAGGCGCGGGCGCAGCTGACATGCCCACGCAGATTGTTTTGACCCTGACGGGCAAGAACGCTGCCGGCGATGTACTGATCACCCGCACCCAGACTGTCACCCCCAACGGCGGCGCATGGAACTTCGCTTTTGACAACCTGCCCCAGTATGAATATTCTACTGGCACGGCGAAGGCCATCACCTACACCATCAGCGAGACTGGCGCACCTGCGTTCGACCTGTATGTTACGGGCGCTTCCGCTGCCACCGCCAATGCACCGGTGAGCGTGGGCAGCAACAACTCCCTCACCAACAAGCTGCGCAAAACGGGCATCAACGGCGAGAAAATCTGGGATGACGGCAACCGCACGGAACTGCGCCCCGCATCCGTTGAATTCACGCTGATGTACAAAGCAGGGCTGAGCGGCCTGCCGCAGAAACACAGCGATATCACCGTGTATGCCGCTGATGACTGGAAGTGGTCAATCTCCGGCCTGACCGAGAAAGACTCCGAAGGTATCTCCTATAGCTATTGGGTAGAGGAGAAGACCGACCTGTCCCCCGCATACACATCCACTCAGGTGACAGGCGATAACTACTCTATCCGCAATACCCTCAACACCCTCAACCTGGTGGTGGATAAGTTCTGGGCGGGCGACAACGCAACCATCCGCCCCGAAAAGATCACCATCACGGTGACTGGCACCGCCACCGGTTATTTCAAGACCTATACCAAGACATTGACCTCTGCAGATCTGAAACTTGCCAACAACTGGCAGGCTACATTCACCGATCTGCCCCGCTATGCGTACAACGGAACAACGTACGAAGCGATCGCGTACACCGTCAGCGAAGCAACCGTGAACGGCTATGGCGCACCGGCTTATGTGCAGCCCACCTTCAGCGCGAGCGGCAACTACGCAGCCACTATCACCAACACCTTGGTGCCGTTGACGGTGGAAGTGCTGAAGGCCTGGGAAGGCCTGAACAACATCGTTGGCGCAACAAGCGATTTCTTGGCACAGCCTGCGAAAATCACCATTGTGCTGGGCCGCAAGGTTGGCAGCACGGTGGATGCCGCGTTCACCCAAAGCGAAGACATCCTGCGCGCTGCGAACCCGCAAAAAGCTTCCTTTGCCAACCTGCCCTCGCACAATACAAAAGGCGAAGCGTACACCTACTTCATCAGTGAAGTGAAGGTAGACGGATATACGGTGTCTGGCCCTGTGCAAAGCCAGAATGGCACAACCATCACCTTTGCCCTCACCAATACCGTGCAAACGGGCGCTATTTCCGGCACCAAGACCTGGTCCGGCGATGCGAAGGCCGTGCGTCCCTCCAATATCACGTTGACATTGACGGGTATGGCGGGCAGCACCAAAGTGGTGGAGCAGGAGTTCCCCATTGCTGTCACTAAAGAAGTTGATGCCTATAACTTTAGCTTCAGCGGCCTGCCGCTGTATGACTACAGCACGGGCAGCGCGGTGAAGATCACCTACACCCTCACCGAAACCGGCGCAGACGGGTACGACCTGTATGTGTCAAACAGCAAGGTGGGCAGTGTGCCTGTCATGATTGGCACAACCAACCTGATACTGGAGAACCGGCTGCACACCATGCAACTCTCCGGCAAAAAGACCTGGGTGGTAGGCGAGCACACCGGTGTGCTTCCTGACAGCATCACTGTGCAGCTGTGGCGCGAGAGCACTGCAGAAACCGCAGATGTGATTGAAACCAAGACAGTATACGACCCCTGGACGTGGGATTTCACCGGCTATTCCGAGAAGGACGCAGGCCAGAACCCCTACACCTACTGGGTGGAAGAAATCGTGCCTGTGGGCTTCACCAAAACCAGCGCCGACAAGCTGATGGATTTGGAGAATACCCTCAAGACCCTGAGCATCTCCGTGGAGAAAGACTGGGTGGGCGATGACGACATGGGCGTTCGTCCCACCATGCTGGACATCACCATCACAGGCAAGGTGGGCACCCAGTATGTGCGCACCTACCCCGCAAGCATGGCACAGGATGCTGAAGGTGTGTGGAGCTACACATTCGAAAACCTGCCGCGTTACGCTTTCGTGGACGGCACCTTCCAGCTGATCACTTATACAGTAGAAGAAACCGTGCCCAATGGCTACCGTGTGACCTACGATAAGCAGATCGAAGCGCCTGCCGCCACGGGTAACTACTCGGCCGAAATCACCAATACCCTCGTGCCCATCGACATCTCCGTGCTCAAGGTGTGGGACGGCGATGAAGACATCATCGAAGCGGGCTTCTCCACCCGGCCGGAGAAAGTGACCATCGTGCTCAAGCGCTCCGCGAACGGCACAGAGGATGAGGACTTCGAAGAAACCTTTGACATCCTTGCCGCTGATGATCCCCAGTTGGCCACCTTCACCGATCTGCCCACCCACAACAGTGCTGGCCAGCCCTTCACCTACTTTGTGGATGAACTGGCAGTGCCCGGCTATGCGGTGGAGATCACGGGCAGCCAGACAACGGGCTTCACTGTCACCAATACTTTGGTCACCATTGATATCAATGGCGCGAAGGTGTGGAACGGTGATGATGGCGCAGGCATTGCCACCCGCCCCGACACCATCACGGTGGTGCTCAAGCGCGAAGGTGATGACGACTTCATCCTCACCCAGGATGTGACCACCGATCTCACTACCGGCAACCGCCAGACGTGGGCGTTCACAAACCTGCCCAAGTTCGATCCTGCGGGCGCTGCGTATGTTTACTACGTAGAAGAGCTGACGGTGAATGGCTATACCAGCAATATCAACTATGGCCCCACCGGCTTTGTGACCATCACCAACGATTTGCAGACCGTTTCCCTCTCTGCCTACAAACTGTGGCAGGATAACGGAACTGCCTCCCGCCCCGCCAGCATCACCCTCAACATCACGGGCAAGGGCACCAAGGATGGCGCGGAGCACGTATACTACACGGGTTCGCTCGTTATCGGAAAGCCCGCTAACGACTATGGAAGCCAGTGGTCCGACGCTATCTCCGGCCTGCCCAAGTATGACGAGGACGGCAACGCAATCGTCTACACGGTGGATGAAGATTCCATCCCGTCCTATGTGATGCTGAATTCCTTGGTGACTGTGCCGACAAGCGGCGGCAGCATCTACTTTGTTACCATCCAAAACGCGCTCAAGAAGCTCGAAGTGCAGGGCGAAAAGACCTGGAGCGACGAGAACAACGCGTACAATACCCGCCCGGCGGTTGTGCTGCTGGATCTGTACCGCAAGACTGCGGATGGCAGCATCGACGAACGCGTGCCCAACATTGCGCAAAAGCGCGTGCAGGCGGATGCGGAGCTTGGCACCTGGAAGTACAGCTTTGGCGAACTGCCGGAGTTTGTGCCCGGAACCGATATCCCCTATATCTACTACGTGGTGGAAACACCGGTGATTGGTTACGGCACTGAGCCCCAAGCCAGCGATCCGATGTCCATCCAAAACACCCTCAGAACTACCTCAATCTCTGGCATCAAGCACTGGGAAGTGTCGGGCAATACGGGCTGGATTCCCGCCGCGATCGTGCTGACACTGTACCGCAGCACCGATGGCGTGAACTTTGCAGAGGTTGTGAAGGGCACCAGCATCGTGACCAAGACAGTGACAGAAGACGACAACTGGGAGTGGACGTTTGACGGGCTGCCGGCAGTGGACGGCACGGGCGCGGCGTATACCTATAAGGTAGAAGAAGCGGAAGTGCCCGGATTCGCGGCGGAAGCAGACGGCGACGACCTGATCAACACCTTGGCGGTGATTGAAATCACCGTGAACAAGGATTGGCTGGGTGATGAAGGGTATGAAGATGAACAGCCGGAGCAGCTAGAAATCACGCTGACCTCCGACGATTCGACCTTTACCCCCATCACCGAATACCTGACGGCAGACGATTGGACGTATACCTTCGAGAACCTGCCCAAGTACAAGGCGGGCACCTGGGAATTGGCGGTGTACACCCTCGCCGAAACCCCGGTATCCAACTATGCAGCCACCGAGGAAGAGCTGGTGGTTGAGCAGAGCGAAGACGTGAACAGCTACACCGTCACTTTCGAGAACACCCTGATCCCCACCAGCGTATCGGTGGAAAAGATCTGGGACGACAACGATAACACCTATGAAACCCGCCCGGCCAGCATCCTGGTAGAGCTTGTGCGTGACGAAGTTGTGATTGACGATGTGGAACTGTCCGAAGAGAACAAATGGAAGTTCACATTCGAAAATCTGCTGAGCATCGACAAAGAAACCGGCCTGGCATATGTGTACACCGTGCAGGAAGCGCGCGAGGGCGGCTATGAAGGGCCCGTCATCGTGCCGGTGGACGGCGGATTCGAAATCACCAACAGCCTGAAGACAGTGGACGTATCCGGCAGCAAGACGTGGGAAGACGAGGAAGACGCGTATGTGACGCGCCCGGCCAGCATCACGATCCAGCTGCAGTACTCCATCGATGGCGAAACTTGGACGAACGTGCCCGGGATTGCGGAAGAAACCATCGCAAGCCCGTGGACGTGGGAGTACCTGGCGGTGCCGGAGACGGACGCACAGGATAATCCTTACCTCTACCGCGTGGTGGAACTGGATGTTGACCCGCAGTATGAAGCCACCTACCCCGAAGGGGAAGAGATGGACCTGCTCAACACCCTCAAGACCACCGAGCTGTCCGGCATCAAGACCTGGGAAATGTCGGGCAATGACTACCTGATCCCCGAAGAAATCGTGCTGACGCTGTACCGCAGCACCGATGGCGTGAACTTTGCAGAGGTTGTGAAGGGCACCAGCATCGTGACCAAGACAGTGACAGAAGACGACAACTGGGAATGGACGTTTGACGGGCTGCCGGCAGTGGACGGCACCGGCGCAGCGTATACCTATAAGGTAGAAGAAGCGGAAGTGCCCGGATTCGCGGCGGAAGCAGACGGCGACGACCTGATCAACACCTTGGCGGTGATTG
>JAVBRU010000013.1:0-19349 GCA_031547595.1 Eubacteriales bacterium
AGCAGAAAAGAAAACGCAAAATCAGGTGGATTGTGCTGGCCGCCACCGTTGCATTTTTGGGTTTCTTTTTCTGGGGCGCATGGGTGATGAAACAATCACCCTCCAATAGCGGCCATCCAGGGCTTCAGGGGGTTCTTCAGGATATATTGCAAATAAGCGAGCCAGGGAAATAGTTTGTTCTCTCTTATGAGCCCTCTTTATACGAGGGAAAGATAACGCAAATACTCAACTGCTGATCGGCATATTGGGCTGTGATTGTGCCGCCCATCTGCTCGACCAGCGTTTTTGAAATGGCGAGCCCGAGGCCAGAGGCGTTTCTGGCTGTTGCTACAGTGAAAAAGCGGTTGAACAGCTTGCCCACCTGCAGCTTATCCAAATGAGCCGCGGTGTTAGAAAAGATAATTTCGCCGTCAGGACGGAGCTGTACCGTTAGATCGCCGTCGCTGTATTTGAGGACGTTGTTCAGGATATTGCCAAATACCCTGGCGGCCGCGGCCTGATCCAGCAGGCACATCACGGGCTGCTCTGGCATTTGAACACATGGTGTGATGCTGCGCGCCGTTAAAGCCGGATAAAAGGCTGCCAGGCTTTCTTCCAAAATGCCCTGCAGGTTGACCGGCGCAAGCTGCATATTATCCTTTGTGGAAAGAATCACAGAATAGCGGAACAGCTCTTCTGTGAGCTGCTTGAGCGCTTCCGTCCGATTGGATATAAAGGACAGATAACGTGCCACAGCTTCGCTTTTCTCCGCCTTTTCCAGCAAATCCAGATAGCCGCAAATGGCCGTCAAGGGTGTGCGAAGGTCATGTGAGATGTTGGTGACGGCCTCCTGCAATTCCCGGTTGCCGTCGTGGTATTGCCTGCGCTGGCGGCGAAGCAAACGCAGCTGGACGTTGATTTCGGCGGCCAACTGCCTTGCGTGCGCATCGCCGGAGGAGATGGAAATCAGCGTGTTGGTATCGGCAAGAAGACGCTCCTTGAATGCTGTGCGGATTTCATCCATGCTTTTTTGCAGGAGAAACAGCTTGATCATCAGAAACACGAGGATCAGCGACAGAATAGCGCATAGCATCCAAGGAAGCATCTTACTGCACCTGCCTTATTTCAAGTCTTTTTTCCGGAAGGAAAAAACGCCCGCCATGACAGTGATAAGGGAAATGACAGCGGAGGATGCAAGGGATAAAACAGGCCGCTCGATCTCCAGGCTGGTCATCAAAATTCCCTGACCACTGGGCAATGCATCCATGAGAAATTGATAAACAACCCGCTTGATGCCGCTGATATATTCAGGGTTAGGTATTGGATCACCTATCTGCATGCCGTCTTCCATCATGACGATCCCGGTAGAAAACTCCGGTTCGCTGAGGCTGCCGTTTATGCTTGCTGATATCATCAAAAGACCGAACGCCAGCAGTATGGCCACCACCGCCGTAATGGCTTTATTGGTGGAAAGCATGCAAAGCAGCGTGAAAATGCCTGTGAACGCGGCGGTGAAGAAAAGAGCAATACCTGTGTATAACAGCAGCCCCAGCGCGCCGATGCGCCATCCTCCCAGCAGGGGCAGGCCGACAAGGCCGCCTATCAGCCATGCAAAAACCAGGCATGCATTGGCAACCAGGCAGACAATATAGTTGGAAAGGTAGATTTGCGCGCGCGTCCGCCCCACGACAAGCTTGTTGCGCAGGGTGCCTTCGCTGTGCTCCGTGCCGATGAACAGGCTTGTATAGACGGCGCAGCACAGGCCGACGAGCGGAGCTAAAGAAAAATAGAAATCATCCAGCGTCCGCATATACCCCTCGGCAATCAGTACTTTAGCGGTCTGGCAGTTGCTGATCATCAACGAGGCCGAAACCGCAAGCACGGCAAGCATCCCAATCCAAAGAATTTTGTCTTTTGCGAGGCGGTGAAACCCGGCGGATAAAAGATTACGCATGCTTTTCACCCCCTACCATGTTGATATAATAGCTTTCCAGGCTTTCATCGCGTTCCTGAATGGCAAACACCTCGCAGTCTTCCCTGGCCAATGCGGATGTAAGCTGAGAGATATTGAGCCTGGCAAACACATCCGCAGCGGTGCCGGAGAGGATTTTGTATTCTACCTTCATTTCATCCAGCACATGCGCCAGCGTTTTGGTGGAGGAAACCTCCATGCGCATGCATTTGCGGCAGGCGGCTTCCAATTCCGGTGCGCTGATTTCCTTCACCATCTGCCCGTTGTCGATAAAGCCGTAATGTGTGGCGAGCCGCGCCAGCTCATCGAGCATGTGGCTGGAGATCAGGAAAGTGATTTGCTGCTGGCGGTTGAGCTGCAATATCAGCTCCCGCATTTCAATGATGCCCTGGGGGTCCAGCCCGTTGATGGGCTCGTCCAGCACCAGAAAATCGGGATCACCACACAGGGCAACCGCAATGCCCAAGCGCTGCTTCATGCCAAGCGAAAAATCCTTGGCCTTCTTTTTGCCTGTTTCGGATAGATTGACCAGGCTCAACAGCTCCGGGATTCCGTCAAAAGAGGGCAGCCCCAGCACGCGGTATTGCTCTTTCAGATTTTCTGCGGCGGTCATGTCCAGATAGATGGACGGGGTTTCCACCACCGCGCCCATGCGCCTGCGGGATTTAATGATTTCTGCTTTGTCGCTGGGGATTCCATACAATGTATAGCTGCCGGAGGTAGGGGTCTGCAGCCCGCAGATCAGCCGAATCAAAGTGGTTTTGCCAGCCCCGTTTTTCCCCACGAAGCCATAGATCGCGCCCTTGGGAACGCGCATGGAAAGCCCGTCCAACGCCTTAAAGTGCCCATAGTGCTTGCTTACAGCATCGACTGCCAGAACATACTCCATGATAATGCCTCCTTCTTCGCATGTTTTCATGCTTGATGCATTCTATCGAATACTGATAGAGAAAACAGTAAAGGAAAGCGTAAAGATTTGGTGATCATTAATCGTTTTTCAGCTTAAACCCAATGCCCCATACGGCTTCGATATAATCCTTGCCGGAGACATCGCGCAGCTTTTTGCGCAAATGGCTGACGTGCATTTTGAGGGAGCTTTCCGTGCAGTCCGGCGTATCGTTGCCAATGCGGTCCAGCATCAGCGTTTTGGTGATCACCTGCCGGGGGTTTTGCATCAGCAGCTTCAGGATGGCATATTCCGTCCGCGTCAACTTCACATCCGTGCTGCTGACTTTGGCGGCGTGCGCATCGGTGTCCAGGCGGATATCGGCAAAGGAAAGGACTGCGCCGCTTGGAGCAGCGTCCCGCAGCCGGACAGTGATGCGGGCCAGCAGCTCCTTCATATCAAAGGGCTTGGTCACATAATCTGCCGCGCCGCCCAGTAACAGCTTGACTTTGCTGTCCGCGTCCACCTTCGCGCTCACCACAATCACGGGGATGCCCTGAATCCTTGGCAGCACCTCTTCGCCAGACAGCCCCGGCAGCATCAAATCCAGCAAAATCAGATCAGGCCGCTGCGAAGAGAGCACCAGCAGCGCTTCTGTGCCGGAGTATGCCTGCAGCACCGCGTACCCTTCGGCAGAAAGTGTTTCTGCCAGCATGCTGCTGATATGCATATCATCGTCTATAATTAAAATGCGCTTCAAACCAAACTCACCTCATCCTGTATTATATGCGCATATGCGGATCATAGCAAGGGCTGGTTTGGCATGATTCCCGCCACCCCCTCATATCCTTTGGCGGGAGGGGATCGACACTATGCATACAGGCACCACGGACGCTGGCCTCACACCGCAGCAGGTACTGCAGGCCAGAAAACAGCATGGCTCCAACGCGCTTTCCAAGAAAGAGCAACGCGGCTTTTTCAAACAGTATTTAGCAAGCTTTGCGGACCCTATCATCCGTATTCTTTTGATTGCCCTGGGCATTAACCTGGTGTTTTTATTTTCCAATTCTTTTAGTTTGTTTGAGCCCGTGGGCATTGCTATCGCCATCTTAATCGCCACGCTGATTTCAACGCTTTCGGAATACAGCAATCAGGCCGCATTTGCCAAGCTGCAGGCAGATGCGGCACGCATCAGCTGCCGCGTGAAGCGGAACGGCGCTGTGACGGAAATCCCCATTGACGATATCGTGGTGGGAGATATTGTGCTGTTGCAGGCGGGGGAGCGTGTGCCCGCAGATGGCACGGTGCTAAAGGGCACCATGGATGCCGATCAATCCGCACTCAATGGCGAAAGCAAGGAAGCGCGCAAGTACCCCCAGCAGATACCGGGCCAGGCAGGGGATTTTCTTGCAAAGGATCAGCTCTTTCGCGGCACGGTGATCACCGGCGGCGAGGGTGTGATGCGTGTGGACGCGGTGGGGGATCACACTTATTACGGGCGGATTTCCATCGATCTGCAGCAGGAAACGCGAGAAAGCCCGATGCAGGTGCGCTTGGCGCATCTGGCGCGGCTGATTGCACGCATGGGGTATATCGGTGCTATTCTGGTCACGCTGTCGTATCTTTTGTATGATCTCGTGATCGCCAACGGCTTTGATGGCGCACGGATTCTGGCAGAGCTGAGCAACGGCAGCCTGATGTTTGAAAAGCTCGTCCACTGCGCCGTGCTGTCCATGACGGTGATTGTGATGGCGGTGCCCGAGGGCTTGCCCATGATGATCACCGTGGTGCTGTCCGCCAACATGAAAAGAATGTTGAAGGACAATGTGCTGGTGCGGCGCATGACGGGCATTGAAACGGCGGGCAGCCTGAACATGCTGTTCACCGATAAAACAGGCACGCTGACGGAAGGGAAGCTGAAGGTGTGTGCCTTTGTTGACGCGAAGGGTGGAACGCAGACGGATTTGGAAAGCGTGCAGGGCAAGCCCGCGCTGTGGAAGCTGGTATATGCAGGGTTGACTGCCAACAACGCCGCCATCATGATAGACAGCGAGGGGAAGCGCCGCGCAGTGGGCGGCAACGCGACAGACCGTGCGCTATTGGAGGCAGTGGACGGCATGCGGCAGGGGCAGCGCAGCATGCCTGTGCTAAGCGCCTTTCCCTTTGACCCTGCCAACAAATTTTCAGCTACCCGGGTTGGCGGAGAGCTGCAAAAGACGCTGATCAAGGGCGCGCCGGATAAGCTGCTGGGCGCTTGCACTTCTTATGTGAATGCTGAGGGCAAGACGGAGCCAATGGATGCCGCGCAGCGCTCACTGCTGGAAAGGACGCTGCGGCAGCTTGGCGAAAAGGCCATCCGCGTGATTGCGCTGGCCATGACGGACGCGTCCGTACAGGGCGGCACGCTGCCTAAGGGGCTGGTGCTGGTGGGCTTTGTGGGGCTGAGAGACCAAATCCGCCCCGAAGCCCGGGACGGCGTTGCCACGGCGCACAAGGCCGGCGTTCAGGTGGTGATGATCACAGGCGACAGCCGCGAGACCGCCGCCGCCGTCGCTAAGGAATGCGGCATTATTTCCGATGCGAAGCAGCTCATCCTCACGAGTGCCGAGCTGAACAGCATGGACGATGCCGAGGTGTCCGGCATCCTCAGCAAGCTGCGCGTGGTGGCGCGTGCGCTGCCGCAGGATAAGTCTCGCCTGGTGCGCCTGGCGCAGGAGCAAGGGTTGGTGGTGGGCATGACGGGGGATGGCATCAACGACGCCCCGGCGCTGAAGCTGGCAGACGTGGGCTTTGCAATGGGCAGCGGCACGGAGGTAGCCAAGGAAGCGGGCGATATTGTGATACTGGACGATAATTTTGCGTCCATCAACAAGGCCATCTTATATGGCCGCACGATTTTCAAAAGCATCCGCAAGTTTATTATCTTTCAGCTCACAATCAACCTGTGCGCGGTATCGCTGGCGGTGATCGGGCCGTTCCTTGGCATTGAAACGCCCATCACGGTGCTGCAGATGCTGTGGATCAACATGGTGATGGATACTTTGGCGGGCCTGGCCTTCAGCGGCGAGCCACCGCTGCCCGAATACATGCTGCAAAAGCCCAAGAAACGGGACGCGCCCATCCTCAACCGCTATATGATAGGGCAGATCCTGTTTACGGGCGGGTATTCCATGCTGGCATCGGCGTTCTTCCTCGGTTCGCCCAGCATGCGCGTGCTGTTTGGCTATGGGGCAGACCCTACCGCTATGCTGACGGGGTTCTTCGGACTGTTTATGTTCCTGGCGATTTTCAATGCGTTTAATGCGCGCACGCATCGGCTGAACCTTTTCAGCCATCTGCGGCAAAACCGTTTGTTCATTGCCATCATGGGGCTGATTACGCTGACGCAGTTTTTGATACTGTACTTTGGCGGGCCGATCTTCCGCACGATTCCGCTGCCATTTGGCCTGCTGGCGCTGGTGATTGCCTTTGCGGTCAGCGTCATTCCGGTGGATTTGATGCGAAAGGGCATGCTGCGTTTGCGGCATGCCCCGGAGGATGGGGTTTAGCTATTCTACTGTGTAGAGCGATACCTTCAGGCGGAAGCTGCGGCTTTCGCCCGGCTGCAAAAATTGCAGGCTGCCTTCCTGGCGCGCGGCTACGCGGCCAACCGGGAAGCAGTTGCCCGGCTCCAGCCCCAGCACATAGTCTCGCACGCCCATCATCTTCCACTCTGTGAAACTGGGCAGGGATTGCGGGTCAAAGCAAATGCCCAGGCCAATGCCGCTTTGCGGGTTTTCGATGGACACCTGCGCCTCATTGCCTGCAAAGGAATGCAGATAGCACTGCTCCTCAAAGCCGGGGGTGGGCGGCAAAAGCTGGTGCCAGGTAGCGATGTCCTTGGCGGCGTGGGCGTTTCGCGGCTGGGTGTCGGCGGCAGGGATGCGAAGGCGCGCATGCTCGGACAGCAAGGGATAGCCCATGTTCATGTGGTACAGCAGCATGAAGGGTGCTTGCCCATCGCCTTGGTTGGCCACACAGTCCTCGATCACAAAGCTGTTTTCCGCCAAAGCGCAGGTGATTTTGCGCTCCAGCATCAGCTTATGGTCGAATATGCCGGATTGATTGATCTGGCCGCGCACAATGATCTGATCGCCCTCGGTGTATGCGCAGGCATTTTCGGCGGGCGCATTGCCCACCGTGCCGTGCAGGGGCAGTGAAACGCCGTTTTCGGCTTCGCTGGTGCCCACGGTGGTCAGGCCGCAGGTGGTCAAAAAACCTGCAGAGAAGGATTTGAGAAAGCCGTTGCCCTGATCGTCATAATACGCGGGGGCGACATATCCGCAGGGCGCAAAATAGCCGCAGTTGACGCCGCGAAAGCTGAGGCGCGAGATATCCAGGCAACGGTCGGGGCAGATGGTCATCTCCAGCCCCCGGCCGTTTTTGATTTGGTACAGGCGCATATGATCACCCTTGCCGCCCACCAGGCGGTGCTCCTCCACGCCGTACAGCTGTGAGGGATGGCCAATATAAGGGTTCACCTGAACACCTCCTTCACCGCCGCATAAGCGCGGCTGTATTTTGCAAAAAGAGCGGTGTATTGCCGGTGGCGCTCGGGGTTTGGCAGATAGGTGATGCCCTCCTCCACAAAGCGTGCGGCGGCTTCTTCCAGGCTGCCATATGCGCCGATGGCGCAGCCTGCCAGCATAATGCTGCCCACTGCGCCGCACTGCGCGTTCTTGAGCGCTGTGATGGGCAGCCCCAGGATGTCGGCCTTGATTTGCAGCCATTCGGGGGAGCGGGATGCGCCGCCGGTGGCGCGAAGCGCGGTGACGGGGATGCCCGCTTCGCCCAGCTTTTCGATGTTCAGGCGCATTTCATAGGCCACGCTCTCCATCAGCGCCTTGTAGATATGCGCCTGAGTGGCGGATGGGGTCAGCCCCATTATTGCGCCGGTGGCCAGAGGGTCCATATAAGGCGTGCCCGCGCCTGCAAAGTGGGGGAGTGTCAGGATGCCGGTGGGGCCTTCCGGCAGGGCACTGTTCATGCGGGCATAGAATGCGCCGCCCTCGCCGTTGCATTGCAGCAGCGAGTCGCGGTACCATTTGAGCAGCGCACCGCCTGTGAAAAAGAACGCATAGCTGACGTATTGATCGTCTTTTAGGTAGGGCACCACGCTAAATTTGCCCTCGGCAAAGCCCTGGCCGGTGGGGAAGCCCTGATAGACCGGCGTGATGCACTGCACCGTGCCGCCGCCGTCTACCGCCTGACCGGGGCATAGTGCGCCTGCGCCCACAGCGGCAGCCACCTGATCGTGGGAGATTGAAACGATTTGAATATGCTGCGGCAAGCCAAGCTCTTTCGCGATGTCGGGCAAAAGCGGGCCCGCGGCTGTGCCGGTGGGCACGGGCGCGGACAACAGCGCTGAGGAAATACCGGCATAGGCCAGGATTTCTTCGTCCCAGCAGCGCTTTCGGACATCAAAAGCCATAGTGCGGCTGGCAAGGGAGTAATCGGTCTGCTTCACGCCGGTCAGGCGGTACACCACAAAATCTTCGATTTCGGGGATGTACACAGCTTTTTGGAACAGCTCCGGCGCGTGGCGGCGCATCCACATCATTTTGGGCAGCGAGTACATGCCGCTGGCGGTGAGGCCGGTGACGGCGTTCAGGCGGCTGCCAAAGTGCTGCGCCAGTTCGTTGGCTTCGTCCTCGCCCGCAGGGTCGGTGTACAGCAGCGCGTCCATCAGCGGCTCCCCGTCTTCGTCCAGCAATACGCAGGTTTCACCAAAGCTGGTGATGCCAATGGCGGCAAGGTCGGTATACTGCGCGGCGGCACGAAGGCATTGGCAGGCGGCAGCCCACAGGCTGTTCACGTCAATGCGCGTACCGGGGCAGGGGGGATATTCCTGCTCAAAGGTGTTCATGTGCTGGCCGTTTTCGTCATACACGCACAGTTTGCAGGCGGTGGTGCCGATGTCCAGCCCGGCTATTTTCATGGCGGCGTCCCTCCTTAGAGCACGGTGTTGTCAAGGTGCAGATAGGTAGTAAACGCTTCGTTCATGGCGGTCAGATAATCGCCGCGGGTGACGGTGGTGTGGTGGCGGAAGCCCCTTCGCCCCATGTAGATCAGCTTCTTTTGCAGCTCGGGTATGTTCGCCACGCCGCCGCAGCCAAAGAACGCGTCCTCAATCGGTTCGCCCGTGAAAGCGCCGGTGCCCATGCATGTGACCAGCTTGCCGTTTTCCGTCAGCGCACAGGCATACGTCATGGGCATGGCGGCAATGCGCCCCTCGTCCACGCCCCAGCCATAATCCGGGCCGTTGCCCTTGGCAAACATTTTGTGCACGCCCACCGTGCCGCGCTTTTCCATCAGGCTTTCGGCGGTGGAGCCGCAGTGGAACAGGATTACCTTGTCCGGGTCATCGCCGTAGTTGTTGTTCCAGTCCAGGCATGCGGCGGGGCTGCCGGAGGCGGCGGTCAGCGCGCGCATGGTCAGCACATGGCTGACGTCCATTTCGCAGGAGGTGGCGATGCCGCGCTCGTTCAGCCAGCCCAGCAGCACGCAGGGCGCGATGCCAAACTGCTGATGCATCTCGTTCCAGCAGCGAAGCGAGAGCGCGTCAAAATGATATTCGGCAGACATATCGGCAATTGCCACGGCCATTTTGACCAGCCAGCCCATTTTGTCCTGCGGGATGCCGCTAAAATTACTGTATGCCAGCAGTGCTTCGCGCGTGGTGTCGATCTCCGGCCGTGTGTCGGCCATTTTGCGCATACGGTCAAACAGTTCGCTCAAGTCGTGAGATTCGTAGGTAATGCCTGCCTTTTGCAGCGCCATTTCGTCAAAACGCACCGTTTTAAACGCCGTGGTGCGCGCGCCGATGCCCCCGATGGTGAAGCGTTTGCACGCCTTCACCACGCGGCAGACAGCGGCAAAATCGCGCAGGTTTTGCTGGAAAGCATCGGACAGCGGGTGCACCACATGCGGCGGGAACACGGTATAGGGGATGCCGTACTGGTTGAACATGTCCTCGATGGAGAGCTTGCCGCAGTACGCATCACGGCGGGAGGCAAAGTCCATCTTTCCGATTTCGTCGGGATACGCCTGGATCAGGATGGGCACGCCCGCATCGCGCAGCGCGGGCACCGCGCCATTTTCATCACCAAAGTTGGGCAGGCATACGATAACGCCGTCAAACTGCCCTTCGTGGACTTTGAGGAATTGAGCGTACAGGAAGCCTTCATCCCGGGTTTCGATGGCGCCAAACTTGGTGGCATCCTCTGGCATTAAAAGGGCACTGTGGCCCGCGCGGGCCAGCGCTTCCAGCATTTCCTGGCGTGCCCCGGCTATCAGCGCTTCGGGGAAAAACCCGCGGTTGGCAAAGTATAGGGCAAAAGTCTGTTTCATTGTTTATTCCTCCATCCCAAGAAACATGCGCATGGCGCTTTGTGCATTTTGCTTCATGGCTTCAAAGCCAATATCGTCGATTTCATAGAAGTACACGGGTTTGCCCGTGCGGCTGTCCGCCAGGCAGCGGGCGGCCTCGCCCCCGGCCTTGGCCATGTAGGTGTAGTAGTTGATCTTGCGGATGCCGGAGGCGATGGCGGTGCGGTAATCCTCCTGGCTGACGCCGGAGCCGCCGTGCATCACCAGCGGCAGCGCCACGCGCGCTTTCACTTCGTGCAGGATATCAAAATTAAGCTGCGGCGCTTTCAGGTACAGGCCGTGCGCAGTGCCAAAGGAGCAAGCCAGCAGCTGTATGCCGGTGTTTTTCACATATTCAGCGGCCAGGTCGGGATCGGTATAGATGGCGCGGGCATCGCCGCCATCCTCTCCGGTGCCCATTTCGCGCTTGCCCAGCGCGCCGATTTCGCCTTCCACATCGGCAGAATAAACATGCGCCAGCGCTGCCACTTCCTTTGTGATGCGGGTGTTTTCTTCGTAGGGCAAAGTGGAGCCGTCAAACATCACGCTGTTAAAGCCAATGCCAAGGGCGCGGGCGCAATAGGCGGCGTCCTCGCCATGGTCCAGGTGCACGCAGACCGGCACTTTGGCTTCCTTCGCCGCAGCCACCATGGCGGGGCCAATCAGGGCGATGGGTGCAAACGGCTCGTGAATCTGTGCGTGCATGATGATGACAGGGGCGTTCAGGCTCTCTGCTGCCGCGATCACCGCGCGCAGGGTGGTGATGTCCGGGGTGTTGAAAGAGCCAATGGCGCATTGCCGTTCCTCGGCATATTGCATGAGTTCGCGCATGGATGCAAGCATAAAATTGCCCTCCTTTATGAGTATTTTTATTATAGCAATACGAACGTGCAGGAAAAAGCATCCCGTGGGCAGAATTAGGCTAAACGTCCAGAAGATTTTCCGTATTGGAAGATTTAATGGATAAACAGGCGAAAAAGCGTGGTGAAACAACATGGCGACATTGAACAACCGACCGCTGAACACCTTGATCCGCGACCTCAACACCCTGACCCGCATCCGCATGGTGCTGTTTGATGTGGAGGGACGCGAGGTGTTGAGCTACCCTTCCGGCCGCTGCGATTTATGCACGGCCATCCGCGCCGGGGAACTGGGCGCGGGGCGCTGCCGCGCGTGCGATCAGCGGGCGTTTCGGCAATGCCGGGCCACGGACGAGCCGATGATTTACCGCTGCCATGTGGGGCTGACGGAGGCTGTGATTCCGCTTAAAGACAAGGACGTGCTGCTGGGCTATCTGATGTTTGGCCAGGTGCTGTGCGGCCGGAGCGAGCAGGAGGAGCGCGCACATTTGCAGCAGCTCATTGAGACCACGGACTTTGGCGTGCCTGTGCCGGTGGCGGCACTGGCGCATGTGCCCTGGAAAACGCCGGAGGAAATCGCCGCCTGCGCCACGGTGCTCAAAATGACCACGGTATACATGCTTTCCAGCAATCTGGTGGCCAAGGAGCATGCGGCCTTTCCCCAGCGGTTGCAGGAGTATCTGGATGCGCACCTTCAACAGGCCATTACAGTAGAAGCATTGTGTGCATACTTCGGCTTATCCCGCTCCACACTCTACCAAACGGCGATGCAGCAGCTGGGCTGCGGCCTGGCGGAGTATGTGCGGCGGCACCGCATCCGCCGCGCCTGCGAACTATTGGCAAGCACCGCGCAGCCCATTGGGGAGATTGCGGCGCAGGTGGGGTTCCCGGATCAGAACCATTTCAGCCGCGCTTTTCGCCAGCAGCTTGGTATGACGGCGCGCCAATACCGGCAAAAGCAGGCCATGTTTGCGCTCAAACATGATTTTTTACAACCAGATACTGCCCGTTTGCATTGACATTAGGCAGGGTTTGGATTATCATAAAACGTGACTGATTTGATGTGTGGAGGCTAACAAGCATGCGAATGATAAAGAAACTGATTCTTCTGCTGGCGGTGCTCGCCTTGATAGGCGCGGCGCACTCGGCTGCGCTGGCCAGTGGCACGGCGCAGGTCACTGGCTTTGCTTGGCTGGAAAAAACGGTGGATGGCCGTTATAGCAACGAGTCTACTTTCGCCGGGGTGGAAGTGACACTCGAACAGGTGATGGACGATGGTTCCTCTGTGCGGCTGGCGTCTGTCACCACGGATAAAGATGGACAGTATACGTTTGGCGGGCTGGCGGCGGGCAATTATCGCCTGCGCTATCAGCTGCCCAAGGATTATTTGTTCACCATCCCGCATATCGACAGCGATGCGCTGCCCGCGCAGGGCAACCTGAGCAGCACGGTTGTTTTTGCCGTAGGCGAAGGCAAGAGCGTGCAAAAAAACGTGGGCGCCACCAAAACCACCTCCTATGTAGCATTTGTGGCCTTTGAAGATACCGATACCAACGGCGGCCGCCGCACGTCCGAGCCCGCCATTCGCAACGCGGAAATCACCCTGATTTACGAATATGAGGGCGAGCAATACCCCATCGCCACCGCCACTACCGATAAAGACGGCGAGGCAAGCATCCGCAGCCTTACCGCTGCCACCTATATTGCGCAGGTGTCTTTGCCCGGCTCTTATGTGTTTGGCCCCATGGGCCTCAAGATCAACACCTTCTACAACTGCGTATACGCCACCGACGGCGATTTTGGTTTCACCGCGCCCTTCACCATCGAGCCCAAGGGTTCGGTGGGCATCGGCATAGGCGCGGTCAAAACAGGCTCCCTTACGGGCAGCATCTGGTTTGACCAGAACTATAACGGCGTTTGGGACAGCGAAGAAACAGGCTACCAGGACGCGCGGATTATCCTGTACTCTCAGGATTTGGACTTGACGCGTGAGACCGTGGCTGCTGCGGACGGAACCTATAGCTTCAACCGCATTCAGCCCGGCAACTATATCCTGACGGTAGAGCTGCCAAACGACGCGATGTTCACATTGGGCAATAAAGCGCTCTTTGCCGGGGAAGCGGGGCTGAAACAGAGCCACTATACCTCCGTGCAGATAGACGGCGTGACGCGCATCAACCAGATTGGTGTGATGCCCACTACCTCTTTGGCGGTGATGTTGTACCGGGACGACAACCTGAACGGCCAGATGGATGCGGGCGAGATGCCTTATGTGGGCGCCACGGTGGTTGCCACGCAGAACAATAAACAAGTGGGCAGTGCCGTCTCGGACGGGCAGGGCCTGGCCTTCTTGCCCACGCTGCGCGGCGGCGAAGTGGTGCTGACGTGCACTTTGCAAGAGGGTGACGTGTTCACTCTTTCGGGGGAGGGCAATGTGTTTGCCACGCCGGGTGCGCAGCAGTCCGCCACCTATACCGTCCTTGTGCAGGATACAGAGAATGCTACTGTTTATGCCGGCGTGACGCAGCCTGCGTCCATCAGCGGCTTTGTGTTTGAATCCGCCCGCAACGAAGGTGCGTATCAGGCGGGAGATACCGCTGTGGCGGGCTTTGTGGTGGAAGCTGTGAATGCGGACGGCAATGTGGCCGCTACCGCAATCACCGATGAAAACGGCTATTACGAGTTGAGCATGCTGCTGCCTGCGGAGCATACCGTGCGCTTCCTGCTGGAAGACCCTTATGTGGCATCGCCGCAGGCGGACGAACTCTCCGGGCACAATACCGCCATCGTGGCGCAGTCTTCTGCCTATGGCGAAACGGAAACCATAGCGCTGCTGCCCGGCCAGCATGTGGCCGATGTGGACGCGGCGGTATTCCGCGCGGGCACTGTGCAGGGCTATGTGCTGCATAACGGTCAATATGATAGCTTGGCCACCAATGAGGGCGGCGTGGCTGGTGTGCAGGTCACTTTGCTGGACGAATATGACGCGCCGTATTCTGGCTATACCAACGCTGTGACGGACGAAAATGGCTTCTTCTATATCAAGGGCATACTGCCGGGTACCTATTCGGTGGTGTATTCGGTGCGTTCTGACGCGGCGTTTGCCATGCCCTATACCGACGAAACAACGCTGCAAAGCGAAACCTTCCCCATCACCACCGGCGCGGAAATTACACTGGATGCCATCGGTGCGGTGCGCACGGCATCGCTTCGCGGGCATGTGACGGAAACTGGAAGCACCAGAGGTCTGGATGCGGATATCGTGCTGACCTCCCGCACCTTTGGCACAGTGTATGAAACGCGCACAGCTGATAATGGCGAGTATGCCCTGGAAGGCATGCGCCCCGATGTGTATGACCTCCAAGTGACTTTGCCCGAAGGCTATGTGGTGGATGATACTTCGGGTGCGCCAGTGCCCACTTCCATCAGCAACATCAGCAGCGCCGTATTGACATTGGGGAGCGATGAGCACCTGACCTCGGCCAACATCGGCGGCGCAATCCCTGCCGCGCTGACAGGTACCCTGTATTATGACGCCAACTTGTCTGGTACCATGGATGCAGATGAACAACCCATTGTGGGCAAAGCCATCCATTTGATGCGCGGCGGCAATACAGTTGCCACCCTCTCCACCGATGCGCAGGGGACATTCAGTGCCGAGGCGCTGCTGCCCGGCGAATATCAGCTTCTGCTGGCGCTGGAGGCCGACCATATCCTGCCGGATGCCGATGCTGTGCAAGAGGGCGACGTCTGGTCTATCTCCCTGCAGCTTGGTAGTGGCGAGCATAACTATGGATACACCCTGGGCGTGATGCGCTATGCGCGCGTGGGCGGTGCAGTGTGGAGCATGGACGGCACATATAACAAAGTGAACGGCCTTTCCATCACCCTGTCTGACGCTTTGGGCAACCAGGTTTCTGCCACAACGGATAACGAAGGCGCATTCCTGTTTGAAAATCTGTACCCCGGCACCTACACGCTGTCCACCAAACTGCCCTCCGGCTATCAATTTGCCAGGGCGCAGGATGCCACCCAGCGAAAGAGCCTGATTCAGGGCCACAACACGGTATCAGAGAGCTTTGTGGTGACCATGGGGCAGCAGATGCTGGACGCAGACATTGGCATGGGCGCGATGGGTAGCATTGGCGACACCGCCTGGCTGGACGAGAACGGAAACGGACTGCAGGATATTGGCGAGCCGCCGATGCCCGGCATCCTCATCGAGCTGTACCAGTATGGCGAGCTGGTGGCCACTACCACAACGGACGCATACGGCCACTATTCCCTCACAGACCTGTATCCCGGTACATACACCATGAAGGTCACCATGCACAGCGAGCTGAAGGCCACCAAGCAGGTGCCGGATTTCCCGTTGGTCAACAGCATTATGCCGGAAAGCAACGATACTGTGGTGTCTGTGGACGATGTGGTTGTGCCCAGCGGCGGCCGCAACCTTAACTACGATTTGGGCTTTGTGTTGCGTAATAGCGGCAAGTATCCCGAAGCCATGAAACAGACCCCGGTGATGGACTGGACGCCGTACTCGGACAAATAAGTAATATACAACAAAGGATGATATCCATGGCAAAGAGGGGCTTGCTGATTTTCCTGGTGTTGGCACTTTTGATTCCCTGCGCTTTTGCGCAGGAGGCCGATGTACCCAAACTGTCCTTGCAGCTGGAAGAAAGTGCCCTCTGCGCAGGGGCTGTTCTCCATGGAACGATCAGCAGTGATATTCCCGCACCGCAGGCTGTGGAAGTGGTGGTCAGCCTGGGTGAGTTTGGCGCGCAAAGGGTGCAGCTTTCGGCTGGCGAAACCAGCGTTTCTTTCAGCCTGGTCACCGGGCAAAGCAGTAAAAAACAAACGGTTGCCTGCGCTTTGCTGGCGGGAGAGGGCTACGCCCTGTCTGCGACGGCTTCAAAGCAAGTGACGCTGGATATCACGCCGCGCTTTGCGTCCAACCTCGATCAGTACATTTGCTATTTGGGGCATGAGACATCCTTCCTGTTCTCCTGCAAGCGCCCTTCGGCTATTTCCGGCAAGATGGATTTTGAGCTTCGGGACGAAACCGGCCTTGTATATGCCACCAAAACATACAATAACCCCTCCAATAACCTTGGCTTCAAGGTGTTGATTGAGGAAGCGATGCTGGGGCGGCATGATTTGAGCGTTTGGTATGACGGCGTATGCGTGTCAGACCCTGTGTATGCCGCAATTGGCGATATGTCTGTGAAGCTGATCACCACCGTGCCTACCATGGAACAATACATGGCAATCACGGTGGACTGCGCGTATTATGAATCCCAGACCGATGCTTTCATAGCGCTGTTTGAAGAGTTTGGCATCAAGTGCACTTTCTTTATGACGGGCGAGTTTGTGCGCGATTTCACGGATTCCGCGCGCAAGATATTTGATGCCGGGCACGAGGTGGCCAGCCACAGCTTCACCCATCCGCGCCTTTCCCAGATCACACCCGCAGCGTTGGTGGATCAGCTGCACCGCACCAACAATATCATCGAAAGAACCTTTGGTGTGTACCCGAAGCTCTTGCGCCCGCCGTATGGCGATTACGACAAGAAGGTGAACGTCGTATCCCGCAGCGAGGGCCAGGATGTCATCATGTGGTCGATCGACTCGCACGATTGGGACACCGCGTATGATTACAACAAGATTTATAAGCGCGTGACCAAGGATGTAGGGCCGGGGCATATCATCCTGTTCCATCTGGATGGCCGGTATTCGATCTCGGTGCTGCGTGCGGCGCTTCCTTATTATATGAACGAGCTGGGGCTGCAGCCCGTTACGGTGTCGGAGCTTTTGGAGATTGCCGGGATTGCGCCCTATCCGAAGCCCTTTGAGACGAAATAATGTCTATGGAAGCGGCGGCGATATAAGCCGCCGCTCTTCCTCTTTTGAGGTGAGTATATGGCCAATCAAACCTATCAAAGCATGGTCAGCGAAAAAACGCTGGAGCGGCTTCGACAAATGCAAAAGGAGCTGCCGGTAGTATGCACGGACTTTTTTCGGTCGATCGCCAATACCACCAGCGCATTGACGCGGCTGGCCTATGCTTATGATTTCCGGCTGTTCTTTGGCTATCTGTGCGCGGAGAACCCACTCTTTGGCGATACCGAGCCGCGCTTTATCGCCCCGGAGCATTTGCGCAAAGTGACCTCTCGGGATATCGAGGGCTTTCAGGAATACCTGGCGCAGTATTATTTGAATGATTTGGAAGAGGGCACCACGCGCGTGGTGCAAAATAAAGAGCTTGGCATTATGCGCAAGCTCTGTTCGGTGCGTTCGCTGTTTGATTATCTTTTCAAAAGCAAGCTCTTGGAGGCCAATGTGACGCAGCTTGTCGATCTGCCCAAAATCCACGACAAGCCTATTTTGCGCCTGGAAGCGGACGAAATGCAAAAGCTACTGGATACGGCAGATACCGGAGAAGGGCTGCCGCCGCATCAACAGAAGTATCTTCAGGCCACCCGCACCCGTGATGTGGCGATGCTGCTATTGTTCCTTGGTACCGGCATCCGCGTCAGCGAGTGCGTGGGCATTGATCTGACGGATATCGATTTTGAGCTCAACGCGTTCTTGGTCACCCGCAAGGGCGGCAATCAGACCATTTTGTATTTCCCCCAGCAGGTGGCGGATGCGCTGCAGGCCTACCTCCGCGAGCGCGAAGAGATCACACCGCTGGAAGGGCACGAGAATGCGCTGTTTTTGTCCACCCAAAGACGCCGCATTACTCAGCGCGCCGTGCAAAACCTGGTCAAAAAATATGCGCAGGTGGCAGCACCGCTCAAAAAACGCATTAGCCCGCATAAGCTGCGCAGCACCTTTGGTACCAATCTGTACCAGGAAACAGGCGATATCTATCTGGTGGCCGATGTGCTGGGGCACAGCGATGTGAACACCACCCGCCGCCATTATGCCGCCATGAGCGATGCGCACAAGCGTCAGGCCGTCAAATATGTTAACCTGCCCAAGGTGGAGCTGGATGTGCCCCTGGAAACAGATGAAGAACTATAGTTTCTCCGCTTCCTCCGGCGCTTCAATATCGTCAATGGGCAGGGAGAGATACTCGCTTTCGCCCTTCACGCAGCGCATGCAGTTGTCGCAAATCTTGGTGCTGTCAAGATCGCACTTTTCACACTCGCCGCACGCAATGCACACGCGGTCGTATAATACACATTCTTTTTCCATAGGAGCCCCTCACAATTTTTTTATCAGAACAGGTGTTTTGCTACTTGCCAAACGTACGTTTCCGTGCTATAATGTGCATAGGAAATCGCAAAAGGAGTGACGTACATGCCCAAATATCCGCGCGGGGATACACAGCAGCGTATACTTGAATACATCAAGAGTGAAACGCAAAAGAAGGGGTATGCCCCTTCTGTGCGCGAGATTGGCGAGGCAGTGGGCCTCAAATCCACCTCCACAGTGCACGGGCATCTGGAGCGTTTGCAAAAGAAAGGCCTTTTGCACCGCGAGAAGATGAAGCCTCGCACCATTGATGTGACGGATGAAAGCATGGCGCGCGCCAGCACGCAGAGCGTGCCTGTGGTAGGCCGTGTTTCCGCCGGCTCGCCCATTTTGGCCGAGGAGCAGGTGGAAGAATACGTGCGCCTGCCTGAGGTGATGCTGGGCGACGGCGAAAACTTCATCCTCAATATCAGGGGCGACAGCATGATCAATGCGGGCATTCTGGATGGCGACTGCGTGGTGGTGCACAAGCAGAGCGATGCACACAACGGCGATATCGTGGTGGCACTTATCGACGACGAGGCCACTTGCAAGCGCTTCTATAAAGAGCAGGGGCATATCCGCCTGCAGGCCGAAAATCCCGCTTACGCGCCGATTATTGAGCGCAATGTCATCATCCTTGGCAAGGTGGTATCCCTCTACCGCGTGATGGGCGAAAAGTTCCGCGCCCTGTGACGGAGAGGGGGACGAGGAACGGGGAACGCTGGGGCTGCTCGCCCAGAAACCTCTTCCACCTCAATCGTCGCGCTGCCACACTGCGGCGTGTCATCGCTCGTTTCGGTGTCCGACTCCGCTTCGCTTCATCCGCCACAGGCGGCGCTCGGCTCCGTCGCTCACCAGGGGGATGAGCCCCCTGGCCCCGCAATTACAAATTATCACATATTGCGTGCGTGATTTGCGAAATGCTGGAATGGGTATGTGTCATAGCCATTCCGGCATTTTGTGGTATCAGAACAGCCCGGAGATTGTGCCGTTTTCA
>JAVBRU010000054.1:0-19043 GCA_031547595.1 Eubacteriales bacterium
CAAACAGCACATACTTGTAGTACTTTCTGTAATACGGCACAAACCGCCGCATCAAAGTACTGCTCTTCATGCGCGAGGTACTCATCCACAAGTCCTCCATCTTTTGATTGCCGCTCCTTTTCCATACGGAAGGAGCGGCCCGGCAAAACCTTCGGTTTGGCCTGAACATTATAGCACATTATACCACGTATTTGTAAGTTTTAAAAGCGAACATAAACAATTTTGCTGTGAATCCCAGGTATTGCTTGCGAACAGCGCGGATTCATGCATAATAAAGGTATGCACTTTACTGTAAAGCCGGTACAGGGGCTTGCCCCTACCCCTTTATCGAGGAAAAGCCTGCTAACCTCTTGCGGATACCGCGGGCATATGCTATTATTACATAGGAAATTAGTAAGGTGTTCTTCAAAAACTCGCCGTTTTTATCGGCTTCGGCCTTAAAAGGCCTGAAGAAAGCGAATAATTTCTTTCAGGGTTTTTTATCAAGACTGTTTATTTTTTCTAAATTGTTAAAATGCTCGTATCAGCGGGCTTTTTCTCTATGTATACGCAAGGCATGCTACGAAATGGGGGCACTCGCATGCAGGATTCATCAATAAGCACACGGCCACATAAAAAGCGAAGCATTGCCGCCCGGTTCACCTTAACGAACACGTGGCTGGTGATTGTGGTGCTTGTGGCTGTTATGAGCGTTGCGTTGTGGATGATCTACAACATCACCGGCACGGCATCCAAAAACTATGCGCGCACATATTCGGTGGAAACACTGGAGCGCTTCAATGCCTATTTGCAAAGCGATCTGGTGCTGGTGAGCAAGGTGGCGCACTCCAAGGCGGTGAGCGAGTGGTTTGCCGATGAGAGCAACCCCGAAAAACGCTTGCGTGCCTACAACGATATGATGGAGTACGCCGATTTTTTGCAAAGTGCCAGCCTGTACTTTGGCATCTATGACTCGCTTAACGAGTATTCCATAGACCAGGGCTGCCCCCTGGAAGCATTTATGCCCTTTGACCGACTGAGCCGGGAAGAGGAGTATGACAACTGGTATTTTGCCTGCATTGATTCTCAGGATGATTATGAGCTGAACATTGATATTGATAAAGTGAGCAACCAGAAACGCCTGTGGATCAACTACAAGGTTGTGCACGAGGGGCGCGTTGTGGGTGTGTTTTGCAGCGGGCTGCCCTTTGAGGGCGTCATTCAGCAGTTGTTTGGCAGCTATGATAACCGAAGTGCCAGCGGATATGTGATCAACCAGCACGGAGCCATCCAATTTGACAGCGTGCTGATCGAGATGGATGCACTGCCGGTAGATGACCTCAAGCATAATATCCGCGCGGTGTGCGAGGATGAGGCTTTTCTGGCGGCGTTGGAAATGCACCTTGGCAACATCGGTGGACATTTTGCGCGCACTGACGATACGGTGATCATTCCGCTGACAAAGAGCGATTACGAGTATGCGGCCATCGCGCCCATTAACGGCTCTTGCTGGACGGTGGTCACGTTTTATGATTCCAACTCCCTGTTTGGGATGGATAAGCTGCTGCCGCTGCTGCTGGTGTTGTTGATTGCCTTTGCGGTGTATACTGCGGTCAACAGCGTTTTGGTGCGCAGGATGGTGCTGCATCCGCTGCGCAGGCTGACAAAGAGCGTGGCAGCCTCCGGCACGGGCGGCATCTATGGCGCGGAGCGCACCGATGAGTTTGGAGACCTCGCACACACCATCCAGGCCATGCAGGATGGCATGCTGGAAGCAGATGCACGCATACGCATGATGCTGGACGCCACACCACTGTGCTGTCAATGCTGGGATGAAAACATGAACATCATCGATTGTAATGAGGCTGCGGTGAAGCAGTTTGGGCTGAAAGACAAAAAGGAATACCTAGAGCGCTTTTTTGAGTTATCCCCTGCCTATCAGCCAAACGGACAAAACTCAGCAGAAACTGTTTGCCTATACATCCGCCGCGTGCTAGAAACAGGCGTCAGTGAAGTCATTGACTGGGTGCAACAGCTGCCCGATGGCACGCCTGTGCCCGCCCAGGTGGTGCTCACGCGCGTCAAGTATGGCGCGGGGCATGTGGTGCTGGCTTATTCCCGCGATTTGCGCGAGCAGAAAAAGATGATCGCCGAAATGGAGCATCAGGACGCACTGCTGCGGGTGATGAACGATGTGGGTGTGCTGCTGTTGCAGGCATCGGAGGAAACGTTTGAGCGGGAGCTTCAGCGCTGCATGGAGATGATCACCCATGCTGTGCGCGCGGACCGCGTATATATTTGGAAAAACCAGATGATGAACGGCCAGATGTGCGTGTCGCGCATCAATGGCTGGGCCAAGTCAGGCGTGCCCCTGATGGTGGGGGATTACGCAGAGGGCGTGCCCATGGCGGACAATGTGCTGGGCTGGGGCGCCAAACTGAGCCTGGGGCAGTGCATCAATGGCTCGCTTCATACGCTGTCCGCGCAGGAGCGGCAGCACCTGGAAGCGCGGGGGGTACAATCCGTGCTGGCCGCGCCGGTCATTCTCAGCGAAACGTTCTGGGGGTTTTTTCAGTTTGACGATTGCCAGCAGCAGCGCCTGTTCACCGTCAACGAAGTGGCATTCCTGCGCTCGTGCAGCCTGTCCATTGTCAATGCCATGATGCGCCACGAGATGACGCAGAGCATTCGCACCGGTGCTGCGCAGATGGCAGCCGTTATCCGCAACTATGCTGGCATCATCTGGAGCGTCGACAGCAAGCGGAATGTAACGCTGTTTGACGGCCTATATACCCGCAGCATGGACAACGTCCATCAGATGATCGTGGGCCGAAATGTGCGCGATTTGCAAGGCAGCGCCATGCTGGACGGCGTATTTTCTAACATTGAAGAAACCTTTGCCGGCCAGGCGCAAAGCTGGGTGGCGGAATTGGGCAACAAAATCTACCGCTCCCACACTACGCCGGTCCTGGATGAAAACGGCCACGTGACCGCCATTGTGGGCAGCACCGATGATGTGACGCGCAATGTGTTGCTGCAAAAGGAGCTGGAGAGCGCGGTGGAAGCGGCGCAGGCGGCCAGCCTGGCCAAGAGCAATTTCCTCTCCAACATGAGCCATGAGATGCGCACGCCGCTCAATGCTATAACGGGTATGACGGCGATCGGCCTTCGCTCTGACAGTGTGGAGAAAAAAGATTACGCCTTTGGCCGGATTGACGAAGCATCTGCGCATTTGCTGGGCGTTATCAATGATATACTGGATATGTCCAAGATTGAAGCAAACAAGTTTGAACTGTCCGAAGTGGAATTCAATTTTGAGCGCATGCTGCAAAAGACGGTGAGTGTCAGCGGTTTCCGCGTGGATGAAAAACAGCAGCAGCTGACGGTGATTGTCGATCCTGCCATTCCGTCCTGTCTGGTGGGCGACGACCAGCGTCTGGCGCAGGTGGTGACAAACTATTTGTCCAACGCCATCAAATTTACGCCTTCCGGCGGAGTGATCTGCCTGGAGGCAGCGTTGGAGGATGAAAAGGACGGTGTTTGCACCCTGTGTGTCACCGTGACGGATAATGGCATCGGCATCAGCGAAGAGCATCAAAAGCGCCTGTTCACTTCCTTTGAGCAAGCGGAGAGCAGCACTGCCCGCAAATTTGGCGGCACCGGGCTGGGCCTTGCCATTTCCAAGCACATTTTGGATATGATGGGCGGCACGGTGGGGGTGAAATCCACCCTCGGCGAAGGTTCTACTTTCCTGTTTCGCGTGCCTCTCAAGCGCTGCGCAAAAACGCAGTGCGATGCGGCTCAATCCGGCGAAATGCCCGCCGTTGACGGTACCGTGCCAGACTTTAGCAGCCACTGCGTGCTGCTGGCAGAGGATGTGGAGGTCAACCGCGAAATCGTGCAATCCTTGCTGGAGCCGACAAGGCTGAACATCGTGAGCGCTGCCAATGGCATTGAAGCGCTGCGGCTATACAACGAGGGGCCGGAAGAATATTCGCTGATCCTGATGGACATCCAAATGCCGCTGATGGACGGGCTAGAGGCCACGCGCCGCATCCGCGCCCTTGCACAGGAACGCGCGCGCCGCGTGCCCATTGTGGCCATGACAGCCAATGTGTTCCGTGAGGATATCGAAAAATGCATGGCGGCAGGCATGAATGGCCACCTGGGCAAACCGCTGATATATGATGACTTGATTGCCATTCTCCGGCAGTACCTGAGATAAATCAATATGGGCTTTTTTGCCGGATGGCGGAGGGCCCATTTCTTATTTGTAACTTTTTTTGCGCCTGCCAAAAGCATTTGTCTTTTTCTCTCAGGCTGTGATATAATGATTAGGCCAAACCGCAGGTTTTGCCGGGTCGCTCCCTCCAGATGGAAAGGGAGCGACAATCAAAAAAGGAGATGAATGCCGATGCTGATATGCGACACGCATGCGGATACTCTATACACTTTGGCCATGCATCCGGAGTACCCCACCGACATTACGCTGGAGCGTTTGCAGGCGGGCGGCGTAGCGCTTCAAACGCTGGCGTTATACGTGGGCGGCAAGAAAGACCTCCCTTCCATCCGCACTGCGCAGACTAAGATGTTTGCCTGTGTGGACGCACTGATGGCGGATGGCTGGCATCAAGTGCGCGACCCCGCGGATGCGAAAGAAGGCGTTGCTTCGTTCATGCTGTCCGTAGAGGGGTGCGACCTCCTGGCCGACGGGCTGGAAGTATTGGAACAGTGGCAGCAGCGCGGCGTGCGCATGGCTGCGCTGACGTGGAACTACGAAAACTGCATCGCGACCCCCGCCACTCTGGATGCCGGGCAGGGCCTGAAGCCATTTGGGCGCGAGGCGGTGCGCGAAATGCAAAGGCTGCGCATGGCGGTGGACGTATCGCACCTTAACGAGCGCGGGTTCTATGAACTATTGGACATGGGCATCGTCCCCCTGGCCTCTCACAGCTGCTGCTATAAGCTGCAAAACCGCGCCCGGAACCTGACCGATGGCCAGCTGCGTGCATTGTTTGCGGCAGGCGGGTATGTGGGCGTCAATTTTTATCCCGCATTTTTGACGGCGGGCTGCGCTGTGTTGGATGACGTGGTGGATCACCTCATACACATGATAGAGATGGGCGGGGAGGGCAAGATCGGCTTTGGATCGGACTTTGACGGGATCGAGCAAAAGCCCATCGGCCTGGACAATCCGTCTGACCTGCCCAAGCTGATCAACCGTATGCGCGGGCGCGGCCTCACCGAAGCGGAAGTCGTGGGTATTGCAGGGCAAAACCTGCTTCATTATTACAACAGAATTTGAGGAACGGACAATGCTTGGAATTATAGGGGCCATGGCCAGCGAAGTAGACGCGCTGGCGACAGAAATGAAAGATGCTGCGTCCGTGCAAATGGGCGTGGCGGAGTTTTATGTAGGGTATTTGCGCGGGGTGCATGTGGTGCTGGCGCGCTGCGGCGTGGGTAAGGTGCACGCGGCAATGTGCGCCCAGGCCATGATCCTGCGCTTTACCGTTACTGCGATAATCAATATCGGCGTGGCAGGCGCACTGACGCGCGACCTTAACATCGGTGATGTGGTAGTTGGTACCGGCACTGTGCAGCACGATATCGACACCACGGCGGTGGGCGATCCGCTGGGGCTGATCTCCAACATCAACCGTGTCAGCGTGCCCACCGACGAGCGGTTGACCGCGCTGCTTTGCAAGAGTGCCGCTGCCGCGGGCCGGCAAGCCGTTCGTTCCAACATTGCTACGGGCGATCAGTTTATAGTGGGTACCGCGCGAAAGCAGCACATCAGCGACACCTTCCATGCCGCGGCCTGCGATATGGAATGCGGTGCGATTGCGCAGGTGTGTTATGAGATGGATATGCCCTATGCCGCCTACCGCGCGATATCTGACACCATGGGGGGCAATGGCCTGGAGTATCGGATCAACCTAGCGGGTGCGGCCAAGAGCAGTGCGGATTTGTTGGGTGCGTTTTTAGCGTTCTATCGGGAGGAGCATGTGCGATGAATAAATGGGATACACGCTTTATGGAAATGGCACGGCTGATTTCGGGCTGGAGCAGTTGCTTTGCGCCCGGGCGCGCTATCGGAGCAGTGATAGTGAAGGACAAGCGCATCATGACCACCGGCTATAACGGCGCGCCTGCAGGCATGCAGACCTGCCGCGAGAAGGGCGAATGCCTGCGCCGCAAGCTCAATATTGAAAGCGGCACCCGTGCCGAGGTGTGCTATGCTGCGCATGCAGAGCAAAATGCTATCATTCAGGCCGCCAAGCTGGGAATATCTATCGATGGCGCTACGTTATATTGTACACACCAGCCTTGCTCCATGTGTGCCAAGATGATCGTGAATGCGGGCATCCGGCGCGTGGTGTATGAGCAGGGGTATCCCGATGCCTTTTCGTTGGAGATTTTTGAGGAATCCGGCGTTGAGCTGGAAAAATTCGAATTGTAATTGCGGAGGTACCTGAGATGAAACGCGTATTGGCTGTTTTGATGCTGCTTGTGCTGCTGATCCCCAGTGCAGCGCTGGCTGCCACACCCAATCCCATTCCCGTCATCGCCAAAGAGGACATCACCCCCACCGTGAAGGGCGTATACCACTATATGCTTATTTGCGTGGACGCCTGGCATGCCGACCCGAAGAACCTCGGGCATACCGACGGCCTGGTGCTGGTGACGGTGGACAAGTATGCCGGCCGCGTGATGCTGACCAGCTTTATCCGCGATATGCTGATCATGCGCCCGGATGATAAGTTTGGCCGCATCAACAATATCGTAGGCTACTTTGGGGCCAACCAGCAGGGCGTGGAAACGCTGATTGACGTGATCGGCACACATTTTGATCTGGACATTGACTACTATATTGTGGTAGACTTTGGTCAGGTGGAAAAAATTATCGACGCCATTGGCGGCGTGGATATCACCGTCAGCAACTCCGAGGCGCAGTACCTGCGCAATTATGCCATCAGCCCCAACAGCACCACCCCCAAGATGGGCAATGGCGGCACCTATCATTTCGGCGGGCATGCGTCGGTGATCTATATGCGCATCCGCAAGGTGGCCACCATCGACGGCAAAACCCAGGATGTGGGCCGCACCCAGCGCGCGCGTACTGTGCTGACCACCATTGCCGATAGCCTCAAGGATATCACCTACGAGCAGGCGCTTGATCTTGTGGACATCGTGACCCAGAACACCGTCTACACCAACATGACCTCGGCAGACCTGATGGCCGCGGTAGATATGGCTATGCAGCTCAAGGGCGTGGCGATCGAGCAGATCCGTATGCCCATTGACGGCACGTACGAGCCGATGCCCGTATCCGGCATGGCCACCCAGCAGCTTGATTTCATTGCCAACAGGAAAGCCTTGCATGCATTCTTGTTTGACAGCTTTGTTGTGGCAGAGGAGGATTAGCATGCCCCTTCGTTGGAACACCCCCGGCGCGGAGCAGCCCGTGCTGGTGTCTGTCACAGGGCAGGCACAGCAGGGCGGCGAGGACGAGAAGATTCGCCTGCTCACCATGGGCACCGTGCGCGGCGGCCAGGATCACTGGCAGCTGAACTACACCGAAACGCAGCCTGAAAGCGAGGAGGCCAACCACGTCACGCTGTCCATGGAGGGCGGCGTTGTCACCATGCAGCGGGAGGGCGAATATGCCACCAGCATGGTGTTCGAGCAGGGACGGCGCTTCGAGGGCAGCTACCAGACGCCATATGGCGCGTTGGATATGGGCGTGTTTGCAACGCAGGTGAAATGTCATTTATCCGACAATCAGGGCGTGGTCAAGCTACAGTATCAGCTGGATTTGCAGGGGCAGTTTGCCGCTATGCACGAGCTGACGATCAGCTTTGTGCCCCGAAGATCCTCATGAAAACGATTGCGTTGTGGTGCGCTGAATTGCGTATCCTCCTGGGCGGTAATTGCTTTTTGCACGTGGCGCGCCAGGACGATGCGCTTTTTATTACCGATTATCCCGCGCGTGTGCCGGGTGCACCGGCGTATGAAAGCGTGCTGCAAAGCGGGTTTGTGGTGACCGGGCTACCCGGGCTGTGGCTGATTGATGCCGCGCCGCAGCGGTATGCGGCCTGGGCCGCAGCACTGCCGGAGGTAGCACTCCCGCCCATGACGGATGCGAACCTGCCGCTGTGGAGCCTGGCTTTTCGCCTGCTGAGCAGCAGCACACCGCCACAGCAACAGCCGCTACACCTTCTGCGCGCAGGGCTGAAATGCCTGGAAACGGACGCGGAGCAGCTGCCGGATCGCCTGTTGCCGCTATTGGCCGATGCACAGCGCCAGGGCATCCCCTTGCCCACGGCGCTTGGAGCATATATTGCCCTACACTTAAAGGAGGATGTCACGTGATTATCACCTATCAGGGGCACTCGCAATTTACGCTGGAGAGTGCGCGCGGTTTTTCTGTCGTGACCGACCCATATGACGCGCATGTGGGCTATGAAATGCAGCCCTGCAAAGCGGACGCCGTCACAGTCTCTCACGGCCATGGCGATCATAGTTTTATCCAGAAAGCGCTGGGCGAGCCCGCAGTCATCCGCGAGCCCGGCCTGTGGATGCTGACGCCGGAAGTGCGCGTTACGGCCATCCCGTCCTGGCATGATGACAGGGAGGGCGAGCTGCGCGGCAATAACCTCTTGTGCCTGATCGAAATCGATGGCCTGCGTATTTTGCATATGGGCGATTTTGGCCAGGATGATTTGACTGATGAGCAGCAAAAGGCGGTCGGCCAAGTGGACATCCTGATGCTGCCCGTGGGCGGCTATTATACCATCGATGCCGCTACCGCGAGGCGCATGGTCTATGCCCTGCATCCGCGCATTGTGATCCCTATGCATTATAAGACCGAAAAGACGCCGGGCTTCCCCATTGCGCCGGTGCAGGATTTCCTTTCGCGTATGCAGGCAAATGGCGCGCCTACATTGCCGCTATTGCGCGTCACGCGCGAGGACTTGAGCGAGCAGCCTGCATTGGCGGTGCTGGATTATTAGGGGGATGAGGGGTTACGCTGGTGGCTACTCGCCCCCAGGCCCCCAGGCAGGAGATTTCATCTCCTGCACCTCGGTCTTTGCTCCCTTCGATGAGGCTTGTGTGGTTGTGTGCGTGTACGAAAAAACAGATGTCTGGCCTTAGGAATGCAAGCATTCCATGCCCAGACACTTGATTTTTCTGTTCCCCGGCCAAGGCCGGTGAACCGCCGTGCACACACGGCGCACGCACACATGAGGAGTAAAGGAACCCGTGTAACTGACAGGGATGCCGTTTGGCTTTCGGGCGTAACTCAACTGCTGCCTGGATGTGCGGGCAGTGGCGTTAAGTCGCTGGGTAGATATATAGCGGATGCAGAGAGTATTAACCCATGCTACCCTTGCGAGGAGGATAGGGTTCTTTTCTGTCTGTTCGATTGACCAAATAGTCTATGCTGGTTCCAAAGAATGTCGCCAGCTTGTCCAGTATCGGTACAGGGATGTTGAGCTGCCCTAATTCATAATCGGAATACGTGGTTTGATGGATGTTTAGAAACGCGGCCATTTGCGCTTGTGTCTTGTCACTGTCCTCACGCAAACTACGAATTCTTTCATACATGTTATTCACCTCATTGCCATTTTAGCTCAAGGGAATATCCCTTATTGACTTTCAAGGGAATATCCCTTATAATGATGTGGTAAATCATGTAAGGAGGTGATTTGGTGAAGGACACATTAAAAGAGCAAATCATGGAGAAGGAGATTGCTCATATCAGCGCAAAAGCAGCGGATGCAATAGATTCTCTGCAAAAGTCATTAGCGTTTGCCATACAGGCGCGCGCAACGCTGGCAGTGGTACAGCAAAGGCTGGAAGAACTGTATATGGATCAACAGGAACCTGCTGAAATACCGTAAAAACTATCTGAAAAAGGCATTTAACCCGGAGCCATACTCCACAGTCAAATGCCCTTTATTTGTTCCCAAAACCGAGGTGCAGGAGATGAAATCTCCTGCCGGGGGGTCTGAGGCGAGCAGCCACCAGCGTAACCCCTCCCGTCACTTCCCATCCTCCGCCGCCTTGAAGTTGTACACGGGCTTGATCACGTGCACCACGCGGGCGGCGGGCTCGATATTTTGCAAAATTTCTTCCATGGGTTTGTAAGCCATGGGGCATTCGTCCAAGGTTTCCTTGTTGACGGAGGTCGAGTAGACATGGGCTGCGGCCATTTCTTTTTTGAAGGCAGACACGGTGAAGCGCTGCTTGGCCTCGGCACGGCTCATCAGGCGTCCTGCGCCGTGGGGGGCGGAGTAGTTCCAGTCTGGATTGCCCTTGCCGATGCAGATGAGGCTGCCATCGCGCATGTTAATGGGGATGAGCAGCCTTTCGCCCGCTCTAGCGGACACCGCGCCTTTACGCAGGATGCCGTGCTGGATATCGATATAGTTGTGGATGGTGCTGAAGCGTTCTTCCTCGGTGAGCTTCATGCCCTTGAGGATTTCGGCCATCATGGCCTGGCGGTTGAGCGCGGCGAAGGCCTGCACCAGTTGCATATCGTGGATGTAATCATCAAACAAAGTGCCCGACACATAGGAGAGAGCGTGGGGGACGGTGGTTTTGCGCTCTTGCTTGAGTGCTTTAATGGCCTTGGCCAGCTCTTTCTGGCGGCCTTCGGCTTTGTACTGCTCGGTGAGCGCATCAATTTCTTCTTTGGCAACCTCGGTGAGCTGCGCAAAGCCTGCATCCTGATAGTATTTGGCTACTTCGAGGCCAAGGTGGCGGCTGCCAGAGTGCACGACGATATAGAGATTGCCTTCGTCATCGGCATCGACTTCGATAAAATGGTTGCCGCCGCCGAGGGTGCCGATGCTGGCATAAGCGCGGTCCAGCCTGCAGGCGGCGCGGCAGCGCAGTTTGGATAGGTCGATCTCGCCGGACAGCGCGTGCAGCGCGCCGCGCACCTCAAAGCCGGAGGGGATGCGCGCGCGAATGAGCGCGTCCAGCTGCGGAAGCTCAAGGCGCTTTTGTGCGATGCGCACGGTCTCCATGCCGCAGCCGATGTCTACGCCCACGAGGTTGGGCACCACTTTATCGGTGATGGTCATGGTGGTGCCGATGGTGCAGCCGGCGCCGGCGTGCACGTCCGGCATAATGCGCAGCTTGCTGCCTATGGTAAAAGGCTGGTCGCACAGGGCTTTGATCTGCCCGGCGGCCGATGGCTCCAAAGTGTCGGTGAACACCTTGGCAGTGTTATATTGTCCCTGAATTTCCAGCATGCACGTCCTCCTGTCATCCATGATGATTTATTTTATGAAGAAAGTTATTTGAGTGCCACCCGCACCACGGTGTCGGTTTCGTCGGGCAGAATGGGGCCGTCGGCGAGCTTGATAAACACGTCCTGATAATGCCAGGTGCGCCAATCGCTGACCATGGGAAGCTCCGCGCCGGTGGCCAGCATGCGCACGGATTGAATATCCTTGCGCTCAATGCCGGTGAGGGGCAGAAGGCCGATGGTGTTTTCCGTCACATGATAATACACAGTGTTGCCGCGTCGGGTGACACGGCCAAAATCGGGCTTTTCGATGTCTGCATAGCCGCAGCCATAGATGCTGGCACCGTTTTTGTCCATCCATTCGCCCACGGCGGTCAGGATTTGCACGGACTGCGCGGGGATCCTGCCCATGGCGTCGGGGCCGACGTTGAGCAAAAGGTTGCCGCCCTTGGATACGCATTCCACCAGCTTGCGGATGATCATGGAGGCGGGCTTGTAATGGGTGTCCATCTGGGTGTAGCCCCAGTTGTTGTTCATGGTGATGCACGCTTCCCACGGGATGCGGCTGCCCTGGTGGTCGAACATGCCCTTGGGTGGCAAAACCTGCTCCGGGCTGACAAAATCGCCCACGTATTCCACAGAATTGCCACTGAGCAGAGAGCTTTCGGTGCTGCCCTCCAAGCGGTTGTCGATCAGCACATCCGGCTGCAGGGAGCGGATCATGCGCACAAGCTCAGTCGCACGCCAGGCTTCGCCGCATAGGTTGTCGTAGGAATAGTCGAACCACAGGATGTCCAGCTTGCCATAGTTGGTGCAAAGCTCGCGCACCTGGGCATGCATGTAGTCGAGATAGTTGTCAAAATTGTGCGCCGCGCCTTCAAAGGCTTTGTTTTCGCGCATGGGATGCGCACCATCGCCATAGTGCGGATAATCAGGGTGGTGCCAGTCCAGCAGTGAATAATACAGGCCGACCTTCAGTCCTTCGGCGCGAAAGGCATCCACATATTCGCGAACCAGATCACGCCCGGCGGGGGTGTTGGTGGCCTTATAGTCAGTATACGCGCTGTCAAACAGGCAAAAGCCGTCGTGGTGTTTGGCCGTCAGCACAGCGTAGCGCATGCCCGCGCGCTTGCATAGGCGTGCCCACTCGCGCGGGTCGTACGCGGTGGGGTTGAACTCGTCAAAAAAACGCTGGTAATCCTCTACAGGGATGCGCTCCTGAGAGCGCACCCACTCTCCGCGTGCAGGAATGGCATACAGCCCCCAATGAATAAACATGCCAAAACGATCGTTTAAAAACCATTGAATGCGCTGTGCGCGCGCCACTTGATCCAGCATGGCTATGCCCTCCTGCTGTACTTAATGACATTGTAACCTATCTTACATACTATTCGAGATCAAACGTATTTCTCCTGCCTATACAAAAGAATAAAATGCATGTTTTTCCTGCGGGCACAGTAGAAATGTGTACGTTTTGCATCGGATGAAATAATTTGATGGATTTTGATTAATTGCTTGACGGATTTTGAGTTTTCAGCTATAATAACAGCGCAATGAACAAATAAGAGCAAGTTTTTTTGAGGGAAGTATGCAAAAAGTGACACTGGGGCAGAATTTTGCCTTTGGGTATACGGATGTGCCGGTGGCGGAGCGTATGCGCGCCATCCACCTGGCCGGTTTTGACGATGTGATGATCTGGTGGGGGATGGAGCATGCGGCCACTGACGGCACGCCGCAGGCACTGTACGACTTGGCCAAACGAAATGGTCTGAACGTGCGCACGGCGCATTTCCCCTCCTGGGAGACGCATCACCTGTGGCAGGATGACGAGGGCGGGCGGCAATACCTGCAAAACTTATTGTCCGCCATCCGCGATTGCGGGGCGCGCGAGATTGAAAATCTGGTGCTGCACACCACCCGCCAGCTGATCACGCCGGAGCCAAACCTGCTGGGGCTTGAGCGTGTGGAGGAAGCGCTTCAGCTGGCCGAGCAACAGGGTGTAAATTTAGCATTTGAAAATACACGCTTTTTGCGCTATAATGATTACATCTACTCCAGATTATCCTCGCCTTGCCTGAAATTTTGCTTTGACAGCGGCCATGCCAATTGTTTCACGCCGGGGGAGGACCCGCTGGCACAGTTTGGCGACAGGCTGTGCACCATGCACCTGCACGATAACCTCGGCGCGGCGTATGGCGACCAGCACCACCTGATGGGCGAGGGCAACATTGATTGGGACGCGCTGTTTGCGCGGCTGAAAGCGCTGTCGCCAGGCAGCTACAACCTGGAATCCGGCTGTCACCCGGGCAGCCAATGGTATGGCAAGCCCATGGAGGATTACCTGAAAGCGTCTTATGACGCGCTGGTCAGCCATCTATAATTCACGTGCGTACTCCTTGCGTGCGGTGTATGCCGCAAGGGACACAATACATTTATTCAACAAAGGAGCATGTGGTATGAAGAAAATGATCGCCTTGCTGCTCGCCCTGATGATGATGCTCAGCTGCACCGCTGCGCTGGCCGATGCCGCCCAAACGGTACAAGAAGGCGCGAACCTGACCCACGATGAGCTGGTCGCTTTGGCGCAGGCCGAAACCGGTGATTTTGTCGGCTATGGCAACACCAGCCGTATCGCCAATGCCCTGGAAGATTTTGAGAAGTTGTATGGCATCAAGACCGTCTCCAACAACCTGAAGGACTCCGAAATCTACACCAAGCTGGGCGCGGAGCTGAGCGGCAAAATGAAGGGCGCTGACGTGGTCATGATCCAGGACGGCGCGTCCCTCAAGGCCGAAGCGCTGGCGCTGGGCTATGTGATCAACTATGTGCCCGCTTCCATGAAGGACGTTGTGGCTGCGGAGAATCAGGAGCCCTTGGTTCAGCAGTTCATCAACAAGCTGTTCATCTGGAACAACCTGGGCGACAACGTACCCGCCATCACCAACGTGTGGCAGCTGACCGCCCCCGAAATGAAGGGAAATGTAATCTTTAAGAGCCCCGAAAACGAGCAGGTCAACATGAACTTCCTGATCATGCTGACGAGCGAAGATTGGGCCGCCAAGCTGGCCGATGCGTATAAGAACCTGTATGGCACCGATATCGACCTCAACGGCTATAAGAACGCCGGCTACAAATGGATCGCCGAGTTCCTGGGCAACTGCACCTTTATCAACTCCGACACCACCATCGCGGAAGACATCAGCCAGGAGACCGCTGCGGGCAAGATCGGCCTGTTTGTGCTGAGCAAGCTGCGCTCCTCTTCCGTGCTGGCTGATAACCTCACCGTGGGCCAGTATGACGCCACCGAAAACGGCACCGCCATCGAGCCCTTCTCCGGCTTCATGTATCCCATGTATGCCATGATCGCGTCCAACACCTCCCGCCCCTACACCGCCATGCTGTTCATCGAGTATTTGATGACCGCTGAAGGCTTTGCACCCTGGGGCAAGTCCATTGGCGCGTACTCTGCCAACACCACCCTGCCCCCGCTAGAAGGCGACCTGGGCATCGATGTATGGGCGGAAACCCTGGTCGTTGAAAACCCCGATTACATCAACGAGAACTATGACGAAGTGTTCACCTTCGTGCTCAAGTACCTGCAATAATCCAAGGATAACACACTGCGCGGAGCGGATACACCCTGCTCCGCGCAAATTATATCCACAATCTGCAAATTTGATATTGGGGTGAAAGATATGCTCTTGGCGCAACCCAGCAAGCCCCGTTTATGGGCAGGGAAGGTGAAAACCTTTTTCTCCAAGCCCGCTAACATCATTCTAACGGTCTTTTTTGTGGTTCTTTGCTTCCTCACGTTATATCCGCTGATCCTGCTGGTGCAGGAGACCTTCCTGGTGCACGCGCGCGAGGTTCGCCTGGCCGGTGCGCCCCTTGGCACATATACCACCACGCACTTCAAAAAGCTGCTCTTCACACTGGACGATGGCGGCGCAGCGGGGATTACCAAATCCAACAGCTGGATTCAGTTTTACGAGCCGCTGTTTAACACGCTGTCCGTATCCATCAGCGCATCCATCATTGCCATTCTGTTTGGCGGCGTGGTGGCCTTCCTGGTCACGCGCACCAATTTGAAATACAAGAAATTCGTATCTGCCGTGTTCATGTTCCCCTATATGATGCCCTCCTGGACGCTGGCGATGTTCTGGAAAACCTTCTTCCAGAACGTCAACGTAGGAGCGGGCACCTCCAACGGCATTCTCGCCTCCGTGTTTGGCATCTATATGCCCCAGTGGTTCGTGTATGGCTATTTCCCCATCAGCGTGGTGCTGGGGCTGCATTACGCGCCCTTTGCGTACATCCTGATTGGTGGCATCCTGCGCAATATGGATGCCAACCTCGAGGAAGCGGCCACCATCCTCAAAACTCCGCGCTGGCGTATTATTGGGCGCATTACGCTGCCCATTGTGATGCCTGCCATGCTGTCCACGCTGCTGCTTGTGTTCTCCAGCGTGATGAGCGCGTATGCCGTGCCGGTGTTCCTTGGGTCGCCGGTCAAGTATTATGTGCTGTCCACCAAGATGATGTCGCTGATGAACAACTACCCCGGTCAGGGCTACATCATCGCGGCCATCATGATCATATTTGGCGTTACGATACTGCTGCTCAACCAGCGGCTGACGGGCAAGCGCAAATCGTTTACCACCGTCACGGGCAAATCCTCTCAGGTGTCGCTGGTCAACCTCAAAAAGGCCAACCGCCCCGTCGCGATTGTGCTTGTGGTCATTTTGCTGTGCGTGGCCATTCTGCCGCTGGTGTCCTTCGCGCTGGAGTCTTTGATCATCAAAGCAGGCGACTATTCCATCAGCAACATGACGCTGGACTTCTGGATTGGGCGTGATTTGCACTACCTCGACCAGGGCGATAGCAACGGCATCCTCTTTAGCCCCAAGGTGTGGAGTGCGCTGGGCTACAGCCTGGCACTGGCCATCACCTGCGCATTGGTTGCGGGCACCTGCGGCGTGCTGGTGGGCTATGGCGTGGCCAAGCAGCGCGGCACCAAGCTGTCCGGCGCTGTCAACAGCCTCAGCTTCTTTCCGTATCTGATGCCCTCGCTGGCCTTTGGCGCTATTTATCTTGCCATGGGCACCAAGATTCCCTTCCTGCGCGCGGGCAATGGCTTCCTGCTGCTGGCACTGGTGGGGTCGGTCAAGTATCTGCCCTTTGCGTCTCGCTCCGGCGTCAACGCCATGCTGCAGCTTTCCGGCGAGATCGAAGAGGCCGCCGTCATCGTGGGCGTGCCGTGGTGGAAGCGCATGGCGCGCATCATATTCCCCATTCAAAAGAGCACTTTCCTCTCGGGCTACCTTTTGCCCATGGTCAGCTGTATGCGCGAGCTGTCGCTGTTCGTGCTGCTGGTGCCCACCAGCAACACCATCCTGACCACCATGCTGATGCAGTACAGCGAAAAAGGCTGGGCACAGTTTGGCAATGCCATCAATCTGCTCATCATCACGGTGGTGCTGGTGATCAACTTCACCGTCAACAAGCTCACGGGCGCATCCATCGACAAAGGAATCGGAGGTTAAGCCGCTATGCCAGAAATTATTTTGAATCATGTCACCAAGCGCTTTGGCAAGTTCATCGCTGTGGACGACCTGAATATGGTCATCGAGAATAACTCCTTCATCACGCTGCTGGGGCCCTCCGGCTGTGGCAAGACCACCACGCTGCGCATGATTGCGGGCCTTGAAACCCCCACCGAGGGCGAGATCATTATCGACGGCGTCACGGTGTTTTCCTCGGCGCGCAATATCAACGTGCCGCCCAACAAGCGCGATGTGGGCTTCTTGTTCCAAAACTACGCGCTGTGGCCGCATATGACGGTGTATCAAAACATCGCGTTTGGCCTGGAAAACCTCAAGTGGGACAAAGAGCGCGTGCGCGCCCGCATCAAAGAGCTGCTCGTTATGCTCAAGATTGAGGAGTTCGAAAAGCGTTATCCCAGCGAGCTGTCCGGCGGCCAGCAGCAGCGTGTGGCCATTGCGCGCACCCTCGCGCCCAACCCGAAGGTGCTGTTTATGGACGAGCCGCTATCCAACCTGGACGCCAAGCTGCGCACCGAAATGCGTACAGAGCTGAAGCGCCTGCACGTGGATACCGATTCCACTTTCGTCTACGTGACCCACGATCAGCTGGAGGCCATGACGCTCTCCACCAAGGTGTGCCTCATGGAAAAGGGCGTCCTACAGCAGTACGCGCCGCCGCTTACCATGTACTTAAGCCCCGAAAACCTCTTTGTGGCGGATTTTATGGGCAGCCCCACCATGAACTTTATCCCCGGCACCGCGCAGCGCATGGACGCGAAAAACGTCCGCCTGAACTTTGCCGGCATTCAGGGCGCTTTCCGTGCCGCCGAAGATATGGACGAATTGCCGGAGGACGTGGCCGTCGGCATCCGTCCGGAGTTTGTGGCGATAGCGGAGAATGCGCCTGTGTGCGCCACCGTCTATTCCACACTGCCAGCCGGTATGGAAACCACCGTCAAGCTGCAGCTTAACGGCCAGATGCTCACCTCCGTGGTGTTTGGCGGCATCGATTATGCCGTGGATACTACGGTGCACATGGATTTCACCGGCGCGAATATTTTACTGTTTGATGCCAGCAACGGGCGCAGAATCGCCCGCGGCAGCCTGGACGTGCGGTAGGGGAGGGACGCTGGGGCTATTCGCCTCAGAACCTCGGCAGGGAGCAGTGCTCCCTGCACCCCCACTTGGGGAATATGTTGGAGTTTCGTGTCATAAAAGCATTACTTGGGTGGCGATAGGATCATGAGCGGTAAAAAAATAGCCAGCAAGCGCGTCTCCTGGGCATTCTTTGCGCTTTGCTGGCTGATGTATTTTGTATCGTATCTGGGGCGGCTCAATTATTCCGCCGCGATGGGTGAGATCATCGAAGAGGTGCTTAGTAAGGAGCAGGCGGGCTGGATCGCCACGGCGTTCCTCATCGCCTACGCGTCCGGCCAGTGGATCAACGGCATGCTGGCCGACCGCCTGAAAGAAAAATGGATGGTGCTGGCGGGGCTGCTGGGCGCGGGGCTGAGCAGCCTGTTCTTTGCACATACGCAAAGCTTTGGCGCGATGCTGTTTTGGCGGTTCTTGACGGGATACAGTATGTCACTGCTGTGGCCGAGCATGTTGAAAACATTTTCTCGGTTTTTAAGGCAGGATACGCTGATGCGATTTTCGGTGCATATTTTCACTGCGGTGGCGGCCGGGTCGCTCGGCGCATATGTGATCTCCGCCACACTGCTGAACAACTATGAGTGGCCGATGGTGTTTATTGTGCCAGGGCTGCTGCTGATCGCGATGGCGGGGATATGGCTGATAGGCTTCACGATGGTGGAGCGCTATGTGGAGAAAAGCGGGGAAGTGCCGGCCCTGCAGGCGGACGCACCCACGCGTGATGAAGCGCCGCTGCCGCTTGGCAAGCTCCTGCTTTTGCCCGGTATCCTGGGCGCTTTTATCCCTGTCATTTGCCACGGCGTCATCAAAGACGGCGTCACCGCATGGATCCCTGCCTACATTGGCGAAGTGTTTAACCACAGCGCCGCCGCGTCCTCCATGATGACGGCGGTGTTGCCCATTGTCAACCTGTCCGGCGCGTACATTGCATACTTTGTATACAAACGCGTTACGAAAAATGAAATCCGCGGCTCGGCGTTGTTTTTCGCCATTGCCGCGGCTGCGCTTGGCGTTATTTTGCTGACGGGCGACCACAATCTGGTGCTCACGCTCGTCATGTTTGCCATCATCACCTCGGCCATGCTGGCGGTCAATACATTGCT
>JAVBRU010000123.1:0-13452 GCA_031547595.1 Eubacteriales bacterium
TACTGTTTCCCCGTCTTCCTCTATCCGCTTGCATACCTCTGCTTTATACGCTTTATCGTATACTTTTCCCATTTCTTAAACACACCCCTTTTTCTCTATTTTCCGTGTGTTTGCTCTGTCTGTCAAGACGGGGTTGGGTCACTATTTTGGAGGAGCAGAAGCGCGAACAGCGCAAAGAAAGAATGACAGCCGGGGAAGCCTGGCAGGGCGGCACTCCCGGGCAAGGGCAGACCTATGTGTTCGCCTCGCAAACAGGCACACCGATGGACAGAAACAACCTGGGTCGTGTGCTGCGCAAAGAACTGGATGATGCCGGGCTGAAGCGCCGTGGCCTGCACGCCCTCCGGCATACCTTCGCCACAAACTATCTACGCACCAGCAAAAACTATCGCGAGTTGTCGGACATTCTTGGGCATACGAAAGTGGCTTTCACCATTCAGCAGTATGTGCACTCTGAAATGGATGACAAGCGCAACACCCTGGCTGCAATTGAAAGCAGTTTTCCATAAATAGTTATTAGGGGTTTCTAGTGGGTATACCCCCTAAAAAGTCGATAGCCGCAAGCCCTTGATTTATAAGGCTTTGCGGCTTTCATTTTGACTTTTTAGAGTTTTTAGGGTTAATAGGTGCGTGGAAGAAAAATAACGTACAGATTTAGCACGCAAATACCTGCAAAAAAGCTGGTTGGGGTCAAAACTGGGGTCAAACGACAAAATCACCTATCAAACAGCACACATCAAAAAACCCGCAAACCCTGTCTACACAAGGCTTGCGGGAATGGTGGGACTAACTGGGCTCGAACCAGTGACCTCCACGATGTCAACGTGGCACTCTAGCCAACTGAGCTATAATCCCATAGGGACGGTGAGTATTGTAGCATATAAATCGGCAAAAAGCAAGGCCTAATTTTGAATTACACGAGCAATGCTTGCATGGGTGTGGGGATGAAGAAAGTGGTGGTGGATTGTCGCACAATACCCTGTTGAAGGGGCAGTATGCTGATGTTGTTGCTGCGCTCGTTGGCGCTGAGCAGCCATTTTTCGTCGGGCGAGAGGGAAAAGTCCCGTGGCCAATTGCCGCCACAGGGCAATGTTTTTGGGGCAGAAAGCTGATCGCTTGCCACATCAAAGCAGCAGATGGCATTCTCACCTCGGCTGGTGACGTAGAGTTGGTTGGCAGCCTGGTTGATTTTGATGGCCGCTCCATAACCTTCTGGCAGCACAGGGTGGCGAGAAAGCACCCGCGCTGCGCCGTTTTCATAGCGCAACACCGTCACGGCGGGGTTTAGCTCGTTGACGCAATAGGCGTAATCGCCCGCAAACACCAGATGACGCACGCCATCGCCTGCCGGAAGCTGGCAAATGCTATGCCGGTGAAGGCCGGATTCGGTGATCTGATAAAACAGAACCTGATCAAGCCCCAGATCGCAGACAGCCAGGTACTCTTCATCAGGTGTCACAAACACGCCGTGGGCGTGGGCGCTTTGCTGGCGGGTGGAGTGCGTGCCATGGCCACAGTGCACAATCACCTGCCGCACACTGCCCAGTGATCCGTCTTCGAAAATGGGCAGCATGCTGACCGAGCCGCTCATATAGTTCGCCGTAAACAGCCACTGCCCATCCGGCGATACCGCCGTATGGCAGGCGCACGCGCCACCAACTGGCTGAGGTATGCCAAGGGGTGTTAAATCGCCATTCGCCCCGATCAGAAAAGCAGCAGCCTCGGCCTCATCATCGCCATGGAATGTGATATATAGTTTATCACTGCGGCTTGCGGCAAACATGGGGCGGTCAAGCGGCGTAAAGCCGGTTTGCCAAAGCGCCCCTTCTTCAAAGCCACAATGCCAGATCCCGCCCTCGGGCGTGCTGGATAACAGATACACATTTTGCCGCATGGCATCAAGCCCCCTGCTCATTTTTTTATATTATACAGATTCTTGGCTGTTTGGTCAACGAAGTCCCGCATCTGCCGATTGACTGATGGGGATAAAAGCGGGTATAATAGGCAATGAAATCATATCCAAATCATGGGGGGACTGCCAATGAAACAGTTCATGGACGATAACTTCTTGCTAGAGACTGACACCGCGCGCATCCTGTACCACGATGCGGCCAAGGACATGCCCATTATCGACTACCACTGCCATCTGAGCCCGCGCGAGATCGCACAGAACATCCGCTTCAAAAACATCACGCACCTGATGCTGGGCGGCGACCATTACAAATGGCGCGCCATGTTAAGCTATGGCGTGGACGAGGCTTTGATTCGCGGAAACGGCGATGATAAAGAAAAGTTTTTTGCCTATGCGCGCATGCTGCAAAGCGCGATTGGCAACCCGCTGTACCACTGGACGCATCTGGAGCTGAAGCGTGTGTTTGGCGTGGACACCCCGCTGAACGAGCGCACTGCCCAGGGCATCTGGGATTACACCAACGAGTTGTTGCAGCACGACGACTACCGCGCACAGGGGCTGATCGACCGCTTCCATGTGGACAGCCTGTGCACCACGGATGACCCTGTGGATGATTTGAGTTTCCACACCGCCATTGCTGCGCAGGGCACATTGAAGGCACGCGTGCTGCCTGCCTTCCGCCCCGATAAGGCCGTCAACGTCACCCGCCCCGGTTTTAAGGAATACATTGCGCTGTTGTCTGACGCAGCCGACATGCCCATTCGCAGTGTGGAGGACGTGCTGACTGCGCTGGAACGCCGGATTGAGTATTTCCACGCATGCGGCGCCCGGCTGTCCGACCACGCGCTGGACACCGTGCCCGCCGTGGAACTGAGCATGGACAAAGCCAACAAAGCCTTCAAAAAAGCGATGAGCGGCGATGATGTGAAGCCGCAGCATGCCGACAGCTACCGCGCGGTGTTGCTGACGGCGCTGGGCGCGATGTACGAAAAGCGCGGCTGGTCGCAGCAATATCACATTGCCGCCATGCGCAACAACAACACCCGCATGTTTGACACCTATGGGCCGGATGTTGGCTTTGACTCGATCATTGATCAGCCCATCGCGCACAACCTGTCCCGTCTCTTGGATGCGCAGGACAAGACTGGCCAGCTGCCCAAGACCATCCTGTACTCTCTCAATCCCGCCGCCAATGCGGCGCTTGGCACCATGATTGGCAACTTCCAGTCCCCCGGCGTGGCGGGCAAGATGCAGTTTGGCTCTGCCTGGTGGTTTATGGACCAGCGGGACGGCATGGAGGAGCAAATGCGCTCCCTGGCCAGCCTGGGGCTGCTGAGCAAGTTTGTGGGCATGCTGACGGACAGCCGCTCTTTCATCAGCTATCCCCGGCACGAGTACTTCCGCCGCATTCTGTGCAACCTGATCGGTAAATGGGTGGAGAACGGCGAGTATCCCAATGATATTGATTTCCTGAAGAAGATGATCAAAGACATTTGCTACAACAACGCCAAAGAATATTTCCAGATGTAAGGAGATTATGGAATGGATATGTTGAAACAGCTTTCCCTGGCCGGGCTGGTGCCGGTGATCAAAGTGAACGATGCGGCGGACGCCGTGCCCCTCTGCCGTGCGCTGAAGAACGGCGGCCTGCCGGTTGCTGAAATCACCTTCCGCACCGCCGCTGCCGCCGAGGCCATCCGCCGCGTGCACGAAGCGCTGCCTGATGTGCTGCTGGGCGCTGGCACTGTGCTGACCGTCGAGCAAGTAGACCAGGCCGTGGCCGCCGGCGCGGGCTATATCGTCGCCCCCGGCCTCAACCCCACCACCGTGCAGTATTGCATCGAAAAGGGCTACCCTGTGCTGCCCGGCTGTGCCAACCCCAGCGATATTGAAGCGGCGCTCAGCTTTGGGCTGTCCACCGTCAAGTTCTTCCCCTCCGAGGCGCTGGGCGGCCTCAAAATGATCAAGGCCATGAGTGCGCCCTATGGCAATGTCAACTTTGTGCCCACCGGCGGCATCACGGAAAAGAACTTGGGCGAATACCTCGCCTTCAATAAAATCGCCGCTTGCGGCGGCAGCTGGATGGTGCCGGACGACGCCATTGCCGCCAAGGACTGGGCACGCATCGAATCCCTCACCCGCGAAGCGGTTCGCGCGATGCTGAACCTGCGCGTGGTGCACATTGGCATTAACAGCGACAACGCCGCCGAAGCGATGGCCGATGCCGAAAAGCTTTCCCTGCTGATGGGCATGCCGCTTAACCGCGACAGCGACAAGGGCGTGTTTGTGGGCAACGAGTTTGAAGTGCTTAAATCCTTCATTCGCGGCGCAAAGGGCCATATCGCGGTGGGAACGGCCAATGTGGACCGCGCCAAGTGGCATCTGGAACAGCGCGGCTTTACCTTTGACGAATCCACTGCCACCTTCACCCCCGATGGACGCATGAAGTTCATCTATGTGCAGGATGATATTGCAGGGTTTGCTTTCCATCTGCTGATGGTGTGATCTCAGTTAAGCTTTCATATTTTCGAGAAACGTCAAAAAGAGAGTTGCCTTGAGGCAGCTCTCTTTTTGAATACCACTTTTCGCATGGCGTTAAAGAATCATGCTGAAAACGGTTTTGGCCAACACGTACGTTTCCATGTGCGTATTGCATTGCCCCTTCTTCGTACTGTATCAAGAGCCTGGGAGCAGGCAATGCGTTTGGCCGCAACATTGGTAAAAGTGGTAAAGGTAGGCACGCAAAGCAACGCTTTTTGATACCTAATACATATAACCGCTCCACAATTGTTTTTGTGACATAAAATAATGAAATTAAGAAATTTATTTTTAGAAATCCTCCCCTTGTGCGCTAAGCATGAGGGGAGGACTTGTAATCGTTCTATTAGGCCATTTCCTGCGTGGTTTGGTAGGCGAAGGTGTACGTGCCGCTGGTGAGTGGAAGCATGCCTTCTTTGGAGAAGGGCAGATAAAGTTCCGCCGTGCAGCCAAAGGGCACGGTGACGCTCAGCTCCAGATGTTCTTTGTCCATCACCTTCCAGGACACGCGGTATAGGCCGGCCGCGCTTTGATAGCTGGCATCCAAGGTGCCAAGCCGCGCACTGGGCGTGGGGCGAAGGATCGCCTTACGGAAGCCGGGCGCACCCTCCACCGGTTGAATGCCCGCCGCATGCCGGAAAATCCACTCCACCACCGAGCCATAGGCGTAGTGGTTCAAGCTGTTCATGCCGGTAGATGAAATGCTGCCGTCGTCGTTGATGCTGTTCCAGCGCTCCCAGATGGTGGTGGCACCCAGCTTGATCTCCCGCAGCCAGCCGGGATATTCCTCATTGAGCAACAGCTCATACGCAGCACCAGAATCCCCAAGGTCGGACAGCACATTGCACATCAGTGGTGTGCCGATAAAGCCGGTGCGCAGCTTGCCCTTTGACAGCTTGAACAGGCGCTTCAACGCGGCCTGCGCGCGGCTCTTGTCCTCTTGCAGGTTGAAGTACACCGTCAGGATATGCGCAGTCTGCGTGTCGATACAGCAGCGGCCGGTGGACGAGTAATACTCACTTTGGATATAGGCAAGCAGCGTATCGGCCAATTGCTGATAATGCGCGGCCTCCTCCGTTTTGCCCAGCACCCGCGCGGCCTTGGCGGTCAGTTCCGCGCTGTTACGATAATACACATTGGCGATGAAACCTTCGTCCGTAGCGCCAAACACTTCATCCGTGCGGCCAGTGGGCAAATCCAGCGCCAGCCAATCGCCATAGTGGAACTCCTTGCCCCATTGATGGTTATCGCCATCCAAGCGCTGAAGGTAGTCCACCCACGCCTTCATGGCGTCAAAATGCGCTTCCAGTATGGAGGCGTCGCCGTAAAATACATACATATTCCAGGGAATGATGCAGGTGGCATCGCCCCAGGCACAGGCCTGACGGTGGTGCCCCGCGCAGGGGACCACATCGGGCACCATGCCGCCGTGGCCCTTTTGCTCATAGCTCATATCGTAGAGGAACTTGCGCATAAAGGCGAAGCAATCGGTTAGATATGCCGCTGTGGGGCTGAACACCTGGGCATCGCCCGTCCAGCCCATGCGCTCATCCCGCTGCGGGCAATCGGTGGGCACATCCAGATAATTGCCCTTCTGCCCCCAGCGCGTGTTTTGGATCAGCTGATTGACCAGCGCATGCCCTGTCACGATATTGCCCGTTTCGGGGATGTCGGAGTACAGCGCCAGCGCAGTGAAATCATCTGCCGTGATGCCGTCCATACCCTCTACTTTTACAAATCGGTAGCCATAGAAGGTGAAGTGCGGGCAGAGCACATGCGCCTCGCCATCGGATACCCACACATATTCCGCCTGGGCGGAGCGCAGGTTGTCGCGGTAAAAACAGCCGTTTTGCAGCACTTCGCCAAACTGCAGGCGCAGGGTTTCGCCCTTTTTGAGGTGCACGCGCAGGCGGAAGCTGCCCGCCAGGTTTTGCCCGACGTCTATCACTGTTTCGTTCAGCGGTGTTTTGATGATTTCGACGGGGCGAAGCTGCTCGTGAACGGTGACGGCGGTGGAATAACGCGCGATGAGGGGCGGCAGTGCTTCTTCACAAATCGTTGCCTGCACGGGCGAAACAGCGGGCAGATTGGCGTCTTCCTTTTCGCCGTCATACAGGTTGGAAAAAGTGATGTTGGAGCGCGTGACGCGCCAGCTTTCATCGGTGGCGATCACTTCTTCGCTGCCATCCACGTAGGTGAGGCGCACCTCGGCCATCAGCTTCCACGTCTTGCCGTAATAGCCCTCTTGCGGCTCTAGTTTGGTAAAGCCAAAGCGGCCCTTATACCAGCCATTGCCCAGCAGCACGGACAGTTCCGCGCCCTCCAGCAGCTCTGCAGTCACATCATAGGTCTGGTATTGCAGCCACTGGGTGTAGTCGTTGGAATAGGGAGTAAAATATTCCTCGCCTACGCGGTTGCCGCCGATAAATGCTTCATATAAGCCAAGCCCGCAGATATATAGACGCGCGCTTTTGAGGGGCCTGCTGACGGCGATATTTTTTGAAAAGAAGGGATGGCGCACTTCGGCGCTGTCGCAGGTGATCCACTGGCCCGCCCACGGCTCGTCCATTTTGGCGGTTTCAAACCAGTTGATCGCGCTGGTTGCTTCCTCGCCCGCGTCGGTGCGCACCGTCACCGTCCAGTAATACCGCGTGCGGGGACAAAGCGGCAATTCCGCCGCAAAGGCCAGGCTGTCGATGGCGTCTGTGAAGCCGGTATCATATACCGGGCTTGTCATGTCGGGAGATAAGGAAACCAGGATGCGTGCTTCCGCCTGACGCTTGCCTGTGGCACCTTCCACCTGATAGCTGAAGATTGGCTTTTCCATGGCGTATCCGATGGGATTGACAACGTGGCTTGTCTTACACTGAACGATGTTCATACGGTCACCTCTTCGTATATAGTACGTGGCTTTTGTTGTATTCTACCACAAAGGAGCACAGTTGTATAGGAATTAAAAACTGCTGCGCCAGCAAGTTGCCAGCACAGCAGTTCAAATTCTTTTGTAAAGCTGTCAATCCTTCACAGGCTCGCGATCCCTGAACAGCAGGGAGATACACCACAGGCCCGCCGCGCCCACCACCGTGTAGATGATGCGGCTGACCAGCGCGGCCTGCCCGCCAAACAGGTAGGCCACCAAGTCAAACTGAAAGATACCGATCAGGCCCCAGTTGACCGCACCAATGATGGTGAGCAACAACGCGATTCTATCTGCCATACTAAACTCCTCCTTCTGGTTTCGGAGGTAGTATGGGCGGTGGCTGGTCAAATTATGCAGCCGCTTCCAAACAGGAAATAAATTGCTCGATACGGCGCACAGCCTCGAGGATACGCTCCTCGGAAATGGCATAAGACAGGCGGCAATAGCCCGGCGCGCCAAAGGGTTCGCCGTCCACAACGGCCACCTGCGCATGCTCTAAAAGCAGCTCGGCAAAATCGTTGCTGGAGCGGATGATGCGGCCGTTGCAGCGCTTGCCAATCACGCAATTAACATTCAACAGCACATAGAACGCGCCCTGCGGGGTGAAGCAGGATACGCCGCCGATTTTATTCAGGCAATCCACCATCAGCTTGCGGCGCTGCGAAAATGCCTTCGCCATATCGGCAACGCAGGTCTGATCACCGGTGATAGCGGCCAGCGCGGCGTACTGCGCAATGGAGTTGGGGTTGCCTGTGGCGTGGCTCTGGTAGGCGTCCATGGCCTTGATCACATCCTTGGGGCCGCAGGCATAGCCCATGCGCCAGCCCGTCATCGCATAGGCCTTGCTAAAGCCGTTGACGGTGATGGTGTGCGCTTTGATTTCGTCGCTGAGGGACGCGACGGACACATGCTGCGCGCCATCGTATATCAGCTTATCGTAAATCTCGTCACTGATAATGTAGAAGCCGTATTCCACCGCCAGATCGCCCACGGCCTGCAGCTGCTCTCTGCCCCATACAGCGCCGGTGGGGTTGCTGGGGGTATTGATGATGATGGCCTTGGTGCGGGGGGTGATGACGGAGAGCACCTGCTCCCGGCTGGGCACAAAGCCCTGGGATTCGTCGGTGTGCAGCCAAACGGCCTTGCCGCCCGCCATGTGGATCATTTCGGGATAACTGATCCAGCAGGGCGCGGGCAAAATGACCTCATCATCGGGGTCGAGAATGGCCTGCAAAGCGCCCAGCAGCGATTGCTTGGCACCGGTGCCCACGATGATCTCGTCCGGCGCATACTGAAGACCCTTGTCGGCTAATAAAAATGCCGACAGGGCTTTACGCAGCGCGGGGATACCATTGGTGGCGGTGTAGCGGGTGCAGCCGGTTTCCATAGCCTTTAAAGCGGCGGCGCGGATGTGGGCCGGGGTATCAAAATCCGGCTCGCCAGCGCCCAAACCAATAATGTCTTTCCCTTGCGCGCGCAGCTCTGCCACCAGCGCGTTCATCTTGAGCGTCACAGAGGGCGAAATGCCCTGACATACCTTAGAAATTGTGAGTGCCATAATGATGCCCCTTCAAACCGATTTTCATCGGAAATTTGCATATCGCAATATCTATTCTACGCAAAAATCAAATCTCCTGTTCGCAAAGGGCATTTTTTTAGAATTTTGCAATTTTTCTTTTCGCAAATTGCATATTCGTCATTATGCGCGTTTCAAAACGAGGGGCGTGGCCAACAATGCCAGCTGCATTTCGTCGATTTGATTCGTCAGTCTCTCCAGTATCTCCCGGTCTTGCTCCTCGTATGCCTGTGCAATTTTATCCCGCAAATCCTGTGCTTTCGTGCTCTGTATCATGTGTTTTCCCCCTATTAATCAAGTGTGTTTTGTAACAAACCTTGTGGATCCTCTTACAGGATAAACGCTTTTCCCTCATAATGCAATCAGAGAAAATAGCGAATGCTGTCGAAAACAACAAGAATTTTACAGTTTTGCAAAATCTCAAAACCAGAACGGGCATTCTTATGTTTTTTCAAAAACACTTGTGAACTGGCGGGGTGTGTGGTACAATGTACCTGTAAATTAAAGTGGGAGAAACCGCCGTGCAAGTAGGATTGATTTCCCTGGGCTGTGTGAAAAATCAGGTGGATAGCGAGCAGATGCTGTCCCAGCTGACACAGGCCGGATACCGTATCACCAACCAGCCGGAGCAGGCCGAGGTATTGATTGTCAACACCTGCGGCTTTATTGCTTCTGCAAAGGAAGAATCAATAGACGCCATTTTCGAAATGGCGCAGTATAAACAGACCGGGCGCTGCAAGGTGCTGTGCGTCACAGGCTGCCTGGCGCAGCGGTACGCGCAGGATTTGCTGAGTGATATTCCCGAAATTGACTGTCTGCTGGGTGTTTCCCAGTATGATCAGCTGCTTTCAAATATCGAAAAGGCCCTGCAGGGAGCGCGCCCCCATGCTACAGAGCGCAAGGACGGCTTCCTCGAATGCGGCCGCGTGCTCATCACCCCGCCCTACAGCGCGTATATCAAGACGGGCGACGGCTGCAGCAACCGCTGCGCCTACTGTGCCATTCCCCTCATCCGGGGCAATTACCGCTCCCGCCCACGCCAGGATATTCTGGACGAAATGCGCGCGCTTGCGCAAAACGGCGTGAAGGAGCACATCCTCATCGCGCAGGATACCACCCGCTATGGCAGCGATACGGGGGACAGCCTGGCCGCCCTGATGGCGGAAGCGGCGCAAATCCCCGGTGTTTTCTGGCTGCGTGCACTGTATATGTACCCCGATGCGGTGACGGAGGAGCTGCTGAATGTGATGGCCGCGCACGAAAACATCTGCCGGTATCTCGACTTGCCCCTGCAGCACTGCGTGCCAAGGCTGCTAAGCGCCATGAACCGCCGGGGCGATATGGAGAAGGTGAAGGGGCTTTTGCGGCTGGCGCGCGCCAAAGGCTTTGCGCTTCGCACCACCTTCATTGTTGGCTTTCCCGGCGAGACAGACGCGGATTTTGAATGCCTGATGGATTTCGCAAAAGAAATAGAGTTCGACCGCATGGGCGCGTTTGCGTTCTCGCCAGAGGAAGATACCACTGCCGCCGTTATGGACGGGCAGATCGACGAAGACGTGAAGCAGCAGCGGCTGGAGCGGCTGATGGCGCTGCAGGGCGAGATCAGCTATGCCCGCAACCTCCAGCGCGTGGGCGAGGAAACCAAGGTGCTGGTTACCTGGCAGGAGGGCAGCCGCTGCCGCGGACGCTCGGCCTGGGAAGCACCTGATGCCGATGGCGAAATACTGTTCACCACTGCCCAACCGCTTCGCATTGGCCAGTTTGTGACGGTGCGCATCACTGGGGCAGATACCTATGATTTGGAAGGCGAGTGTCTATAATAAGGAGGATAGCATGAATTTACCCAACAAGCTGACATTGCTTCGGGTGCTGATGATCCCGCTGTGCCTGTTCCTGATGGAGATCAACCAATACGTGGCGGCGGCGGCGATCTTTGCGCTGGCGGCGCTGACGGATTTTCTGGATGGGTACATCGCGCGCAAGCAAAAAATCGTGACCACCTTCGGCAAATTTGCAGACCCTGTGGCAGATAAAGTGCTGGTGCTGACAGCCATGATCTACCTGACAGCCAAGGGTATGCTGCCCGCCTGGGCGGTGTGCGTTGTGGCTGCGCGGGAATTGATGGTAGACGGTCTTCGGCTGGTGGCCGCCGGCAAGGGAAATGTGATTGCCGCAGGGTGGCTGGGCAAGATCAAGACCAACGCGCAGTTTTTCTGCGTGCTGTCTGCTATGCTGCAGCTGCCGGAAATCATCACGATTCTTCTGACCGTGTTGATGGCCGTGATGACGGTGTGGTCCGGCGTGGATTATTTTATGGGCTGTAAAGACGTTTTTAAGGACGATCTGGCATGACGCCGGAGCAGATTGTGCGCACCCTCTGCCAACGGAGACAGACCCTGGCCACTGCCGAAAGCCTCACCGGCGGGCTGGTGGCCGCCAGGATTGTGGCGGTCAGCGGTGCCAGCGGGTGCTTTGAAGGCGGGCTGGTGGCGTATCAGGACAAAGTGAAAGCTGATGTGCTGGGGATAGGGGAGAGCATCCTCGAAAAACACAGCGCGGTCAGCGCCGCCTGTGCGCGGGATATGGCGCAAAAGGCGCGGCTGAAATTCCAAAGCGATTATGCACTGTCCACCACAGGCTATGCCGGCCCCACAGGGGAAAACGTGGGCAGCATCTATATCGGGGTGGCAACCCCCCAGGTCACAAAGGTATACCATGTGCAGCTGGCGGGCAGCCGCAATGCGCTGCGCGAAACCACCACAAAACTAGCACTTCAATTATTAGGAAGGATGTTATAACAACATGGCAAAGGAAAAAGCACCCAGCAAGGGCATCAACTCTTCCCCCGAGTCCACCCAGGCCGAGAAGGCAAAAGCACTGGATCAGGCACTTGCCGCGCTGGAAAAGCAGTTTGGCAAAGGCACCGTGATGAAGCTGGGGCAAAAGGCCGCCATGAAGGTGGAAAGCGTGCCCACAGGCTGCCTGGAACTGGACATGGCGCTGGGCGTGGGAGGAATTCCCCGTGGCCGCATCATCGAAGTCTTTGGGCCGGAATCCTCCGGTAAGACCACCGTGGCGCTGCATGTGGTGGCAGAGGTGCAAAAAAAGGGCGGAACGGCGGCCTTTATTGATGCCGAGCATGCCTTGGATCCGCAATACGCCAGTAACCTTGGCGTCAATATTGACGAGCTGTATGTCAGCCAGCCGAGCACGGGCGAAGACGCCCTGGAAATCGCTGAGGCGCTGGTGCGCTCCGGCGCGGTGGACATCGTGGTCATCGACAGTGTGGCCGCGCTGGTGCCGCGCGCCGAAATCGATGGCGAAATGGGCGACAGCTTTGTGGGCCTGCAGGCGAGATTGATGAGCCAGGCGCTTAGAAAGTTGGCCGGTGTGGTGGCCAAAACCAACGCCATTGCATTGTTTATCAACCAGCTGCGTGAAAAAGTGGGCGTGATGTATGGCAACCCCGAGACCACGCCCGGCGGTCGCGCGCTGAAGTTCTATGCCTCTGTGCGCCTGGACGTGCGCCGGGGCGAGCAGCTGAAGAATGGCGCGGAAGTGATCGGCAACCGCACCAAAGTCAAGATCGTGAAAAATAAAGTCGCCCCGCCCTTCCGCGTGTGCGAATTTGACCTTCTCTACGGTCAAGGCATCAGCCGCGAGGGCACGCTGCTGGATATGGCCGTGCAGCGCGACATCATCCACAAGAGTGGCGCGTGGTTCTCCTACAACGACATCCGCATCGGCCAGGGCCGCGACAACACCCGCGCATATTTGAAAGAGCATCCCGAAATGGCAGCCGAAATCGAAGCCATTATCCGCGAAGAACTGAAAAACAATGCCCTGATTGCGCAGACCGAAGCAGAGGATGATGCCCCCGATGGCAGCGAAGACTGAGCATGCGCACGCCTGCGGGCTGTGCAGGATCGAGCTGAGCGGCGTCACCGTGAAAGCCGGCGGCGATGTGCTGCTGGACAACGTGGGCATGCACATCCACTGCGGCGAATTGACGGCGTTGGTAGGCCCCAATGGCGCGGGCAAAACCACGCTGGTGCGGGCGCTGCTTGGGCAAACGCCCTACACCGGTAGCATCCGGCACATGGATGCGGGCGGGCGGGATTTCCCCGGCGTGCGCACCGGCTATGTGCCCCAGCAATTGCCCTTTGACAAGCAGATGCCCATCACTGTGTGTGATTTGCTGGCGGCAACGCTTGGCAAGCGCCCGGTGTGGCTGGGCATCGGTAAGAAGACGCGGCTTCGGGTACAAGAAGCGCTGGATACCGCGCAGGCGGGCAGCCTGATCGACAAGCGCCTCGGCGCGCTCAGCGGCGGCGACTTGCAGCGGGTGCTGCTGGCGATGGCGCTCTCGCCCCTGCCGGATCTGCTGGTATTGGACGAGCCTGTCTCCGGCGTAGACCAAAATGGCCTGGCGCTGTTTTTGCAAACGGTGAGCGGTCTTCGCACTGAGCATCACATGGCCATACTATTGGTATCACACGATTGGGC
>JAVBRU010000039.1:0-9834 GCA_031547595.1 Eubacteriales bacterium
TTAATGGATTAACCGTCCCCCTGCGTCATATTGTCGCGCAGCGAGTATAGCGAATCCAGCGAGTTGATGTGCGCAGAGCGCTCCAGCGCCGCCATCTTCACATAATCGGGCAGCTCCGCGAACAATTGACGCGCCTTCGCGTCGCTCTGCAGCAGCGCGTGCAGGCTCTCATACTTCTGCATTGTCCCATTCCTCCTTTTTGTATGTGCAGGTAGCATGGACATAAATGGGCTGTGCTATGCATAAAAAAATACCGCCGCTTGCTTTCACAAACGGCGGCGGCTGGCAGAAGTGCTTACACCTCTTTTTTGAGGATTTCGAGGCAGTGCTTGCAGATCAGCTTATCCTTGTAGTGGATGACATCGCGGGCATCGTTGCAGAAGATGCAGGCAGGATGATACTTCTTCAGGATAATTTTATCATCCTCCACGAAAATTTCCAACGTATCGCGCAACGCGATGTCCATTGTCCTGCGCAGCTCAATCGGAATAACGATACGTCCCAGTTCATCCAGTTTCCGAACAACACCTGTAGACTTCATTTTTTTTCCTCCCATTTTACGCCGAAGGGCGTATGCTCTTGATACTCTATCATTCTACAATTTATCGTGAAATAAGTCAATAGTTGTAACTACAAAATTTGTGAAATTGCACATTTGTAAGGAATAAACGACACAAAAACAACCTTGAACGCAAAAAAGAGTGAAGGAAGTTGCAATAAAATGATGAATACGGTGTTTTTTGCGCTATTGGCAACGGCAGTGGCGGTAGGAATGCTCCAAGGGGAAGCCACATGGGTGATAGCACAAATGCTGGAAGGTGCGGGTCAGGCTGTAACGACAGCGATTTCGCTGGCCGGTGGGTTCGCATTTTTTTGCGGACTGTTGAATCTGCTGCAGCGGGCCGGGGTGGTACGTGTGGTGGCGCGGGTGCTGGCAAAGCCGCTGTCCAAATTGATGGGCAAAGGGATGCGCCCGGAAGCGCTGGAGTATATGACGCTCAACCTGACGGCCAATATGCTGGGGCTGGGCAATGCGGCAACACCCATGGGCATCAAAGCAATGCAGGCACTGGCGGATGGTACGGTAGCCAGCAATGCTATGTGTTTGTTCCTGGTGATCAACAGCTCGTCCGTGCAGTTGATGCCCACCACGGTGATCGCTATGCGCGCGGCGGCAGGCTCTGCCGACCCGGCGGCCATCGTGCTGCCCACGCTGGCTGCGACGGGCATTTCTACCGTGGTGGCGGTCATGGCGTGTAAGATCGCGGAGAAGTTCTCATGAGTGCGATATTGCCAGCCTTTGTGCTGATGTGCCTGATGGTGGGGGTTATTCGGCGGGTGCCGGTGTATGATGCGTTTTTGGAGGGCGCGAAGGACGGCCTACAGACGGCGCGGAACATCGTTGTGCCGCTGGTGGCTATGCTGTGCGCCATTCGCGCGTTCGCGGCATCAGGCCTGCTGGATGTGGTGTGTGGGTTTTGCGCGCCTGCACTTGCCCTGGTGGGCATTCCGGCAGAAGCGCTGCCGCTGATGCTGCTGCGGCCGCTGTCCGGCTCGGCCTCGCTGGCAATGCTGCAGGACATCATGAACACCTACGGCGCGGACAGCCGCATTGCGCTGGTGGCCTGCACCATGATGGGCTCCAGCGAGACGGTGTTCTACACCTGCGCAATATACCTAGGTGCTGCAGGCGTCAAAAAAACGCGTCACATTCTTCCGTGCGCGTTATTGGCCTGGTTGGCGGGCAGTATAGCGGCGGGTCTCCTCATCCCTTGACGTGACGTTTAATCGCGTCAAACGTTTCGGGGCTGATCACATGCTCAATACGGCAGGCATCCTCCACGGCGGTTTTGGCGTTTACGCCAAGGCTGGTCAGCCATTTGGAAAGCAACTCATGCCGCTCGTACATCGTTTCGGCAATGCTTGTGCCCTGATCGGTGAGGGTGATGTAGCCCTGTGCATCCACCACAATGTAGCCATTTTCGCGCAGGTTTTTCATGGCGATGCTGACGCTGGGCTTTGCAAAGGAAAGCTCGTTGGCGATGTCAATGGAGCGCACCATACCGCGTTGCTTGTGCAGGATATAGATGGTTTCGAGGTAGTTTTCCGCAGACTCCAGTATCTTCATGGGTGCACCTCCTTCCATATCCTAGTATACCATAGGATGTAGGTAAAGAAAAGACGGGGAATTGCAAATTTTTGAGGCTGCGCGGGCGGAACATTGAAAAACCGTCAACTTGTGATATACTATATGCTGAGGAAGTGATTTGATGCGGGAGACCCTGCTGGCCGTAGATGGCAACAGCCTGATGCACCGCGCGTTCCACGCGCTGCCGCCCATGGATGTGGACGGTGTATTTACCAATGCCGTGCATGGCTTTTTGATGATGCTGCTGCGCGCGATACAGGAACAGGCACCGCGCTATGTGGCTGTGGCGTTTGATGAGCATGCGCCCACCTTCCGCCACACTGTATATGCCGATTATAAAGCAGGACGCAAGGCTACGCCGGACGAGCTACGCATGCAGTTTCCCATCATCCGGGAAGTGCTGACGGCAATGGGGCTGGGCGTACTGTCGGTAGCGGGGTACGAGGCGGACGACATCCTGGGCACGCTGGCACAAAAATGCGTGGACAACCAGATGAACGCTATCCTGCTGACGGGCGACCGCGATGCCCTGCAACTGGTGCATGAGAACGTGCGCCTGCTGTTCACTCGCAAGGGTATCAGCGAAACCACATTGTTTGACAACGCCACTGTCAAAGAATACTTTGGCGTGACGCCGGAGCAGGTGACCGACTGGAAAGGCCTGATGGGGGACAGCAGCGATAATATCCCCGGCATTCCCGGCGTGGGCGAAAAAACGGCGGTAAAACTGCTGGACGAATATGGAACGCTGGAGAATGTGCTGGCACACGGCGGCGACATCAAGGGCAAGCTAGGCGAGAAAATCCGCGACAATGCCGAGCAGGCGCGGTTTTCGAAAGACCTGGCCACCATCCGCCCCACCGCGCCCATTATGTTCGATTTGCCTGCTTTTGAAGCATCCCACATGGCAGACGCATTGCCGGTGCTGCGCAAATATCAGTTGAACAGTATCGCCCAGCGGCTGGAAAAATGGCAGGCCCCGGACGTGGCTGCAGTGGAAGAAGTCATCATAGTAGATGACGGGGCTGTGCCGGAGTGGGAGCTGCTTGGCAGCGTCCAGGCCGTGGCGGCGTTTATTGATGATACAAAAGATCAGCCCACCGCGCTGCATGTGACGCCGCTGGATGTGACGCTGGCCACGGCAAAGCGCCGTGGACGGCTGCAGTTGGCGGTGGACATGCTGTCGGAAGGCATGACGCCGGACGAGGCATGGCAGGCCATCCGCCCGGTGCTGGAACGTCCGCTGGTGGTGCATGACGGTAAAAAATTGCTGCACACCCTGCAGGAGCAGGGCATGCCACTGCCCAATTTAACATGGGATACCATGCTCGGCGCGTATCTGCTTAACTCGCAGGAGAGCCAGTACACGCTCTCCGCCTTTGCGCAGGACGACGCAGGCGGCGTGTGGGGCCTTTGGCAAAAGCAGGCGGCGCAGATTGCGCAGGCGGGCATGCAGGATTTGATGCTGCAGGTGGAAATGCCGCTGCTGCGCGTGCTGTTTGATATGGAGTGCGCGGGCTTTCAGGTGGACGGCCAGATACTGCGCAAGCTGGGCGCGGAGTTTTCCGCCCAGGCGGAGGAGCTTCGCGAGGAAGTGTATACACTGACCGGCGTTCGCGGGTTCAATCTCAACAGCCCGCAGCAGCTGGGCAAGGTGCTGTTTGAAACGCTGGGCCTCAAAACAGGCAAAAAGACGCAGCGCGGATACTCCACCGATGCCGAAACGCTGGAGGGCCTGATGGACGAGCATCCGGCGATCCCGGCGATCCTCAAATATCGCCAGGTGGTGAAACTGAACAGCACCTATGTGGACGCGCTGTTGCGCAAGATGGATAGAGACGGCCGTGTGCATACTTCCTTTGACCAGACGGGCACGGTAACGGGCCGTATCTCGTCCAACGAGCCCAACCTGCAAAACATCCCCGTGCGCACCGCGATGGGGCGGGAAATCCGCAAGGCTTTTGTGCCCAAAGACGGCTGTGTGCTGGTGGATGCCGACTATTCACAGATCGAGCTTCGCGTGCTGGCGCACTTCAGCCAGGATGATGCCATGCTGGACGCCTTCCGCAAGGGGCAGGACATCCACACCCGCACAGCGGCGGAGGTAGAAGGTGTGCCCATGGCGGATGTGACGCCTGCCATGCGCAGCGCCGCCAAGGCGGTCAACTTTGGCCTGGTGTATGGCATCAGCGAGTTTGGCCTGGCGCGCAACATCGGCATTTCGCGCTACGAGGCCGGGGAGTTTATTAAGCGTTATTTCTCGCGCTATCCCGGCGTGAAACGGTATATGGATCAGGCCGTCAAAACGGGCTATGAGACGGGTTATGCCGTCACGATGCTGGGGCGGCGGCGTATGCTGAACGAACTCAAGGCCGGGAACGCCAATACGCGAAACTTTGGTGAGCGCGCTGCCATGAACACACCCGTGCAAGGCACGGCGGCGGATATCATCAAGGTGGCAATGGTGCGGGTGCATGAGGCACTGAAACGTGAAGGGCTGAAAGCTCAGCTGATTTTGCAGGTGCATGACGAATTGCTAATCGAAGCGCCGCTTGACGAGCGGGAGCAGGTGAAAGCCCTGCTGTGCGATTGTATGGAGCAGGTACTGCCCTTGTCTGTGCCGCTGACGGCAGATATACAGGCGGGAGAAAGCTGGTATGAAACCAAATGAGTAGCTACGTGGTGGGCTTAACGGGCGGCATTGCCTGCGGCAAAAGCACGCTGGCAAAGGCCTTGATGGATGCCGGGGCGCAGGTGATTGATGCCGATGATATTTCACGCGCGCTCACTGCGCCGGGTGGGGAGGCTCTGCCTGCTGTGCGCCAGGTGTTTGGCGATGCGGTGTTTGACGGCGAAGTGTTAAACCGCGCAAGGCTTGGGCAGCTTGTGTTTCAGGACGAGGAAAAGCGCCTGCAGCTCAATGTTATTATTCATCCGCTGGTGATTGCCAAAATGCAGGCGCAGATGGATGCGCTGCCCGGTATTGTGGTGATTGTGGTGCCGCTGCTATACGAAAGCGGCATGGAAATGATGTGCAACGAGGTGTGGTGCGCGTATATCCCGCAGGACGAGCAAATCCGCCGCCTGCGCGCACGCGATCACCTCACCCACAAGCAGGCGCTTGCGCGGGTGCGCAGCCAGATGCCAGCGATGACCAAGGCACGTTTGGCCGATCGGGTGATCCGCACCGACGGCAGCATCAAAAACAGCGCCACCATCGTTTTATCTTATTGGACAGAACTTTTGCAAAAGGAGAACCTGAAATAATGGCTGGATTACCGCCCTTGGCACCCCCGCCCCGGCACACGGTACGGCGCAGACGCGTTGGCAGAAAGCGCAGGCCCGCGCTGACCACCCAGCAGATTGCACTGCTGGTATGCATGGTGCTGGCCATTGGCTTTGCCGGGCTGATGATTGGCGCCGGCAACTCCATGCAGGCGCAGCTGGCTGCAAAGCGCCAGCAGGAGGCCAAGGATTATGCCGATCTGGTGGCGCGCCATACAGTGCGCTACGAGGATTGGATCCGTAAATACGCATCGTATTATGATGTGCATCCGGCGTTTGTGGCGGCTGTGATATTGCGCGAGAGCAGCTATGACGCACAGGCAGTCAGCCGCGTAGAAGCGCGCGGCCTGATGCAGCTGATGCCTGATACCGGCGAATGGGTGGCGGGTAAGCTGAAAATGAAGGATTACACGTGGGACACGCTCTTCGACGCCGAAACCAATATTCAGATGGGCTGTTGGTATCTGGGCTATTTAAGCGATTTGTTTGCCGGTGATCCCATCGTCGTGGCCTGCGCTTATCATGCGGGACAGGGCAATGTGCGCAGCTGGCTCACCAAATACTCCACCGACGGCAAAACCCTGACGATCGACCAGATCCCGATGGACGACACCAAATCCTACGCCAGAAAGGTGCTGAATGCCTATGCGATCTACCTGCAGAATTATTATACTTACTAGTGTGCTGGCGCTGCTGCTGTGCGGCGCTGCGGTTGCGGCCACGGATGACGACAGCCTGACGCTTGGCATGATGTCTGTCAAAACACAAAGGCTGAACCCCCTTGTGCCGCAGGAGCGGGAGTTTGAGTCCATCACTGCGCTGATGTATGAGAGCCTGCTGACGCTGGACGACAATTACCGCCCGCAGGCCTGCCTGGCTGAAAGCTGGGAAACCTCGGATGGCAGTACCTGGTTTTTCCGCCTGCGTGAGGGTGTGCAGTTCCATGACGGCACGCCGCTGACGGCGGACGACGTGGTGGCTACCGTCAACGAGATTTTACGTCTGGCAACGGAAAAAAAGGGACAGTTCGCGTCGCTGCAATACATCATTGACAACGTGCGCGCCACGGACGCCCGCACCTTTGTGGTGAAGGTCAAGCGCCCGTATTATGGCATTCTGTTTGGCATGACATTCCCCGTGCTCAAGGCCGCCGAAGTGCAGGCCGATAACCCCGTGGGCACCGGCCCCTACAAGCTGGAGACCTTCCGCCCCGGCGACCATCTGTACCTCACCGTCCATCCGAACTGGTGGCAAACCACGCCCGCCATTCAGTACGTGAACGTGATTTTCCACAACACCAGCCGGGATTTGACCTCTTCCTACGAATACAACCGCGTGGACTCGGTCATCACACGCTCCGTCACCACCGCGCAGTACCGCGCCACCCTCAACAGCCTTAACATTCCTTACCGCACCCGTCAGCTGGAAGTGCTGCTGATGAACTTTAAGGAATACCCGCTGGAAAGCGTCAACGTGCGCAAAGCCATCCGCTATGCCATAGACGTGGATGCCATTATTTCAAGCTGCTATATGGGCATGGCAAAGCGTACCGATACGCCAATGATCCCGGGCACCTGGATGTACCGCGACTCGCCCAGCACCTACGAGTACAATCCCGATAAGGCCAAGGAGCTGCTGGCCGCCGAGGGCTGGGCAGATACCGACGGCGATGGTATTTTGGATAAGGTGAAGGATGGCGGCAAAAAAAACCTGCGCCTGCGCATCTATGTGTATGAGGAGCAGGAAAGTTCGGTTCGCGTAGAGGCCGCCAACATGATTGCCGATATGCTGAAGGCCGTGGGCATCAATGGCGTGGTGGAGGTCAAAACCTTCACAGAAACCCAAACCAAGCTCTCCGCCGGCAGCTTCGACCTGTGCCTGGTGGCGTTCCAGATGGATACCATTCCGGACCCCGGATTCCTGCTGATGCCCGGCAACACCGCCAACTATGGCCGCTATAATTCTAAAGCGATGGGCGATCTGTTCACCAAGCTTCGCAAAACCCAGGATCCGTCGGAGTATCAAAGCCTGCTGTATCAAATCCAGGATTTGTTTGCCGAAGACTGCCCCTTCCTTTGCCTGTATTACCGCACCGGTGCGCTGCTGACCCGCAAGGTGTTCACCAATGCGCGCGATGTGCGGGAGCCAGAGATTCTGCGCGGCCTTGAAGCCACCACAAAATAACACAAAAGTGAGTGTATAAAACCGATGAACCGTACCTTTGATGTGAAACGTCTGGTGCTGGCGGCCCTGTTTCTGGCACTGTGTATGGTGTTGCCTTTTTTGACGGGCAACATCCCCGAGATTGGCAGCAAGCTGTCGCCTATGCACCTGCCGGTGTTGCTGTGTGGGTTTGTCTGCGGCTGGCCCTATGGGCTGCTGGTGGGCCTGATTGCGCCGCCGCTGCGCTTCTTGCTGGTGGGCATGCCCCCGATTTTCCCAACAGGGCTGGCCATGGCGCTGGAGCTGGCGGCCTATGGCGCGCTGTGCGGCCTGTTGTATCAAAAGCTGCCCAAGAAGCCGCTATATGTGTATGTCACATTGGTGATTGCCATGCTGCTGGGGCGCGTGGTTTGGGGCGCGGCGTCGTATGCGTTTATGGCGCTGTCCGGCAAGACGTTCACGTTTGCGCTGTTCCTGGCTGGTGCGTTTGTCAATGCCGTGCCTGCCATTATCCTGCAACTTGTGCTGGTGCCGCTGGTGGTGTTTGCGCTGCAGCGCGCCAAGGTGATGCAAAATGCATGACAGCCTGTATCCGGTTGCGGAGCTGATTAGAAAGCGTCTTCAAACCCAGCCCCGCGCGGTGGTGGCATTGGAAGGCCCTGCCGCAGCCGGAAAGACCACTGCTGCCGCGCAGTTATCCGCCCACTTTAACGCCCCCGTGATCCATGCCGATGATTTCTTTTTGCCCTTTGAGATGCGTACACCGCAGCGCCTTGCGCAGCCCGGCGGTAACATCCACTACGAGCGCTTTTTGCAGGAGGTTGGCGATGGCCTGCAAAGCGGCAAGGATTTTGAATATCGGGTGTTTGATTGCGGCACGGGCGAGATGGGCGAGGTATGCTTGATTCCAAACAGCCCGGTGCTGCTGGTGGAGGGCGTCTATTGCCTGCATCCGTGCCTTCGCGGGCTATATGACATCAAGGTGTTTGTGGCGGTGGATGAAAAGCTGCAGCAGGAGCGCCTGCTGCGAAGGGGCGCGGCGCTGTACCAACGCTTTCAATCCTTGTGGCTGCCGCTGGAGGCGGCGTATTATCAGGATGGCAGTATCGCGGCGCTGTGCGACCTGACAGTGACATTGACAGAGCACAAAAAAAGCATAGAGTGAACCATTACAGGAATGCAATGCAGCCATTGCTTCCTTTTTTTATTGGGCCCGAAATCGTTTACAGGTAGAAAATGGCCAAATAAAAGACAAAGGAAACAAAAATGATGACATACCGGAAGAATGTACGCCATGGTATAGTATTGATAATATCAAAATAAGGAAGGACAACGGATGATGAGCGAGAATGGCTGCAGGGCATCGGGGAGGTTGCTGATCTTGTTATGGATTGTCTGTATTGTATGCTTTGGCAACTGCCTGCAGGCATTCGCGGAGGGGCAAGCGATGTTTGAAGAAACTTTTGATACCGGTCTGACCCAGTGGACGGCCTCCGAGGATGCGTCCTACCCCTTACAGGTTGCAGGCGCTGTGCCGCCGCAGATGACGCGCATGGGCGCGGGGCTGCTGATCACAGGCGACCTTGTGCCTGTGTATCAGGCACAAGAGAATGTGTTGACGGTGGGAAGCACCTACTCTTCTTTGGATACGCAGGGCTTTTACCGCTGCGCGGCACTGTACAGCGACCAGTTGACGGCCTCCGATCAGGCGTTTAGTGCCATGCTTACCCCGGCGCGGGGCGGGAGCATTGGCATTTGCTTTGGGCTGGATGATGCGCTGCAGGGTGGCTGGGCTGTTCTTTTATCCAACCTGACGGGCAAGGCGACACTCGGACGCTACAACAATGGGATTTTCCTGCCCTATATCCAGACAAACGGCCTGCCCGTGGAATCAATGGCCTGTGATGCCCGCGACGGTGCGGCGCATTTGCTGGATGTCAAATGGTGTGGGCAGGCGGATGGAACCTGGGAGGTGACGGTTGCGGTGGACGGGCTGGAGGAGTTCGCCGTGCGTGTTCCGGCAGCCCCCGGATCGTCCCTTGCGCTGCTTGCCACAGACACCGGTGGTCGGTTTGAGGGGCTGGGCGTTTCGACGGAGGATGAATGGGTTTGCGTTCCGGGTGACTTGCAGGCCGTTGATAACGCATATCGCGGCACGCTGATCAGTGATGAGTTTTTGATAACAGGCAAATACTTCACCTTCCGCATCGGCGGGCAGCGCGAGGAAGAACGCCTGC
>JAVBRU010000108.1:0-6254 GCA_031547595.1 Eubacteriales bacterium
GGCCGGGCATCCGCCCGCGGGGGCCGCGCAAACACCTCTTATCGCGCGGCCCGGGGGCGGCGGTATCCGTATCTAAAAACACGGCGGTAGAGTCCATCTCCATGCCGGGCAAAAGCAGGTTGGTGCCCGGCACCACACCCAGTTGCGGCCGTTCCCATGTCAGTCCGTCTGTGCTTTCGGCATAGGCCAGCTTGTTCAGCCACCCGGCCTCATACCACATTTTGAACTTCCCCTCATCATACCAGATGCCGCCGCTTTTGGGGCAGGCGCAGGGCAGGGTTTCAGTTTCTGCCGCCGTTTGCGGGGTAAAGATGGGGTTCCCTGCGTATTTTACGGGATGGTGAAACACCCGCTGCAGCGAGGTGGCTTCGATCAGGAAATCGTCTACAAACAACTGCCGGCCCACCAGCACGGGCAACACCCGCGGCGGGTGCTGAAGATACGGCACGGGAAGCGGGTCTTTTGACAGGCGCTGTATGTTCTTTGGCGGCCAGGTATCCGGCAATTGGATGCCGTTATACAATCTATCTGCCATACGATCCCCTCCATTCGCGCAAAAGCCCTTCGGGCAAGAGTGCCTCTGCCTGAGAAAGGGTCGCCTTGAATGCCTCTGTTTCTGTGTCGGTCAAGGGTAGCTGCGGCTTTCGCATGCCGCCGCAGGGGATGCCGCGCCACGCCAGCGCGGTCTTGAAATACGCCATGTTGCTGCCGCATTGCATGGCCTCTACCAAGCCGTTGGCCAGGCGCTGCAGCCTGCGCGCCCTTTCAAAATCGCCGCTGCGGCAGGCCGCCTGAAGCGCGACAAATACCTCGGGATACGCGCAGCCCGCGCCGGTGATGGTACCATCGCAGCCCATCGCCAGGCAGGCAAGCAACAGCCTGTCTGCCCCCTGCAATACGGAAAAGCCCTCCCGCACCTGGAGGTATTCCTGGGTGCGCAGCATATCTGGGAAGGAATACTTGATGCCCACCACATTGGGGCATTCCTGCGCAATGGCTTTTGCAACGTCTACCGTCAGATCATTCGCAGCACACTGGGGGATGTTGTAGAGATAGACCGGAAAATCCTGCGGCAACGCATGCGCCAGGCTGATATAATACCGGATGAGCTCCCGCCGGTTGGCGGTGAAAAACGCAGGCGTCACAATGCCCACGCCATCGGCGCCGATCTTATGCGCATGCAGCGCCAGCGCCAGCGTATCCGCCTGCGTCATCGCGCCCACATGCACAAACACCGTCACACGGCCTGCCGCTTGCGCGACCACATGCCGGGCGATTTCCATGCGCTCTTCCACACTCAGGTGAAACATCTCACCGGTTGTGCCGCAGGGATACAGGCAATCTACGCCCCGTTCAATCAAAAATTCTGTCAGCTCCGTGAGCGCAGCGTAATCCACCTGTTCCTGCGCGTCCATGGGCGTGACCATGGCAATGGTGATGCCGTGCAGTTTTTTCATAGTGTTTTCTCGTCTTTCTGTCAGTATATTATTAACCTTTTAGCGAGCCTACCATCACGCCCTTGACAAAGTAGCGTTGCAAAAACGGGTACAGGCAAAGGATGGGCAAGGAGGCCACGATGATGATGGCATATTTCATGGATTCCGCCAGCAGAAGGTTGGAGTTATAGTTGTCCGCGCTGGTCAGTTCCGTTTCGTTCATCAACTGCTCCATGCTGGTCAGCAGCCGCCGCAGCCAGTATTGAAGGGGCATGTATTCATCCTTACGCAGGTACAGCATGGCGTTGAACCAGCTGTTCCACTGCCCCACGGCGATGAACAAGGCAATCACAGAAATAATGGCGGGCGACAAGGGCAATACCACGGAAAAGAAGAACCGCGCATAGGAGCAGCCGTCTATGAACGCCGCTTCCTGCAGGCTGTCTGGTATGTTGGCCTCCATGAACGCTCGGGTAATGATGATGTTATATACGCTGACCAGCCCCACCAGCACGATCACCGCCGGCTTGTCAATCAAGCCCATCTGGCTGACCAATAGGTAGGTAGGGATCATCCCGCCCGAGAAGAACAACGTAATGCTGAAAAACAGCAGAATGCCGCGCCGCGCGACCAGGTTTTTCCGGCTGAGTGCAAAGCCCGCCAGCAGCGTCAGAAAGGTGGAGAGCACTGTCTTAGCCACGGTATACAGGATAGTGTTTCTGTAGCCGCTACCAAGGTGCTCATATTCCAACACCTTTTTATAACCATCCAGCGTGAAGCCGCTCGGCCAAAAAATCACCTTGCCCACCTTGGTGGCCACGGGATCGCTGACGGAGGCAATCACAATAAAGTACAGCGGATACAGGATCAGCAGCAGCAACAGCGCCAGAATGATATACACCGCAATGTCATACAGCCTGTCTGTACGGCTGCCGCGGATGTGCGTGTTTTGCATAGTCCCCTCCTCTCTCACCATAAAGACGTGTTTGTCAGCCTTCGCGACAGCGTATTGGTGATGATAATCAGGATAAAGTTGATCACCGAGTTGAACAAGTCCACAGCGCTTGCAAAGGAATACTGCCCTTCCTTGATGCCCTGCTTATACACATAAGTGCTGATAATTTCAGAACGGGCCAGGTTGGTGCTGTTTTGCATCATCAGCGCCTTTTCAAAGCCCACGCTCATCAAATCGCCCGAGCGCAGGATGAGCAGCACAATGATGGTGGGCAAAATCGCGGGCAGATCAATGTGCCAGATGCGGCGGGGCTTGTTCGCGCCGTCCACAATGGCGGCTTCGTGCAGGCTGGGATCCACGCCCGTCAAGGCGCCCAGGTATACGATGCTCCCCCAGCCGATGTTTTTCCACACATCGCTCCACACATACAAATGCGGAAAGGCTTCGGCGCTGATTAGCGTGTTTAAATACCCATCCAGCAGCCCCAGGCTTTTGAGCATAAAACGGACGACGCCCGACTGCGGGTTGAAGAAGATCACCAGCATGCCCACCAGCACCACGGTGGAGATAAAATGGGGCGCGTAGGTTGCCGTCTGCACAATGCGGGTGAAGCGCTTGGAAGCGCAGCTGTTGAGCGCCAGCGCCAATAGGATGGGTAGAGGAAACCCGGCCAGCAGCGAATAGATGCTGAGCGTCAATGTGTTTTGCAGCAGCGTCTTGAACTTGCCCATGCCAAGGAACCGCTCGAAATGATCCATCCCCACCCATTCGCTGCCAAAGATGCCCAGGCTGGGCTTGTATTTTTTGAATGCCATCACTAGGCCCAGCATGGGGCCATAGCAGAAGATCAAAACATACGCTACCACCGGCAGCAGGAACAAAAACAGCTGCCATTGCTCGCGCAGGCGCTGCCAAACGCTGCGCCGGTGCGGGCGGAGCCTGCGGTCGGGTGTAAGGGCATTGGCGTTTGCCATGTTGCTCACTCCTCGCGCTCAAGAAAGGGGGACGCCCGGTGGAGCTGTCCCCCGCTTGAACGCATGTATTGAATCAGTGTACCATGTCGTATTGCTTTTGAGAAAGCTTCAGGAAGTCTTCCAAGCCCGCATCCTTGCACGCCTTGATGTACTGGTCCCATTCGGCATCGATATCGCCCTCGCCGCGGATCCAGCGCGCGAAATAGGTTTTGCGCACATCGGTCAGGTCGGTACGCACCAGATTATACAGGATGGTGTCGTCCTCGTCCAAAACCCCGCCGGTGAAAACGCAGTCCGCGTCAAACAGATAGTCCTTGTACAGGTTTTCGTAGGCATACTCGCGCTTGGCGGGGTTAAGCTCGTTGGCATCATAGTAGTAATCAAACAGCGTGCTGTCAGTGCGAAGCCCCACAAAGGTGTTCCAAAAGCCCATGGAATCAGCGCCCTCGCCGCCCTCCAACTCGCCCTTGAGGGTGTGGATCAAGCCGTCCTCGCCCCACTCCCAGTACACGCCCTCCATGCCATAGATCACATTCATCAACTGCTCGGGATTCTCTACAATGAACTCCATCAGGCGCATGGTGGCCGCAGGATAGGGGTTGTTGCTGAACAAATAGAACGCGTTGACGGGGTTGGCGGTATACGCCTGGCGGCGGATGTACGGCCCAACGCCCGTGCCACAGTCAATGGGTGCCATCGCCACATAATCGGTAGAGCCATCGGCCTTTTCCGGCGTCAGATAGTGGCTGCAGCTGCCAATTAGCGGGATCTGCGTGGTGGACATGGCGCGCACGTCCGTATTGGTGGTGGTAAAGATTTCGGGGGATATCAGCTGCTCGGCATACAGCATTTTCAGGTACTTGAGCGGCTCCTTGATGGCTTCACCGGCCGCCTGATAGACCACCTTGCCATCCTCGACAGCCAGGTAGTTGCTGTTTGTGATAATCACGCCAAAGGAACTGAACAGATCCAGGCTGGAGGAGTTGGAGAAGTTGTCAAACACGAAATGATAGGGATAGCAGTTTTCGGGAATCACACCGTTTCCCTCATTGGCCTTGAATGCGCGAAGGCACGCCGTGAACTCCTCCAGCGTGGTAGGCACGGACAGTTCCACAGAATCCAGCCAGGCCTTGTTGATGAACCATTGATCACGCAGGTTACGGTCATAGGCCGCAAAGTTGCAAAACGGCAGGGTGTAGATGCCGCCGTCAGCCGTGCGCTGCAGTTCCTTCACCGTCGGATACTGCGCAAAAAAATCCATCCAGGTGGGGCAGAACTGTTCCAGCAGCCCGCTGATCTCCACCATGTCGCCCGCTTCGGCGGCCGTAAAGATCTGGGTGGCCGAAGCGCCAATGTTCATGGCGAAATCGGGATACGCGCGGTCTACAAACATCAGCGCCAGCTTGTCGGTCTCGCTGAAGGTTTGTATATTCAGCTTGATGTTGGTCTTCTCTAAGATGTAATCGATCACCTTGGTGTCCGTCTGGTGTGCGATGGAGGCATGCACCTTCACCAGCACATCCAGCTCAATCACCTCTTTGGTGATAGGGTAACCGCTGCCGTAGGTCATGCCATTGTCGTAGAGGGGCTGCACCTCGTCCGCGAGCGCAGGAATGGCAACACCGGATAATAGCAGGAGCAGGGAAAGCGCCAGAGCCATGATCTTTTTCATACCGTTCTCTCCTTTTCACGCATATGCCTTCAGATTGTCCATTGAACGTCCCACATCAATACGCGCGCTATTGACTCTTGTGTTCAATGGTATTATATCAACCACAAATATCATTCGCAACTTTTAATGTGTCATCATTTTAACTCAATGCGTCATAACTAGTACCCTGAAACGACGTAGATTTATCCATAAGTGGCACCGTAAGGCATAAAACAGCCAAAGGCCCCACACGCATCAAGCGCAGGGGCCAACAGATACCTGTTTTCCTTGTCAGCGAATCGTGAAATGCTCCGGCTGAGGCATGATGCTGCGCCGGTATTCGTTGGGAGTCATGCCCTCCTCGCGGCTGAAGAAGCGCGAAAATGCCTGCTCGCTGGAAAAGTCCAACTCGTAAGCGATGGCGACAATGCTGTGCGCGGGCGATTTGAGCAGCGCCTTTGCCTGCTTGAGGCAGATGCTGCGCACCACAGCGCTAATGGTGGTGTGGCAATGCGCCTGAATGATGCGCTGTGCCTGGCGGATGCTCAGGCCCGCATACGCAGCGATCTGCGCCACGCTGAGGCTGATGCGGGGATTCTGTTCAATGTACTCCAATATCTGCTTGGCGCGCATGTTCACAAGGTCCACACGCTCGTTGATGCTGTACTGTGCGGGGGGATTGCCCGTCAGCTGGCGTGCCACATTCATCACAATCAGCATGATGCAGCATTCGATCGTGGTCACAAAGCCGCTGATGCGATGAAAGTCCTCCATCTGGCAACGGTTGAGCAGGTTTTTCAGCTCCACATCCATCACAAACTGCAAGGGCTCATGCCGCGAAAACGCGTTGTGCAGGAACAAACCCTCCGGTGTTTCCTGCAGCATTTGCAGTCCGCAATTGAGAATGACCTCCAGGAACATCCCGCCCCGAGGGTTCAATAAGCGGTGCTGCACCTGCGCCGGCACAAACATCGCACTGCCGGCCGATACCTCAATCATCGTGTTTTCAAAATAAAACTGAATGCTGCCCTCCAGAATGAAATGGATTTCAGCATTCCGGTGCGCATGCCAGTTTTTGTTGTATATCTCCTTCTGGCGTAAAACGCGCAGCCATTCGACCTCTACCTGCAGCGTGCGGGAGCCGGCCAAGAACTCCAGCAGCTCCAGATTGGTGGCCTTGGCCCAATACCGTTTGCTCTCTGCCATATGCTTCTCCCCCTGCATATCATCCGCGCCTT
>JAVBRU010000028.1:0-23674 GCA_031547595.1 Eubacteriales bacterium
GGAGCTTAGCTGGCTGCTGCGCATGCAAAACGCGCACCAGATGAACGCGGACGAGCTGATTGCCATCGAAGAAAAGATTTATGACGCGCGGCAGGCCATCCGGCAGAAGGAGATCGACGACGCGTACACGGCCATCAGCCACCGCAAGGCAATGGGGCAAATGAACCTGTACGAAGAATTGGCCGCACTCAATCAGCTGCGGGCGGCGTATCAGCTGACAGCCGAGGAAATTATGAGCTGGGACGAGCGGGTGTACCAGCTGAAAGAGGACATCCGCCGCAAGGAGATCGAGGACGACTACGCCGCGCTGGAGCACGAGAAGCGGATGGGACGCATCGGCTATGCGGACGAAATCGAATGGCTGGAGCGCATCCGGGAGAAGTACAGCATGACCGCGGAGGAACAGCTTCAGATCGAAGAAGAGCTGTATGAGGCGCGGGAGGCGCTGCGTCAGGAGCTGATCAGCAAGGATTACGCGGTGATCGAGCACAAGAAGCGGATGGGCGAATTGACGCTAGAGCAGGAGCTGGAGCTGCTGGCGGCGATCCAGGCGGCGCGGGAAATGAATGCGGACGAGCTACTCGAAATCGCCGAAAAGCTGTACGCGCAGGAGCAATCGATCCGTGACCGGGACGCGCAGAGCATCACATCCCTGATGAACAGCGTGACCAAGGCACTTTCTGAACGCTACAAAGAGATGCGGGACGAGGAGACGGAGCTGCTGAAGGCGTCCAAGGACAGCTGGCAGGCCTGGGCGGACGACAATGTGGCGGCGATTCAGGAGCAGATTGACGCACTGGACGAGCTGCTGAAAAAAGAGGACAGCGACGACAAGGACAAGCAGGAGCTGCGACAGATTGCCAGCCTGCAGGAGCAGCTATTGTACGAGCAGGACGCGTACAACCGCAGGCAATTGCAGGCGCAGCTGGATAAGGCTGTGGCCGACCGCGAGGCGCGGCTGCGCAAGGAATCCATTGAGGCCGAGAAGGACGCGCTGAAGGCGCAGATGGATCTGATCAAGGAGCAGGCGAAGGCCGAGCAGGCGGCGATTGACGAGCAGATCGAAGAACTGAAAAGGAACTACGAGGAGCGCTTGAAGCAGGCCGCATTGGAGGCCGAGGCCGAGCGCTTATTGCTTGCCGGAAATCAGGATGCCATCCTCGATTTGCTGCGGGATTACGCGCCGGACTACAACGCCACCGGGCAGACGCTGGGTGAGGCGATGCTGGATGGCTTCATGAGCGCGGTGGGCAGCGTGGTGGATTGGTTTGAGATGTTCAACCAGCAGGTGATCGACATGCAGGAGAACATGAAGAACGCCGCGCTGTCGGCCTCGGACGCGTTCTATGCTGCGCATGCCGAGCGCGCCGCTGTGCAGGCCAGCCAGAGCCGGAGCGTGACCATCCACAACGAAAATGTGTTTAACGAACCCATTGAAAGCCCCTATGATGTGTCCCGACGCGTGGAACAGACGCTGGAGGATGCGGCAAGAATGTTATGAGGTGACATATGCAAAGATTGACCTATACCAATATCCTTGGGGAGAGCGTGACATTTGAAGGCGCTCCCCCCTTTGTATTTGAGAGCATCCGGGGGACAGGCCCCACGGAGAACCTGGTGACGACCATCGAAGGGTACAACCAGGACGGCGACAATACCTACAGCCTGCGGAAAAGGCACCGCATCATTGACCTGACCTTTCATATTGACGGCGCGTCGCGGGCGGACATGTACGCGCAGCGGCAGAAGCTCAGCGGCGTGATCAGCAAGACGAAGGCGTTCAGCCAGGACACCGGGGCGCGGGCGCGTTTGGTGTATGAGAACGACTACGGGCAGTGGTGGACCTGGGCGGTGCCGGAAAGCGGCGTGAGCTTTGACAAGCGGGTGCGGAATTTCAACTATTCCGTGCCCGTTTCCTTTCGGTGCGAAAGCCCGTACTGGAGCGCGATGGCACCGGGGCAGACGGTGTTGGCGTATTCGGGCGTGGGGTTCACGCTGCCGTTTCAGTTCCCGATTCAGTTCGGCTCGCGGGAGTTTGCCAAGACGGTGGAAAACCTGGGGCAGGTGAACACACCGGTGGAGATCACCATCGAGGGCGACGGCGAGACGCCCGCCATCGTGAACCATTCCACGGGCGCAAAAATCCTGCTGACCGTGCCGCTGCCCACGGGCTACAGCCTGTACATCAATACCGACCCGGCTTGGCTGGCCGTGACAGTGACAGACCCGGACGGCGTGCAGAGCAACGCCTTCGGGTACCTGGACCCGGCCACGGCGCTGACGGCGTTTACGCTGCGGCCAGGGCAGAACGACATCGAATATCTGCCCGGCAGCACGGCGGCAGGCAGCCGCATCACCATCCGCTGGTACGCGCTGTATGAGGGGGTGTAAGCTGTGAAAAGCCTGATGATCATGAACCGGGATTTCACCCTGCGGGGAGAGCTGTCGCAGTTTACGTCGCTTGAATACCGGCGCGGGTACTACGACATCGGGGAATTTCACCTGGAGTGCAGCCCCGGCGCAGCCTGCGCGGAACAGCTTCAGCAGGGCGTCATCCTGTTTCCCCCGGACGCGCCGCACAAGCTGATGCTGGCGGAGGACATCTACCAGGACGACAAGGTGATCAAGCTGGACGGCGTGCAGCTGAAGGGCGATGCGAAAAAGCGCCTGTGCGTGCCGCCGCTCAGCCTGCCGACCACGCTATATCAATATACAGGTGGGCAATGGACAGAAATCACGGACGAGGAAACGATCTTCACCCTCATGCAAGGCGACGTGTACGAGGGGTACGGCTTCCCGGATGCGCCGACCGAGGGCATGGTGTTTGTGGATATGACGAACCTGGCCACGGTGTACGACTGGGAGAGCAAGACCCAGACCGGCGAAACATGGCTGGATTTGGGCGTGGCGCGGCTAAGAAGTAAGTACAAAAACTTTGGCTGGGACCGGTACATCGGGCCAGCCGAAAGCGCTCTCAAGCACTACATCCAAAACAACATGACCGCGCCTGAAGATGAAAAGCGGATCATGCCGGGCTGGATCATTTCTGACGACCAGGGGCGCGGCCTGACGCTTCCCTGGCAGGCGCGCTTTGACAACCTGGGGGATATGCTGGCGAAGATCGGCTCTGGCACCGGCATGGGCTGGGATGTGACGCCGGACTTTGCGAACAAGCGCTTTGTGCTGGATATTTTGAAGGGGCAGGACTTGTCCCAAGGCATCCGGCGCGTGGTGATATCCACCGATATGGGCAATGCGGAAAACGTGATTCTGCAAAAAACGATGCAAAACACATACACCACCGCCTATGCGGGCGGGGCGGGGGAGGACGAGGAACGCCTGATCCTGACCGTTGGCAATGAGCTGTCCGGTGCATCCCGCCGCGAAATGTGGGCGGATGCGGGCAGTGTGGACGATCCCGAAATGATCACGCTGAACGGCCAGAACAAGCTGACCGACGCCGCTCCGGCGACCACCCTCAAGGCGCAGGTGATCGACAGCGGCGCGTGCCGGTACGAGCGGGACTGGAATGTGGGCGACATCGTGATTGTACGCCGGAGGGGTGCGCAGACGGCAGCGAGGGTGCTGTCCGTCACCGAAGTATACGAGCAGGACAGCCCCCGGCGGCTGGACGTGGTGTTTGGCGACAGCAAGGTGACGCTGCTGACCGTCATCAAAAGACTGCAAGAGCAGGTGGCACGGTAGGAACGGGGGGACGCGGGGGCTGCTCGCCCCCGAACCCCTCGGCAGGGAGCAGTGCTCCCTGCACCCCCACTTCTGTCTTTACAGGAGTGGCTTGTGTGTTTATGCAAGCAAAATATTTATGGTATGACCGAGGTGCAGGAGATGAAATCTCCTGCCGGGGGTCTGGGGCGAGGAGCCCCAGCGTACCCCCATCAGAAAGGAGAAATCAACATGAGAATACAATACGGATTATTTGACAGCGCGGCGGGGGATGACCGCGTATACGTGGCCGACCGGCTGGCGGACGTGTTCCGCGCGCTGGCGCTCAGCGGCGTGGTGGACGGCGACAGCCTGAAAATCACGGCGGCCGGCAGCGGCATGAAGGTGAATATGGCGGCCGGCAGCGCGCTGGTGAACGGCTATATCATGACGGCGGTGGACGACGGCGGCGGCGTGTACAGCCTGACGCTTAACGCGGGCAGCAGCTACGCGCGCATCGACCGCGTAATATTGCGGCTGGATTTGTCCACCGACGCGCGGACGGTGACGCCCATGATCCTGCAGGGCACGCCTGCGGCGTCGCCCACGGTGCCTGCGCTGGCAAGGAGCGGCGATACCTGGGATCTGTCGCTGGCGCAGCTGTATGTGGCGGCGGGCGCGACGCAGATCGTAGCCGCCAACATCACCGACGAGCGCATGAACGAGAGCGTGTGCGGCCTGCTGGTGCCCGCCGCGCTGCGATTGTCTACCTTGGGAAAGACGCACGCGCACGACGCAGTGACGGCTACTACGAACGGCTTCATGACCGCCGCGCAGGCTGCGCAGCTGACCACGAACACTAACAACATCACCGCCCAGGGCACGCAGATTGCGGCCAACAGCAGCGGCATCACGGCGCTGCAGGGCAGGGTTGCGCCCCTGGAAACGGATAACACGGCCAACAAAACGCAGCTGGCCGGGCTGACATCCGCCAGCACGCCGACCTTCAAGGGTGCAAACCTGACGGGCACACTGAACATGAACGGCAACTACATCGACGGCGCGCTGTTCAGATAGGGGGTGGGCATATGGCAACGGGGACTTTCACGGTCAATGACCTCAGCATTACCTCCACTTGGTCCTGTATCGGTTGGGGCGGTTCGGACAATAAGCCCATCTATTCCAGCCCCTCCACCGTGCTGGACACGCGCTCCTTCACTGACACGCTGGCTACGCTACCGGCCGGGACGACGATCAGCAGCGCAATCTTGTCCGCCACGCGCAGCGGCAGCGGCACGTGCCGCATCGAATCCAACAACGCGGGCAGCGTGGATGTGACGGCCAAGGTGAGCGCCCAAGGGACGTATAATGCGTCCTTTTCTTTTACTGCCACGGGCGGCACGGGCGCGTCAACGCAATCGGATGTAGGCAAAACCTACTCCGCCACCGGGCGGTTTACCAGCATCACGCTGACCTTGGTGTATACCCTGCCCTACAGCAGCTGCACCGCGCCCACCAGCGTATCCGTGGCGCCCTCCACCGTGGCATATGGCAAGACGGCCACGCTTTCGTGGAGCGGCGCGCAGGCCGGTACGAATAACCCCATCAGCAAGTATGAGATATACCGGGCGACGAGCAGTAGCGGCAGCTATTCGTTGCTGGGCACTACCACCGGCACCAGCTACAGCGTGACGGCGATGAGCAGCGCGGGCACGTATTACTACAAGGTGAAGACCATCGGCACGGCCAGCGGCTACGACAGTGATCTATCCAGCAGCTATGCCGCGCTGACGGCGCAGGTGAGCGGCGCGGTTGCCCCGGCATATGTCACGGTATCGCCTGAATTGTACGAAAGCGGGAACATCAGCCTTGTATGGCCGGCTGGCAGCGGCGGCAACGGCGCGGCGATTACCTACGGCATCCAGTACGGCACGTCTGCGGACGGCAGCACGTGGAGCGGCTGGACACAGCTGGCCACGGTGAGTACGCTCAACTACAACCACGCACCAGACCTCACGCGCGGTAGCTTCATCAAGTACCGCGTGTGCACCATCATATCGGCGTACAGCCTGACCTCCGGCTACACGGAATCGGGCACGGTGCAGCGCAATCAAACGCCCCTGGCACCTACCTGGGTGCTGCCCGCCGCCAACGCCACCACGCACAGCGCGACCCCCGCCATTCAAGTGACGGTGGGCGCGGAGCCGGACGGCACGGAGCAGTATTTGCAGGCGTCCATCGACGGCGGCACCTATTACACCCTGGCCATACTGCCCGCAGAGGGCGGCACGGTGGTGCCAGTTCTATCGCTGGCGGCAGGCACGCATGCCATCACCCTGCGTGTCACAGACCCCCTCGGCGCGGCCAGCGCCACCGCCAGCCGCAGCATCACCTGCACCGTGCCCACCTGGACGCGCAGCATTGCCACGGGTACGGTGATTGCAAACACCAGCATCAGCCACCGCACGGACATCAACGAGCTGCGCACGCGCGTGAACGTGCCGCGTGCGTATTACGGCCTTACGGCGCTCACGTTGCCCGGCACCGTGGGCAAATGGGCAGACTGGCAGCGGCAGATGGAGGCGCTGCAGCAGGGCCTGGCAGACTGCTTTGCCGCTGCCGGACGCGCCGCGCCTGCGTGGCTCACCGTGCCCGCGTATCCAACGGCCAGCATCATCAACCAAATCCGCACGCAAGTGGCGTCGGTGTAAGGAGGCAACATGAAAACAGGATGGATGCACACCAAGGATGAAAATGGACAGGACGTGCCCTTTGCGCCGCGCACGCTGGTGGACAGCGTGCAGGACAACGATGGCACACCGCTGCGGGATATGCTGGGCGGGGATATCCCCATTGACAGCGCGGTGACGCCGGGCGGAGAGAACGCGGTGAACAGTATCGCGGTGATTCGGTATGTCAGCGATGCCCTGGCTGCCGTTGTGGATTATGACAAGGTGGTGTTTTAATGCCCAAGGGATGGATTGAGAAAAGCACCCTCCAGGCCACAGCGGACGCTATCCGGCAAAAGACCGGAGCGCCTGCCTTGCTAAAACCTGCACAGTTCGCCCCGGCGATCCTCGGCATTCAGGGCGGCGGTGATTTTAGCAAGTACGCCGCGCTGATGCCGGATTTCAAGACCTTTGCAGGGGTGACGATCAACAGCGGCATTGCAAACCCCACTACCAAGGAGATCAACAAGCCCAGCGAAGGGATCAAGACGCTGCCGCTGGGCACATTGATCCGCACCACCGAAAACGGGACTGTTGCCAACTATGAAATTGCGGGCTTTGACGTGCACAAGGCGGGCTGCGCCACGCTGGTGCGCAAGTACGTGCAGGACACCCAATATACCACCACCACAAGCTATTTTGGTGGTGCGCTGGATACCTTCTGCAACACGACGCTGCCAGCCAGATTGCCTTCGCAGCTGCAAGCGGCCTTGCAATCCGTGAGCATTACTGCGTATACGGCCTCCGGTGCGCAGACCCAGAGCCGAAAGGGCTTTTCGCTGTCTTATACGGAGTTAGGGTTTGGCAATAACAATGGCGTGGCCGAAAACGCGGCGCTGCCACTCTATAGCACCAACACCAGCAGAATCAAATCCTACGCCAGCGGCAGCGCGCAGTGGTGGTGGACGCGCTCGCTGTACAGCGGCAGCAACCCCTTTTATATCAACACTGCGGGCGGCTACGAAATGTGGTATGCCGCCACAAACGCGTTTTGTGTTGCCAATGCTTTTGTGATCAGCAGCGAGCTGATGTATGACCCCACGCCCAATACGGACGGCAGCTACAATCTGCTCTTTTCCTCTGGCGGCGGGTCGGGAATATCCACGGATATTCTGCTAAGCACATCGTCCGCGCGCCCCCAAAACATCCGCACCACTTTGCGCTATGCGGGTACTATCACCAACCTGTACGCCTGCAATAACTACAACGATGCCGCGCCCAAGTGGGAGGCCATCACAGACGGGCAAGACCATGCCTTTACCAACACCACCAAAACAGCCAGCCAATGGGCAGTGGGCGTGCGCGCAGTAATTGGCGGTACCAACCCCAACCTCGCGGAATTTCCGGCACTGATAGAAACGGAGTGAACAATATGCTAAACAAGGACAAGCTCATTCAGAGCTTTGAAGAAATCATCGGCTGGCCGTATGTCAGCCCCGGCACCAACGACAGAAACGGCATCGATTGCTCCGGTGCGTTTGTGCGCGCGTTTCAGGCGCAGGGCGCGAGCATCTACCACGGCAGCAACACCATCTACCGCCAGTATTGCAGCGAAGTGGGCAAGATCACGTCTATATCGCAGCTGCAGCCCGGCATGGCGGTGTTCAAGCACCGCGCGGACGGCAACGAGCCGGACAAGTTCAAGAAAGACGGCATCGGCAACCTGTACCATATCGGGCTGGTGGTGTCGGTATCCCCGCTGCGCATCATCCATGCGACCCCGCCCAAGGCGAAAGTTGATGCTGCGCTGGGCACCTGGTCGCACTATGGGAAACTCAAGAACGTAAATTATGAAGGCTTAGGCCAAACCGAAGGTTTTGCCGGGTCGCTCCCTCCGGATGGAGTGGGAGCGACAAGCCCAAATGGGGAGGGAACAGCTATGGAGAATCTGGGGGATGTGCTGTATGTGGCACGGGTGACTGCAAAATCTGGGGGCACGGTCAATCTGCGAAAGGCGGCCAACAAGGACGCGGAGGTGCTGGCCAAGGTGCCCATCGGCTCCAACGTGTCGGTGTACCGTGAGGCGGATGGCTGGGCACAGGTGCGTTGCGCCGGGCAAATGGGCTATATGATGCTGGAATATCTGGTGGATGTGGAATCCATCCCGGATGGTGCTGGGACAGGCCAGGACGCACAGGACACGGACGGCTGGGAGCAAGTCAGGATGCTGGCGCAGGCGCTTGTAGAAGCCCTGCAAGGCGTCCTGTAAGGGGGCGATTCCAATGAACGAAGATCAGATCACCCAGAACATCATGAGTATGCGGCAAGAAATCGCCACGCTGACAGAGCAAGTCAAAGCGGCTTTCAAGCGCATTGACGAGCAAAAGCAGCTCACCGAATCGGTGCAAAAGCTGGCCACCTCCACCGAGGTGATGGCCGCTGAAATCAAGCGCATGGGCGCAGTTCAAACCCGCCAGCAGGCCGATATCGACGCGCTGCGCATGAAGCCAGCCAGACAGTGGGAGGGCATTGTCGCCCAACTGATTACTCTTGCCGTCGCCGCTATCGGTGGCGGCATTATTGCAAATATCATCAAATAAGGAGGAACGAATAATGGACTGGAAACGGAAATTGACCAGCAGGAAGCTATGGGTTGCTATCGCGGGGCTGGTGAGCATGCTCATCATCGCCTTTGGCGCGGCGGAAGAAGTCGCTGCCCAGGTGAGCGCCATCATCATGGCCGGCGCGTCTGTCATTGCGTACATCATCGGCGAAGGGCTGGTGGATGCGCAGGGGGCGGCCGCAGACGCTGCCGAAAAACCGCCTGAACAAAAAGTGGAAAATGGATAATACAATGCCCCCGCTGACCGTATGGCTGGCGGGGGCTGTTTTTGCATCAATCCTTTATCAAATTATTGTGATGTGCCCTCCAATTCCGGGACAGTCAAGAAGGAAAACATTGACGTATGTGCACTTACTGCACGTTCTGGAGAATTTGTGAGTTGTGGTGTTTGATACATGACCCATGTCAACGGCAGTACCCCACACATGCGATTCGTCGAGTAAGTATTGTACGACAAGTTGATCTAACTTACAGCTTGAGCACTGTTCTCGGATATTGTGCAACAGCCGTTCTCTTTCCAAATTTACAGACTAATTTGCTGGAAAAGAAAAAAACGTGCGGGAAACTGTATAATTAGATTGACTTTTTCCCGGATTTGTTGCAAAATGATATACAAATCTGAAGGATTTGCGAGGTTATAGTACATTATGACTATGATTTTCAAGAAAGTCCGGGACTTTTTTACGCTGAACCCCTTGCAGACGCTGCAAAGTGAGTTTGGCCAGCACTGCGCGCAGAAGAACTATTTTCGTTTTTCTATACTTCCTTTGTTTAACATCTTTACGCAAGTTGCATGCTATTTTATTTATTTGTATATTTATCCCGCCACGTTTAAAGATATGCAGCAGCTGGATGCCACGGTGTTCACTCTTTTTTCGCTGGTTTATATTACCTGCAATATTGTGTTTGCAGTGTTGTTTAACAGGCTGCGCACGGGCAAGAGCAAAAAAAATGATGCAGAAACAGGATACAAGGTATTGCTGATTTTTCTTGTATCCTATGTCGTTTTCGAGAGCATCGAGACCATCCTGGAAATCGAAATATCGGGAAACATTTATCGTTTCCTTGCCACGTTTTTTATGGTGGCGTTCCTGCCCCTCACGCGGCGGCGCGATAAGGTAGTGCTGCTCACACTGTTCACGGTGTTTGTGGAGGGCGGGTTTTTCTTTATGATCAGCCAGGGATACTCTTCCAACAACCGGTTTGAAGAGATCATTCTGATGTTCTATTTGGTGTGCCTGGTGGTGTCTAATATCTCATACAACAGCGCTGTGCGCAATTTTGAGCTGCATTACAACCTGGTGCAGCTCAACGAAGAGCTGCGCGTGGCCAACGAGCGGCTTTCCCGTCTGGCAGTGATCGATCCTTTGACCCAGATTTCCAATCGCCGCGCGTTTGACCAGTATATCGCGCTCAGCTGGCGTGCGGCCTATAATGATGCCAGCGCACTGACGGTGGCTATGGTGGATATTGACGATTTTAAGGCGTTTAATGATACCTATGGGCATCAGCGGGGAGACGAGTGCCTGTGTGAGGTAGCAGAGTGCCTCAAGCGGCAGTTTAGCCGCAAGACGGATATGGTGGCGCGCTTTGGCGGGGAAGAGTTCGTGGTGCTGATGTCCCAGGCAAATGCTGATGATGCGCACCAGCTGATTGAGCGTATGCAGCGCAGTGTGCGCGATTTGCAGATCGAGCACAAAAAATCCCCCATCGATCCTTTCGTGACGGTCAGCGTGGGGGTGGCCACCATGGTGCCCACCTATCAAAACAGATATGAGGATTTGATCCGCCATGCGGACGATGCGCGATATATTGCCAAGGAAACGGGTAAAAACCGCGTTTGCTATGCCGCCATCGCCCCGCCGGTGTCGCGTGCCAATGGTTTGGCATCATTTTAACAGCCAAAAAACAATGTCAAAAGAAGCGGAACAGGTGGCTAGCTTCTTTTTTCTTTCCCCCGCCCGATTTTCACGCTTTTTCCTTGACGAGACGGGGGCAAACCTGTATAATATCATCCGTATATATGATGGTGTTACATGCCTGAATATGAATTGAGAGGAAGTTATTACCGATGGCCAACACAACCAAGACGCGCAAACCTATGTCTGCCAAGAGCAAGGCAAGCATTTGGCTGGCAATTTTGCTGGTGATCACCCTGGGAATTGGCATTTTGTCTGTCACGGGGATGAATTTGGATAGCGAGGGCTTGCAAAAATTGCTGCCTTGGGTGCCTGTAAGCGCGTCGAATTGGCCTGCTTCTTTGGCGCTGGATTCCGATCTGAGCGGCGGTACCTTTATTGAAATGACGGCCAGCGCGCCTCACCACCACGAAGAAGGCGAAGAGCACAGCGATGAAGAAGCGGACGAGCCTGTTTCTTCTGCTGATTTGGACAAAACCGTTTCCATTATCCAAAAACGTCTGGCGGCCATGGGCTATAAAGACGCGGTTGTCAAACGCAGCGGTGATAGCGGCGTGCGCCTGGAGATCGCCAATGTGCAGAATCTCAATGCTGCGGTGTTCCTGGCGGCGGCGACTGGCGAGTATGAGTTCAGAACCGCTGATGGCGATGTTATACTGACCAACACTCACATCAAATCTGTGGACATCCTGGCGCAGCGCGCTTCTTCCACCTCTACCACCGTTTATTATTATCTGGACATCCGCCTCACCAATGAAGGAAAAACCCTGTTTGCCGATGCCACCACGCAGCATGCGGGCGAGGCCATCAGCGTGTATTATGATGATCAGCTGCTCGTTTCCCCCTCTGTGGACGCGCCTATCAAGGATGGCCGCCTGACGGTCAGCTTTGGCCTGGATGCCGAGTATAGCCGCATCTGCGGTATTCAGATGAGCAGCGAAGCGCTGCCTGTCAGCCTCACCACTGCCGAAACCGGCACATTCGAAGCCCGCATGGGCAAGACTGGCCTGACTATGCTGCTGGCTGCCGCCGCGGTGCTGCTGCTGGCTGCCTGCGCATACTTCGTTGTAAAATACAGCCAGGCAGGCATCGCGGCTGTGTGGATGTTGGTGTGCGACGTGATCCTGGTGTGCTTCCTGTGCGCCACCATTCTATTCACCTACTTCCCGGTCAGCGCGCTGGTTGCGATGTTGGTGGGCATTCTGATTTCCGTTGTGATGGCTGTGCTGGTGCTGGACGCCTATAAAAAGGCACTTGCTGAAGGCACAGATGCGCGCCAGGCGCGCAAAACGGCGCTTCGCGGCGCTGCCCCCATGGTGTGGTACATCCCCGGCGGCGTACTGGTGCTGGCCATTATCCTGATGCTGTTCTCCGCCACTGCCACCATTGGCAATGTGCTGGCCGTTGGCGTTGTGTGCGCCGTTGTCTCCGCTGCTCTGCTGCTGCGCTGCTTCATGAGCGCGCTTGCCGGTGTGTTTGGCGATAAGGCCGTATCCAAGTAATTGATCCTGGAGGGTGTCGGGGGCACTGCGTGCACCGGCACTCTCTTTTTATTCTTTTTGGAGGGTCACAAAAGATGCTGAAGTTTGTACCGCGCTCTACCGCCCCGGCAGAGGAATGCTTGACAGGTGTGCCCTCTTGGATGGCCAGCCTGTTGGTGGCGCGTGGTATCACCACCAACGAGGCCGCAAAGGCCTTTCTGTTCCCCGATATGCAGCAATTGCACGATCCGATGCTGCTGAGCGATATGTCAGAAGCAGTGCGCATCCTGCGCGCTGCGGCCAAAGCGGGCAAGCGCTGCGTGGTGTATGGCGATTATGATGTGGACGGCGTGTGCGCGGCGGTGATTGCACAGGAGGCGCTGCTGAGCATCGGTCTTAACACAGCCGTGTATATCCCGGACCGGCACGAGGAGGGCTACGGCCTCAACGAGAGCGCTATCCGTGCGCTGGCCGGGCAGGCAGAGCTGCTTTTGACGGTGGACTGCGGCATCACAGGCAATGAGCACGTACAGCTGGCAAAGGAGCTGGGCATGCAGGTGATCGTCACCGATCATCACCGCCCGGCGGATGAGCTGCCCCCTGCGGATGCCGTGATCAACCCGCTGCTGGCGGATTACCCCTTTCCTTCGCTGTGCGGCGCGGGGGTGGCCTATAAGCTGGCCTGCGCATTGCTGGGCGAGGAGAGTTGTCAACCCCTTTTGGATCTATGTGCTTTGGCGACCATTGCGGATATGGTGCCCCTGACCGGAGAAAACCGCGTGCTGGCGCATTTTGGCTTGATGGAGCTGAACCGTACACAGCGCGAAGGGCTGCTGGCCCTCAAGCAAGTGGCGGGCTTGAAGGGCGAGGTGGATGCAGAGGGCGTAGGGTTCGGCCTTGCGCCGCGCATGAATGCCAGCGGACGCCTCGGCACGGCGATGCTGGCGCTGGAGCTTTTGCAGGAGGAAAACAAAGAAGAAGCGCTGCGCATCGCGCTGGAGCTTGACGCCGTGAACACCCAGCGCCGCACTGAGGAGCAGCAGACGGTGGAGGAAGCGCTTGAGCAGCTGCAGCAAGAGGATTTGGTGAGCACCCGCGTCATTGTGCTGATGGGGGAGAGCTGGAACAGCGGCGTGGTGGGGCTGGCCGCCGGGCGCATTGCGGAAAAATACGCTTATCCCACCGTCATCCTCACCAAGGTGCAGGACAATTACGTGGGCAGCGCGCGCAGCGCCTGCGGGGTGGATATTCACGCTGCGCTGGCGGAATGTGCCGATCTGTTCATCCGCTTTGGCGGGCACAAGCAGGCAGCTGGGCTGACTATGCCTTGCGAGAACTTGCTGGCTTTCAAGCGCCGCTTGTCGGACGCCGTGCGGGCACAACTGCCGGATGACAGCCTGGTGCCCAGTCTACCCTATGACGGAGAGATGAGTTTATCCGATGTGACGCCGGATACCATTGCGCGGCTGAAACTGCTGGCGCCCTATGGCATGGGCAACCCTGCGCCACAGTTTCTGTTCACCGGGGTTTCGCCGCTGGTGCTGCGCCCGGTGGGCGCAAACGGCAAGCACCTCAAATGCTCACTGATGCAAAACGGACAGATGCGTGGCGGCATATCCTTTGGTAAGGGGGATATGGCAGATAAGCTGCCCGGTGAGGTGCGCATGGTGGCCACGCCGATGCTCAATGAGTTTATGGGCAAGACCAGCGCCGAATGCCGTGTGCTGGCCCTGCAATTGCAGCCGGAAACGCTAAAAGAAGACAAAATCACCGAAATGGAGGCTGTTTTGCAGGACATTTGTATTCTGGACGAGAATAACATAAGGTTACCTGTTCCGGTGGTGGAGGATGCCTTCTTAGACAGCCTGACGCTTGAGAAGCAGGGCACACTGCTATTGTGCCGCACGCGGGAGACCGCGCTTCGCATGCAGCAGCGCTATTGGGACTTGGATTTTGCCGTGGGCGATATCAGCGATCCGCGCGCGTACAGCACGGTACTGTGGGCGGCGTGCAGCGCGGGCGTGCAAAGCCCGTACCGCACGGTGGTGCTGTGCGATGGCAACTTGGGCGATTTTGAAGGGGCACTGTGGCGCAAAAACTCCCCCCAGGCCATGGTGTATGCGCTGCCTGTCAGCGATGCGCTGAGGGAACTTCGGCAAGAGCTTGCTCCCACCAAGCCGCTTCTTCGAAACCTCTACCGCCTGCTCACCCGCAAGGGCTATTATGCCCTTACCACGCTTTCGATGGACGCGGGCATGCCGGAGGTGCAAACGCTGTGCTCCCTGATGATATTGGAGCAGATTGAACTGATTCGTTTTACCACGACGCCCTTCCTCGTGACCGTGCTGCCCATGCAGCGGCGGGATCCGGAGGAGAGCGCCTTGTATCAACGCCTACACTGCTGAAAGGAGGGACAAAATGGCGTATACCGCGTATGAATGCATGACGCTGGAGCAAATGCTGGCGCGCATCAAGAAGTATGATGTGGGCGAGGGCTGCCAGCTGGTGGAGCGCGCTTACCTGTTTGCGGAAAAGGCGCACGAAGGCCAGAAACGCAAGAGTGGCGAGCCGTATATCGTGCACCCCATGTTTGTGGCCAGCATTTTGGCCGAATTGATGATCGACCCGCCCACCATCGCCGCCGCCCTCCTGCATGACACGGTGGAGGATTGTGATACTGTCACTTTGCAGGTGATCCATAACGAGTTTGGCGACGAAGTGGCGCGCCTGGTGGACGGCGTCACAAAGCTCGAAAAACTGGACTTTGCCGACCGCGAGGAGCAACAGGCCGAGTCGCTTCGCAAAATGATCCTGGCCATGAGCAAGGACATCCGCGTGGTGCTGATCAAGCTGGCCGACCGCCTGCACAACATGCGCACCATGCGCTTCCAGGCGCCGGAGCGGCAGGTGGCCATCGCGCGGGAAACGCTGGATATTTATGCGCCGCTGGCGCACCGCCTGGGCGTGTATGCCATCAAGCAGGAGCTTGAGGATCTGGCGCTTCGCTATATCGACCCGGAGGGTTATCAGGATGTGGCGCGCAAGGTGGGCATGAAGCGTGCCGAGCGCGAGGAAAATATCAAGCTGGTGATCTCCGAGCTATCGGCCAAGCTGGACGAGGCGGGTCTGAAGCATTACGACATCGACGGCCGCCCGAAGCATCTGTACAGCATCTACCGCAAAATGGTGATCCAGAACAAGCCGTTTGATCAGATTTACGATTTGATTGCGGTGCGGGTGATCGTGGACAGCGTGCCCGATTGCTATCTGGCGCTGGGCTGTGCGCACACGCTGTGGAACCAGGTGCCCGGCCGCTTTAAGGATTATATTTCGGTGCCCAAGGCCAATATGTACCGCAGCCTTCACACCACCGTTATCGGTGGGCGGCGTATTCCCTTCCCGTTTGAAATCCAGATCAGAACCTGGGAAATGCACCGCATTGCGGAATACGGCATCGCCGCGCACTGGCGCTATAAAGAGGGCAGCGCCGCCAGCGATAAGCTGGACGAGAAGCTCTATTGGCTGCGCCAGATCCTGGATTGGCAAACGGAAACGCGCGACAGCCACGAGTTTATGGACAGCCTGAAAACTGACCTGTTTTCCGAGGAAGTGTTCCTCTTTACGCCCAAGGGCGACATCATCTCCATGCAGCGCGGCGCGACGCCGCTGGATTTTGCCTACCGCATTCACTCGCAGGTGGGCAACTCCTGCGTAGGCTCCAAGATCAACGGCAAAATGGTGCCGCTGGATACCGAGCTGCAAACGGGCGACCGTGTAGAGATTATGACGTCCTCCGCCTCCAAGGGCCCCAGCATGGACTGGCTGAAAATCGTCAAAACCCAGCAAGCCAAGGCGAAAATCCGGCAGTTTTTCAAGCGCGAACTGCGCGGGGAGAACGTGCAAAAAGGCCACGATATGCTGGAGCACGAGGCCAAGCGCCGCGGCGTGAAGCTGGGCGATTATACCAAGCCGGAGTATTACGAGCCGCTGCTCAAAAAATACATGTTCCAGGAGCTGGAGGACATCTACGGCGCGATCGGTTATGGCGGCGTGGCTGCGGTGTATGTGCTGGCACGCCTGATCGACGAAAAGACGCGCAAGGAAGCCCCGCCCGCACCCAAGGTGCCGCTTATCCCCGAAACACCGCCGCCCCCGCCCCGCGGCAAGCCCACCAACGGCATCTATGTGCACGGCGAATCCGGCATGCTGGTGCGCTTTGCGCACTGCTGCAATCCGGTGCTGGGCGATGATATCGTGGGCTATATCACGCGCGGGCGCGGCGTCACCGTGCACAAGAGCGATTGCGTCAACGCCCTGCACAGCGAGCCGGAGCGCGCCATCTCCGTCTCCTGGGCGGATGAGGGCACGGGCAAGTTCAACGCCAATATCCAGATCATCTGCTACGATCACCCAAGCCTCCTTGGCGAGTTGACGGTGTTTGTGGATGATATGGGCGTGTCCATCACGGCGATGTCCGTGAAGATCAACAAAAACAAGACCTGCACCATCACCATGACCGTGCAGGTAGAAAACCGCGAGCAGCTGGATAACGCGCTCAAGAAGCTGCAAAAACGCTCGGACATCATCGAGGCGTACCGCAGCGTCAATTAAATTTGTATAGTGGCTCTGCCTCTAGGATGGCGCGCAGCGTGGTTTCAAAGCGCGCAAGCGCGGTGTCCTGGTTGATTTTTCCTGTCAAGTAGTCGCTGAGAATCCCAGCGGTGCGCAGGTTTTGCTCAAACGATCCAATGCTGACCCTGCTGTGCTTTCGGGCTTTTTCATAGGCACGATAGGAGGACTCGCTGATCGGCTTGCCCCACCACCAGCACATTTCCTTGAACCACTCTGTATTTTGCTTTTGATTTTCTTTGATAATGGAGACCATATCACCCCGGACGGAGCTGGAGAAGGGATATGTCATTTGCACTTCCTTTTGTACAAACGACTCCAGAAACGCTACCGCCAAGGCGATATTGCCGCAATCCCGGCTGACGAAGCCTGCACGCAATGAAGTGGGATTACTGTTGCTTTTTTCTATGCCAGGTATGGTATAGCAACTTTGCCTAAAACCGGGATTGTCCCACCACATGAACATTCTGTTGAGCTGGAAGGTCATTAGATCGGCCGGGGGAAATGCCTCGCCCTCCAAGGTGATAACAGGCGGGATGCGCAGCAATCCGCTTTCATACATGCCTTTCCATGCCGATAGCGTTTGCATAATCTCCTGCGTTTCAAAATTAATCTCCTCTCCAACATAGGCCATCAGGTTGAGCTGCTGCGCCAAAAAGGAAATGCCGCCCATGAATGCGTTGGAGGATTTTTGAGGGTACCCAAAAAGCACTGCACGTTGATACAGCCTCTCCCATGTCATTACGCCATCCATAAAAAAGCCTGCGACCAGCGGATCATGCGCTGTGATCAATTCGTCTTGGGTATAAATCATGTAAGTGCCGGCAAACAGCGGTATGGCCACCAGCTCGCCTTGTGTATTTTGCAAAAAATCCGTCAGCAGACAGTCTTTTCGTGTTGCCGCAGACACATAATCCGCAATGGAAACGAACTGCGCACAGCGAAGAGCCGCATAGATGTTGGTTGTGGTGCTGGAAAAGATGTAAACATCTGCCTTGCTCTCAACATCAGGTTTCCCGTTGTGAATGATTACTTCAACCTCGCAATCCGGATGCTTTTCTTTGAAAAACGCCAGCCCTGCCGCTTCCAGTGTATCTGTAAAATAGCCTTCATAGCACACGGCAACGGTCAATTTTTCGCGGGCGTTTGCAGGAGGTAATAGATGGACGAGGCAAAGACACGCAATGCACAACACCGCCGTCCAATGTTTTTTCATAGAGAACCATCCTTTCGCTATTCATTCTCCGTTGCAACCATATACATCATGTGATCCAGCCGCTCCAGAAAGTCCTTTTCATCTATGGCCCCATCGGCGTATAGCATGTAGTTGGTGTAGAGCAGCGTATCGACCTCCAGCTTTTCGTAGATGGAATCCCCTTTGATACGGAAATAGGGCACAATATTCTGCCGATAATGCGCGATGGTTTCTTCCGTTACCCAGTATTCTTTCACATTCTCATACAAAGTCCTCGTTGACGACAGCAGTGAAGCATAATAAGCCACCTGATCCGGCTCTGCATTTGCAAGCAGCTGCTCAAGCTGTGTGATTTTCGCGGCGTATTCTTCCCGGAGGCTTTCATAGTGCGGGTTTTTCACCGTGATTTGGTGCTCTGGGGCCATGGGCATCAGCTCCCGCATATCCTGTTGGGCGACAAGCAGACGCATCAGTTCCATGGCCTGCTCGGGATAGCGCGTGTAGGGATTGATGATCAGGCAGACGAAAGCGACCTCCACCACGGGTTCATCCTCCCGGGTGGCCGAAATGGCTACCGGGAACTGTTGATTGTTTTCCAGCAGAAGCCTTGCGGGAAACGCCTTGTCGGCAAATTGCAGCAGCGTATGCCGTGGGCCGCCGTCTTCGGCGGAAACTTCTTTGAAAAAAGCATCCAGACTGGAAAACAGCTTGCTGAATTGTTGGGTGTTATACCGCAAAGGCTCTCCATCGCGCAGCATTTTTGCGCGATAGAGGGTAAACGCGCAGTTGACCAGCGGATTATTATCAAAGTAGAGGATGGCGTAATCCTCCTCCAGCTGGTCATGCGTGCGCACCAAGTCAATCATATCCTGCAGCGAAGAAGGAATGTCCTGCGCTCCGAGCGAAAGTGCAACCGCTGTTTGATCATTCCACATACAGATGGGGCCGACATTCATCGATAGGGGATAGGCACCGATGATATGTTCCTCCGGCATAAAAAGCTCCCGAAATTCCGGGTAGAGGGATGAAACACGTTCCGCTATCGTATCGATTGGTGCCAGATCCACATAATACCCCTTTTTTAGCAGCTCCTGCACGCCGCCATATTGGGTGGATAGGCAAAAAATATCAAGGTAAGGGTCCTTCGTCAATAGGTCCTCCTTCACATGCTGTTCGCCCATCAAATAGTCATACTCTATAACAAACTCTGGATACTTTTCTGCCAGCGCGACCTGAACAATATTTTGCTGCTCCTGAGAAAACCCGCAGAATTGTACGCGCAGGGTTTGCTGCTGCGCGTGGCAGGCGAAAAAAGAAAGAAACAGCATACAGAATGCGAGGAGACCAGCTGCTGCTTTTTTCATGTTGCTTTCCTCCCTTCAATGTATGGCATGCTGAATAAAACAAGGGCATCTGCGAGGCCTGTGGGTCGCAGATGCCCTGATGGCCTACGGGATTAGAGTGTAGGTGATGTGAATTTCATAGGGGTAAGCGGCCGAGTCCTTCGTTAGTTCATAGCAATAGTAATGTGTTGAGGATGAGGAAAAGATGGGCGGGGTTATCATGGAGCTGGAGACATTGCTGTAGCTTCCACTTTGCCAAGAGTTGGTGAGATCTACTCTGCGGTTATGTGTTTTGATTGTAATGGGCGTATTGGGATGCGAAGTGCCAGTAAACGATATTGAAAAACTGCCGTCGCCTCTTATGTATCGATTTGGGAAGTGATAGTTGAGAAAAAAGCCGGATGGGAACGATCTGGTTTCCGTAATCAGGGAATCTACGCCGATCGTTGGGTAGGCTAGGGCGGAGAAAAGGCATGTTGCGCACAGCAGCAACACAACCAGCAAGAATATTCCTTTCTTCATGAATGAGCATCTCCTTTCCGAAGCTTGGGGGTGCAAAAGAAAACAGACAAGATCATTGGACTCACCTCCTGATGATGCGGTCATGCTTGCTCAATATAGTTCGTATGAAGGGCAAGAGAAGAAGGAAAACGGGCGATCCTGCCTGAAGTCAGAAGGAGTATATGGACGCTATGAAGGGCGTTGCTGTAAAATGGGAATAAGGTTTATTTTACCATTCATCTATACAACGCAATACATAGTCTATTTATTGCATATAATTGGAATTTTCTTTTCAAAAACTTACCGGATATATAGACATTGCTGCATTTTGTTATCGCATACTTGTTCCGGTTCCGATTCGATGGTATAATGAGGCATCTAGGCGGGTGAAGGAGTAGTATGCGTTGTGTTGTGCAGCGCGTCACAGACGCGCAGGTCACCGTGGATGGGCAGGTCGTGGGGCAAATCGGCCCCGGCCTGTGCGTGCTGGTGGGGGTAGAGAAGGGCGATACCGAAAAGGACGCGCAGTATATGGCGGGCAAGATCGCCAAGCTGCGCATTTTTGAGGATGCTGATGACAAGATGAACCTGTCTGTGCTGGACAAGGGCGGCGCGGTACTGGCGGTCAGTCAGTTCACGCTGCTGGGCGATGCCAGGGGGCAAAATCGCCCCGGCTTTACGCAAGCGGAGCTGCCGGAGCCCGCCAATGCCCTGTATGAGGCGCTGTGCGCCGGGCTTGTTTCGCTTGGCGTGCCCGTGCAAAAGGGCGTTTTCCGCACGCATATGCAGGTGCACCTCACAAACGATGGCCCTGTGACCTTGCTGTTGGACAGCAAAAAGCTGTTTTGAGGGATAAGACGATGCAGATTGAAACCTTGGTGCTGGGTGCGCTGTCCACCAACTGCTATCTGATCTCGGATGGCGAGGATGTGGTGGTGATCGACCCTGCGGCGCAGAGCGAGCGGATTTTTGAAGCGTTGGCGGGCCGAAAGGTTGCCGCCGTGCTCATGACCCACGGGCATTTTGACCATACGGGCGCGCTTTCTGCGTTTGCGGGCACGCCCATCTACATGCATCCGGCGGATGATGTGATGCTGACCGATGCCAAATGGAGCGTGGGCGCGCGCTTTCAGGATACCGCGCCGCGCCCGGAAGCCACACATTTTGTGCAAGAGGGCAAGGTGCTTGATATTGCGGGCATGAGCATCCGCGTGCTGCACGTGCCCGGGCATACGCTGGGCAGCGTGTGCTATCAGGTGGGGGATGCGCTGTTCACCGGTGATACGCTGTTCAAGCACGGCTATGGCCGTGTGGATCATGCGGGCGGGGACATCAATACGTTAATGCAATCACTTAAACGGTTGCTCAGATTGCCGGAAGACGCGCGGGTGTTCCCCGGCCACGGCGCGGCCACCACATTGTTTGCGGAGCGTCATCCATGATTGTCAGCCTGTACACCTGCACGCCGCAGTTCGCCAACGACATCGCCGATATGATCCGCGTGTTCTATGGCAGCATCACCCTCCTGCAAGACCAGCCGGGGGGCGATTTGACATTCGTGCACACCGAGGCCGTGGAAGGGGCTATCCGCACCTGCGAGGTGGTGTGCGGCACCGCCCGCACGGTGTATACAGAGGCACTGATGAACGACCCGCTGGAGGAAAAGCGCCTGCACAAGCGGCAGATCAAGCGCGCGGTGTTTGATGTGCTGAAAGAAATCACCGGGCAAGTGCCGCCCTGGGGCTCTTTGACGGGCATCCGCCCCACGCGGCTGGTCTATGCCGCGATGGACAAGGAGAAAACGCTGGAGGAAGCACTGCAAACAGTGCGGGATACCTTTGAGGTCTCCGAGCCCAAGCTGCGGCTGCTGCGGGATATTGTCACCGTGCAGCGCGGCATCCCGTTGCCCCAGGCGGACGAAGTGGATATCTACATCGGCATCCCTTTTTGCACCACCCGCTGCGCGTATTGCACATTCCTCAGCGGCGAGGTGGGAAACGGCAACCAGCTTGCCCCTTATGTGGAGGCATTGACGCGGGAAATGGCGCTTACCCAGCAATTGATGCTGGACAAGGGCCTGCGCGTGCGCGCCCTGTATGTTGGCGGCGGCACGCCCACTTCTTTGCCGTGGGAGCTTTTAAAGCAAGTGATGGATGCGGCGCGGCCCTGGCTGCAGGCGGCGGAAGAAATTACAGTGGAGGCCGGGCGCCCGGATACTATTACCTTTGAAAAACTGCAGGTGCTGCGGGATGCAGGCACCACCCGCATCTCCATCAACCCCCAGACCATGCACGATGAAACGCTGCGCCTGATTGGCCGGGGGCATACCCGGCAGCAGACCGAGGATGCGTACCGGCTGGCGCGCTCGCTGGGCTTTTCTCATATCAATATGGACTTAATCGCTGGTTTGCCTGGGGAAACCCTCGCTATGTTTGAGCAAACGCTGCTGTGGAGCGGTGGCCTCAGCCCCGAAAGCCTCACCGTGCATTCCCTGGCGCTCAAGCGCACCAGCCTGCTGAGCACTTTGCCGGATAGCGGCCTGGCGGCGCAGATGGTCGGGCAGGGAGAGCAGGCGGCGAGGGGCCGCGGCATGCTGCCCTATTACCTATACCGGCAAAAGTTTATGGCGGGGAACCTCGAAAACGTGGGGTATGCGCTGCCCGGCCACGCGTGCCGCTATAATATCGATATGATGGAAGAAACGGCGCATATCTTGGCCGTGGGCGCGGGCGCGATCAGCAAGCGCGTCTATCCTGCGCAGGGCAAAATCCTGCGTGCGCCCAACGTGAGTGAGATCACCCACTATTTGCAGCGGGTGGATGAAATGGCAGCGCGGAAAGCTGCCATCTGGGAGGAATAAACATGGTCAGCATCCTCACAGCGCAGCAGCTGGATGCCGCAGTGGCGCTGGCGCATCGCTTGAACATTCAGCCGCAGTATGCCTGCAAAGCCTGTCCGCAGGGAAAAAAGGCGCTTAAAGACAGCTTTCAGACCGTCCTTTCACATCCGCATGACAGGCTGCTGGGTATTCTGGACGGCGATCAGCTTTGCGCTGTATTGGCCTTGATGGCGGAACCGGAGGAACGGTATGCGGAGCTTGTGGGTGGTGTGTTCACCGAAGATTCCGCGCTCTGGCTGCCGTTTTTTGATTATCTGCGCCAGCATTATATGGGGGTTCGCTTGGATGCCTGCTATCCGGAAACCAACAAAACCGCGATTGCCTGCATGCAGAAACTCGGCGCACGGCTGATTGATGCCTCCGATGAATATTTGCTTTCGTCTTTTTCCGAAATGAAACCATTTGTAGCACAGCCGGTCATGGCAGGCGATTTTGCGGAATTCTCAGCCTTTCATGATCGCCTGCAACCCGGTGTGTATTGGACGGGCGCGCGGCTGGCGGTTGCGCCGGTCTAGTTTGCCGTATATGCCGTTCGGGATGCAGACAGCAGCTTTGCTGCTGAAGCGGTGGTAAGCACGCTGGGCAAAGCAATGTAAGAACTCTACTTTATTGATGCACCGTGCATGGATGCGCCGCAAACCCGGGCGGCGGTTGCCGCGGCGCTTCGTCATGCTGTTGATCAGGGCGCGCGCAGCGTGATGGCGCTGTCTCCCCAGGGCGATGCCGCACAGGCGGCCTTGCTCACCGGCCTT
>JAVBRU010000027.1:0-12531 GCA_031547595.1 Eubacteriales bacterium
GCCCCGCGAAGGCGGCTTTGGCCGTCCGTCCGGGGATAGCCGCTCCTTCGAGAAGAAGCCCTTCACGCCCCGCGAGGGCGGTTCTGGCCGTCCGTCCGGGGATAATCGCTCCTTCGAGAAGAAGCCTTTCACCCCGCGCGAAGGTGGCTTTGGCCGTCCGTCCGGGGATAGCCGCTCCTTCGAGAAGAAGCCCTTCACGCCCCGCGAAGGCGGCTTTGGCCGTCCGTCCGGGGAAAAACGCTCTTTTGATAAAAAACCCGCCGAACCGGCCTATTCTGCCGTTCGCATGGCCGCGCTGGAGGCTTTTGAAGCCGTCATGCACGAGGACGCGTTTGCGTCCATGTCTATTGACGACACGCTTCGCGCCGCCAACCTCTCCCAGTTGGATAAGCGCCTGTGCACCAGCATTGTGTACTTGACGCTGGAAAACCTGACGCGCATTGATTTTGCACTGAACAAGTTTTTGCAAGAGAGCGAATCGCTGCCCCCGCGTGTGCGCGATATTTTGCGCATCAGCGCCAGCCAGATTTTGTTCCAGGACAAGGTGCCGGACAGTGCTGCCGTCAACGAAGCGGTGAAGCTGACCCGTACGATTGGTGCGGAAGGGCTGACCGGCCTTGTGAACGGCGTGCTGCGCAACCTCATCCGCCAGATTGACGAGATTGAATGGCCAAAGCCCGAGGAAGGCGCGCATTATCTGTCTGTGATGTTCTCTGTGCCCCTGTGGCTGTGCGAAAAGCTGATCGCTGCCTATGGCGAGGAAACCGCCAAGGAAATCTGCGCTTTCCGCACCGACAAGCACTTTATGACACTGCGCCCCAACATGATGCAGTTGACGGACGCGCAGCTGGAAGAGCTATTGGAGAAAAAAGTGTGGGATGTGACGCCGGGCAGCATCCCCCATGCCTACCGCGTGCGCGAGGCATCAGAAATCGCCCGCGATTTGGATTACCTGGCGGGCAAGTTTTCCATCCAGGGCGAGAGCAGTATGCTGGCCGCGCAGGCGTTGGATGTGCGCCGGGGCATGCAGGTGCTGGACTGCTGCGCTGCGCCGGGCGGCAAAACGGCTTATATTGCCGAAACACTGCAGGGCACCGGCCGCGTGTACGCGTGGGATTTGCACGAGCACCGGGTGGCGCTGATCCGTGCGATGATGAAGCGCCTGCGGCTGGATAATATCCGTCCCGCTGTGCGCGATGCCACGCAGCTGAAGGAAGACCTGATTGGCATGCTGGACGCAGTGCTGCTGGATGCGCCGTGCAGCGGCCTTGGCGTGATGGACAACAAGCCGGACATCAAGCACCGCGTGACGGAGCAGTCGATTGAAGAGCTGGTGGCGCTTCAGCGCCAGCTGATGGACACCTGCAGCCAATACGTGAAGCGCGGCGGCACGTTTGTATACTCTACATGCAGTTTTTTGCCGGAAGAGAATACAGAGCAGGTGAAGCGGTTCCTTCTTGATCATCCGGAGTTTGTGTTGGCGAGTTTGCCCGCCAGCATGGAGGAGCGGTTCCGCGCCGAGGCGGGCGAATACGGCCTGCAGCTGCTGCCGCACCGGGACGGCGTGGAAGGCTTCTTTATCGCACGAATGAAAAAAGTAAAATGATTACAGGAGCGGGCAAATGACAGAAGTCATGGGGTTGTACCTGGACGAACTGAAAGCCTATCTGACGGCGATGGGGGAAAAGCCTTTCCGCGCCGATCAGCTTTTTGCGTGGCTGCATCAGGGCGCGAGGTTTGATCAAATGCTCAATTTGCCCGCCACCTTGCGTGAAAAACTGAAGGCGGACGCCATCGACCAGCCCGTTACCGTGCTGGAAAAACAGGTATCCGCACTGGATGGCACACAAAAAATGCTGTTTGCGCTGCCGGGTGGCGACTGCGTGGAGGGCGTGCTGATGCGCTATCACCACGGCAGCACGCTGTGCATCTCCACGCAGGTGGGGTGCAAAATGGGCTGCCGTTTTTGCGCCAGCACGCTGGATGGGTGCGTCCGAAACCTCACCGCAGCGGAAATGCTGGGGCAGGTGCAGTGCGCCAATGCAGCACTGGCGGGCGAGCGCGTCCACAACATCGTGCTGATGGGCAGCGGAGAGCCGCTGGATAACTACGACAACACGGTGCGTTTTTTGCGGCTGGTGAGCCACGAAAAGGGCCTGAACATTGGCCTTCGACATATATCGCTGAGCACCTGCGGCCTGGTGCCGCAGATGCGGCGCTTTGCGCTGGAGGGGCTGCCCGTCACGCTGTCGCTGTCTTTGCACGCGCCAAATGACGATATCAGGCAGCGCGTGATGCCCATTGCGCAGCGTTATTCTATTGATGAAACATTGGATGCCTGTAAATACTATATAGACAAGACCGGCCGCCGCGTGGTGATCGAGTATGCGCTGATGGATGGCATCAATGCGTCCACCGCGTGCGCGCAGCAGCTGGCCGCCCGCCTTCGCGGTATGCAGTGCCATGTGAATGTGATTCCGCTCAACACCGTGAAGGAACGGGATTTGTATGGCGTGAGCGAGACACAGGTGCGGGAGTTTTTGAAAACCCTGGAGGCGCTGCACATTTCGGCCACACGCAGACGGGAAATGGGCGATGATATTGAGGGTGCTTGCGGGCAGCTGCGCAAAAAACGGTTGGAGGAGGCACGGAGATGAAAGTCGTAACCAGGACGCACCAGGGCAATGTGCGCGTTATGAATCAGGATTCCGTGTTGCAGCAGGAGGGCCGCTACAGCCTGTATGGCGTGGCAGACGGCATGGGCGGGCACAAGGCCGGGGATGTGGCAAGCCGCATGACGGTGCTGCTGGTGGCGCGCGTGCTGGAAGGCGCACCGCCGGACGAGCAAATGCTGCGCGCCGCAATCGAAGAGGTGAACCAGCTGGTATTTGAAGAGCAGATGAAAAGTGAAGACCTGCGCGGCATGGGCACCACCCTGACGCTGCTGTGGGACGACGAGGAAGGACGTCTTCTGCTGGGGCATGTGGGCGACAGCCGCGCGTATTTGCAGCGGGATGGAAAGCTGACCCAGCTGACGAGCGACCATTCCATGGTAGGCGAGATGGTACGAAGCGGACTCATTACCCCCGCGCAGGCCAGCAAGCATCCCTACCGCAACATCATTACGCGCGCCATTGGCACCAGCCAGAACATCGTGGTGGACGTGGTGGAGGTGGAAAAGCGAAAGGGCGATCTGTTTTTGATCTGCTCGGACGGTTTGACAGAGCATGTGCCGGACGAGCAGATTGAGCTGACGCTGAAGCGCCTGCCGATGGAGGAAGCATCGGACAGGCTGCTGCAGCTGGCGCTGGAGGGCGGCGGGCGCGATAATGTGACGCTGCTGCTCGCGGAGGTGCCGCTATGACGATAGGCACTGTGCTGGATGGGCGCTACGAGCTGAAAGAGTTTGTGGGCAAGGGCGGTATGGCGCTGGTATACCGCGCGATTGACCTGCGCACCGGGCATTCGGTGGCGGTCAAAATCCTGCGGCCGGAGTTTAATGAGGACGTGGAGTTTCTGGCGCGTTTCCAGAGGGAGGCGACAACCGCCAGCAAGATGAGCCATCACAACATCGTGAACCTGCTGGATGTTGGCAAAGACGGCAGCTATCAGTACCTGGTGATGGAGTATGTGAAGGGCAAGACGCTCAAAGAAGTGCTGGAAGAGAAGGGCGCTTTGCCGCCGCCCATTGCGGCGCAGATCGCCATCCGCATATTATCCGCGCTGCAGCATGCGCACAACAACGGCATCATTCACCGCGATATCAAGCCGCAGAACATCCTGGTGCACTCCGAAGGCCATGTGAAGGTGGCGGACTTTGGCATTGCGCGGGTGGCGGGCAGCAACACGATATCCAAGGCGGACAGCGTGATGGGCTCCGTGCACTATTTTTCGCCGGAGCAGGCGCGGGGCGAGGATGTGAGCAGCGCCAGCGACCTGTACAGCGTGGGCGTGGTGCTTTATGAAATGCTGACCGGTGTTGTGCCCTTTGATGGGGAAACGCCGGTGGTGATCGCCCTGCAGCATTTGAGCGGCAAGGCCAGGCCGGTCAGCGAACTGAAGGAAGGCATTCCCCACGCGATGGAGCGGGTGGTGATGAAGGCGATGGAGGTCAAGCCCGAGCACCGCTATCAAAGCGCGCTGGAGATGGCGCAGGATTTGCACCGCGCGCTGCACGAGCCGGACGGCGAGTGGATGGGCCGCAGCCAGGATAAGCCGATCCCGGGTATAGCGCAGGTGGGCGCATCGCAGCAAACCGGGCGTCACCCCAAGGTGAAAAGAAATGTGCCGGTGGGGCGTTGGCTGGCCGTGCTGGCGCTGGCCGCGCTGGTGATGTTTGCGCTGGGGCGCGGCGCGGTGATGATCTATGACCAGATCATCAATACCACCTCTGCGCCATACCTGGTGGGCGAAACGGAGGACAACGCCATTCGCCTGGCTAAGCGTGCGCAGCTCAAGCCCCAGGTGGTACGGGTGAGCGACGATGTGGTGCCGCTTGGCATTGTGATACTGCAAACCCCCGAATACGAAACCGTGATGAAGAAAAACGACACCATTTTGCTGACGGTGTCCAGCGGCCCCAGCGAGCAATCCGTCCCTGCCATTACCGGCATGCTGGAGGCCGATGCCCGCCTGGTGGTAGAAAAAGTGGGGCTGACCCTGCTGGCACTGCCGGATCGCGTGCTGTCTGCCGAAGCCTATGGCACGGTGCTTTCTCAATCCCCTCTGTACAACGAAAAGCTGTCGGTGGGCGGGATTGTGAAGGTGACGCTCAGCGGCGGTTGCGTGACGGTGCCGAACCTTGTCAACCAGAAGATCGAAGATGCGATGAAGTTTATCGACCAGGAAAACCTGATTTTATCCGAGCGGAAGAATATTGAGATTGCGGACCCGGCAATGGCAGGCCTGGTGGCAGCGCAGCTGTTTAAGGACAGCCAGTCGAAAGAGTATAAGGTCGGCGAACAGGTGATGCAGCAAACGATGGTGGAGCTGGCGGTGTATGTGCTGGCGCCAACGGCCACGCCCGCGCCGGAAGGGACGAGCACGCCATGAATCAGGGCATTATCGTTCGTGGCATTGGCAGCTTTTACACCGTGCGAACCGTGGAGGGCGAGGAGTTCATTACCCGCGCGAAGAAGAAATTCCGCCGCCTGCGCCTGACCCCGATGGTGGGGGACAACGTGATGTTCTCCATGGGCGAGGTGGGGGAGGAGCAGGGCTGGCTGGAGGAAATTTTGCCCCGCGATAACCAGTGTTTGCGCCCACCGGTGGCCAATGTGACGCTGTTGGCGATTGTGATTGCGCCGCATCCCGCGCCGGATTATCTGCTGGTGGATAAGCTATTGATGGCAGCGCACCGGCAGCGCATCCGCGCCGTGCTGGTGGTCAATAAATGCGACATGGATGCCGGGCAGGCAGTGCAGACCTTTGTGCAAAGCGATTATCAGGGTGCGGATGTGGCTGTGCTGCCCGTCAGCGCACAAAATGGCGAGGGTCTGGACGCGCTGCAGGGCCAGATGATCGGCCAGCGGACGTGCTTTCTGGGGCAATCGGGCGTGGGAAAATCCACGCTGATCAATACCCTGTTCAGCCTGGGGCTGCAAACGGGCGAGATCAGTCCCAAAATCCTGCGCGGCAAGAACACCACGCGCCACTGCGAGCTGTTTTTCCTAAACGGCCTGGCGGTTTTTGACACGCCAGGCTTCAGCCTGCTGGAGCTAGAAGATTTGTTTGATCCCGTGCTGCTGATGGACGATTATCCGGAGTTTGAGCCGTATCGGGGGCAGTGTCGATTTTCGCCCTGTTATCATGATAGCGAGCCGGGCTGCGCCGTCAAAGCGGCGGTGCAGGACGGGCGGATTGCCAAGGAACGTATGAAACGCTATCAGCTGCTGCTTGCCCAGTACAGGCAGGCCTGGAAGGAGCGCTATGATTAAGATTTTGCCATCGCTGTTGGCTGCAGACGCCCTCCATATGCACCGTGATATTGAAAGAATGCTGGCAGCCGGGGCGGATGGGCTGCATCTGGACATCATGGATGCGCACTTTGTGCCAAACCTCAGTTTCAGCCCCGCGCTGTGCAAGGCGGTACATGCGGCATTTCCGGATATGCATCTGGATGTGCATTTGATGATGGACGAGCCGCTTCGCTATGCCGGGGCGTTTGCAGAAGGCGGCGCAAGTGCGATCACGCTGCATGCCGAGGTGTCCGGCGATTTGGCGGGGGATATGCGAAGGCTGCGGGAGCTTCGGGTGTTTCCCGGCGCGTCTGTGAAGCCCGGTACGCCGGTGGAGGTATTGTACCCGGTACTTTCACAAATGGCCAGGGTGCTGATTATGACGGTGGAGCCGGGGTTTGGCGGGCAGACGTTTATGCCGCAGCAGGTGGAAAAAATCTGCAAGCTGCGTGAGCAGGGCTTTACAGGAGAAATCCTGGTGGACGGGGGCGTTGGGCTGCAAAATGCACGCCTGCTGGCCGAGGCGGGCGCGACCATGCTGGTGATGGGCACGGCGCTGTTCACTGCGGCGGACGCGGCCGCATATATCGCAAAATGCAAGGAGCTTTCATGAAAAAACAACAGGGCTATCACCACAAGCACAGCCTGGGGCAGAATTTTATCACCGACGACGCGCTGTTTGAGCAGCTGGTGGATGCCGCAGGTGTGGGCGAAAGCGATACTGTGCTGGAGATCGGCGCAGGCGCAGGCGGCATGACCGCTGTGCTGGGCAGGCGCTGCAAGCAAGTGGTGGCGCTGGAGATCGATCACGACCTCATCCCCATCCTGCGGGTGACGTTGCTTCGCTACCCCAACGTCACGTTGGTGGAAGGGGATGTGATGCGCGTCAATCTGCCGCAGATCACAGCGGGGCTTGGCGCTTTCCATGTGGTGGCCAATATTCCGTACTATCTGACCACCGATTTGATGGTGATGCTGCTGTCCTCCAAGCTGCCCATTTTGTCCATCAATGTGATGGTGCAAAAAGAAGCGGCAGAGCGTATACTGGCCACGCCTGGCGGCAAGGAATACGGCATGCTGGCAGTGCGCTCGCAGCTGTATACCACACCGCGCATTGCGCTGGACGTGCCTGCGGCGTGCTTTACTCCACCACCCAAGGTGGACAGCGCGTTTGTGGTGATGCCAAAGCGCGACTGCAGCGGGGATATTGCCTGCGATGATGCGATGACCCTGCGGGTTGCCACTGCCGCATTTGCCATGCGCCGCAAAACACTGCTCAACAACCTGATGACTGCCTTTGCGGTATCGCGGGAGGTGGCGCAGCAATGGCTGACTGCCTGCGGTGTGCCGCTGGCCGCGCGTGGGGAAACACTGCCACTTTCTAAGTTTATGGAGCTTGCCGCATGGAAAGAAAACAACAAGTAAGTTGCATCATTTAATATGAAAGAACGCTGTTTTGAGGATTATTTTATGAAATAGCGCAAAATATTTCTTTTTATTTGGCTCTACTCAAATGTTTAGCATAGAACCGATAAACAAAGGCGCTTGATTTCTCAAGCGCCTTTGTTTATATGGATAGATTACAGCTGCGGACCGGCGGCAACAAGTGCCTTGCCGGCATCGTTTCCGGTGAACTTTACAAAGTTTTTCACAAAGCGGGATGCCAAATCTTGTGCTTTGGTTTCCCATTCGGTGGGATCGGCATAGGTGTCGCGAGGATCCAGAATCTTGGAATCAACGCCGGGAAGCATGGTGGGCACTTCCAGATCGAAGTAAGCAACCTTCTTGGTCGGGGCGTTCAGGATATCGCCACTCAGGATCGCGTCGATGATGCCGCGGGTATCCTTAATGGAAATACGCTTGCCGGAACCATTCCAACCTGTGTTGACCATATAGGCCTTCGCACCGCTCTTTTCCATCTTCTTGACCAGTTCTTCTGCATACTTGGTCGGGTGCAGTTCCAGGAACGGCTGACCAAAGCAGGAGGAGAAGGTGGGGGTCGGCTCGGTGATGCCGCGCTCGGTGCCCGCAAGTTTCGAGGTGAAGCCGGAGAGGAAGTAGTACTTTGCCTGATCAGGTGTCAAGATGGAAACGGGGGGCAGTACGCCAAACGCGTCAGCAGACAGGAAGATAACGTGCTTAGCATCGGGACCTGCAGAAACGGGCTTCACGATCTTTTCGATGTGGTCAATCGGGTAGGAGACACGGGTGTTTTCGGTAACGGAGTCGTCATCAAAATCGATGGTACCGTCCTGCGCAACCGTAACGTTTTCCAAGAGAGCATCGCGGCGGATCGCGCGATAGATGTCGGGCTCGGAATCCTTGTCAAGGTTAATAACCTTGGCGTAGCAGCCACCTTCAAAGTTGAACACACCGTTGTCATCCCAGCCATGCTCGTCATCGCCGATCAGCAAACGCTTCGGGTCGGTGGACAGGGTGGTCTTACCGGTGCCGGAAAGGCCAAAGAACAAAGCGGTGTTCTTGTTATCCATATCGGTGTTGGCTGAGCAGTGCATCGAAGCGATGCCACGCAGCGGCAGGTAGTAGTTCATCATGGAGAAGATACCCTTCTTCATTTCTCCGCCGTACCATGTATTGATGATAACGGATTCGCGCTCGGTCAGGTTGAACACGACTGCGGTTTCGGAGTTGAGGCCCAGTTCCTTGTAGTTCTCAACCTTTGCCTTGGAGGCGTTGTAAACCACAAAGTCCGGCTCAAAGTTCTTGAGTTCTTCTTCGGTTGGCTTAATAAACATGTTGGTAACGAAGTGTGCCTGCCATGCAACTTCCATGATGAAGCGGATTGCCATGCGGGTATCGGCATTGGTGCCGCAGAAGGCATCAACAACAAAGAGTTTCTTTTCGGAAAGCTCTTCCATGGCGATATTCTTTAATGTTTTCCATGCTTCAGTGGTCACAGGCTTGTTATCGTTTGAGAATTCTTTGGAGGTCCACCACACGGTATCCTTTGTGGTTTCATCCATGACAATGAACTTGTCTTTAGGGGAACGGCCGGTGTAGATGCCGGTCATGACGTTGACCGCGCCCAGCTCGCTGACTTGACCTTTTTCAAAGCCCTCCAGATCGGGCTTTGTCTCTTCCACGAACAGCGTATCGTAAGAAGGGTTGTGTACGATTTCTGTGGTTCCTTTGATCCCATACTGATTGAGCTTGAGTTCTGTCATTTTGTCTATAACCTCTTTTTTTAGAAATGTTGCATGGGGTGCTTCACCACAGGGCTGCAATGCAGTGCTTGCAAAAATGTGGCTTATTGCCCCAAATAACATTGTAGAATAGGTTTTGTAAAAAATCAAGCAATTTCGGAACTTTTCACAAACTTTTAATAATCTAAAAAAGAAATGCAGGCGCAGGTATTATATATTGGCGGTAAACTAATGATTGACATATTGGCGGTAGTTAATTATAATGTGATTGCTGGCAAAGAGGGAGGTGAACATGCCACAAAAGAGGCGAGGGCGTCCCGTATCGGAAAACCCTAAAACATTGCGGGTGGATGTGCGGCTTACAGAAGATGAACTGCGCTTGCTGGATGAATACTGCAAGCTGAAAGGTGTATCACGCCCACAGGGTTTACGGGATGGGATTCTCGTTCTTAGTAAAAAATAAAGAGAAGTGGCGTTCGCTGGCAAACGAATTACGCCACTTCTCCACCGACAAATGCCCTAAGGCAAATGCAGCGTAAATATTATAGCATGCGCTGCATTCCCTTTTCAAGCATTTGAAAAAGAAAAGGGACCCTACTGAAAACAGGATAGAAATCAAACTTCTATATACCTATTGACAACTTGTAGCAACAAGATTATAATGAACTCGTTGCTACAAATAGGAGGTGATTATTTGGTAGCAAGGCTGAAGCCGGGGCCGCATCCAGAGAATCCGAAAGATACTATGTTGCGGGTAAGGGTTGATAAGATTACGTTGGCCAAGCTAGATGATGTAGTAAAAAAACTCAACTCCAACCGTTCGGAAATCATCAGGCAAGGGATCGATTTGATGGATGAAAAGCTCCAAAAAAAATAAGAGGAAGTGGTGTCTTTCTTTGCGGGATACTCACCACTTCCAATACCAGCAACTGCCAAAGACAGCTACAGCGTAAATATTATAGCATGCGCTGCACTTTCTTTCAAGCATTGCTTATTAAACCACATTGAAACAAGAAAGGGATTACTATATGCGAAGTGTTATTGAAGAATTATTCTTTGGCAGGATCAATCCATACGTGAAAATCTACGGACAGGATACACCCTTCATGCAGGCCGCAAAGCTGAAAGCCAGGCATCTGGACAGCCTGATGGCCATGCTGAATGAAACGGGGAAGGAAACGTTTGAAAAATACTGTGACGCGCAAGGTGAAATGGAAGAAATCATTGAGTACGACATGTTTACCTACGGGCTGAAATTTGGCACCATGCTGATGGCAGAAGTATTCATGCATAATAGCGAGATCATTCACGAAGAAAGGTAATTCATTATCTCATAAAAGATAACAAAAAGGCTGGGCTGACCGGGGGAATGCTTGCATTCCGTGGGTCAGCCCAGCCTTTTTCCACCCGCGCAATCACTCAATCATCATGAATGAATACAGAAGTGAGGTCAAGGGGAATGATTCCCCTTGCGGGGTCTGGGGCAGAGCCCCAGCGTTCTTACTCCGTACCGTTCTTACTTCCCCGGCGGGTTGCTCCCGTTATCCTCCAGGAACTTGAACACCTTGCGTTTGATGCGCTGCAGGGCGTTATCGATGGATTTGACATGCCGGCCAAGAAGCTCTGCAATCTCCTGATAGCTCTTGCCATCGAGGAACGCGGCCAGCACCTGCTGTTCAAGCTCGGACAGCAGCTGGTCGATCTTGGTTTGGATGTGGCCAAAGTCTTCCTGGCTGATGTAGAGATCCTCGGGATTGGTAACGCGGCCCTCGATCACATCCAGCAGCGTGCGGTCGGATTCCTCATCATAGAGGGGTTTGTTGAGCGATACATAGCTGTTGAGCGGGAAATGCTTTTGCCGCGTGGCGGTTTTAATGGCGGTGATGATCTGGCGCTTGACGCAAAGCTCCGCAAAGGCGCGAAAGGAAGTAAGCCGTGCGGGCTTGAAATCCCGGATGGCTTTGTACAGGCCAATCATGCCTTCCTGCACAATGTCCTCGTGGTCGGCACCAATCAGAAAATAGCTGCGGGCTTTGGAACGCACAAAGTTCTTATATTTGTCCAGCAGGAAGGCAAGCGCCTGACCATCGCCTGACTGCGCCAGCGCGACAACCTCCTCGTCCGTCATGGACAAGAAGGCCTCGTATTCCTGCGCATCGTCAAAGAGGGAAGGATCAGTCATAAGCACCTCCGAGTAGTAGATAATTTAGCGGCCAGACATCACGGCGTACATCAATACGCCAGCCGCGACGGATGCGTTGAGCGAGCCTACGCCGCCGCGCATGGGCAGCGTGACGCGGTAATCGCAATTGTCCAGCACCAGGCGGGAAATTCCCTCGCCTTCCGCACCCACCACCAGCGCCACGGCACCGGAGAAGTTGACTTTGCGGAAGTCTTCGCCCTGCATGTCGGCGGCATAAATCCAGATGTTCTGGGCTTTCAGCTCTTCCAATGTGCGGGTGAGGTTGGTGACGCGTGCGACCTTGACGGTCTCAATCGCGCCTGCGGAGGCCTTGACGGCGGCAGGGGTGAGGCCAACGGCGCGGCGCTCGGGCACGATGACGCCATGTGCACCCACGCATGCGGCGGAGCGGATGACGGCACCGAGGTTGTGCGGATCGGTCACGCCATCGAGGATGACCAGGAAGGGTGCTTCGCCCTTTTCCTTGGCATCGGCTAGCATATCGTCCACATCATAATAGCGGTAGGCAGAGGCAAAGGCCAGCATGCCCTGGTGGTTGTGGGTGATTTCGTCCAGACGCGTGCGCTCCACCACCTGCACGGGGACGTGCTTTTCGCGCGCCATGGCGATGATCTCTTTGGCGGAGCCGGACAGATCACCTCTGGCAACCAGCATCTTTTCGATGTCGCGGCCAGCCTTCAGCGCTTCGCGGATGGGGTTGCGGCCGGAGAGCAGATTTTCGGGCGGGCCGTCGAACAAACGGGTATCGTCCGTATCATACACAGGGCGCGCGGGAGCTGGCTGGCTCACGGGCGGGGCGAAGCTGCGGGCATCGCGCTCTACGGCAGGCTTGCTGTCAAAGGTGCGCTCGGCCTGGGGCCTGCCGCCAGCAGGGCGGCCATACTGAGGCTTGTCGCCTGCGGGACGGCCGTAGGGGCGTTCGCCCTGGGGTTTATTTCCGTAGGGGCGGTCGCCCTGGGGTTTGTTTCCATAGGGGCGGTCGCCCTGGGGTTTATTGCCGTAGGGGCGGTCGCCCTGGGGCTTGTTTCCATAGGGGCGGTCGCCCTGGGGCTTGTTGCCGTAGGGCCGGTCGCCCTGTGCGCCGGAAGTGCTCTTACGATAACGCGCACCTTCGTCTTCCCAGCTGCTGTGAGAGTTCAGATGATCTGCGCGGGTGGTTTTCTTGGGTTTCGCGTCCTTGTAGAATGCCATAAAAGGCTCCTTTCAA